>CADAEK010000020.1 GCA_902786925.1 uncultured Bacteroidales bacterium
AATTAAGGGCAAGTACCTGTTTCCCAGATACTTGCCCTTTATGTAACTGATTTTCAGCATCTTTCGATTATTCCTCGACCGCTGCCTGCGCGGCGGCTAGACGTGCAATTGGCACACGGAATGGAGAACATGATGCGTAGTTCATGCCAACCTTAGCACAGAACTTCACAGATGAAGGTTCACCACCATGCTCACCACAAATACCGGTGCGCATACCTGGACGTACGGCACGACCCTTCTCTACTGCCATCTTGATGAGCTGGCCAACACCGTTCTGGTCAAGTACCTGGAATGGGTCAACCTTCAGAATCTTCTTTTCCAGATATACTGGGAGGAAGGATGCGATGTCGTCACGAGAGTAACCGAAGGTCATCTGAGTGAGGTCATTCGTACCGAATGAGAAGTATTCAGCCTCCTTGGCAATCTTGTCCGCAGTGAGGGCAGCACGTGGAATCTCAATCATCGTACCGATTTCGAATGGGATTTCAACGCCTTCCTCTGCGAAGACTTCCTTGGCTACACTCTGAATGATTTCCTTCTGCTGCTTGAGCTCGTAGAGGATACCGATGAGTGGCACCATGATTTCAGGATGTGGATCGAAGCCCTCCTTCTTCAGCTGACAAGCAGCACCAAGGATGGCGCGAGTCTGCATTGCCGTGATTTCAGGGAAGGTGATGCCAAGACGGCAACCACGGTGACCGAGCATTGGGTTGTTCTCTGCAAGAGAAGCTACACGCTGCTGGATAACCTTGATGTCCACGCCCATTGCTTTAGCCATTTCCTGCTGGCCTTTGAGGTCATGAGGAACGAACTCGTGCAATGGTGGGTCGAGCAGACGAATGTTCACGTGGAGACCATCCATAGCCTTCAGGATTCCGTAGAAGTCAGCCTTCTGATATGGAAGAAGCTTAGCGAGAGCCTTCTCACGACCTTCAACAGTATCTGAGAGAATCATCTCACGCATTGCAACAATCTTCTGATCGTCGAAGAACATATGCTCTGTACGGGTCAAACCAATACCCTTCGCACCGAATGCACGAGCCACCTGAGCGTCGTGTGGAGTGTCGGCGTTGGTACGTACCTGCAACTTAGTGTACTTGTCGCAGAGGTCCATGAGAGCCTTGAAGTCGCCAGAGAGCTCAGCAGCCTTTGTCTGAATCTCACCTGCATATACCTGGCCAGTAGAACCGTTCAGAGAGATGTAGTCACCTTCCTTGTAAGTGACACCCTCAATTTCAACAGTCTTTGACTTATAGTCGACGTTGATGGCTCCAGCACCTGATACGCAGCACTTACCCATACCACGAGCAACCACAGCAGCGTGAGAAGTCATACCACCACGAGCTGTGAGGATACCTTCAGCAGATGCCATACCTGCAAGGTCCTCTGGAGAGGTCTCAATACGCACCATGATGACCTTATGGCCATTCGCGTTCCATTCCTGAGCGTCGTCAGCGTGGAACACAATCTGACCGCATGCAGCACCTGGAGATGCAGGCAGGCCCTGAGTGATCACCTTTGCCTTCTTCAAAGCGTCCTTGTCGAACACTGGGTGGAGAAGCTCATCAAGCTTCTGTGGCTCGCAGCGGAGGATTGCAGTCTTCTCATCGATGAGACCTTCGCGGACGAGGTCCATAGCAATCTTCACCATTGCGGTACCTGTACGCTTACCGTTACGAGTCTGGAGGAACCAGAGTTTGCCTTCCTGAACGGTGAACTCCATATCCTGCATATCTTTGTAGTGCTTCTCCAGCTTGTCCTGAATGTCGTTCAGTTCAGCATAGAGGGCTGGCATAGCTTCTTCCATAGATGGATACTTAGCCTTGCGCTCTTCCTCTGAGATGCCGGCGCGCTCAGCCCAACGCTGTGAGCCAATCTTGGTAATCTGCTGTGGAGTGCGAATACCTGCCACCACGTCTTCACCCTGTGCATTGATGAGATACTCACCATTGAAGAGGTTTTCGCCGTTACCAGCGTCACGTGAGAAGCATACGCCTGTAGCAGAGGTGTCACCCATGTTACCGAATACCATTGCCATCACAGAGACAGCAGTACCCCACTCGTCTGGAATGCCTTCCATCTTACGGTAGAGGATAGCACGCTCGTTCATCCAGCTGCGGAACACAGCGCAGATAGCACCCCAAAGCTGAACGATTGGGTCTGTTGGGAAGTCCTGACCGGTACGCTCCTTGATGGCCTTCTTAAAGAGCTCAACGAGCTTCTTCAAAGAGTCAACAGAGAGGTCCTTGTCAAGGGTTACGCCTTGCTCTTCCTTCACTTTCTCGATAATTTCCTCAAATGGGTCGATATCCTCTTTGTTCACAGGCTTCAGACCCATCACGACGTCACCATACATCTGCACGAAACGACGGTATGAATCATATACGAAATGAGGATTGTTTGTCTTCTTGGCCATACCTTCTGCCACCTCGTCGTTCAAACCCAAGTTGAGAATGGTATCCATCATACCTGGCATAGATGCGCGAGCACCTGAACGAACGGATACGAGCAGTGGATTATTCACATCGCCAAACTTGCAGTTCATGAGTTTCTCTACATGAGCCACAGCTGCGTTAACTTCACCCTGAAGAAGCTCTTTGATTTTCTCCTCACCTACTTCATAGTATTCATTACAGCAATCTGTAGTGATTGTGAAGCCTGGAGGCACTGGCACACCAATGAGGTTCATTTCGGCAAGGTTTGCGCCCTTACCACCGAGAGCCTCGCGCATCTGCGCATTACCTTCAGCTTGTCCATTTCCGAAGGTATAAACTCTTTTCTGAGCCATAATTTCTTTAAGTTTTATTAATTATTTAAGGTTGTAAAATAAATTCTTTTCATATGTATCAGAAGTCTCACTCTTCTCTCATAAAGCAAGGTATCCTGTCTGTTACTTTGCAAATATAGAAGTTTTCAAGCGAGTTAACAAAATTTTTCTTGTTTTTTTTTCATTACAGGCCATTATTTGCCCGTCAGCTTGCGAAAGAGGTCCTTGTTAAGCTGCGCAATCCGCTGGCTACGCCGTAGATTCTCCTGAATAATCTCCTCTGTTTTGCTGTACATGTTGCGTATGTTCTCAGTAATGAAACTCTGCACGCGCTCTTCCACGTCGGGGATGCCTTCTTCACGGGGAGATAGGCACAGAAGTCCGTCTGGAACGAGTTCAACATGGATGGTCTTGCCCGTCTGAATAGGGTCGCCGTCAAAATGTGCCACACCTTCTGAAGAACGTTGAATGGTCAGCTTTTGGCATTGGAATGTCTTGATGCGGGAATTTTGGGTGAGAGTACCATTGAAAAGTTGAATAGCAATCTGAGGCGCCTCAATTGCAGTGAAGGGCTCCAGTATAGTCACATCCATGATACCATCACGCACCGAGGCAGAAGGCGCAATATAGGCATTGTTGCCATATTGAGAGGCATTGGCACACGAAATGAGGAAAGCCTTGCAGGTCTCGTGCACATCTTCTCCGTCAAGCTTGTTCACCATCTCCACCTCATAAGTCTCAGGATGGTAGTTCAGGCTGCTTTTCAAGATATTTTCCAGATAAGAGGCTGCACCTCGTTTGCCCGATTCGGCAAAACGCTGTGAGATAAAAGCATCGAAGCCCACACCGCAGGTACAAAAGAATGGGCGGTCATTCATCAATCCATAGTCCATCGTGTGAACTTGCCCTTGATTGATAATCTTGATAGCGCTGAGCGGGTCTGTAGGGATACGAAGATGTCGGGCGAGTCCATTTCCAGAACCAGACGGAATGATAGCCAGTGCTGTCTGAGTATGCACCAAGCCGCTGGCGACCTCATTCACAGTGCCGTCACCTCCGATAGCGCATACCACATCCATCCCCTGCTGTGCAGCCTTCTTAGCAAGCTCGGTGGCGTGTCCTGCCCGTTTGGTCTGAGTGATTTTGTAATCATTATAGCGCCCCATGTCAAGATATTCGTCTATCAGCTTCGTCACAAATTTCTTGCCCGAAGTACCTGATATGGGGTTAACTATGAATTGTATATTTTTCTTCTCTGCCATATATTTCAGAACAAGCTTCGTGCTTCCCGTAACAGCCTTACTTTCCTAAAATAATAATGTATAACAAGAACCGAAAGAAGCCCTGGCTTTTTATCTGTTTCTTTTGTTGCTGCAAAAGTACGACTTTTTTATACCAATTTTTCAAAACGGGAAATGTTTTTAACTGATATTTATTTTTTTTCCGAAAACGTAAGGAAGAAAAGTTCTTTTTTTACTAACTTTGCACCGTTTTTGGAGTCACGTATAGACTTAACTTGAAATAATATTAATATAATAGTGTGCTTTTTTCGGCGGGAAGCCCCTGTGTTTTTTCATGCGACATGAATGCACGTCAAAGCTCCCCAAGGCGCTGAAACGCACCATTTAACTATGGGTTTACTACAAGAAAGAATGCGTAAGTACAGGGAACCGCAGAAATACATCAATGCGGGTGTTTACCCTTACTTCCGTGAAATTGACAGCCACCAAGACACCGAAGTCACCATGAGTGGCAAGAGAGTCCTCATGTTTGGTTCCAATTCGTATATGGGCCTCACATATGACAAGCGAATCTGTCAGGCTGCCATCAAAGCCATTGAGAAATACGGCACAGGTTGTGCAGGTTCACGTTTCCTTAACGGTACGCTCGATCTCCACATCCAACTCGAGAAAGAACTGGCTGAGTTTGTGGGCAAGGATGAAGCATTGGTATACTCCACTGGCTTCACAGTTAATTCGGGTGTTGTGTCATGTCTTACAGGTCGTAACGACTACATCATCGGTGATGACCGCGACCACGCTTCCATCGTGGATGGACGCCGTCTCTCGTTCTCACAGTTCTTCCATTACAAGCACAATGACATGGAAGACCTTGAGCACCAGCTCATGCGATGCACCCCTGATGCTCTGAAACTGATTGTGATTGACGGTCTCTTCTCTATGGAGGGTGACTTGGCCAAACTGCCTGAAATCATTGAACTGAAGAAGAAGTACAACGCCACTGTCATGGTAGACGAGGCACACGGTTTGGGAGTGTTTGGCAAGAATGGCCGCGGTGTGTGCGACCACTTCGGAGTAACCAACGACGTGGACCTTATCATGGGTACATTCTCCAAGAGTCTCGCATCTATTGGCGGTTTCATTGCTTCCGACAGCGACACCATCAACTGGCTCCGTCACAACAGCCGCACATATATCTTTAGTGCTTCCAACACACCTGCAGCTACAGCAGCTGCCCTCGAGGCACTTCACATCCTGCAGCAGGAGCCTGAGCGTCAGGAGAACCTCTGGAAAATCACCAACTACGCCTTGGAGCAGTTCAAGCAGGCTGGCTTCGAGATTGGCGATACCGAGAGCCCTATCATCCCGCTCTATGTGCGCGACGCATTCAAGACATTCCAGGTAACCAAGATGGCGTTCGACAAAGGCGTCTTTGTCAACTCTGTGGTTCCACCTGCTTGCGCACCACAGGACACACTCATTCGTGTGGCACTCATGGCCACTCACACCAAGGAGCAGGTTGACCGCTGCGTTGCCATCCTCGTAGATGTGTTCAAGGAACTGGACTTGTTAAAGTAACAAATAAATCAAACAACTAAAAAACTAAAAACTAAAAGTAAAAGAATCTGCCATCCGCTTTTGGGGGGAACTTTAGCTTTTAGTTTTTAGTTTTTTTCGTTTTTCACTATCATAGACACATATGCTTACACTCAAGTTAATTACCGAAGAGACCGACAGAGTGATTAAGGGTCTCGAGAAAAAGCATTTTCCAGAGGCAAAAGCCGCTGTAGAGAAAGCCATTGCCATCGACAAGCAGCGTCGTGAGGCTCAGACGAAACTTGATGCCATTCTGGCTGAGAGCAAGAAGTACGCCGCACAAATTGGACAGCTGATGAAGGCGGGAAAGAAAGAAGAAGCTGAGACTGCCAAAGCAGAAGTGGCTAAGCTCAAAGCCAGCGCCGCAGAACTCGAAACAGTGAAGGCGAATGCAGAGCAGGAGCTGACTGCACACCTCTGCACCATCCCCAATATTCCCTACGATGAAGTGCCTGAAGGCTCATGTGCAGAAGATAACGTGGTGGTGAAGTCTTCCTTGCGCGAGTGCAAGCCTGGTGACACCGTGGGCAACTGGGACACCATCCCTTCTAACGGCAACGCAAAGCTCCCACACTGGGAACTGGCCAAGAAATACAACCTCATTGACTTCGACCTCGGCGTGAAGATAACCGGTGCCGGTTTCCCCGTTTACATCGGCAAGGGTGCACAGTTGCAGCGTGCCCTCATCAACTTCTTCTTGGCAGAGGCAAACAAGGCTGGCTACACAGAAATCATGCCTCCTACAGTGGTGAATGCCGCTTCAGGTTATGGAACAGGCCAGCTGCCAGACAAGGAAGGCCAGATGTACCACTGCGAGGTGGATGACCTCTACTTGATTCCTACAGCAGAGGTGCCTGTGACAAACATCTACCGTGATGTTATCCTCGACGAGAAGGATCTTCCTATCAAGAATTGCGCTTACACCCAGTGCTTCCGTCGCGAGGCTGGCTCATACGGCAAAGATGTGCGTGGTTTGAACCGTCTGCACGAGTTCTCCAAGATTGAGATTGTGCGCATCGACAAGCCTGAGCACTCTAAGGAAAGCCATCAGGAGATGCTGGACCACGTGGAAGGTCTCCTGAAGAAGCTCGAACTCCCCTACCGCATTCTGCGCCTTTGTGGCGGTGACCAGAGCTTCACTTCTGCAATCTGCTACGACTTCGAGGTGTACAGCGAGGCTCAGGGCCGCTGGCTTGAGGTGTCTTCTGTATCCAATTTCGACACCTATCAGGCTAACCGTCTTAAGTGCCGCTACCGCAATGCAGACAAGAAAGTTCAGCTCTGCCACACCCTCAATGGTTCAGCCCTTGCGCTTCCCCGCATCGTGGCTTCCATCCTTGAGGACAACCAGACACCAGAAGGCATTCGCATTCCTAAGGCACTCGTGCCCTACACTGGTTTCGAGATGATTGACTAAACATAATTCAACATACAACAAGAAAGGGACACAACGAAAGTTGTGCCCCTTTTTCTTTCAATTGGCTTCGCCGAGCTCAAAGGTTCTTCATTTTTTTTATCCTCCGAGGGGCAGAATCTGCAACGAGGAGGTGAAGATTTGCTTGAACATGGAAGATTTGAGGTTTTCCCGGTTACGTACAGCAATGGTTTTCAACCGACGTGCATTGGCGAAGACGCTTTCGGAGAAAGTCACATCACTACCCTCAAAAACAAGGTGCTCGAGGTTGACACAATCTCTGAAACACACATGGTCCACATGCCCGATGGTCTTGCCGATACGAAGAGTGTTCAGGTTGTCGCATCCATGAAACATGAGGACAGGCAGCGCGTCTTCGCGAAGGAAGAGGCGAACCCAATAGACAGAATCGGGCACTTCCTCGTCCACTATAAAATTGCGACGCATCGTATCGTAGCCTTTCAGGTCGGTGAACATCTTGTGGTTCATGCTGCGAAGGTCGTATTTTACTGTTTTCGTCTGCGTGACACTCTCCTCCCCCATCTTGACGGTCACGTTCTTGGAGAAATGGCCGTTCAGACCGATTTCAGCGGAAGGAAGACGGAGAAAATGGTGTTTTGACTCCACGAAGCGTGCTCCGGTGAGGTCCAGTTCAGTCAGCACACCGATGGAGGCTGATGGCTGCTCGACGCTGACGGCACCTGCCATACGCCGCAGCAGTTGCCAGTCAGCTCCGTTCAGTTTGCCGATAAGGGTCAGCTTGCCAACGTTCATGGCTTCAGCTTCGGGCAGGAGTTCGACCAGCGTGCCCGCTTTCTTCACCTCAATGGTGCGTTCAGTAGGAGTTGCAGAGGCTTCGTTCGGCACGATATTCACCATAATATTCGTCAGCAAGGCCTCGTGGGTGAAGAGGCGATAGTATCCGTCTGCGCTGCCTCCCCAACCGAAATTGAAATGGAACATACCATCTGAATAGCCGTCCAGCAAGAAAGCGTGCCCCTTGTTTGTAACTGCAACCACGCGTTGATGCTGCAGGTCGGTGTAGGCCGCATTCAACATGGTGGGGACATCGAAGAGGCCGTGACGCAGAAGTTTCATCCGAGGGGAGAAATTGAAATGGTTCACCAAGCTATATTTCAGCTGATGGAAATTGGCTAACGTTGCCTCCTCTCCATATTTGGGCGAAAGCGTCATGCTGCACATGGCCTGCAGGCGTGCAATGAGGTCTTGTTTGGCTTTGTCCCGGGGAATGACAGGTGCATAGTCTGGCCAATTGATGGTGATGCCGTCCAACTTGCAAAGGAGACTTTTTTGCGTGACATCGTCCAGCATGAACTCAACCTGTCCCCGGATGCGGTCGGGATGTTGCCAATACTTGAGCAACAGCGCCTCGGCTGTGCCCACACATCCAGACTTGACCGATAAGGTCTTTCCCTCCCATTCAATCGGCAATTGAAGCTGATACCAAGAGATGTCACCCATCAGCGGCTCGCATGCTTTCCACGTCTCTGTGAGACGCAGCAGCTGTGTGTCGGGGTGGTGCTCGCTCTGCAGGCGGTTCAGACAACGCTCATAGTAGGCAAAGATGTCGCGATAGGTGCCATTGAGGGAGCCCCCGAAATAGCCACGAAGCGAATAGGCCAGAACCTGGCTGGGGTACACATCGGCATACTTGCTGTCGGCAACGATGACCCATCCGCCATGGGGCGAACTGTTGGAAAACACATGACAGACTCCCTCGACCATGAGTTCCTCCAGAAGGATTGAGTCGACCGGCACTCCACGGGAAAGGAGAAATGAGGTTCCGATTTGCTGCTCCTGAGCGGAGAGGCTCAAGGGGAGTAGGCTAAGTATAAGCAGGAAAATGTATTTGCGCATATAAGTTATTTAAATATTTGCAAATATACGGTGATGAAAATACTATACAAAATAAAATGTGAATATTTATTGTTTGCTACGATGGTTTTCGGTTTGAGCAAGGCTTCCAAGCGTGTGCTGAAGTCCATGAAACAGACCGCCCCGCTCAGTAATTTCGGGAAAGAAACAGGAGGGTGTGATAACGGCCAATCCTGACTATGACCCGCTGATGGGTTCCGGAACCACAAAGATTACTGTCACGACGGTTGATCAGGGCTTTAAGGCTGAGTGTACCGTCAACGTGGCACAGTTCTCGGGAATGGATTATGAGCCATTTCCTGATAAAGAACAATGGTGAGGGAGATTGATAATTAGCTTCGCTGAGGTTTGGGCGCGACTCGGCATAGTTCAAGTACACTTGACTCTGCTCTCGCTGCTACAAACGTTGATAATTGATAATTGATAATTGAAGATGAAAAGATACGTATATATATCGCTGTTTGAGTTGGTGTCGGCGTTGACATATTCCTCAACCTTACGCGACCTATGGCAAAGATACATATCTCTGGCGCATATATCGGTGCCATGCAGATAAGAAACCAGATAGAAGGCACAATGCCAGGCGGTGTGGACAATGCCGGCGGCACTAATGCCAATTACAACAAGTCAAGGTCGATGACTCTCCAGCAGATTGTCAGGTATCAGCCCAGTACGCAGACCTTCAGGGATGCGAGCAGCGGAAACAACCTTGGCGGTACAGCCAATATGGTGTATGAGGCACGACCTGACGACCCGCAGATCGTCGATGCCGTCTATTACGGCAATATGGAACCCGACGATAATGGTGATATCACGATTGTGATGTGTGCCAATGCCCGCACCTATCCGGGCATCGAGAACAATGCCAACTTGGGCCAGAATGGTCAGTTGGCCTACTGGCGCAAGTTTCCGGGAAAGACCATCAATCCGGGCGACAACATCTACATCTATGGTCCTATGAGTGAGGAAGAGGGTCACCTGTGGACTTCACAAGGTGTCAAGGGTGAATGACTGTTTACGTAGAATAGAAGCAGGTCGCTTCAAATAAAGAGAAATAGTCCGTACAACATCCACGTTGCACGGACTATTTTCATCTCTACCTTCTTCCTTATTATTAGGAATGAGGTATTTTATTCTACATTATAATGGATTTATTTCTGCTTAGGGCAAGATAGGATTGCCCATCTCTGATGCTTCTGCGTCCTTATCATCCAGCTTAAAGAGCATGAACTGAGGACTTTCAGCGGTACATGGTTCCCAACCAAGACCTTGGCCTTCACCGTTTGGATTGCTATACTTAGCAAAGTTGGTCCATGCTGTAAGCATCTTCTCCGAGAGGTCCCAGTCGCCTTGAGTCCAAGGACGCCAGCAATGCTTCAAGCTCTTAAACACATACCAGAGGTCGCTGCTGTGGAATGCACCCTTCAGGCGGTCTGTGATTTCAGGATGCTTGCCATCATCAGGCAGAGGACGGGCAAACTCATAAGCCCATGCCTTGCTACCCTGCTGCTGACGCACCTTGCAGAACTCTGCAATACCTGGAGCCATCGCACCCATATCGTTCAGCGTGTAGCCAATCATGTAAGGCACATCGGCCAGATTTCCGTCTCGGGCAGCCTCCTCAAAGGACTGCTTAGACACATAGCCATCCACGATGGGACGCTGCATGAGGAAGAGGTCACTCTTGTTCACCATATTGTAAAGTTGTCCCACTGTGTACATAATCTCAGTAGAAGCCGCACGGAGCTTCGTCAAGTCGGTCAGACCAGCCCAATCCATCACCTTCTTGGTTTCAGCCTCGCTTTCAGCCAGAGTTGGGTTATAGGTAAAGAACTTGTTCATAGGCGTAGCAGGCTTAGACTCCTCACCCTCCTTGGCAGGCACACTGATGCCGCCTCCGCTCATGATGACAGCCTTGTGGAAGAGGCCACGAGCCAATGGGCTTTCGCACAGCGTGCGCACACTGCCTGCACCAGCGCTCTGTCCAAAGATAGTCACATTATTGGGGTCACCGCCAAACTGCTCAATATTCTCCTTAATCCATTTCAGCGACTGAATCTGGTCAAGAATGCCGTAGTTGCCAGACACACCATGAGGGCTCTCTGCTGAAAGCTCAGGATGTGTCATGAAACCAAAGATGCCCAAGCGGTAGTTGATGGTGACAAGCACAACATCTTTCGATGCCCACTCCTGGCCATCAAACTCCGGTTCTGTGCCCCACCCTTCGTGGTAGCCGCCGCCATGAATCCAAAGAGCTACCGGCAATTTCTTATCCGCCTGTCCGGGAGCCTTGGTCCACACGTTCAGATAGAGGCAATCCTCACTGTAGGGAGCCTCATCACCATATCCCCACTCCGAAGCATAAAAACCGGGATAGTGAACAGCCTGATAGCCAGGATGGCCAAACTTGTCGCACACACGCACAGAATCCCAAGCCACCACAGGCTGCGGTTCTTTCCAGCGCAAGTCGCCAATAGGAGGAGCAGCGTATGGAATACCTTTATACACATACACACCAGGATTCTCAGCCATGACGCCTTGAATCTTTCCACCTTCTACGGTGAGGATGGGGTTTTCTGCCTCTTCAGGCGAATTGCACCCCAGCATCATTGCCAGCAACGGCAACAACAAAAATGTTTTTTTCATGATTGTAAACAATTAGGTTGAGGTAAATAGTTCGTTGCAAAGATATAGAACTACCACCGAACAGCCTCATTGAAATGTATCAGAAAGTTGCATTTTTGTGTCCAAAATTGTCATTCTCTCTTGCCAGCCATCCTCATGCGGGCAGAAAGAGGTGTAGGTGCAGCAGCGATGCTAGCCGTGTGCACCTCCTGATGAACGCCTTCAATGTCGAATTGCACAGTAGCCCCATCGGCACGCACATCTATGGTGACAGGAGCACCCAGCACCAGCGGCAGGTTCACGTCGCCATGACCTCCAGGATAACCACAAAGCACAGGAATGTTGTAAGGTTCCAGCATCTTATGGAGCATCGCCTCAATGCTCTCATAGGTAAACTCCGACCCGCAACCTTCAAATTCACCCAAAATGACACCCTTGCAGCGGTCCAGCACACCATTCATCTTCAAGATGCGCATCTGGCGGTCCACGTTACGCATCGTCTCGCCAATCTCCTCCACAAAAAGAATCAAGTCCTTTCCGCTGGTAGCATCAGCTTGCGTGCCATGATTAGGCGCAATTGTGCAGAGGTTGCCACCCACCAGCACACCACTGGCCTTCCCCAAGACATTCTCCTTATGAGCAGGCACCACATAGCGAGGCACATAGCCAAAGAGCAAATCACGCATCATCATGCAGTTCTCATCTCTTCCTCCCTTGGCCAAGAACGTGCTCATCGGGCCGTGTATGCTCATTACCCCCGCACGGTTCATCAGCCCATGCAGCGTAGATATATCGCTGAATCCCACAAGCCACTTTTTAGAAGCCACCAATTCAGACAGCGTCAGCAAGTCAATCAGCTGGATAGTGCCATAGCCACCCCGATTGCAGATAATAGCCTTGATGCTGGGGTCATTGATGGCCCAGCGTAAATCACTGGCACGCTCAGCAGGAGTACCTCCCAGGCGTCCATAAGCCACCTTGTCCACATTAGGGCCAATCACAGGTTCCAGTCCCCATGAGCGCACCACGTTGGCAGCATCCTCCACCGTTTCCATCGGCGTGTAATACGAAGGAGAAATCAGCGCCACCTTATCTCCCGGCTTCAGATAGTCAGGCTTCACACAGCGGAGCTCCACAGTCTTATCCTTCACCACAATAATTGTTTCGTCATCGTCGCTGCACGAAGTCAGCGCACCCAAGCCACAGCAAGAAAGGATGGTGGCCATCATCCATGTTTTCATTAGTCTCATAACGATTCTCTTCAATTAACAAACGATGTTTTCGATACAAAAGTACGGATAAATATTCGAAAACACACAAACAATAAGCCACAAAATAACAATACGCTAAGCGCGCACCCTGCGCGACATTAATTGTGCACCCTGCACGATAATAATAGCGCAGGGTGCATGATAAACGTAGCGCAGGGCGCGCCCTAAAGGGGCTACACAGAGAATGCCAATGAACACGCACTTTTTGCAAAATAAAGATTGCTGAGCAAAAGAAAAGAATGCTACTGAGGATGAATAAAGGAATAGAATCATATAGAATAAGACACAAAACAAAGCAAGGGATGCGATGAGCATCCCTTGCTTATTATGAGTCTCTTGACAGTAGTCTTTAGGATAGTTCTATCACTTCGCCATCGTAGGCTAAGTGTATGCCGGAGGGAAGAAGCTTTTCTTCCTCTTGGTGTTTCTTAATATTGTGGCTCATGTGCACCAGCCATGTTTCTTTTACACCTATACGACGGGAAAAGGCGATGGCTTCATCGATGGTCTGATGACTGGGGTGCTCCTTGTGACGCAAGCCGTTGACTATCATGTATTCCACTCCTTGAAGATAGGACAATTCTGATTCGGGAATGGTCTTCATGTCGGTAATATAGGCGAAGTTCTCTACCCGAAAGCCCACAATGGGAAGACGCCCATGCATCACACGAATGGGCATGATGGTCACATCGCCGTGCTCTCCCTCTGCGAGTGCCTCTTTCTGCGCTTTGAGCTCATCGAGCACTTGCTGACGCTTCTGCATAACGGGTTCTTCTAAATAGCGAGGGGACATGAGCTCTTTTTCTGTGTCACGAATCACGATGGGCACATGTGGTTCTATCTCTATCAAATTGATGGCGGGCACTCCAGGGTAGCGCTTCTCTTTGGGAGTGAAGCAATATGGGATGCGCTCCATGAGATGGTCGGCACAGAATTTCTCTGCATAGACATCTACATCGCCAAAGATGCTGTAGGGACGGAGATCATCAAGCCCTCCCACATGATCGTAGTGTTCATGAGTGATAAGCACAGCATCAAGCGGTTTGAAGTCGATGCTGAGCATCTGCTGACGAAAGTCGGGACCGCAATCAATAAGGATGCGTTTCCCGTTCACTTCCAAGAGGCTTGAACAGCGCAGGCGTTTGTCTTTGGGGTCTGTTGACGTGCACACTTCGCAGGGGCACCCTATTTGAGGTACTCCGCACGAGGTTCCACTGCCAAGTATTGTGATTCGCATGTTGAATGGACTTGAATTTAGATGAAATTCACTTCGGGACGAATATCGACCCCGAATTTCTCTTTCACATCCTTGCAGACAGTATTGCAAAGGGTGAGGATTTCGTCGGAGGTAGCACCACCGAGGTTGACTAACACAAGGGCCTGCTTATCATGCACCGCGGCGCGGCCCAATGCCTTGCCCTTCCAGCCACACTGGTCTATCATCCAGCCTGCAGGTATCTTCACCCCGCCCTCGACTTCATAGAATGGCATCTGAGGATAGTCTTTCTGTATGGACAGGAACTTTTCACGGCTCACCACAGGATTCATGAAAAAACTGCCGGCATTGCCTTGCACCTTTGGGTCTGGAAGTTTGGCATTGCGAATGTCAATGATAGCTTGCCGCACCTGCTTGATGGTTGGGCATTCACCTTCTTTCAGAGTACCTCCTAATACCGCAAGAAGATTGCCGTATTCCAGTTTCAAGACGGGTGTCTTCTGCAGACGATAGGTGACGTATGTGATAGCATACTGGCCTTTCAATTCGCGCTTGAAGATACTCTGGCGATAGGCATAGGCGCATTCCTCATTGGCGAAAATTCGCTTTTTGCCATTGGTCATATCAATGGCCTCTACCATCACGATGACATCTTTGGCTTCTACTCCATAAGCGCCGATGTTCTGCACGGCACTGGCACCTACTTCGCCTGGAATAATGGAGAGGTTCTCCACACCACCCAAGCCTTGCTCTACTGCCCATGCCACAAAATCATCCCATACAACTCCAGCACCCACTCGTACCAGCAGCTCATCTTCTCCTTCCACTTCCTCTACAATCTCTATGCCACCGATAGCGCTGTGCAATATGGTGCCATCGAAGTTGCCCGTGAAGAGCAGATTGCTGCCTCCACCGATATGCAGCACCTTGCCTTGAAGTGTTGGTATCAGCGCACAAAGCTCTTCCTCGTTGTCATACTCCACATAACGTTCAGCTTTCACATCCATGCCGAACGTGTTGTGAATAAGCAAACTATAGTCTTTATATTCTTTCATACAGAAAAAGGCTGTTAACAATCCCCATTCCGTCTTCCCCACGAGAAGAGCATATGGGCGTCTTTAGTATTCTATCTCTTTCAGCAGCCAGGTACCACCATTCTTGTTGAACTTGAACTGCATTTGCATACCGTTGCTCATTCCTTGCAAAAGCAACGTTTTGCGGTTCTGTCCGAGGCATGTCTGTCCATAATTGATGTTGACCAACGCATCTTGCGGCAATGGCAACTCGCGTGCCATTTCAAACCAATCATCGGCATCTATCTCATCCACCTCTGGAGCTTCTTCTCCATCCTCTGACGTCAATATAACTTTGATAGACGGAGCCAGGGACTCACGCTGAAAAACACTATCTTCCATGAATTGAGCATAGAAATGCAGGAAATCACCATTCGGCATGTCTTCCAAACGTTTTTTCTTCAGGTCTGTCAGCATCCACTTGCCGTTCCGTCTGTTGAAGTCATACTTCACCACTTCGCGTCCCTTCAGGACGAAACGTTCTATGGCTACGCTTTTGATGGTGGTGTCTTTCTGCAGTTCCAAATCCTGAGCACGCTCATATATGACAGCATATACATCCGCGTCATCCAAGTTATTGAATGTTTCCCATTCCTGCTTTGACAATGTTTTCATGTCTTCACCTTGACGATAAGGCAATGGGAAAACAATGCGCTGATGCTGAAAGCGTGGATCCCCTACAAAATCGTACAGGAAATCGCCAAACAGCTCATCCACTGTCACAGGAGGCTCTTCTGCCTCCTCAAACAGATGGAGGGTATCACCCACAAACGCCTCGATTGAATCATCCTCTGCTTCCTCGTCTGTGTCAAACACATTTGTCATCTTGCTGTCTTTACATGACATCAAGAGGCCTGCCGCCATAGCGGTCAGCACTAAACCTTTTTTCATGCTCTATTCATAAAAACGTGGCAAAGATACGTTTTTTTTCATTCACCATTTATAATAACAATCTAATATTTGCAATCATGCTTGTTCTTGTATCAAAAAAGAGATAAAGAGGGAGGAATTATCAAGTCTTACTTATCAAATCCTTGATAGCGAATCTTCTCTGGCTATAAAATCAAAAATGTGGGAGTGACAGACCAAGCCTTGTTTTAATGAACAACAAAAACACGAAAGAAACGAAAAACGCAACATACCAGCACTACACACACCTAATTTTCATTATTCATTCTTCACTTTTCAATTATTATTCGTACCTTTGCAGCGTTTTTTTGCAACAAACACCATCAAATATGTTAGAAAAGATTCAATGTTTACTGAACGAGGTTGAAAGTCTCACAGCAAATTCAGCTGAGGAGATTGAGCAGCTTCGTATCAAATATCTCAGCAAGAAGGGTGCCATCACTGCCCTCATGGCAGACTTCCGCAATGTGCCTGCCGAGCAGAAAAAAGAAATCGGCATCAAGATCAACGAACTCAAGAACAAGGCTCAAGAGAAGATTAACGAACTTCGCGACACCTTTGCCGTGCAGGAGACCGAGGTGAATCACCTTGACATCACCCGCACAGCCTACCCCATCGGTCTTGGCACACGCCATCCACTTACGCTGGTGAAGAATGAAATCATTGATATCTTCTCACGACTCGGTTTCTCTCTTGCAGAAGGTCCTGAAGTGGAAGACGACTGGCATGTGTTCTCATCTATGAACTTTGCGGATGATCACCCAGCGCGCGATATGCAGGACACATTCTTCGTTGAAGCACATCCTGACATCATCTTGCGCACACATACCAGCTCTGTACAGGCTCGCGTGATGGAAAAGCAGCAACCACCTATCCGTGTGCTCTGCCCTGGCCGTGTGTACCGCAACGAGGCCATCTCTGCACGTGCTCACTGCTTCTTCCACCAAGTGGAAGGCTTGTATGTGGACGAGAAAGTAAGCTTCACTGACTTGAAGCAGGTTCTCCTCCTTTTTGCAAAAGAAATGTTTGGCGAAGACACACAAATCCGACTCAGACCTTCTTATTTCCCATTCACCGAACCAAGCGCAGAGATGGACGTGTCATGCACACTCTGCAAGGGCAAGGGTTGCAGCATGTGCAAAGGTTCCGGATGGTTGGAAATTCTCGGTTGCGGCATGGTTCACCCCAATGTGCTTGAGGCTAACGGCATTGACTCAACCAAGTATAAGGGCTATGCTTTCGGCATGGGTATTGAGCGCATCGCCAACCTCAAATACCAAGTCAAGGACCTCCGTCTCTTCTCCGAGAATGATGTCCGCTTCTTGAAGGAGTTCGAAGCAGCAAACTAATTCACATATTAATATTATACAGAAAAAAAATGGGATGTGCCAAACAGGCGCTTCCCATTTTTCATGAACGAAATGAAAGGACGATGAACTTCTCTATCTACACTTGCCCAATGAGCACAATGTGCAAACTGGCAATTGCAGAGTGGATGTGAAATGGTATTTTATGCTCAGGCGTGAATGTTTTTCGCTCAATCAGACTCCTCTTTTCATTTGTTTTCCGTACCTTTGCACAAAAGTTACATTAACCTATTCAATTTCTAAACAGAAAAAGAAAACTCATGAGTGAAGCAAGACCTTTTAAAGTGTTCTCAGGCACAAAAACAAGGTATTTGGCAGAGCGTATCTGCCAGAGTTTGAATTGTCCGCTTGGCAACATGGTAATTTCACACTTTGCCGACGGTGAATTCGCCGTATCTTTCGAAGAATCTATTCGTGGCAATGATGTGTTCCTCGTTCAATCAACGTTCCCAAACAGCGACAACCTGATGGAACTGTTGCTGATGATTGACGCAGCAAAGCGCGCCAGTGCACGCAGCATCGTGGCAGTCATTCCCTATTTCGGATGGGCACGTCAAGACCGCAAGGACAAGCCACGTGTGAGCATCGGCGCCAAACTGGTGGCTGACCTCCTCAGTGTTGCAGGTATAGACCGTCTTATCACGATGGACCTGCATGCTGACCAAATCCAAGGTTTCTTTGATGTGCCTGTTGACCATCTGTATGGCTCACTCGTTGAGGTTCCATATGTAGAGAACCTACATTTGCCCAACCTTGTCATTGCCACTCCTGATGTGGGCGGTGCCAAGCGAGCACGTCTGTTTGCCAAAAAGCTGAACGCCCCTCTGGTGCTTTGCAACAAGGTTCGCTTGCAGGCTAACGTGGTGGACTCTATCCAGATTATCGGTGACGTGAAGGGAAAAGACGTGGTGATTGTTGATGACATGGTAGACACTGCAGGCACTATCACCCGCGCTGCTGACGAAATGATAAAGGCTGGCGCCAATAGCGTACGTGCAGTTGCAAGCCACTGCGTAATGAGCGATCCAGCCAGCGACCGCGTACAGCAGTCTGCTTTAGAGGAGATGGTGTTCACTGACTCTATCCCATACGCTCAGAAATGTCCAAAGGTTGTACAGCTCTCTATCGCTGAGATGTTTGCACGTGCTATTCGCGCCGTATCTGAGCAGAAGAGTGTCAGCGAAACATTCAGTTTCTGATGACGTTTGCCATACTTGCAGCAGGAGAAGGTTCACGACTGGCACAGGAGGGCATCGAACTGCCCAAGCCGTTGGTACGTGTGAACGGCGAGGCCATGATTGACAGGCTAATCCGTATCTTTAGAAAAAACGGAGCGGAAGCCATCTACATCATTACCAACAACCTCACACCTCTCACACAAAAGCACCTTCTCCAGCTGCAAGCAATGGACGAACGAATTCATCTTGTTGTCAAGACTACGCCTTCGTCGATGCATAGTTTTTACGAGTTGCGAAAGCTGATGGGCAATGGCAAATTCTGCCTGACAACAGTAGACACAATATTCAGAGAGGATGAATTCGAACAGTATATCCACGCATGGGAACAGTCACAGGAAGACGGACTCATGGCGGTGACAGATTACATCGACGACGAAAAACCTCTCTACATTGCTACCAACAATGATTTGAGCATTACAGGATTTCTTGATGACGAACCTCAACACTTCATTTCAGGAGGCATTTATGGATTGAATGAATCCTCTTACTCAGTCATTGACAAATGTATCGCAGAAGGACAATCGCGTATGCGCAACTTCCAGCGGCAATTGATAAAAGAGGGACTTCGGTTAAAGGCATATCCTTTCAGCAAGATTCTTGACGTTGACCATGCCTGCGACATTGAGAAAGCAGAAGCTTTCCTTACTCATAAAGACTGATTAAACAAACACTAAACTAAACCTTTTATGAACATCAAATTATTTTTAACGACAGCCCTATGTGCCTCTTTGGCCCTTCCCACAATGGCCAAAGAAAAGAAGACTGCCAAGGCAGAATCTGAGAACCCTAATAAAATGGTGGCCTATCTGTTTACCTATTTCAACAGCAACGCGCCTGAGGACGAACAGATTTGCTATGCCATTAGCGAGGATGGTTACAATTATACGCCACTCAATCATGGCAACCCAGTAATCTCGTCTGACACAATCGCCTTTACACAGTGTGTACGTGACCCCCACATCTTGCGTGGTGAGGATGGAAAGACTTTCTACATGGTAGCGACTGACATGAAATCCAGTCTTGGATGGTCAAGCAATCGCGGTATGGTGTTGCTTAAATCTACAGACCTTATTCATTGGCAGCACTCTGCCATTAACTTCCCTACCCGATACACTAAGGAGTGGAAGAATGTAATCCGCGTATGGGCACCAGAAACGATTTATGATCGTCAAGCGGGTAAATACATGGTATTCTATTCTTTACGCACCAGTGAACCTGGTTCATTTGACAAGATTTATTACCAGTATGCCAACGAGGATTTCACAGACCTTGAAGGCGAACCTAAGTGGCTCTTTGATGCCGGCAATGCGACCATTGACGGTGACATCGTCTATAACGAGGCTGATAAACTGTATCACCTTTTCTACAAACAAGAATCTGGTCGTGGCATCTATCAAGCGGTATCTCCAACTCTTACAGGTCGGTGGAAAAACATTGACGGACATGTGGAGCAGACAAACCAAGCAGTTGAAGGTGTTGGTGTGTGCAAAAGCCTTGACGGAAAGTCTTGGATAATCATGTACGACTGTTATGCAAATGGACATTACCAGTTCTGCAAATCATACGACTTGAAAACTTTCGAGTTTGTGCAAGATACGCAGACTAAAGGTAAATTCACTCCTCGTCACGGAACAATCATCCCCATCACACAGGCTGAGAAGGACCGTCTGTTAAAGGAGTTCGGAAATTTCAATCAGCCCATCTTGACAGGTTTCCATGCTGACCCGGAAATTCTCTACTCTAACAAGACGAAACAGTATTACGTCTACAGCACAACTGATGGAACACCCGGATGGGGTGGACACGATTTCAGCGTGTTCTCTTCTACAGATCTTGTAAACTGGACTGATGAGGGAAAGATGCTGGATGTAAGAGGTGACCAGGTGAAATGGGCAACAGGCAACGCTTGGGCACCATGCATCATAGAACGTAAACAGAAAGACGGGACTTTCTTGTATTATTTCTATTATTCAGCCCATAATCCCCAAAGCAACCGCAAAGAGATTGGTGTGGCTGTAAGCGATGATCCTAAAGGCCCATTTACTGATTTCGGACGTCCTATCGTAACAGATGCGGACCGCCCTGCAGAAGCGGGAGGTGGACAGGCCATTGATGTAGACGTGTTCCAAGATCCTAAATCTGGCAAATTCTACTTGTATTGGGGCAACGGATTTATGGCAGGCGCTGAGCTGAATGATGATATGACAAGCATCAAGAAGGAAACCGTAAAGCACATGACTCCAAAGGGTGGTTCGCTGAGAACGTGGGCTTACCGTGAAGCACCATATGTATTCTACCGAAAGGGCAAATACTACTTCATGTGGTCTGTAGATGACACTGGTTCTCCCAACTATCATGTATGCTACGGCACAAGCGATTCTCCTCTTGGCGACATTTCAATCAATGAGAACAGCTATCGTGTCATTGAACAAGTGCCTGAAGACAAAATCTACGGAACAGCTCACAATTCTGTACTTCAGATTCCCGGAAAGGACGAATGGTACATTTGCTACCACCGCATCAACAAGAACTTCGCTGACAGAAAATATGGCGGTGGAGTTCCTGGCACGCATCGCGAAGTGTGCATTGACCGCATGACGTTTGACAAGAAAGGTAACATTATCCCTGTCAAACCAACGCTGAACTTCACAAAATAAGAAGATATGTATCTACCAGCAGAATGGCATCAGCAAGCATTTGTGCAACTGACGTGGCCTCATAAAGACACCGATTGGGCACCAGTACTTACTGATGCCATTGATTGTTTTTGCGAAATAGCCCAAGAGTTAGCCTCGTGCGGACCAGTGTTCATTGTTGCACAAGCCCCAGAACAAGCTAAAGAAGATTTGCTACGCCACAACGCTTGTCTTGGGAACATGACTTTTGTGGAATGTCCTACGAATGATACGTGGGCCAGAGATCACGCCTACATCACCTGCATTAACGAGGAGCAGCATACTGCGATACTCCATGATTTCCAATTCAATGGATGGGGGCTCAAGTTTGCCGCATGCCATGATAATCAAATCAACAAGATCATCTTGCCCCAGGTTACAGATTTCTACAGAGCATACGGGACAAAGGTTGAATACAGAAACTGTCTGGATTTTGTTTTTGAAGGAGGCAGTATAGAAAGCGACGGACAAGGCACCCTAATGGTTACCAGTAGTTGCCTGCTTGCCCCCAACCGGAACAGCAAAATGTCAAAAACAGATATTGAGCGTTATCTGAAAGAAACTTTTGAAGCTCAAAGAGTCATCTGGATAGAGCATTCGTGGCTGGCAGGTGATGACACTGATGGACACATTGACACTGTAGCACGTTTCTGTTCTCCCACATCTATTGCCTATGTAAAGTGTGACAATCCTGATGATGAGCATTTTGAGAAGCTAGAAGCAATGGAAAAGGAACTACAAACGTTGCGTACATCAGATGGAAAGCCTTACAAACTTTTCCCATTACCATTGCCAGACCCTTGCTATGATGCAGAAGGCGAACGGCTTCCTGCTACACATGCAAACTTTCTTATTGCCAACGATGCAGTATTGGTTCCCACCTATCGTCAGCCTGAGAAAGATGAATTGGCGTTAGCACAATTAGGGCAAGCATTCCCCTATCATAGAATCGTTGGCATAGATTGTAGTGTCCTCATCTTGCAGCACGGCTCGTTGCATTGCTCCACAATGCAATATCCTAAATTATGATTATAATAGAGCTACCATCAAATGTGCAGAAAGGTTCGTTTAACGGATTAAACAAGTTTGAAAAGAGCGAGCATGAAGCAGGAATAAAGAAAAGTTGGGCTATCTAGATAGAATAAACACATAAGAATAAGAGAGAGGCTATATATCACGCGATATAGCCTCTCTCTACTAATTTAAAGCCTTAAGATTAGTTGTTCTCAGGACGGAGCTGGCGTACAACTTCAGCAGTACGCCACATCTCTGACTCGTGGAGAGCAGCAAGCTCCTTCTCAAGACCAACACGGTAGTCTGGCTTAGAGTTTGCATCAATAGAAATCTGAGCCTCATTACCAGACTTCACAGAAGCATAAAGCTTCTCAACAACTGGCTTGATTGCATCGTGGAAAGGACCCATCCAGTCGAGTGCACCACGCTGTGCAGTAGTTGAGCAGTTTGCATACATCCAGTCCATACCCTTCTGAGCAAAGAGAGGCATGAGTGACTGAGTGAGCTCCTCTACGGTCTCGTTAAATGCTTCAGATGGAGTGTGGCCGTTCTCGCGGAGTACCTCGTACTGTGCAAGAAGAAGCCCCTGGATAGCACCCATCAAAGAACCACGCTCGCCTGTAAGGTCAGATGTAGCCTCGCGCTGGAAAGTAGTCTCGAACAAGTAACCAGAACCAATACCGATACCAAGAGCGAGAGTGCGGTCAAGAGCCTTGCCTGTAGCATCCTGGTATACAGCATAAGAAGAGTTCAAACCACGACCCTCAAGGAACATGGTACGGAGTGATGTACCAGAACCCTTAGGAGCGACCATGATAACGTCGATATCCTTTGCTGGAACACAACCAGTGCGATCGTTCCATGTGATAGCGAAACCATGAGAGAAGTAGAGAGCCTTACCAGGAGTGAGGTACTGCTTCAAGGTTGGCCATACAGACATCACAGCTGCGTCAGAAAGCAGACACATCACGATAGTGCCCTTCTCTGCAGCCTCTTCGATAGAGAAGAGAGTCTCACCTGGAACCCATCCGTCCTTAATGGCTTTTTCGTAAGTCTTGCCTTGACGCTGACCAACGATAACGTTGAAACCGTTGTCGCGGAGGTTGCATGCCTGACCAGGACCCTGAACACCATAACCAATCACTGCGATAGTCTCATCTTTGAGAATCTCACGAGCCTTCTCGAGTGGGAATTCTTCACGTGTCATTACCTCTTCGATAACGCCACCAAAATTCATTTTTGCCATTTGTGAATTGTTTTAATTGTGCAAGGATAATCCTTGCGGGTTTATAAATGAAATATCTATTTTTTCTGTTGAGCTATTCGCTTTGCCTCACGCACAGCCAAGTATTCATCCAAGTGCTCTGTACGGCTCTTTGTGATACAGATACGTCCAGAACGGACGAATTGCAATACACAATCAAGCTTCTCAAGTTCGTTGAACAAGGCTATGATATCATTTGTATTTCCTGTTATTTCGACGACGGCATACGTGCTGTTAACTTCGATAATACGAGCATCGTAAGAACGCACCAAACTGCTGACTTCATGATTTTTCAGCATCACAGGAGTGCTCAGTTTGAACAGAGCTGTCTCGTTAATGAAAAGCTCATCATCTGTATAGAAATGAGCCTGAAGCACTTCAATACGCTTTTCGATTTGAGCTGTGAGAATACGCGCCATATGTTCATCGCAATAGGCTGTCACAGTATATTTATGGGCGCCAGGAGTACTAGACGCACACACATTAAGCGACTCGATATTTACCTGGCGACGCGTAAATACGGCTGTGATTTGTGATAACAAACCAGGCACGTTTTCCGAGTAAACCAGGAAGGTATAGAGTTTTGTTGTATCTTGTTCCATTGTTGGAGATTGTTCTTTAATAATCTTTTCTTGAGGTTGGTTCTGTTCAAGCAAACGCTGACATTTGCCACATGAAGAACATTCACCACATTGCCCTCCGAAGGTTTTCTTAGTTGTTTGCATTATACTTCAAGCAACATTTCGTCTATGTTTGCTCCAGGAGGTGTCATCGGAAGCACATTATCTTCTTCCTTGATAGCACACTGCAAGAGATATGGGCCAGGAGTTGCAAGCATCTCTTGAATTGCAGCATCAAGGTCTGCTCTTTCAATAACCGTCTTAGATGGAATTCCATAACCCTTTGCAATCAGTTCATAGTCTGGATTGACCATTGGTGTGAAAGAATAACGATGCGCAAAGAACATTTCTTGCCACTGACGCACATTACCAAGGAAATTATTGTTAAGAAGAATAATCTTCACGGGTGCGCCCTGCTCCATGATTGTGCCAAGCTCCTGAATGGTCATCTGCAAACCACCATCTCCTACAAAGAGACAAACAGTCCGGTCTGGTGCGCCAAAGGTTGCACCAATAGCGGCAGGAAGGCCAAAGCCCATCGTGCCAAGACCGCCTGAAGTAACCACAGAGCGTGGCTTCGTGAATTTAAAGTAGCGACAAGCCATCAACTGGTTTTGACCGACATCTGTCACCATAATGCCTTCATTGTTGGCAGCTTCACTCACTTTGCGAATCACTTCACCCATCAACAGAGGTCCTTCTTTAGGATGGAGTGCCTTATCAATCACCTTGTTGTACTCTTTCTCTGCATAAGGCTTAAAACCTTCAATCCATGAAGTATGCTTAGAATCGTCAAGCAATTTAGTAACCGCTGCAAGTGTTTCCTTGCAATTGCCCCAAACTGCTAAGTCTACAGGAACATTCTTGTTGAACTCAGCTTGATCAATATCGAAATGAATAATCTTAGCCTGCTTTGCGTATGTAGCAAGATTGCCTGTTACACGATCATCAAAACGCATACCAACAGCAATGAGCAAATCGCACTGGTTAGTCATTACGTTAGGACCGAGATTGCCGTGCATTCCGAGAATACCCATATTGAGATAGTGGTCAGATGGAATAGCAGAGAGTCCTAAGAACGTTGTGCCACATGGAAGATCTGCTTTTTCCAAGAATGCACGAAGTTCCTCACGCGCATTGCCCAATTCGACTCCTTGACCTACAAGCACGAAAGGCTTCACACTATTATTAATCATCTTGGCAGCACGTTCAATGTCTGTCATCTCCACGTCTGGCTCAGGCTCATAGCTACGAATGAAGTCCACTTTCGCAGGTTCAAAATCCACCATGCCAGTCTGTGCGTTCTTTGCAAAGTCAAGTACCACTGGACCTGGACGACCACTGCGAGCAATGTAAAAAGCGCGAGAAACAGCCCAAGCAATATCTTCAGCACGACGAATCTGATAGCTCCATTTGCTGATTGGCGATGTTACACCAACCACGTCAACTTCCTGGAAAGCATCCGTACCCAGCATGGCAACACCCACTTGACCACAAATGACCACCATTGGAGTGGAATCAATCATTGCATCCGCAATACCTGTCACAGTGTTTGTTGCACCAGGACCAGAGGTCACAATAGCGCATCCCACTTTGCCACTCACCCGAGCATAACCCTGGGCGGCATGAACAGCTCCTTGCTCATGACGAACAAGGATATGATTCAAAGTCTTTTTATGATCATAAAGTGCATCATAAGTAGGCATGATGCTACCACCCGGATAACCGAACAGGATATCAACCCCTTCATTCTCCAAAGCGCGCATCATTGCTTCTGCACCTGTTATCTTTTCAGTCATGTCTCTTTTTCGTTGTCTAGTTATCTAGTTATTCTAGTTTTCCTAGGTATCTATTTAGTCAATAATTCTCACACCACCCTTATCAGCACTTGCAACGCTTTGGGCATATGCACGAAGCGCCTTCGAAACAACACGATTGCGCTTGAGCGGCTGTTGTGGACGTGCTGCCAGTTCCTCATCAGAAAGACGCACATTGATGCTGCGATTTGGTATATCGATGTCTATGATATCTCCATCCACAATCTTGCCGATGTTGCCACCAGACGCTGCTTCTGGAGAGATGTGTCCAATAGAAAGACCAGATGTACCTCCGGAGAAGCGACCATCCGTGATAAGGGCACACTCTTTACCCATGTGCATACTCTTAATATAAGATGTAGGATAGAGCATCTCCTGCATACCAGGACCACCCTTTGGACCCTCATGCGTAATAACAACAACATCACCCTTCTTCACTTTACCGCCGAGAATACCTTCGCATGCATCTTCTTGTGAATCGAACACTACAGCAGGACCAGAGAACTTCCAAATGCTTTCGTCCACGCCTGCAGTCTTCACCACACAACCGTCCTGTGCGATGTTACCGAAGAGGATCGCCATACCACCATCCTTCGTGTACGCATGCTCAATGTCTCGGATGCATCCATTTACTCGATCGGTGTCAAGCGTTTCATAATTAGTGTTCTGAACACCCAGCTGATTGCAGAACACACCAGCAGGAGCGCTGCTGTAAATGCGTTTTGCTTCAGGGTCAATATTGTCTTTGAGAATTGAATACTTCTCAATATCTTCAGCCAAAGTAGCGCCATTCACACGCTTCACATTCGTGTCTATCAGTCCACCCTTTGCTAATTCTCCAAGCAGATTCAGCATACCACCTGCTCTACCGCATTCCTGTACAGAGTACTTCTGTGAATTAGGAGCCAATTTGCAAAGGAAAGGAGTTTTGCGTGAGAGTTTATCAATATCAGCCATTGTGAAGTCCACTCCAGCTTCTTGGGCTACAGCCAAAAGATGCAGCACCGTATTCGTTGAAGCTCCCATGGCTATATCCAGTGTCATTGCATTAAGGAAAGCCTTGCGAGTTGCGATAGAACGTGGAAGTACAGATTCATCACCATCCTCATAATATGCAAAGGCATTCTTCACGATTTGACGAGCCGCTGCTTTCATCAGTTCCTTACGATTCACATGAGTCGCAAGAATTGTTCCATTACCGGGCAGTGAAAGACCAATAGCTTCAGTCAAATTGTTCATGGAATTTGCTGTAAACATACCAGAGCAGCATCCGCATCCAGGACAAGCACGATTCTCCACTTCTGCCAGTTCATCATCGTTCACAGTTGGGTCTGCACCCTTAATCATCGCAGCAATCAAATCCAAGTTTTCGCCCTTATACTTACCAGCCTCCATAGGTCCACCACTGACAAATACAGCGGGGATATTCAGACGCATAGCAGCCATCAACATACCAGGCGTAATCTTGTCGCAGTTGGAGATACATATCATCGCATCAGCTTTATGAGCGTTACACATGTATTCCACAGAATCAGCAATAATGTCGCGTGAAGGCAATGAATAGAGCATACCGTCATGTCCCATTGCTATACCATCGTCAATTGCAATCGTATTGAATTCGGCTGCATAGCATCCCATCTTCTCAATTTCTGCTTTCACAATCTGACCAGCCTCATGCAAATGCGTGTGACCTGGAACGAACTGTGTGAATGAATTGACAATAGCGATAATTGGTTTTCCAAACTGCTCACGCTTCATGCCGTTGGCAACCCAAAGAGCACGTGCTCCGGCCATGCGGCGACCTTCTGTGCAGACAGCACTACGTAACTGGTGTTTCATATCTAATGTTAGAGTCTTTTTAATCTTTTTACGCTTACAAGAAGGAGTGTTGCTCCCACTATGTGACGAAACAAAGCCTCTCCCACGGTGCGGGAAGGGGATAAAACGATGCAAAAGTACAAATTTTTGTTTACAACTGACACATATTTGGCAATAAAAAAAGAGTGAAGTCCTATATTTGCCAAGGATTCCACTCATTTTGTCACTGTTTCTATTCAATCATCTTGCTTTGATAAGGCCATTTTATCTTTCTTGGTGTAAAGCAAGACGTATTGACAGGCCTCTTTTTCAGCTCCACAACGTGTAGATTAAACGCTCCATATAATACTATATATAGAAATATGTGATGAGACTACAAGATAACGCTTACGCCATTATTGTCGTTGCCATGATAGC
Source organism: uncultured Bacteroidales bacterium (assembly GCA_902786925.1). Lineage (GTDB taxonomy): Bacteria > Bacteroidota > Bacteroidia > Bacteroidales > Bacteroidaceae > Minthosoma. Next base: position 28,239 of record CADAEK010000020.1, read on the forward strand.
CACACACATCGGATGTGCCATTTGTCAATTTGTAGTTCAAGGCTTTGCAAGATGCTTCAAAAACCACGCTTTGCCCACCGGCAAGAAAAGGTCATGCCCTGCAGCATTCAAGTGCGCGGTATCGTCAGCACGCTGGAAATAGCGTTTTCTGAATGCGGCGTCACGCACTTTGATGACACACTTCTTGTCGTAGTTCATCAGCACAGGCACATGATGACGCCCGCACACTTTCTTGATGACTTTGCACACAGATGCAAAACCGGGACGGTCCACATACCAAGGTGTAACATAACCGATACGCGCCTTCGGGCAAAGACGCTCAATATTGGTCAACATCACCTCTAATGAGTCGGCGAACATCTTCAACGAATCAGCATTTTCCTTCACTTTGTCGGCATCATTGTGGCCCGCAATAATGAGCACATAATCGGCATCAGGATTCATGACTGCGTAGCGCTGCCACATAGCGGGTCCGAAATTCCAACGTCCATCGTGTGAGCGGTCAAAAGCCACACACGAACCGTTACGTCCATAATTGTTGTAGGTATAACCCAATTCTGCCGCCATCTTAGCGTGCCATGATTCCGAAGCAGGACGTTGATGATTAGCCACATAGCTGTCGCCAAACACATTCAACACCTTCTGCGCTTGAACTGACACAGTGGCCATCAGGCCCATTGCCAGCAGAAGCAAAGTCATTTTCTTGTTCATGTTTTTCTTTCTTTACGGTATTTATAGACTCTCTTGAAAGGACAATTGATTCAAGTCGGCTTTCATTATTCATAACTTATGAATAATTGTTCGCAACTTATAAACAACTCCTATACACCGTGCGCCGCAACTCCGTCACACGCACAGAGGACAATGAGCTGCTTACTGATTGAATGATTGCAAGCGCGCGATGTACTTACCGATGATGTCGAACTCTAGGTTCACTCGTGTACCAATTTCCACCTGATGGAAGTTGGTGTTGTCGTAAGTATAAGGAATGATGTTCACCTCAAACGAATCATCTTGCGAATTGCACACCGTAAGGCTCACTCCGTTCACAGTTACACTGCCCTTGTCCACAGTCATATAGCCTTTCTTAGCCATCTCGCGGTCAAAGACATAGCGGAAGCGGAACGTATAACTGCCCTGCTGATCAATCTTTGCCACACACTCTGCCGTCTGGTCAACATGCCCCTGCACGATGTGTCCGTCCAAACGGCCATTCATAATCATGGAGCGTTCCACATTCACCTTATCACCCACCTTCAGCTGCCCTAAGTTACTTTTCAGCAAAGTCTCTTTCATGGCTGTGACCACATACTTCCCATCAAAAATCTTCACGACTGTCAGGCATACGCCATTATGAGCCACACTTTGGTCTATTTTCAGTTCATCCACAAACGAGCACGTCAATGTGAAGTGCATGTTTTCCTGTTCTTTTTCGATTGCTACAACCGTAGCGAATTCTTCTACAATGCCACTAAACATAGAATCTAAATTATTATTAAAAACGTGCAAAGATACTCATAATCCCATTATAATCCATAACTTTGCATCAATTTATCATACATTAACAGCTAAACAAACAGACAAATGACAACAAAACACTTCCTCACTATGGCATCCCTCGCCATCGCCGGACTCTTCACGTTCAGCTGCTGCGATGACGATGAGGCAGAATACCATGCCCCCGTGTACAAAACAATCACTTTCTCCCCCAATCCATGCTACCCAGGCGACAAGGTCACAGCAACCGTATCTTACTCTAAAAAAGGAGAAAACTGGTACTACTACATGCAGCGCTTCACCCTCGATGGCAATGTCGTCCTTGAGAGAAACAAGGGAAGAAGTTCCAATGTTGTCATGCCTGACCCTCCCACATGCACATTTGACGCGCCAGCAGCTGGCACCCACACCTTCAAGTTCACATGCGGTCCTTCTTGCACCGTTGGCTCAACCCTCTATCCAGAAAACATAGAAATCACCGCAGAACTTGTTGTGACCAATCCCAACAACAATGAAGGAGATAACGGAGGAGAAGAATAAACTCAACTAACCCAAAACTCATCTATGCGAAAACTAATCCTATTGGCAGCCATTACAGCCGCCTCACTGCCTATTGCAGCCCATCACCCCGATTCCATTTGGGTACGCCCTGATGTTAAAAACGGCACACGAGACTTTCAAATAGCTTATTCCATTGACAACCAGCATTGGACACATGTGCCTTGCAATCTATTCGAGAGTGACTACGGCACATGGGGAAGCGAGAAGAAACTGTACTACCCCAGCCTCTCTTTCGATGGCAAGACTTACCGCGCTGTATTCATCCCAAATCTCAAGAACGGGCAGATAGCGGTAACAGAATCAGAGGACTTTGCCTTGTGGAAGCCACAAGATTACCCCTATGTTACTCATAGCGAGTTCCAAAAGATTGTGGCAGAGCAACAAAAGGCTTCAGAAAGTAACATCATCCGAGTTCCATACAGCGCATTAGAAAACCTTATGGCAAAGAAGATGCGCGCTGACCGTAACGGAGCCTGGGAACGAGACAACTTTATAGCTTCGGGGGCACGCATCGCCACAGATGCCAAACCTATCGAAGCAACACTCAAAGTGAATTGGAATGACCACAAGGCCATCTCGCCCGACCTCATGGGCATTTTCTTTGAAGACATCAGCTACGCTGCGGATGGAGGCCTTTATGCAGAGCTGATTCAGAACCGCGATTTTGAATACACCGCTGACGATCATCAGGGATGGAACGCGCAAACAGCATGGAGATTGGAAGGAGAAGGAACCACATGGAGCATTGAAACTGCTGCACCCATCCACAAGAACAACGCCCACTATTCCACTCTCAAAACAACAACACCCGGCGCTAAGCTCATCAACGATGGCTGGGATGGAATTCTCCTTGAGAAAGGCAAGAAATACAACCTTTCCCTATTCACCAAGGGAGCGGGATCATTCCGTATCTCACTCATCAGCAATGGCTCAATCATCGCATCCAAAACGCTCAAAGCTACCAAAGAATGGAGACGACAGAGCCGTGTATTAACAGCTTGTTCTTCTGCTGATAAAGCATCTCTAGTGATAGAACCACTTGAAGCAAGCAATATTAGCATTGATTTCATTTCCCTCTTCCCACAAGAAACTTTTAAAGGACACACAAACGGACTTCGCAAAGACCTTGCAGAGGTAATAGCAGAGCTAAAGCCACGCTTCGTTCGTTTCCCTGGCGGTTGCGCTTCCCATGGGCAAGGAATCAACAACATCTACCATTGGCAAGCAACTGTAGGTGATTTGTGGGAACGCCAACCAGATATGAACATCTGGAACTATCACCAGACACGCGGACTGGGCTTCTATGAATACTTCTTGTTCTGCGAAGACATAGGTGCTGAGCCTCTCCCTGTATTGGCAGCAGGTGTGCCTTGTCAGAATTCATGGAAAGGTGGCGCAGGACAACAAGGTGGCATTCCATTCGAAGCAGACCTCAATGGCAAGCCATCACCTTACACCTACATGGGTAAGCCTCTCACGATGGAAAGCTACCTGCAAGAGCTGTTAGACCTTATCGAATGGGCAAACGGTGATCCCAAAACTTCTGCGCTCGCAAAAATTCGCGCCAAAGCAGGTCACCCCAAGCCTTTCAATCTTAAATACCTTGGCATCGGCAATGAAGACCTCATCGGCGAGACCTTCCTCAAGCGTTACCGCTTCCTCATTGATGGCATCCGGAAAGCACATCCCGAGATTACCATTGTGGGCACAGTCGGTCCTTTCTGGGAAGGGAGCGACTATGAGTATGGTTGGCGAGAGGCAAAGGCAAACAACATCCCAATCGTAGATGAGCACTACTACAACTCACCCAGCTGGTACTTCCACCACCGTGACTTTTACGACAACTACGACCGCAAAGGCACCAAAGTGTACTTGGGCGAATGGGCATCAAAAGGCAACAATGTGAGCAACGCCCTCGTTGAAGCGGCCTACCTGACCCATGTAGAACGCAACGCAGATGTAGTAGTCATGTCATCCTATGCACCACTGTTGGCAAAGGAAGGACACACCAACTGGAATCCAGACCTCATCTATTTCAACAATAAAGAGGTGAAGCCAACTGCAAACTACTACGTACAACGCGCATTTGGTCAGAACAATGGTGATGAATACATCTACGCAGACCTACAAGTGAACGGTGGCAACGATATCAGAGAACGAATTGACCACTCTGTAGTAAAAGATAGCAAAACTGGAGATATCATCATCAAAGTGGTAAGCCTATTGCCAAAGGCATCAACCTTAAAGATTCAGTTAGGCGAAGAAGCGCTAAAGGGCTATAGCAGCCAAGCAACCCTATCTGTCCTTTCCAAAGAGAGCGCCCCAGACCGCCAACGCGAATGGGACGAAAACACCACTCGGTCCATCCAAATAAGTGGCGAGTTCACGCTTGACGTACCGCAGTATTCTGTTTCTGTCATCCGAATCAAACCGACCAAGAAATAATGATTACAAGAATCAAAATGCTGCCACTGTTGCTGCTGGGCATAAGCCTTCAGGCACAAACGCCCCAAGCCAACAACACGCAGTTTTATCCTACTGATCCAAACATCCAATACATAGGGCGCGTTGAGGCTTCAAACCCCAACCGCCCCACTTTCACTTATCCAGGAGTACAGATTCGCACAGGATTCACCGGCACCTCCATCGCCATGATGGCCAAACCCCAAAGTGGCTATTTCATGGTAAGCATCGATGAAGAGGAAGCCCATAAGGTTGCCTTCCTCTCCGACAGCACCATCACTTTGGCATCAGGACTGAAGGATGCCTCCCATCAAGTCATCGTCACATACATCAGCGAAGGCTATGAGGCATTGCCGGAATTTCGAGGGTTCCTTGTTGACAAGGGCAAGAGTCTAATTCCTGCCACAAACATTCCAGACCGTAAGATTGAATTCATCGGAAACTCCATCACCTGCGGTTACGGAATCGAAGCAAACTCCGAGGCTGAGCACTACGAAGAAAAGACCGCTAACTACTATTACACTTATGCAGCACGTACAGCACGCAACCTAAATGCGCAAGCCCTTGTGGTGGCCCGTAGCGGCATCGGCGTGTATCGTAACTACAACGGTCCTCAAACAGGCGACAAAGTGAACATGAACACGGAGTACCCATATACATTATTATATAATGACACATACAAATGGGACTTCACACGCTATTCACCTCACGTAGTGTGCATCAACCTTGGCACGAATGACACTTCTACACAAGGAGCTGATTCACTCCTGCTCCTCAATGGATTCAAGCAGCTCTACTGCCAAGTGCGCAACCACTACCCTCAAGCGAAAATAGTTCTGCTCAGCGGGTGCATGATGAATGGGCAGCAACTCCTCTCTGCCCAGCAAGCCATGAACACAACAGTCTGCTACGCCCACCAGCAGGGCGATACAGAAGTCTCTCGCTTCGACTTCACGCCACATGACGGAAGTCTCGGCTATGGTGCAGATTGGCATCCATCCATGCGGCAGCACGAGAAAATGGCCCAAGAACTTACGACATATCTGAAAGAACTCATGAAATGGTGAAAGCTCATCTGAAAAGCCTATGGCTAAGGGAACGTTAAGGGCATAATGCATCGCCTACAGAAGCGAGCATAGAACCGCCCTAAATTCCAAGTGCCATTAAACCTCACGCCATTTCATCGGTCAAAAGCCAGTAAACTTTACCATATAATCAATTTTAACCGTTTTCTAACATGAAACCAATGATGAAAACCTTGCTGGCAGCAGCATTAGCCACAATGCCGCTGTTTGCAACTATGTCTGCTCAGACATCAGGAAAAAAACAAGCGCGTACTACTAAAGTACAGAAACAGCCTTCAACCAAGGCAAACAATCCTGATCCCAACTTCTACATCTTCCTCTGCTTTGGACAGTCGAACATGGAAGGAGCTGCACGACCAGAAGCACAAGACCTTGTCAGCCCAGGTCCACGTTTCTTGTGGATGCCTGCTGTTGACTACCCTGCAACAGACAAACTCCCTGCCCGCAAGATGGGCGAATGGTACGAAGCCATTCCACCACTCTGCCGTCCAAACACAGGACTCACTCCTGTCGATTGGTTTGGCCGCACACTCGTGGAGTCTTTGCCTGAAAACATCAAAATCGGCGTTATTCATGTAGCCATCGGTGGTATCGACATCAAAGGATTCCTCCCCGACAGCATTGACAACTATGTAAAAACCAAAGCTCCAGGTTGGATGAAAGGCATGCTCGAAGCCTACAACAATAATCCCTATGAGCGCCTCGTCACACTCGCCAAGAAAGCGCAGAAGGACGGAGTCATCAAAGGCATCCTGATGCACCAAGGTGAGACCAACACTGGCGATCCCAAGTGGGCTGGCATGGTACAGCAAGTGTATGACCACCTTTGTGGTGACCTCAACTTGAAGCCAGAAGAGGTAAATCTTTATGCAGGCAACATTGTACAGGCCGGAGGCAAAGGTGTATGCATCGGTTGCAAAAAGCAGATAGACGAGCTGCCTCAAACGCTCCACACCGCACAAGTCATTTCATCAGATGACTGCACCAATGGCCCAGACCGTCTGCACTTTGATGCTGCAGGCTATCGCGAACTTGGTTGCCGTTACGGTGAGGCTGTAGCCAAATTCCTCGGCTACGAGCCCAAACGTCCTAAAATTATCACCCAGAAAAAGATTGAAATGCCCGCCGACGCCTTCCTTGCCGAGACCACAGTTCCTGGCAATCAATTCCCGAAGGTTGACAAGCAGGGCCGTGCCTATTTCCGTCTCAATGCCCCTGAAGCAAGAGGCAAAGTCGTTGTGGACATCTGCAATAAGAAGTACGACATGCAGCCCGATGGGAACGGAGGCTACATGGCTGTAACAGACCCTCTTCCTGTTGGTTTCCACTACTACTTCATGAATATCGGTGGTGTGAACTTCATAGACCCTTCTACCGAGACTTTCTTCGGCTGCAATCGTGAAGCAAGCGGCATAGAGATACCCGAAGGTTCCGGAGGCGACTACTACCGTCCACAGCAAGGAGTTCCTGCCGGACAAGTGCGCAGCATCTACTACTATGCACAATCTACCAATAAATGGCGCCATGTAATGGTGTACACCCCTGCTGAATACGAACTGAAAGCCAACGCCAAGAAACGCTATCCAGTGCTCTATCTGCAACATGGCATGGGCGAAGACGAAACAGGATGGAGCAAACAAGGTCATATGCAGCACATCATGGATAATGCCATATCAAAAGGCCAAGCAGTACCAATGATTGTAGTAATGGAAAGTGGAGACATCAAGGCACCTTTCGGAGGTGGCAACAACCGTCAAGGCATGAGCGATTACGGTGCGTCATTCTATAAAGTAATCACTGGCGACCTTATCCCTTACATTGATTCTCACTTCCGCACTCTCACCGATCGCGACCATCGCGCCATGGCAGGTCTTTCATGGGGTGGTCACCAGACTCTCGACATCGTCATGAATAACATGGACAAGTTCGCATGGATGGGCACCTTTAGTGGAGCCATCTTCGGACTTGACGTCAAGACTGCCTACGACGGAAAGTTTGCAAAAGCAGACGACTTCAACAAGCAGATACACTACTTCTACATGAACTGGGGCAGCGACGACTTCATCAAGAGTGCCGACCTCGTTCAGAGCCTGCGTGACCTCGGCATCAAAGTCGAAGCAAACGAATCTAAAGGCACAGGCCATGAATGGCTCACATGGCGTAGAGGCTTGAATGAATTCATTCCACACATCTTCAAATAAGATAAGAGCTACTAAATAGCCAAGTGGAGAACTGAATAATCAGCCCGTGCGGTGCTCACATTCAAAAAGCATCCAGAGCGGTACTATTATTCAATTCTCCACTTTCTTTTTACCATTACCTTCGTTCACTACATTTATCCAACAACTTGTCACAGAATCCTGCAGATTATCCCCAATATTTGTTTTATACTCTATAATGCTATAACTTTGCAGCCACACATTCAATTTACAGAGTCATATCAAATAGCATTATTAAATAATAGACAATGAAAAACAGAATACTCTTAATCCTGCCGCTCTTGCTAAGCATTCTATTAGCAGGATGCAGTAAAACACCCCAACAGCTCTCAAACCTCAAGTCTGAATATGTGACGCTGGACGACAGCATAAGCATACACTATAAAGTACACGATCATGCGCAAGCAACAAAAACCATTTGTTTTGTGCATGGTTTCGGTTGCGACCTCAACACGTGGGAAAAACAGTTCGAAAGCTTTCGTGATGAAGAAGACGTGAATCTTGTGTTTATTGACTTACCGGGGTATGGCCAAAGTAGCAAACCACATGTAGAATACACACTTGAATTCTATTCACGAGCTGTTAACCTTGTGTTAGACAAGAATGGTGCAGATACAGTCATCCTCGTAGGTCACAGTCTGGGCACACCAATATGCCGACAAGTGATTATAGATGGCCGTAAGAGTTCTCTCGTTGATGTGGATGGCGTTTACTGCTTCTACGACGGCACAGAGACTCCAGAATACGTAGAAGCTGTTCAGCAGTTTGGGCATGCCTTCGACGGAGCAAACTGCAGTCAAGTCATCGAAGGATTTGTGTCATCGCTTGCTGGACCAGATACACCGCAAGAGATTACAGACTACGCCATGAGCGTAATGCCACAAACACCACAGTATGTCGCATCAAGCACGATGCAGAATCTTGTGCAACGCCAATGGTGGTCACAAACTCCCATCGACACGAAGACGATGGTATTCTGTACCCAAAACAGCGGCATTGACCCAGACAATCGTCTGAAGATGGAACGGCTCTACCCACAACTTGATTACATAGAGCTGACCACCTGCGGACACTTCATTCATATGGAACAATCCGATATGTTCAATAAGAAGCTCAAACAATTCATCAATCAGCAATAAAGCCTCAACAGACAGAGAAAAATAGACAGAAGTGACGCAAGGCAATCAAATATATTTAAATAAAACATGGCAACAGAAGCAGACAATAACCAGATGTATCTTAACCCCTTTCAACCCAGCGATGCTGAGACCATTTTGAGTTGGTGTAAAGACAGACACACGTTTCGTTTATGGAGCGCAGACAAATACCGTTGCTTTCCTGCTCAACCTCAGGAAATGATGGACCTTTATGCCAATTCCCCAATGTGTCCCCTTACAGCGGTCATCGGGAACACCATCATTGGGCATTTAATCCTCAGATTTCCATCAGAAGACAAACGTAATGTACGCTTTGGCTTTGTGATTATCGATGACAAGAACAGAGGAAAAGGCTATGGCAAACAGATGTTGCAACGGGCCATACAATACGCACAACAGGAGTACCAAGCCCAAAACATTTCCCTTGGCGTGTTCTGTGAGAACACATCTGCCATTGAATGCTATAAGTCAGTCGGATTTCGCATTACGGGCAATGACTCATACCTGATAGATGGCCAGGAATGGGATGGGTTTGAAATGGAGTTAGCCCTCTAATTCGATTAAGGTTCAAGAGAAATCACACAGAAATCCCGAAAGATTTGGCTATTTCTGCAACAATGCGTACTTTTGTACACGGAAACGAAATGGACCAGTCAAGTCATGTTTCAGCCTAATCGAAACAACCTCCCAAAACCACAACGACTTGAGCAGACACAATGTGCACAGTGTACATCGTTCCGTCCTTTTCAAATTTCCCCTTTACTCCGGTAATTCACTTATTTCTAACAAAATCAAAACTATTAACAACCTTTGACTAATTAAACATTTGGCGAAATGAGATTTATTTTCTTGCTCATGGCGTTTGCCACTTGCTTTGGCATGAACGCCCAATCTACATCGTGGACAGCAGATAACGGCAACGGCACGTTTACGAATCCGCTTTTTTATGACGAGTTTAGCGACCCTGATATTCTGCGTGTTGGGGACGACTACTATTTGGCAGGCACCACCATGCACGCTGTGCCAGGACTGGTCATTCTGCATTCTAAAGATTTGGTAAACTGGGAGAATGTGTCATACTGCTTTGACCGATTCGACTTTGACGATGAGGCTTTCTCATTGAAAAACCACAAGGAGGTGTACGGACAAGGCATATGGGCACCTGCCATCCGCTATGCTAACGGACAGTTCTATGTCTTCTCCAATGTGAACGGAAAAGGCCTTCAGTGCTACACTGCAAAAGACATTCATGGTCCATGGAAACATCACAATATGCAAGGCAACATCTATGACCTCGGCGTACTCTTCGATGATGACGGAAAGGTCTATGCAATCCATGGCTATGGCACGGTGAAGTGCACAGAGCTGAAACCCGACATGAGTGGTCCCATCGAAGGTACAGAACGCGTCATCATTCCTGAGGGGAATGGTGTAGGCGAAGGACACCACATGTACAAGATAGATGGCATGTACTACCTCATCAGTACCGACTACAAGCCCAATGGACGCACACTCTGCTCACGCTCAAAAAGCATCTGGGGCCCTTACGAGACCCGTGTCATCACAGCAGATGAGACCTATGGCTATCATGCCGCATCACTCACGCAAGTGCCTCGTGGCACCAAGTACCGCATCGGCGAAGACGGCACTAAGTTTGGTTTAGGCCCTGTAGATAAAGACGCAACAGCCTGCACCAACGCTCACCAAGGTGGAATTGTACAATACAAGGACGGTTCGTGGTGGGCTCTATTCATGCAAGACTTCCATTCAATTGGCCGCACCGTATGCTTGATGCCTATGACTTGGAAAGACGGATGGCCCATGGTAGGATTAGAAGGAAGCCTTGGAAGGGCTCCACGCACATGGTTCAAGCCTGGGACACAAATGGGGGTAACTCCTTCAGGCATCACTCCAGAGAAGCCTCATGCCCCCTATATGCGCAGTGAGACTTTCGACGGAAAGCAATTGGGACGTGTCTGGCAGTGGAACCACAATCCAGAAGAAAGCATGTGGAACTTGAAGGGTGGCAAATTGCGCTTGAATTCCATGCCTGCAGAACAACTGATGTGGGCACGCAACACACTCACCCAGCGTGTAATTGGTCCTCAATCCATTACGACAGTAGAACTCTCCGTGAAAGGACTAAAAGCAGGTGATGTGGCAGGCTTAGGCAACATCAATGTCCCCTGCTCTTGGATTGGCATTGTGATGAACAATAACACAAAATCCTACACGCTTCGATGCTTCGAGCAACTGACCAATGATACCATTGACATACAGGTAACCCTGCCTAAAGGCAAAATATGGTTACGCTCTATTGGTGACTACGACAATGACCAAGCACAATACGCTTACTCTACAGATGGCACCGTCTTCCACACATTAGGTCGCATGATGCCACTATCCTATCAGCTCATCAGCTTCCAGGGCTCACGCCACGCCCTGTTTGCATTCAACGTGAACGGCAAGAATGGAGGCTATGCCGAGTTTGACAATTTCACAGTAGAGGAACCTTGTGCAGACCGCTCCAAGAATATTCCATTCGGCAAGACATTCCGCATCATCAACAAAGCCACAAACCGTCCTGCCGTTTGCGACCCTCACGGAATTCTCTACGACACACACACAGGCGACAAGAGCCAGCGCACCCAGTTCCAGCTCATCGACAAGGGCAATGGCAAAGTGGCACTCAAATGTGTCGATGGCCGCTATATCAAAGTGTATGGAGAAGGACTGGCAGGCGATGTGCGCTTCACCACCAATGCGGAAGAAGCCGAGGTCTTCCTATGGCAAGACTATCTTGACCACGACTTCATGCTCTTCTCTCTGAAGAATCATCGCTATATTGGCAAGAGCCCAACAACAGGAAGCCCCTACTCCATGGATTTTGCAGGTCCTGATCCAGCTCGCAAGAACGGCAGTGTTTTCCGTTGGGAAGAGTAAAAATTCACACCTTTTTATACAAAATATATTAAAAGACAAGTCATTTTCCCCATGGCTTGTCTTTCTTTTTTGGTTTTTTCCTTACCTTTGCCTTTCAAAAGCAGCCGGACGGTCTGTCGCTGACGACTCCACGGAGTCGGAAGAGGAAAGTCCGGGCAGCACAGGGCATCCCACTTCCTAATGTAGAAGCAGTCCGTGAGGGTTGAGTAATGCAGAAGAAAATAACAACAGACACCTCTATAGTTTCGGCTATGTGGTGGCTGAAATGGTGAGAAGGTGAGGTAAGAGCTCACCAGCAGCATGGTGACATGCTGGCTGTGCATCTTGGGAGCTGCAAGTTCATGTATACCACCGCCATCAGGGTAGCCCGCCCGATTGTTTCGGTGGAGGGTAGAACGCTTGAGCCATGAGGTGACTCATGGTCTAGATAAATGACAGACACGTTCCTTTCGAGGAGCGCACGGAACCCGGCTTATAGTCTGGCTGCTTTCTTTTTGAATAAAAGTATGTTAAAGTCACAGTGTTTGCATTAAACCCTATGGCAATGCAGACACTCCAAGCCTTGGACAAAATCAACGATAGACAAACAATGAATAAAATGCACTATGGGGCAATGCTGTCCCTGATGCTGGCAAGCGGAATGGCCATGGCCCAGCGAACATGGACCTTGCAGGAATGTATAGACCATGCGTTGGCAAACAATATCCAGCTGCAGCAAAAGAGGATTTCCGTAGCTTCAAGCCACGAAGACGTGACACAGAGCAAGCACGCCCTCCTTCCATCGGTGTCGTTCAGCACAAATCAGAATGGTTCATGGAGACCTTATGCTGAATCGACCATTACTCTGACAAATGGCTCCATGACAACCCATCGCAACACGATGTCATACAATGGCTCCTACGGCATCAATGCCAACTGGACCGTGTGGAATGGCAACCGTAACATCAACACCATCAAGCAGAACAAACTCACGGAGAAGATGGCTGAGCTCGACATGCAGCAGCAAGCCAACAGCATCCAGGAACAGATAGCACAGCTATATGTACAGATTCTTTATGAAACAGAAGCTGTGAAGGTGTGTGAAGAAATCATCAAGGCAAGCCAACTGCAGCGTGACCGTGCCCAAGCCATGGTAGAGATTGGCAGTTTGGCACGCGTGGACTTGGTGCAGTTGGAAGCACAAGTCAACCAAGATGAATATTCTTTAGCACAAGCAAAAGCCCAGTTGGCCAACTACAAATTGCAACTGAAGCAACTATTAGAGATTCACGACTCTGAGTCCTTCGACGTAGCAGTTCCAAACGTATCAGACGAGATGGTGCTCACCACTATTCCCTCTGAGCGCTCTGTCTATGAAGCAGCCTTAGAGCAGCGCCCTGAAATCCAGTCAAGCATGCTCAATATTGAGTCCTCCAAGATTGCCATTGCATCTGCACGTGCAGGTTATATGCCTACAGTATCAATCACGGCAGGCATGGGCTCCAGCAACTCCGATGGTCAGCACCGCTCATTCGGCGACCAGATTAGGACAAACCTGAGCAATTCATTGGGATTGACTGTATCTGTGCCCATATTCGATAACTTGCAGACTCGCACCAACATTCGCAAGGCGAAGTATGCTCTGCAAACCAATGAATTGTCATTGCAAGAGCAACAGAAGAACCTCTATTCCACGATTGAGAACTATTGGCTCAACACCACCACTTCACAACAGCAGTACACTTATGCCAAAGCAAATGTAAACAGCATGCAGGAAAGTTATGACCTGGTAAGCGAGCAGTTCAACCTCGGACTCAAAAACATCGTTGAATTGACCACAGGAAAGAACAACCTCTTGCAAGCTGAGCAACAACTCTTGCAAACCAAATACACGGCACTGCTCAACTATGCCATGCTGAAATTCTATGCAGGCGAAGAAATTAAACTTTAACCATTGGCAGTTGACATTTTAACATATCTCATCCAACCCCATTTATGAAAATGAAAACTAACAGCATATTTGCAACACTCATCATTGCAAGCATCTTCGCCGCATGCAGCGAAGAAACCAAGGTGAACTACTCCACCTCTCCCGTTGAGAAACAAAACATCAGCACCAGCATCACAGCCACAGGCACCATTGAGCCTGTCACAGAAGTAGAGGTCGGCACACAGGTATCTGGCATCATTGACCGCATCTATGTAGATTACAATTCCGAAGTGCATCGTGGTCAGATTATCGCAGAACTCGACAAGACGAACCTACTTTCCAAGTTGGCATCCGCACAAAGCAATCTCTCTAACGCACAGTCTTCACTCAACTATCAGTCAGCAAATTATAAACGCTACAAAACGCTATACGATAAAGGACTTGTATCTGCCAACGACTACGAAAACGCAAAGTTGAGCTACGAGCAAGCCCTACAGCAAGTGAAAGTGCAGCAGCAGAACGTGCAAGAGGCACAAACCAACCTCGGCTATGCCACCATCACATCTCCTATTGATGGCGTAGTGCTCTCTAAGGAAGTAGAAGAAGGACAGACCGTGGCATCTGCCATGACAACACCTACCCTCTTCATCATCGCTCAGGACTTGACGGATATGCGCGTGATTGCCGACATCGACGAAGCTGACATCGGTGGAGTGAAAGAAGGACAACGTGTCACTTTCACCGTCGATGCCTTCCCAGACGACATCTTTGAAGGATCTGTTACTCAAGTGCGCCAGCAGGCCACCACAGAGAGCAATGTCGTTACCTACGAGGTAGTCATCTCTGCCCCCAATGACCAGCTGAAGCTGAAGCCAGGCCTTACAGCCAACGTAACCATCTACACACTGGAAAAGAACGGTGTGCTGGCAGTTCCATCCAAGGCACTCCGCTTCTCACCCAACGAGGCACTGCTGCAGGAAGGTGAAACGGTAGAAGACGTGCAAGCTCCCAATAAAGTGTGGACCAAAGAAGGCAACACCTTCAAGGCTCACAAAGTGGAAATCGGCACCAGCAACGGTACCCTCACAGAAATCTTATCTGGCGTATCAGCAGGCACAGAAGTGCTGACAGACTTCGAGATTATAGGTGGAAAGGAAGAAGTTGAAGAGACCACTTCCAACCCCTTCATGCCACGTCCACGCAACAACCGCAACGCCAACGGCGCAGGTGGCAACAGAACCCCAAACGCAAATGGTAATGCACCCAAAAGATGAACGAACAGAAAGACAACAGAAAGGTAGTCATCGAACTTGACAACGTGAAGCGATACTTCCAGGTAGGCTCTGAAACGGTCAAAGCCCTGCGTGGAGTCAGCTTCAAAATCTACGAGGGAGAGTTCGTGACCATACAAGGCACATCCGGCTCCGGCAAATCCACTTTGCTGAACCAGTTGGGATGCCTTGACACCCCCACTTCCGGAGAATACTATCTTGACGGAACCCCTGTCCGCAAGATGAGCAAGAACCAACGCGCCAAACTCCGCAACAGGAAGATTGGATTCGTGTTCCAGAACTACAACCTCCTGGCCAAGACCACTGCCGTGGAAAACGTGGAGCTGCCGCTTATGTACAACAACAAGTACACAGCCAGCCAGCGTCGTGCCGCAGCAGTAAAAGCCCTGCAGGAAGTAGGCTTGGGAGACCGTCTCGATCACAAGAGCAATCAGATGTCTGGTGGACAGATGCAGCGTGTAGCCATTGCCCGTGCATTGGTCAACAATCCCGCCGTGCTTCTTGCCGACGAGGCCACAGGTAACCTGGACACCCGCACCTCATTCGAAATGCTCGTGCTTTTCCAGAAACTCCATCAGGAAGGGCACACCATCATCTTCGTGACCCACAACCCCGAGATTGCTGAATACGCCTCACGCAACATCAACCTGCGCGACGGCAAAATACGCGAAGACACTATCAACACCAACATCAAGTCAGCAGCCGAGGCCTTGGCAGCCCTGCCCAAACCACAAGACGATTAAATCCTTTGCAGCTTGACAAATGCGTCAACAGCAAATCGTGAAAAAGCAAATAAAAAAATGAATATACTCAACCTGTTCAAAGTCAGCATCAATGCCGTGGCGAACAACAAGATGCGTTCGTTCCTCTCCATGCTCGGCATCATCATCGGTGTGGCAGCAGTCATCATCATGATGTCCATCGGACAAGGCTCCAAAGAAAGCATCCGCAAGGAACTCTCCACCATGGGCACCAACCTGCTCACCATCCGTCCCGGTGCCGATATGCGTGGAGGTGTGCGTCAAGACCCCTCCGCCATGCAGACACTGAAGATGGCAGACTACCAGCGCATCTTGGCTGAAAAGAAATTTGTCAGCTATGTATCCCCCGAAGTCACCTCTGCTGGACAAGTCATCTATGGCAACAACAACACCACTAGCACCATCTACGGTGAATCGACTGAATACCTTGACATCAAGCAGTGGGACATCGAAGAAGGCGTCAACTTCAACGAGGAAGACATCCACAAGGCAGCCAAAGTATGTGTTGTTGGCCAGACCATCGTCAAGGAACTCTTTGGCGAAGGCAAAGAAGCAGAAGCCATCGGCAAGCACATCCGCTTTAAATCCATTCCCTTGCGCATCATCGGAGTGCTCAAGGGCAAAGGCTACAACTCCTGGGGCATGGACCAAGACAACGTCATCATTGCCCCCTACACTTGTGTGATGAAGCGCATCGCTGCACAGACCTTCTTCTCCTCCATCGTCTGCTCCGCACTCACCGAAGAGCTCTCCGATGCAGCCATCGAGGACCTCACACAGATATTGCGCAGCAACCACAAGCTGAAAGCAGATGCTGTTGACGACTTCACGATTCGTTCACAAGCAGAAATCATGGAGACCATGTCCTCCACGATGGACACCGTCACCATCATCCTTGTTGTAGCAGCAGCCTTCTCACTCCTTGTGGCAGGCATTGGCATCATGAACATCATGCTCGTGTCAGTCACCGAGCGCACCAAGGAAATTGGCCTGCGCATGGCAGTAGGCGCAACTGGCATGGTCATCTCCCTCCAGTTCCTCATCGAGTCCGTCCTCATCTCACTCACGGGAGGACTGTTAGGAGTTTTGCTTGGAGGACTCATCAGCAACTTCGTCGTGCCCCTCATAGGCATGCCTTCCAGCATCCCAGCATGGTCCATCTACGTATCCTTCGCCGTATGTACCTTCATTGGTATCATCTTTGGCTACATCCCTGCTCGCAAAGCAGCCAACATGGACCCCATCGAAGCCATCCGACACGAATAAGTGTGCCGTGCGCTCCGCAATTCACAACAACAACGAAATGAAAAGACTAACAATAAGCATCTTCCTGCTGTGCGCTCTGTGCAGCCTGTCACATGCACAATCGCTCAAAGACATCTTCTTCAAGATGCCACAAGCAGTCTGCCCGGCCTTGTCAGAATATAATCGACTGGAACTCATCGACAACCAGAAGAACAACAAGCCCATGCAGACGCGCAACCTCTTCAAGACATTCTCCAAGATGGATGCGCTCACTGACGATTACGCACATCTCATCGTGTCCAACAGCTCGGAGAAGGTACTGAAGTTGCTCAAAAGCAAGGACGCTGCCCCCATCGTCATGGTCATCAGCACCGTACATGCCGACAGCATTCCAGACGCATCCATTTCATTCTACACGACCGACTGGGAACCACTCGATGCCACACGCTTCATGAACGCCCCCACCTCTGAGGACTTCCGCAGCATCAGCATCAATCCCGACACCAACGAGCTCACGGTCACTACACTCCAGCCCCTCACACTCCAGTTCGAGGGTGTCACACCTTCCGAAGCTCCCCAGCCCGTCACCAACACCTACCGTTGGAAAGAAGAGGAATGCCGCTTCGTCCCATAAGCATGATAAGGCCCCACACAGAAACACATCGATGACTCGTGACTCGACTCCCCCAAGAGGAGTGTCTGCGATACGAAATAGAAAAGAGGCAAAGCTGCAACACGCAACTTTGCCTCTTTTCTATTTATATTGTGTGAATCTTTCACACACCGAAAACGACAATGTACACATTAAAACAAAGATTCTTTGACAAAATGCGTGGGTTTATGCACATTATTTTGTAACTTTGCACGGTTTTTTACGCAAACTAATGGTAAAAAGATATTATTATGAATAAGATTGTCAAGAAAGAGCAGTTCAGCGAAAAGGTGTTCAAGCTTGTAGTAGAGGCACCGCTCATCGCTAAATCTCGTAAGGCAGGACACTTCGTGATTGTTCGTGTAGGCGAACAGGGCGAACGTATGCCACTCACCATTGCCGACTCCGACGTAGAGGCAGGCACTATCACACTGGTGGTGCAGAAGGTGGGTTACTCTTCCACAAAACTCTGCAACCTGAATGAGGGCGAATACATCACAGACGTGGTGGGCCCACTGGGTCAGGCTACCCACATCGAGAAGTTCGGCACAGTCGTATGTGCTGGTGGTGGTGTCGGTGTAGCTCCTATGCTCCCTATCATCAAGGCCTTGAAGGCAGCAGGCAACAAGGTTGTCTCAGTGCTTGCAGGTCGCACAAAGGAACTCATCATTCTCGAAGACGAAGTGCGCAAGCACTCTGACGAAGTCATCATCATGACAGACGATGGCTCATACGGCCAGAAAGGTGTAGTGACAGTCGGCATCGAGCAGGTGATTCAGCGCGAGCAGGTGGACAAGTGCTTTGCCATCGGTCCAGCCATCATGATGAAGTTCTGCTGCTTGCTGACAAAGAAATACAACGTGCCAACAGACGTATCACTGAACACCATCATGGTGGACGGTACTGGTATGTGCGGTGCTTGCCGTATCACTGTGGGTGGCAAGACACGCTTCGTGTGCGTGGACGGTCCTGAGTTCGATGGTCACGAAGTTGACTTCGACGAGATGTTCAAGCGCATGGGTGCCTTCAAGCCAGTAGAGATTGAAGAGATGAAGAAGCTCGAGGCACACGTGGAGTCTGTAGCCCCAACTGCCAAGAAGGAAGCTGCTGCAGATGCATCAGGCATGACCACCGACACTCCCCTCTCCGAACTCACCGACCGCAACGCAGCATGGCGTAAGGAGCTGTTCGGCAGCATGAAGGCAAAAGAGCGTGGCGAGATTGAGCGCTGCGTCATGGGCGAGCTCGATCCAGTTTATCGTGCCACCACTCGTACAGAAGAAGTAAACACAGGTCTCACCGTCGAGCAGGCACTCACAGAAGCCAAGCGTTGTCTCGACTGTGCAAAGCCTTCTTGTATGGAAGGTTGCCCTGTCAGCATCAATATTCCATCATTTGTCAAGAACATCGAGCGCGGCCAGTTCCTCGAGGCAGCCAAGGTGCTCAAGGCCACTTCTGCCCTCCCAGCCGTATGCGGACGCGTATGTCCTCAGGAGAAGCAGTGTGAGAGCAAGTGTATCCACCTCAAGATGGGTCACAAGGCAGTGGCTATCGGCAACTTGGAGCGTTTCGCAGCCGACTTCGAGCGCAACAGTGGCAAGATGGCACTTCCAGAGTGCGCACCAAAGAATGGCAAGAAAGTAGCCATCGTAGGTTCAGGTCCTGCAGGTCTTTCATGCGCAGGCGACTTGGCAAAGGCTGGTTATGACGTGACTGTATTCGAGGCACTCCACGAGATTGGCGGTGTGCTCAAATATGGTATTCCAGAGTTCCGTCTGCCAAATGCCATCGTAGATGTGGAAATCGAAAACCTCCGCAAGATTGGCGTAAACTTCGTGAAGGACTGCATCGTAGGTAAGACCATCACCATCCAGCAGCTGGAGGATGAAGGCTTCAAAGCTATCTTCGTAGCATCAGGCGCAGGTCTGCCAAACTTCATGAACATTCCAGGCGAGAACAGCGTAGGCATCATGTCATCCAACGAGTACCTCACTCGTGTGAACCTGATGGACGCTTCCAACCCTGCATCAGATACTCCAATCGTGAAAGCAAAGAGCGTGATGGTAGTCGGTGGTGGTAACACAGCCATGGACTCTTGCCGCACAGCGAAGCGTCTCGGTGCCGAGAAGGTATTCATCGCTTACCGTCGTTCTGAGGCAGAAATGCCAGCACGTCTCGAAGAGGTGAAGCACGCCAAGGAAGAAGGTATTGAGTTCCTCACTCTGCACAACCCAATCGAGTATGTATCAGACGAAAAGGGCAATGTAACTCAAGTAAAGCTCCAGGTAATGGAACTCGGTGAGCCAGATGCATCAGGCCGTCGTTCACCAATCCCTGTAGAGGGCAAGATTGTGACACGCGACATCGACATGGCTATCGTAGCCGTAGGTGTATCTCCAAACCCAATCGTGCCAAAGTCTGTAGAAGGACTCGAACTGGGTCGCAAGAACACCATTGCCGTCAACGAGAAGATGCAATCCAACATTCCAACCATCTTCGCCGGCGGTGACATCGTGCGCGGTGGTGCCACAGTTATTCTCGCTATGGGTGACGGCCGCAAGGCTGCAGCCAACATCGACGAGATGCTGAAAGCACAGGACTAATCCGATTCTCAGGAATCACATAATCATACATTTGATAGTGGCTGTTTGCGTGCTCGCAAGCAGCCACTTTGTCTATCCACCATGATTGGTTCAAATCTTGGCACAAAGCCCGGAAATGGTAGAGCCTTGGGCGGCCTAATTTAATTGACAGTTGACAGTTGACAATTGATAATTAGCCATGCGGGGTGTTTTTTTTGGTCACACGGATTCAGTGGATTACACAGATTTTTTGAGCCAAGAATGGCTCTTATTCGTGCCATTCGTGCCATTCGTGGGCGTTCCCTTTTTCGTGTTCGTTACAATTCGTCTTCGTCTAAACCAACATACGCGATGAGTTAGGATGCCCACGAATTGAACGAATTGAACGAATGGGTGCCTCGGACGGCTCTTAGGCGCTTTTATTGCTGCGCAAGAACCTTTAGCTCGACGAAGTCAAATCTATCAAAAATCTGTTAAAAAAATCTTAGGGCAAAGCCCTGAAATGGTAGAGCCTTGCACGGCTCTCGGGCTGACGCGATGTTATGGTTAATTGAGAATCTTAGTTAATTGATAATTAGCTTCGCTGAGGTTTGGGCACGACTCGGCAAAGTTCAAGTACACTTGACTCTGCTCTCGCTGCTACAAACGTTGATAATTGATAATTGAGAATTGACATCAGGCATTTGACATTAGACTTTTGACATTAGACTTTTGACATTAGACCTTTGACCTTAGACCTTAGACATTAGACATTAGACATCAGCCTTCAGACATCAGCCATACTCTAGCCATACTCTAGCCATACTCATGAGTAAGCCTAGAAGGAGCCTAGAAGGAGCTTAGGAGGAGCTTAGGAGGAGCTTAGGCAGAGCATAGGCGGAACAAAGTGCAGTTCGCTGATTGGGGTTATTTGTTTTCTGCCTGACGACTGTTCCAAGGTGACTGGTCCCAAATATAGAACTTAGTTGCGTTGGCAGTAGAGTACTCGTAAGAGTCCTCCTTTAGTGTTCCTTTAGTGTTCCTTTAGTCCTCCTTTAGTGTTCCTTTAGTCCTCCTTTAGTCCTCCTTTAGTGTTCCTTTACTCTTCCTTTACTCTTCCTTTAGTGCTCCTTGTGTTCGTAGTGGTAAGATAGCAGGTTCGTAGTGGTCCTTAAAACCTATTCCTTTCTTCCTCTGTTTTGCGCTTTGCCTATGAAAATCTTGTTCCATAGTTAACAAAATTTTT
>CADAEK010000021.1 GCA_902786925.1 uncultured Bacteroidales bacterium
ATGCCGCAATGCCTTCCCAGGATAAGTGAGTGTTTCTGTTTGTCCGTCAACGTTCAGCGAAAGTACCGATTGCTTTTTCTTCGTATCGTATGTAGCCTTTGCCTCCAGCTCGTACCAGCGGTCCTTGACCACCTTACTACCAGCCCAGAGACGATGGCCTTGCTCATTCTTGTCAATAACTTCCACGAAGAAGCGTTGAGCCGTATTGTCAAAACCGAGGGAAATATCACCCGTTAGCGAATTTTTGCCAATCAGAAAACTGCCTTTTCCTTCTTTGCAGACAAAGACTTGCTCCGTGCCCAAAGTTCCGCATTTCACCTCCGCCTTCAGTCGCCATTCCTTCTGCATATCTTGATAGAAGAGTGGATTCTTGTCGTCAATCTTGTATTCGCTGACATTCAGACGTAACTCCTTGCCTGGTTCATAATCCTTTATCTTCCAATCTTGGAGGGTATATACTTTTTGTGCATAAGCGCAAGTTAGTGCAAGCGCGAATTGTAATGTGATAAATAGTTTTTTCATAATTGTTTATTCTTTGCCGTGATAGGATGGATGTTCATTATCAGGATTAATGACTAATTTTTCAACGACGATTTCCGGGTCTATCATCACAACTTTAACGGTATGATTGCCTTCTGTAGGTATGTCGAGGTCGATGCTGAGCCATCGAAGGTTGTCAAACACCTCGCTGCGCATACGTTGACGGGTACCAGACAGATAGATGTCGCTTGCAGGTCGAGGAAGTGGTTTCAGCACCTTCGAACGTGCAATATTCTCTTTTGTATATTCGTTGAAAGTGTCCACATAACCTTGTCGGGCATCAATGGTCTGCATCTCGCCATCATCGACACGAACACCGATACGGAGTCCGCGTGCAGGGTTGATGTCGTTGGTAGGCAAGATTCCCAGTGCCAGCTTTTGTTTGCCTGATTGTGAGAAGTGGATGTCATATTCCAATGTGGCGCCATCTCCCAGAGGACGGCTTTTTGCCGTAACGGGTTCAATGCCCATATTACCCTTGCCGCGTCCCAGTCCTGGCAGAAACACCCAGCGGGCATCATCTGTGGCTGTTCTGCGTGTGTAGTCATGTGCCATGATGGCGGTCTCGTTGGGCACAACAAGCGTCTTTCCTTTGTCGTATGTTTGGTTGGCTTTGGGAAGTGTATTCTCGTTGGGCATTGACCACATCCTGTAGCCGATGTGCTTGTCGAGCATCATGCCATCCCACTTGCCTCCAGCAATGGCCTTGTTATATTTGTCGGTCATCTGCTTGTCACGCTCAAAAAGGGTCTGCATCGTAACCGAATCGCCCCAAGTGGCAGCCAGATATATCTTCGCAACTCCAGCACTTGCTACGGCAGGATACTCCACTAATTGATAGAACGCATCTTGCATTTCCGCAGGTATCTTTTTGCTGAGTGATAGTGTTTGTTTCTCCAGTTTGTCCCATCGCTCATACATGCGCTGTGCCTCACCCGTCTCAACGCTATAGATGCCTACACGCTGCACTTCTGGCTTGCGTTCCAAATTCATTTTTGAATACTCCGTAACGATGTCTGCTATTTCTTTTGCATATTCACCGCCAAAGATGCTCCGTGCCCAGTCCACCATGTACTGGTCAATCTTGTCGGCTGGATAGAGGTCGGGATTCCATGCATAGTGCATGATGAAGTCGATAGGCATTTCCTTGGGCTTAAGGTCGCCCACGTTGATAA
This sequence comes from uncultured Bacteroidales bacterium, assembly GCA_902786925.1. GTDB lineage: Bacteria > Bacteroidota > Bacteroidia > Bacteroidales > Bacteroidaceae > Minthosoma. The sequence continues at coordinate 1,716 of CADAEK010000021.1, forward strand.
TCCAGATGCGGTCAATGCCTGTTTGATAGGCGAGATTCAGTTGTTCGCGAATCTTGGCTGCAGTTGTTGTGTTTATCCATCGGTCATTCCAGGGTCCACCGTTCATGTCAATGTGGTAGTACATGCCCATGCCTCCCTTTCGTGCCTGTTCCTTCGCTGGACCTGTGCGACGGATGTACCCCCAGTTGTTGTCGCAGAAGAGCAGGGTGACATCATCAGGAACTGTGAAACCAGCATCGTAATAGCGTTGCACCTCGGTGAAAATGGCCCACAATTGCGGAACCTCACTGGCTGGCTTCTTATACACACGTTCAATAATCTCGCGCTGACCATCCACGACATCTTTCAGCGTCTTCATGTTGTCTTCGTCATCGCCATTGCCCATGGCCACATCACCGTCGCCACGCATACCGATGGTGATGAGGTTGTCGTATGCCTTGTTGCGCTCCAGCCCTTCTTCAAAGAATCTGTCAAGATTGGCCTTGTTTGTCGCATAATCCCACGCACCTATACTGTCTTTACGATATACATACTCCTTGTGGGCACGCATCAAACGGCTGTTCCACATGGCGGGCCAGAAGTAGTTGGCTTTCAGACGGAGCATGAGTTCAAAGATGCGAGCGTATGCCTTGGAATTGATGCCTCCAAACTGGTTGTTACACCACGTGCCGAACGAAGGCCACTCGTCGTTGATGAATATGCCGCGATATTTGACTTTAGGTTCACCATCTGTGTAGACGCCGCTCTTGGCAAAAATCTGTTCATGTTTCTGGATGGGTGCATCAGCCATCCAGTACCAGGGCGAGACTCCTATTTGTCTTGACAGTTCGTAGATGCCATAGATGGTGCCACGCTTGTCTGAACCCAGTATGACGAGCTTGCCTTTGTCCGTAAAAATCAAATACTGCTCCCATTTGCCCTGCAGCTCTTTGGATTGCTGCTTGTACTTCTTGGCAAGCTTGCTTTTCCCGATGGTGCCCACCACAATGGGTGCATCTGCGCTGCCTGTGACGGCTTTGAAGTCGTTGCGCAGATTCTCCACAGCAATTCTTACGCCTTTCCAGTCGCTGGCATCATAGGTGATGGTGTCTGATGTTCCTGTCAGCTCTACATCGGAAAATGAGTGCCGCTTAAAGGTTACAAAATCTGTTGCAGATGCTACATTTGTGCATACAGCTATCAAGAGGGTTGTGATAAAAGTTTTGGTCGTCTTCAATTTCATACGCGTCCTTTTCTATCCTGCGCTTCTACGCTGGGGTATTCTATAGGTTTAAGAAGAATGGAAAGTAGGTTTTGGAAGTAATTGGAAGACAAAGTTACACAAAATAATACAAATAGGGTTGTTGCCAGTGGAGAAAAAGGACCGAATCGGCTGAATTCAGTTCCCAATGCATGGTATTGAGCCAATCGATACCCTCCAATCGATGTGCCCCACATCGCCTCTGAGGGTGTGATGGAGCATCGGTTGAAGGTGCCTCAATGTGGGGGCTTCGGACTTGATGAGGCTCAAAAACACAAGGAGCAACATCCCGAAGGATGCTGCTCCCTGCTTTGATTCAATTTAAGGGAATAAATATGAAAACGAAATTATCCTAGGTAAAGCATTCTTTGTTTATTTCATCGAAGCCTTGAGTATCTCCGTGATGTCCTCGGACTTCAAGTCGAGATATCCGGCTGGGAAGCAGATGGTGCCCTGGGTGATGCCTGGAATCATTTCCTCTGTGGCACCCAGTTCGGAGATAGTCAGCGGCAAACCAATCTCCAGCATCCAGTTCTTGCGGCAAAGCTCTCTGCCAGTTTCCAGATGTCGGCATTGTACTTGCCGTTGAGGGTAGCGTAGAATCCTGCATGGACGGCCTCTTGATTGGCCATCTCGATAAAGGTCTGCGAAACCTCCTCGGGGTAGCCCTGCTCCTTGGCCATGCGTGCGAGCGCATAGTACACCATTACTCCTGCGGCTTCTGCCTTGGCGGATCCGTCGCATAACTTCTCAAAATCGGTTCCTTTTGTGAGTCCGTAAATCATAATGTGTAATTTGATGAATGAATTGCTTTCGTTATGCCCATTCAAAGTTGTTCTTTCCTGCACCCACCTCGAAATGATACTTGGCGATGCCGAGATCCATGCGGGTGTAGCCAATCAGGGAGAAACTCCTCTTGGCGATGACCTGGGCTGGCTGCCCGTCTTTTGCGGGGGTGTATTCAAAGAAGAACTTCTGCTGGTTGACGGCTGTGGGAGCGAGCAGGGCGGCTTCAACTCCCTTCTTGAACCAGGAAGGAGTGGTGTCGCTGGCATTGCTCACTTGCTCGACGGTCTTCGTCTTGTGGCTGACACCTTGTGTCTCGCCATAGCCAAGGGCGATGTAGCAAGCGATTTTCTCGTCTTCGCCCAGCACGTACGTGCCTGGCACCTTTGAGTAGGAGAGTCCTACCCAACAGGTGTTTAAGCCGAGTCTTTGAGCCAGCAGAACCAGCTGCTCTCCGTAATAGCCAATTCGCTCGTCGAGGTCGTCACTCTTGCGACCAGCCATCACTAGATAATTGGTGACGTTGGAGAACTTCCCGTACTTGGCCAACTTGCCCTGAAAGGCCTTGGGCTCATTCTTGATGAGTTGGATGTGCAGATGCCCCTGGCGGTTCATCTCCTCAATCCCTTTCTCCAGCGCCATGACCACGTCTTCTGCCAGGGGCTGCGCTTTGTATGCCCTCACGCTATGGCGGGCCTTGATTGCTTCTTCTAAATTCATGCTATTTTGTTGTTTTGTTTCTTCGAACTTGTTTGTACCTATCTCGCCATTGCGACGAGAGCGAGTAGGATGGTGATGATTGTTTGCTTGCTATAGGTTATTGTCTTTAAATTTACTTAACTTCAGAACGTCGAATCGTCTATCCTTTGTAAGTTTTAGCCTTTTGCTCCAGTTCTGACAAGCGGTCAAGAGCCGCCTTCAGGGTGTCATCTCGCTTGGCAAAATGGAAACGGATAAGATGATGAACATCTTCTCGGAAGAAGCAGCTGCCTGGAACAGCACCCACACCGACATGCTCAGCCAGCCACTCGCAGAAATGCAGGTCGTTCTTTACGCCATATTTCGTCACATCGAGCAGTACATAATAAGCGCCCTGCGGGTCGGTGAAGTCAAGCCCAAATTGTCTCAGTCCGTCGCAGAAGAGTTGCTTCATGTGTGTATAGTGTGCTTGAAGTTCATGATAATAACTATCTTGAAATGAGAGACCTATAGTTGCTGCTTCCATCAATGGCGCAGCAGCGCCTACCGTCAGGAAGTCATGCACTTTCTTTACTCGGTCTATGATATTTTCTGGCGCGATGACATATCCCAGTCGCCACCCTGTGATGCTATAGGTCTTAGATAACGAGCTGCATGAAACGGTTCGTTCCCACATGCCTGGAAGCGTGGAGATATAGACATGCTGGTGAGGGGCATAGACGATGTGCTCATATACTTCATCTGTGATTACGTAACCGTCATATTTGATGATGATGTCTGCTATCGTCTGGAGTTCTTCACGCGTAAACACCTTGCCACATGGATTCGACGGATTGCAGAGCACCATAGCCTTTGCGCCTTTCCTAAAAGCATCTTCGAGCAGATTGGCATCAAACTCAAATGTGGGTGGCACGAGGGGAATATATATCGGCTCTGCACCTGTAAGAATCGTGTCAGCCGTGTAGTTCTCGTAGAAGGGTGAGAAGATGGCCACCTTGTCACCCGGATTGACGATTGTCATCATGGTTGCCATCATCGCCTCAGTAGAGCCACAGGTCACAACGATGTTCTTGTTGGCATCGATGTCCAATCCCGTGAAGTGACGCTGCTTTTTTGCCAATGCCTCACGGAAGTTTTGTGCTCCCCAAGTAATGGCGTACTGATGTGGCCCATGTGGCGCTATTTCTGCCAGACGATTCGTAATCTCCTTGGGAGGGTCGAAGTCAGGAAACCCTTGCGAGAGATTGATGGCCCCGTACTGATTTGAGATACGGGTCATTCTGCGGATAATGGAATCTGTGAATCCAGATGTGCGGGTGGATAGTGGTTTCATGTAGATGTAAACTAATATGCTTCGATGAGCAAGCATTGAAGTGACTTTGCTCCCGAGTTGATGTCGTGTGCAGGAAAGAGTGTCCAGCCTTTAGTGGATGCGAGAAGTGCGCTCAAGCATTAGAAATTCCATTGGGCACATCTCCACACAATCAAGGCCGCAGTCTTTTCCGTCTGCAAAGGTATTAAAAAACAACGTTCTGCCGTTCGTTGCCAAGTTAAAAAAGAAGTTTAATCAGTTCAAACTCTCCGAAGGAGTATGTTTTGATGATTGACAGTTCGTAATGCAATAAGGAGTGTCTTTTCCTGATTTTGGTTGACAGTTTTTTGTACCTTTCCTGATGCGGTTGACAATCATTCCTCTGATAAAGTTGGCGCCTTAGCTTTGTTTGCCCCACAAAAGCGAGAGGGGAAAGTCGTTCTTTGAAATTCTTATTCAGTTGATTTGTTCATCTTGTGAATCATTCGCACGGAGAATCAATCTCTTTGATGACTTTGGCAGGAACACCTCCAACCATCATGTTGTCTGGAACATCCTTCGTCACTACAGCACCTGCGGCAACGATGGCGTTCTTGCCAATCGTGACGCCTGGGCAGATGATGGCGCCGATGCCTATCCACGCATTCTCTTTGATTGTCACCTTCCCAAAGTGAAAAAGGTTGTGCCTGTCTTGCAGATCATGATTGACCGTTGTAATCTTCACTTCCGGGCCTATCAGGACATTGTCCTCTATCACCACCTTCCCTGGGGAGAGGATAGTTGCTCCTTTGTTGATGGTCACATTTCTTCCAATCGTCATCCGGCATCCGCAATCGCAATAGAATGGTGATACGATAACGACACTATCGTCTATTTCGCACTGGAAGAGTTCTTCGAGCAGACTTTTGTAATCGGAATCTGTAGGTTTCTTGGAGGAGATTCTTAGGCATAGCTCATGACTCCGTATCATCTCTGCCTCCACGTTGCGCATACGGGGGTCGCTTTTGTAGCTAGACCCTGTGGCATCTATCTGGTCAAACATAAGGTCTCTTTGTTGCATTTTTCTTTTGGGTTCGTTTTTCTGATATTTCGTAGGTGCTATATCACCGGAGTTTTGTGGCTTTGTTATTTCAGCATGCTATTATAGGCTGTCTGCAGGAATAGCCTGCGGTGGAATTGTCTGGTATTAAAATAGGGGGAGCCCGTGTTGATGAACTCCCCCTTGGGTATGATTAGATGTGTTGTTCGCTTTACGCCAGCTTGCGTGAGCCGTCACCGATAACGACGTCGATGACGATTGGCTTCTTGCCGTACTTGTCCTGGAACTTGTCAACGGCAGTCTTCACGAAATTGTCATAAAGCTCGTCGGCAACGAGGTTGATGGTGCAGCCGCCAAAGCCACCGCCCATGATGCGTGAACCTGTCACAGAGCACTCCTTGGCAATGTCGTTCAAGAAGTCGAGCTCTTCGCAAGACACTTCGTAATCTTTGGAGAGGCCATAGTGGGTCTCGTACATCTTCTGACCTACAGTCTCGTAGTCGCCCTTCTCGAGCGCGTCGCAGACAGCCAGCACACGGTCTTTCTCGCCGAGTACGAAAGTAGCGCGCTTGATGTCTTCAGCTGATACCTTGCCTTCGATTTCCTTGAGCTCTTCCCATGTAGCTTCGCGAAGGGTAGTGATTTCCTTCTCTGGGTGGAGTTCCTTGATGGCCTTCACGCAGTTCTCGCAAGAACGACGGCGGTCATTGTAAGGTGAACCCACGAGTTCGTGCTTGACACATGAGTTGATGAGCACGAGCTTGTAGCCCTTAGGATTCCATGGGAAGTACTCGAACTCGCCAGAGCGGCAGTCGAGACGCATGAGGTTGCCCTTCTTGCCGTGTACAGAAGCGAACTGGTCCATGATGCCGCAGTTCACGCCGATGTACTTGTGCTCTGTTGCCTGACCTACCTTGGCAAGGGTCATCTTGTCAATCTTGTTGTTGCCGAAGAGGTCATTGATGGCGAATGCATATGTGGATTCAAGTGCTGCTGAAGAGGACATGCCTGCTCCGTTAGGCACATCGCCTGCGAAGGCTGTGTCGAAGCCCTGAACGGGTACGCCGAGTGCCATCATTTCACGGATAACGCCGAAGATATAGCGAAAGTGTGTAGCCTTTGGACCTTTCTCATCATCGATAGAGAACTCTACGTAGTCCTTCAAGTCGATGGAATAAGCACGAACGGTGCGTGTGCCGTTAGGACGAACCTCGGCAATCATGCCTTGTTCTACAGCACCTGGGAACACGAAGCCACCATTGTAGTCGGTGTGCTCACCGATGAGGTTGATACGGCCAGGTGAAGCGTAAACTGAACCTGGCTCACCGCCGAGGTGCTTGATAAAACGAGTTCTTACATCATCAATTTTCAATTTCATAACTTATTAGGTTTTTGATGGTTAGAAATATTTTGTTAATTTACTTAGAAAGTCCGATTTTAGAACCGAAGTTGCAGAACCAGAACACGTAGATGTAGTACACGAACATCATCATGATGGCTACGCCAACACCGAGTGATGGGTTGTCAACTACAGTACCCATGAGGAGTGGGAGAGTGGCACCACCGAGCACGCCCATGTTGATGATACCTGATGCGCTCTTGGTGTGAGGACCGAGCTCCTGCAAGCCGAGGTTGAAGATGAGAGGCCACATCACAGAGTGGAAGAGGCCTGCTGCCAACATGGCGTATACGGCGTACATGCCTGGAAGAACGAAAGATACTCCAACGCAGATGGCGCCGAGGATGAGGCAAACAGACAACAGGGTGCGTGCCTTGAACTTGGCGAGGATGGCTGAGCCAACGAAACGGCCTACCATCATGCCGCCCCAGTAGAATGGGAGGTAGTCTGTAGCTGAGCCTGGGAGGCTGCTGTCTGCTTTCCAGTAGGCTGGAAGCATAGATGGAATACCAATTTCAAGACCCATGTACATGGCGATTGCGAGTGCGCCGAGCCATACGTGTGGATACTTGAACACGCTGCTCTTGTATTGCTTCAGGTCGGCAGAAGCGTCGCCTTCTTCAGCAGCCTTGTCCTTGTCGGGATCTGGCAACTTGATGAAGAACAGAATGGCTGCGATGACCAGTGTGAAGAGGCCAAGGCCAAGGAATGGGCCAGGCACGTTCTCTGGGAGCTTTGGTTTGCCTGCGATGATGACGTAGGTGATGAACATAGGAGCAACGGTGGTTGCTACAGAGTTCAGCGCCTGAGAAAGTGTCATACGGAATGCGCCGCTTTCAGGAGCACCGAGCACCATCACGTATGGGTTGGCTACCAGCTGCAACATCACAACGCCGAGTGCGACTAGGCTCATGCAGCAAAGGAAAATAGTGTACACATTGGCTGTGCCGAGGGCTGCAGTCACACCGAGATAGTTAGCAATGAAACCGCAGGCAACTACTGTCAGACCCAGCACGAGGGTTGACTTGTAGCCGATTTTGTTCATCATCATGGCGAATGGAATCGAGAAGAAGTATGCGCCATAGAAGAAGGTGTTGACCAATTGGCCTTGTGTGTCGGTAAGCTGGAATGCTTCCTTACAGAACTCAATCATGGAGTTGTTCATTGTGGTGACGAATCCGATGAGGAAGCACACAATGAACACAATGATCAAGGGAAAGAGATAATTAGGTTTGTTTTGTGACATAGTGGTTGTTAATTATAATAATGTGTTAGTTAATTGCCTAAAGCAACAATCCCTCGTCCGCGTGAGGACACGTGGGCGAGGGAATTAGTTTTATTTTACCCCAAACTTGTAAATTGTCTTCTGGGTGTACTTCTCACCGGGCTTAAGCACCGTAGATGGGAAGTAAGGACGGTTGGGTGAGTCTGGGAAGTGCTGGCACTCGAAGCAGATGCTGGAACGACGTGGGAATGTGGCGCCCAGCTGACCTGGATAGCCTGTGGCCCAGTTGTCTGAATATACCTGTACTCCTGGCTCTGTGGTGTAGGTCTCGAGTGTGCGGCCAGATGTTGGATCTGTGAGGCGCACAGCGAAGGAGAGTTCACCCACTTCCTTCTTGTTGAGCACGAAGCAGTGGTCATAGCCTGCACCGTTCTTGATTTGCTCATCGTCTGCATCGATGTCCTTGCCCACAGCCTTAGGGGTGCGGAAGTCGAATGGTGTGCCTTCTACCTTGAGGATTTCACCTGTTGGAATGCTGGTGTCATCGATTGGGATGAAGAAGTCTGCATTCATCTCCATGATTTGGTCTGTGATGGCAGGGGTTGGGTTTGCAATGCCCTGCAATGAGAAGAATGCGTGGTGAGTCAAGTTGATGATAGTCTTCTTGTTGGTGGTAGCCAAGTATTCGATAATCAGCTCATTGTCGTCTGTCCAAGTGAACTCGACGGAAATCTTGACTTCGCCAGAGAAACCTTCGTGGCCATAGGGCAGCACTACATTCAAGGTGAGGTTCTGCTCGCCTGTCTGATAGGCGTCCCACACCTGTGCGTGCAGCCCAGTAGGACCGCCATGCAGGGCGTTAGGACCATTGTTGATGGCCAGCTGGTATTCTTTGCCGTTCAGTTGGAACTTGCCTTTGGCAATGCGGTTGCCAAAGCGACCAATCAGTGTGGAAAGATATGGCTCTGGAGAATTGATGACATCGTCGATGTTGTCGTGGCCCTGAATGACATTGGCAACTTTGCCGTTCTTGTCAGGCACCATGATGGCAACAATGGCACCACCGTAGTTTGTAATGGAAACTTCGTAGCCGTCCTTGTTGACGAGCGTGTAAAGGTCTGTCTTCTTGCCTTTCACTTCTTTCTGGAAGTCTTCGGCTTTCAGACCGCTCAATTTAGGCTGGATATTGCTCATAGAGTTATGTTTTAGGTGATAATAAATTAGTCATAGGTACTTTGCTGTCTGCCTGTACATGGTGGTTTGTGCCATGTGTGGGGGCTGACTGAGATGTCCTCCTTGCGGATTTCTCTTTGCAAATTAAACGAAAAAAAATCAACTGAACGAACATTCAGCGAATTATTTTTCAGTTTTTAGATTTTTTGACGGTATCGGGGGATGGAAAGCAGGTCGGCTACCACAAAACTGCTTCCTCCGATGTAGATGAAGTCGCTCTTGTCGGCATCTGCAAGTGCCGCGTCGGTGGCTGCTTCCACGGTGTCGTATGCGTTTCCTTTCAGCCCGAACTGGGCTGCCTGACGCTGAATCTCGGTGCAGGGCAGGGCGCGCTGCACGCTGGCTTGGCAGAAGTAGTAGGTAGCGTGCTTTGGCATCATTTGTAGCACACCGCTGATGTCTTTGTCGTTCACCATGCCAAAGACGATGCGCAAGGGGCTCATCACTTGGTTGAGCTGCTGCACAATCCACTGGAAACCGCCTACGTTGTGTCCTGTGTCGCATACCATTTTGGGGGCTTGGCTGAGTGTCTGCCAGCGTCCCATCAGACCTGTCATCTCACATACGTTGGCAAATCCTCTTTTGACATCTTCTGAACTGATTTGGAATCCGCGTTCTCTCAGGCGGCTTACGGCGCAGAGGATGGTGTCAGCGTTCTTGCGCTGACAAAGTCCCCCTAATTCTCCTGTCAAGTGCCCGTCGTGGCGTGTCTCATAAGCGATGTGCCCATCTGCCAGGAATTGGTGCGAAGTCACTTCTTGCTCCTCTTCTGCCCAATAGATGGGGGCATGCATCTCGTTGGCTTTCTGCGCAAATACTGGGCGTGTCTCCTCTACGGCCTCACCTATCACCACGGGCACTCCTTCCTTGATGATGCCTGCCTTTTCGGAAGCTATTTTTGCCAGAGTGTTGCCTAAGAAGGCTATATGGTCAAAGCTGATGTTGGTGATGACGCAGGTCTCTGGCGTGATGATGTTGGTGCAGTCCAGTCTTCCGCCCAGTCCTACTTCCACGACGGCTACATCTACCTGCTGGTCGGCAAAATACTTGAAGGCCATGGCTGTGGTCAGTTCGAAGAAGGAGGGGTGTAGGGGCTCGAAGAAGGAACGGTGCTCTTCCACAAAGTCAATCACATACTGCTCGCTGACGGTTTGCCCATTCACACGAATGCGCTCTCGGAAATCAACGAGGTGGGGTGAGGTGAAGAGTCCCACTTTCAGTCCTGATGCTTGCAGGATGGCAGCCAGCGTGTGGGAACAGGAACCTTTGCCATTGGTACCAGCTACATGTACCGTCTTGAAGTGCTGGTGAGGGTGCCCGAAATGCTCGTCTAACTTCAGGGTGTTATAGAGCCCTTCTTTATAAGCGTCACCCCCCACGTTTTGAAAGAGGGGGGCAGACGTGAATAGATATTCTGTTGTTTCTTTGTAAGTCATTTGTTTATAGTTTACCTATTGTATATCAGTTGGAAACGAATGATTCATTAATGTTCTGCTTAATCAGTACTTTCTTGCTGTTTCCATCGTTTCTGCGAAGAATGTTGATGCCCTTTCGAGGTGCTGTGAGACGTGTGCCGTCTAGATGGTAGTAGGTGTTTGGGACTGCGCTTTCAGCCTCAATATTGTCTATGTCTGTGGGGATGTCCCATTCGCTCAATGGCAGGGTGTTCCACACTTGTGTGCGCTTGTATGTGGAGAGCGAGCCGCGTGGTACATAGACGGTGAATGGGTAATCTCCGTTTTCGGACTTCAATCCATCCCATGTCCATTCATAGCATGTGGCTGGAGTTTTTGAGTAAAGATATACTTTCTCGAGATAGGGGTTGTACATGAAGTAGTTGCCAATTGTTGTAACTGTGCTGGGAATGTGAAGCTCCTTGAAAAAGCAGGGCCACATGCTGCTATACAAGAGACCCTCGACGCTATGTGGGATGGTGTAGGATTCGCTTTCTGTGGGTATAACATGAACAAGAGCCTGTGTATCTGTGTTGATTAAGGCATCTCCTTTCATCGTAAAGTGTGTATTGCCTGGCGCAATGTTGATTTGTTCAAGTTCGAATGTGTTTGCAAAAGCACCTCCAGCAATGAATTCGAGGTTTGCAGGGAGTGTGATGCTTGTGATGTAGCTCCCTGCAAATGCTAGCTCTGGCAGCATTGTGACCTGGGCTCCCAAAGTGACGCTAGTAAGGGGTAGGTAGTTGAAGCATGACTGGTCGGTGGTGATGTTGCGCCCCATGTAGAGCGTAGCGATACCGCAGTCATAAAAGATGTCACGGCCTACGAGGAGCGGTGTGTCAGAATCCTCTATCACGACTTTCTCCAAGTTTGTGCAACTTGCAAATGCACCGTTGCTGATAGCTGTGATGCCGGCTGGAATGGTGAGCTCCCGAAGGTTCTGGTCTTGGAGGAAAGCATGTGCGCCCACTTCTGTTATGGGGTACGTGATGCCATCGATGGTGGCAGATGTTGGTACGGTAAATTGACTGCTGGTGTTCATCTTCACGATAGCCAACCTGTTGTTGTCTATCAGCTCATATTGGTTTCCGCTTGAATCTGTCAGTGTCTGGCTAGGAGGCTGCAGTCCGTAAATCATGAATTGGAAGAAGCTTAGTTCATACCATTCTGTGTCAAGCGCGGACAGTGAATAGTATCCGTCTTTCTCGCCAGTCCATCCTAAATTGAAATGAAAGAGACTGCCTGATGTGCAGCCATCGCAGATGAAGACATGACCCCCGTTATCGTTTGCGTCTGCGCCTCTGAATACGATGGGGCGCCCGGCCTCCAGCTCTTGGTGCATGATTCGCTCAAATTCCTTCCTGCCACAGCTGTTGAGGTTGAGGTCTTTGGCGCGTGGAGAGTATCTGAAGTATTCGATGAACTGCGATGCGCTGATGCTTGCATAGCTAACGTTTGAACTGTAGTTCATGTCGCACGCCACTCCACAATGGAACATGAGTGTGGCCACAGCGTTGTCGGGGTCGGAGGGATTGTTCTTGTATACATTCTTCATCTTGTCCCATTGGTAGGTGGTGCTGCCAAAGTCGGCGGACAGGGTCTTTCCCCTCCATTCGTATGAATGGCTTCCTTGACCTTGTTGGGGCCATTTGTGGTAGTACATGAGTTGTGCCGCCGCTGTGGCTACACAACCTGTTATGCTTCGTTTGTTGGTGCTGGGGTCTATGGGACACAGGGTGTTGTAGGGTGTTCCTTGGTCCCACTTTGATTTCATGAGGGCTTGTACCTGCCTGTATGCCTTGCGTGGGCCTGTGGCTTCGCTGTTTTCAGATGCCTCGATAGCTTCTGCCTCTTGGCGTGCTTGGCGTGCCTCGGCATAGCGTTCGGGCTGACTCAAGGCTGTCTCTATCTCTTTTGCGTAGCTTTCCATGATGTGGCGCTCGCAGCAGGATGTGCTGTTCCAGTCGAAAGTGCCGCTCTCGCTGTATGCCAGAATGGGACGAGCCACGTCGTCTGCTGCTGTGACAACATAGCCACCTTCTTCTCCGTCGTTGTTGAATACATAGAACAGGGCCTGTTTGTTGTCAGTGCTCTGCATGGTCTTGGCCAGCCTCATCATCCGAGTGCTGGTAGTCTTGCCGCTACGTGCTTTGATGGAATGTCCATTTAAGAATTGTGTTGCAATGGCCCGTGCTGTCTCTACATCCACAGGGTCAGCCCAGCAGATGTTTGCTATTAGCATTGCGGAAGTTAGAATCCATTTCTTCATACAATATTAAATTGAATGTGTTAACTTGTTTTGCTACAAAGGTAGTCATAATAGATGAAATCTCGCACGTCAGCTCTCCTTTTTTCTGTTTTTTTTCTCCGAAAAGCGGTATAACTAATATAATATGTGTCATTTTCTTTGTGCGCGTTGTGGAGAATCTCCTGACTCTGTGGTCGACAAAATCGGAATGACAACCCCAAAAAGTCAGCCCTCTTTGTTCTAAAATAGCTTCATGATATTCTGCAGGGCTGCATCGGGCATGGGTGCGCTGAAAACCATGTCGAATATGTAGGGGACTTTGGCTGCGTAGTAGGGTAGGAGGCGCTTGGTGGCCTTGTCGATGGTCTGCGGGTCGGATGTGCCGAGATAGGCAGGGAAGAAGATGTCCCAGTGTGTTATCATCTGTTCGTGTGTAATGTGGAAGATGTGGTAGACCCGATCCGCAGGCATATTGTGGCACATGGTCCACAGCAGCGCCAGGTCCCACTCCGGGGCGCCGTAAGCAAATTCGCCTACGTCAATCCAGAGGTCGCGCTCGCCGTCGGTGATGATGTTGCCGATGTGCAGGTCGCCGTGAACGCAGCGTGGCGTGTCGGGCACGGTCTTTAGGAACTCTAGGGCACGCTCTTTGTAATCCTCGGGCACTTGATTCTTCTCACGATAGAATCGCTCCATTCTCTGTTTGTATGAGTCGAGAAGCGTGGTGTCGGCCTGCTTGGCGTGCAGTTCCCGGGCCATGTGTGCAAATTTTAGCGAGATTTCCTCCAGTCGCTCTGGCTCTTGCGAGATGATGCGTGTATACGAGCGCTTGTTCTTTATCAGTTCATACTCGGCTCCGTTGCGCTGGCCATCGGTAACCAGTCGGTAGGGCTCTGGCGACGGGATGCCCAACTGAAACACCGTGCGGGCGGTCAAGAACTCGGCCTTGGCTCTGTCGGCCTCGAAATTGGATTGATAAAGTTTGGCCAACGAGAGACCGTCCTTTCTCGTATAGGTAAGAGCCGTGCCACCCTCGCCAGTCTGGATGTAGTCGTCAAGATTGATTGTCTGTACTGCTTCGCTCATCATATTATGTTTTAGGTTTTCTATCTGTTGTACTTATTCTTCTGTTGTATCTTCTATGGTTGTTAATGTTTGCTATCAGCATTGCGGCAGTTAGAATCCATTTCTTCATACAGTATTAAATTGAATGTGTTAACTTGTTTTGCTACAAAGGTAGTCATTATTTGTTATATTCACTGCATGTGGCAACTTTTTTCTGCTTTATCTATGGGAAATGGTATAAGGCAATCGAAGAATGAGCGGGCTGTTGATGGCATGAAAAAGCACACCCTGCGCTTGTTATTTCGCGCAGGGTGTGCATATATAATTGCGCAGGGTGTGTGATTATTACTGCGCAGGGTGCGTGCGTAGGGGTTAGAGAGGGTAGTTCTCGAAGTCGTACAGGATGGTAGAGAGATAGCGTTCGCCAGTGTCGGGCAGAAGTGCTACGATTACCTTTCCTTTGTTGGCAGGGTCTTTAGCCAATTCTGTTGCTGCATATGCAGATGCGCCCGATGAGATGCCTACGAGAAGTCCCTCGTTGGCAGCAATCTTGCGGCTGGTGAGGATGGCTGCATCGTTAGGAACCTTGAAGATTTCGTCAACAGCGTTGCGATCGAAGGTTTTTGGAACGAAACCTGCACCGATACCCTGAATCTTGTGCGCACCAGGAGCTTCACCGCTGAGCACAGCAGATGACTCAGGCTCTACTGCCACAATCTTCACGTCGGGTTTCAACTCCTTGAGGCGCTTGCCGATACCGCTCACGGTGCCACCTGTACCAACACCTGCTACGAAGATGTCAATCTTGCCGTCTGTGTCGCGCCAGATTTCTTCTGCAGTAGTGGCATAGTGGATGGCGGGGTTGGCAGGGTTCTCAAACTGCTGGAGAATGATGGAGCCTGGAGTGTTGTCGCGCAGTTCCTCAGCTTTGGCAATAGCGCCCTTCATGCCTGCAGAACCAGGAGTGAGCACCACTGTTGCACCGTATGCTTTCACGAGGTTGCGACGCTCGATAGACATCGTCTCTGGCATGGTGAGAATGAGCTTGTAGCCCTTTACGGCGCTGACGAATGCAAGACCGACACCTGTGTTGCCCGAAGTAGGCTCGATGATGGTAGCACCTGGTTTGATGATACCGCGTTTCTCAGCATCTTGAATCATGGCAAGAGCGATACGGTCTTTCACGGAGCCTGCTGGGTTGAAGTATTCCAGCTTAGCGATGATGTTGGTTTGCAGATTCTCCTTAGCGGAGTAAGCATTGAGCTGCAAGAGTGGGGTGTTGCCCACCAGCTCGGTCAGTTGTTTTGCGATTTTTGCCATAGTCGTATGAAGTCTTTTGTTTTTAGATTAATGATTCTAGTTTTTGTTTTCGATTGCAAAGTTAAGGATAATCTAAATAATAAATACGGGAAAAGAGAGAAAAGGGTGACAATATACCCTATTTATGGTAGATTGCCGCCCTTTCTTTATCACCTTATTGTGGGATTTGGTTGAATGCCTGCTCAAGGTCGGCGATGATGTCGTCGATGTGTTCCACACCGATGGAGAGACGCACTGTATTTGGAGTGATGTGCTGCTCTGCCAGTTCCTCGGGGCTAAGTTGTGAGTGTGTTGTGGTGTAGGGGTGGATAACCAATGACTTCACGTCTGCTACGTTAGCAAGCAGTGAGAAGATCTTGAGTGAGTCAATGAACTTCCAGGTGTCTTCCTGTGTGCCGTTGATCTCGAATGTGAAGATGCTGCCGCCGCCATTTGGGAAGTACTTTTGGTAGAGAGCATGGTCAGGATGAGAGGGCAGGAGTGGGTGGCTCACGCTCTTTACCTTAGGATGCTGGTTCAAGTACTCAACAACTTTCTTTGCGTTGTAGCTGTGACGCTCGATTCGCAGTGGCAGAGATTCAACACCTTGCAGGAGGATCCATGCGTTGAATGGAGAGATGGTAGCACCGGTGTCACGCAGGATGACGGCACGGATACGAGTGACAAATGCTGCTGCACCAGCTACGTCTGCAAACACAGCACCGTGGTATGATGGGTCTGGCTTAGCGATGGTTGGGTATTTGTCTGCATTAGCTTTCCAATTGAATGTGCCTGCGTCAACAATCACGCCGCCGAGTGAAGAGCCGTGGCCTCCGATGAACTTTGTAGCAGAGTGAACTACGATGTCGGCTCCGTGCTCAATAGGACGGAAGATGATTGGAGCGAAGGTGTTGTCAACGATGACTACTACATTGTGCTTGTGAGCAATTTCTGCAATAGCATCAAGGTTGGTCACGTCGCTGTTTGGGTTGCCGAAGGTCTCGACATACACGGCTTTCGTGTTAGGACGGATAGCAGCCTCCAGTGCAGCGAGGTCGTTCACGTTGATGATGGTGTTGCTAACACCCTGAGTGGTGAGTGTATGTGTGATGAGGTTGTAAGAACCACCATACAAGTTGTCTGCTGCCACGATGTGATCGCCGTTCTGTGCGATGTTCTGCAAGGCATATGTGATAGCTGCGGCACCTGAAGCTACAGCGAGTCCTGCTACGCCACCTTCGAGAGCTGCTACGCGCTCCTCGAAAACGCTCTGGGTAGTATTGGTCAGACGGCCATAAATGTTACCTGCGTCACGGAGACCGAAGCGGTCTGCTGCGTGCTGTGAGTTGCGGAACACATAAGAAGTGGTCTGATAAATAGGAACGGCACGTGAATCGGTTGCTGGATCTGGATTCTCTTGACCTACGTGAAGTGCCAATGTCTCAATGTGAAGTTTCTGTGCCATAGTTTTATTTGTTTTTTAATTGTTAATAAATTGCTTTGTTTTTGTTTTACGCTGCAAAGTTATGAAGTAAAGAAAGGATGACCAAGAAGAGTTTGATATTATAGAAAATGTTTCTTTATAAGTTTTTGTCTGTAGGAATATCTTACTGACAAACGCTCTATGTGAGGCTATTCGTGTAAAACTTTATAAAAAATCCATTCGTCACTCTTTGTGTTTCACCGAAAATCCCTACCTTTGTCCGCATATTTATAGTTATACACATTATAATATATATGAGAAATTGCTTCGTAGGTATAGCAATAGGGTGTAGCGTGCTGATGGGATTGTTTTCCTGTGGGCAAATGTCGGAACGCGAGCACTTGGCAGTTGACTCACTCAATACGTTGGCTCATGAGGCAGCATACCGTTCTCTTGATGAAGCGATGGGGTATGTTGATGAGGTGTTGGGCACTTATGGTGCATCAAACTATACTGATGGCATGCATGAGGCATGGTTGATTCATGGCGATGTGTATGGCATGAAGATGGACTACGACTCGGCCCGTGTGTGTTACCAAAAGGTGCTGTCAGAGTCCAACAATGATTTGATATGTGGCATGGCGGATGTGGACATGATGTCTGTGTGCTTGATGCTTTCCTTGAGCAAGGAGTTCTATGATTACCGGAATGATGCCTTGGAACGGTTTACCAATGTGGAAGACGAGTTGGCTGACATGACGGAACATCAGGAAAGGCTTTGGAACACAGCGCAGGCGGAATATCATTTTGTGTCGCTAAACTATTTCCTCAAGATGCGTCAGGACGAAGGCATGATGGAAGAGTACAATTGGCTGGAAGAGCATCAGTCCATGTATGAAGCTGACTCTACGCAATTGGCTGCATTTCTGTTTCTGCGTTCTCTGTTCAGCATGAAAGAGGTGCCAGATGCAGAGGAGGAAACGCAACGGAACCTCACTCGGCTGCTTTCGTTGGGACGCTCGCATGGATATGATTATTTTGAAGCTTCGGCTCTGAACAGTTTGGCGAGTGCCATGCTCTCAGGAGCAGAGATGCGTCCTTCGCGCCGTGTGTTTGTTAGTGAGCTGGTGGGAGAGGATGATTATTCAGGATATGAGGAAGACTGGGTGTGGTGGTTGGCAGAGAAGGCGCGGCAGAAGGCACATCGTTATGGTAATGCCTTTGCAGAGACGACGGCTTTAGTGACACTTTCGAATTATTACCTGCAACAGGGCGAAGACAGTCTGGCGCTGGCGCAGATGGAACAGGCGTTGCATCTTATCAATGCTCATCATCGCACAATGTGCGAGCATCTCGGCGAGAAAAACGTGAAAGCTGATTCTCTCCGTCTGTATGACGAGGATGGAGAATACCTCTCCACGGAGATGCGCTGGATTGCCAATCCTTCCATTGTGGCTGTGCCAGAATGGATGGCGATGGTGCGTGAGCAACTCAGCGTGGTGTATGGTGCAATGGGGCTCAAGGCAGAATCGGACTATAACCATAATGTCTATTTCGATATTCTTGACGCTACACGTCAGGACTTGCGTGTGCAGCAAGAGGAAGCTCACCTGAAGCAAGAGGAGCGCACATTGAATCTGCTGCTAGGTGTGCTGGTAGTGATGGTTATTGCTGTGGCATGGGGACTTTGGGTCTATAATCGAAGAAGCCGCGAAACCTATCTTCGCAAGGTGTCTCTTTTGCGCAAGGTTATTGAAGTATGTCAGAGCATGTCGGAAGTACTTTCAAACGGGTTTGAAGATGAAGAGGACCTGATTTCTGCATTGCACAATGTTTCAGACCAGCAAGTGAGACTGCTCTTCCCGCAAATCAAGGAGCAGGAATGGACGTGTGTGGATATGGAAGGCATGAAAGGATTGGACGGTGAGTTGTTCCGAGTCATGCGTGTTTTCTATGACTGGATGTACGAGAAGGGTTTGCAATACCTTCAATTCTCGCAGGAACAGCAGCAAGTGGAGAGCGAGACGTATGGATTGGAGAAGCGTTTGGAAGAGAATAAACGCCAGTATGTGGAGAAACTTACTTCCATGTCTATTGTGAATGGCATTACTCCTTTCCTAGATCGCGCTCGGCATGAAGTGCAGCGTTTAGAAACAGAGGTCTCTGCACAAACGAATGTTGTTCAGCAACGTGAACGCATGACCTATCTGAACGAGCTGGTTGAGAAAATCAATGAATACAATGAAGTGTTGGGCCATTGGGTGAAGATTCGTCAGGGACTTGTAGTGCTCAATATTGAAAACTTTGCCTTGCAGCCTTTGTTCGAAACACTTCGCAAGGGGGCTAAGAGTTTCAGCCTAAAAGGTGTGAAGCTTACGGTAAATGATACAGCGAGCGTGGTGAAGGCTGATAAGGCTCTTACGCTTTTCATGATGAACACATTGCTTGACAATGCCCGTAAATACACACCTGAAGGTGGGCAAGTGACGCTCCAAGCTACAGAAACCGAAGATTATGTGGAAGTGTCAGTTCGGGATACTGGTTATGGCATGTCGGAAGAGGATGTGCAGTTGTTGCTTCACAATAAGGTTTATGCATCAGAGAAGATAGGTGTGGATGGTACCCATGCAGCAGAGGTGAAGCAAAACAAGGGCTTCGGTTTTGGATTGATGAATTGCAAAGGCATCATTGGAAGGTACCAAAAGACGAATTCAATATTCAGTGTGTGTCACTTTGGCGTGGAGAGTAAACTGGGGCAGGGTAGCCGCTTCTTCTTCCGTCTGCCGAAGGGAGTGCTCAGGGTGCTGACTTTGTTGCTTCTTTTCATCATGAATATCGGAGTGCAAGCTTCTACTCAATTGGCATCGGCGGAGATGTATGTGGATAGTGTTTATGCCTGCAATGTGCGTGGTGACTACGGAGGAGCTGTGCTTTATGCGGATTCTGCGATTCAGCGTCTCAACTATGATTTTCGCTTGCAGATGCCACATCAGCACAGCGAGATGCATCTTGAAAGTGGTCCTATGGGTGAACTGGAATGGTGGAAGCTGCATGCCAAGATGAATTACGAACTTATTATCCGTTTGCGCAACGAGGTGGCTATCGCGGCTCTTTCGCTTCCACATAATGCCCTATATCGCTATAACTGTGAGGTGCTGACCCGCCTCTATAAACTGACCAGCACAGATCCAACCCTAGAAGAGTATTGCAACGATATCCGCTTGGCGAACCAAAACAAGAAGACGACAGTCATCCTATTGGGAATGCTGATGGTGCTAGTCCTTATCATCTATTTCTTTCTGCACTATCGAAATAGTTTGCTCTTCATCTTTAATCTGCGGCAATTCATTCAGTTGAACAAGGCTGTCTTCACAGCTGCAGAACCAGCGCTTCCGGAGGTGTTGCATCGTAGTCTTTCAGATATTAAGTTGGCAGATACTGTGGGTATGCTCATTCCTCAAGAAGGGGAAGAGGAACCTTTCCGTTGCGGATTTACTGGTGATACTTTAGAGCGTGGTGTGTATGAAGCGATGATGCAGTCGGCATACCGTCAACGTGCCGAAGTGGTAAGTGATAATGGACATTTCCATGCTTATCCTTTGCAGATGCCTGGTATGGAAGATGAGGCTCCATTGGGAGTTATGGGTGTTCGCTTCAGCAATGGACATCTTACCGATGAAGAGAAGTTAATCATGAGATTGGTTGTTCAATTCATGAGCATTCATGCCTATTTCTCCCACTATAAGATGGAGGAGATGGGTGAAATATTGGAGCTGAAGAAGGATGAGCGTTTACGTATGGAGAACGAGCAGCAGAAGGTGTATGTTCGCAACCAAATCATGGACAACAGCCTCTCGACACTCAAGCACGAAACGATGTATTATCCTCATCGTATCAAGCAGATAGTGGATGCTGCTCTCCAGCAAGAGGGGACTCTTGAATCCAAGACCATTAATGACATCAATGAGTTGCTTACATACTATCAAGAGGTGTTTTCCATTCTCAGTTCCTGTGCTAGCAAGCAAGTGGAGCAGGTGCTGTTTAAGCGTACGCTTCTTTCTAGCCATGATATAGTTCAGTTGGTGGAACGTTCTTTCCGCAGACTTCAAAAACGTGCCGCCTGCAAAACAGCTCTTCGTGTAAGTACTGCAGAGGAATTGCGTGTGCAAGGTGACAAAATCTTCCTCCAAACTCTTATAGACAATATTGTTTCGCTCTATTTTGAACATCAGTCGGGTGGAGATTTGCTGCTTGACTTTGATGTTTCAGATGGATTTGCTAAATTTGCATTCACAGACACCGCTTTTCACTACTCTGATGAAGAATTGGCGACTCTGTTCTATGTGGATGGTGTCACTTATGATACAAAGACCGATACCCTGCGAGGCACTCAATACCTCGTTTGTCGGCAAATTATTCGCGAACACGATGCCTACGCATCTCGGCGTGGTTGTCGCATCTATGTGGAGAATTGTCCAGAGGGGAGAGGAGCGCGTTTCGCTTTTACTCTGCCAGTGGCCTAAGTCAATAGATTATTATTCCAAAGAAAAATAAACGATATGAATCCATTTAAAGTCATCATCGTAGAAGATGTTGCTCTCGAGATGAAGGGCACAAAAGAAATTTTCCGTTCAGAGATTCCCGAAGCGGAGATTGTGGGTACAGCCATGAACGAAACTGAGTTGTGGAAATTGATGCGCGATAGTCAGCCGGATTTGGTATTGCTGGACCTTGGCTTGGGCGGTTCCACCACAGCTGGTGTAGATGTGTGCAAGCAGTTGCGTCGCCGTTATCCTGATGTACATGTGCTTATCTTTACAGGTGAGGTGATGAATGAAAAATTGTGGGTTGACGCACTGGATGCAGGTACCGATGGCATCATCCTCAAGAGTGGTGAACTTCTTACAAAAGGTGATGTGCAGAGCGTGCTTGATGGCAAGCGTATGGTATTTAATCAGCCTATCTTAGAGAAAATTCTACAGCGATTCCGTCAGTCTGTGCTCAGCGATTCTCTGCGTCAGGAAGCTTTCCTTGACTACGATATCGATGAGTACGATGAGCGTTTCTTGCGTCACTTGGCGTTGGGCTATACGAAGGACATGATTGCAGGGCTCAAAGGTATGCCCTTTGGGGTTAAGTCTATTGAGAAGCGTCAGAATGACCTTACGAATCGTCTCTTTGGCGACAATCATGGCAGTATCAACGCTACGCGTCTCGTGACGAAAGCAATTGAGTTGCATATCCTTGATATTGCCAATCTGGAACCGGACGAGGAGTAGTTGTCCTTTAGAACCTCATTGCTCGCACTAATTTCAAATCGAAGATGGCATACAAGGACCACATTAGACGTGTCTTGCGTTACTACTATTGGGGAGTCGTGATTCTGCTTCTCCTGCTTTTGTTGTCCTCTTGGCTGCTTGGCATTTATGTGGATGGTGTGCAGGGACTGCTTTCACCGCGTGGCATCCGATGGATGTGTAGCAATATAGTGCCAAACTTTGCTTCCGTTCATTGGGCCAAAATACTTTTGGGAGTGATGGCTGTCGGTGTATTAAATGAGTCGGGTATCTTCCGTACCCTCCGTGGTCACATCTCGCTGAAGCAACAACGGGCATTGCTCATTACAGGAGGTGTAGTCGTCTTTGTTTTAAGCTTGTTTTCTTTGCTGCTGTTCTTGCCCAATGCAGTGTTGCTTAGTGCATTCGGAACCTTTAGCCATTCTGCCTTTTCAAAAGGTTTTTATGGGTTAGTGATGGGGCTGGCGATTTTAATAGGCAATGTGTATGGTGCTACGATGGGGCGTTTTGTAAGTATGCACGACTTTGTGCAGGCTCATGTGGCGATCTTCTCCACGGTGGCCAGTTATTTCGTTATTGTTTTCTTGGCTAGCCAATTTGTTGGCTGCTTGGAATTCACAGGCATCTTAACGTTGTTGGGTGATGATGGAATGGGACTTCACATCCTTCAGGAAATCCTTTATCATCTCCCTTTATTGCTTTATATCCTTTTGGCCTTGTAGGCGCAGATGTCTTTGATGCCACATTCTTTGCATAGAGGACGTTGGCTTTTACATACGTAGCGTCCATGCAGAATGAGCCAGTGATGTGCTCTTGGAATATCTTTCTCCGGAATGTGCTTCACTAGTTCTTTCTCTACTGCATAGGGCGTGGTGGCTCTCTCAGGAACAAGCCCGATGCGGTGACTCACTCTAAATACATGCGTATCTACCGCCATGCGCGCTTCGTTGAATGCAACCGATAGCATTACGTTTGCTGTTTTCCGTCCCACGCCAGGTAGTGCAACCAATGCATCGAAGTCGCCTGGTACCTCTCCATTGTGCTCTTTCATCAATTGTTGGGCCATCTTTACAAGATGCTCTGCTTTGCTGTTGGGGTAGCTGACGGACTTTACATAGTGCAGCACCTCCTCCTTTGTGGCTTCCGACAGGGAGAGTGGAGTGGGGAATGCCTCGAATAGAGCTGGAGTCACCATGTTTACTCTTTTGTCCGTGCATTGTGCCGAGAGCATCACTGCGCAAAGCAATTGGAATGGATTCTCATAGTGCAATTCTGTGTTTGCTTCAGGCATGGTGTCTTGGAAATAAGAGATGAAATGTGTGTATCGTTCTTTCTTTGTCATTGTAAAATTCTCCTTTGCTAAAAAAAAGGGCAATAGCCTTATTGGCCATTGCCCTTCACTTTCTGCTTGTTCAAAAGTAGTTAAGCCTCAGCAGCTACAGGCTCGATAGATACTGTGCTGCGGTTCTCGCGACCACGCTTGAACACAACTACACCGTCTGTCAATGCATAGAGAGTGTCGTCCTTGCCAATACCTACATTCTTGCCTGGGTGATGCTTGGTGCCACGCTGGCGAACGATAATGTTGCCTGCCTTTACAACCTCACCACCGAAGTGCTTCAAACCGAGTCGTTTTGAGTGTGACTCACGGCCGTTCTTAGAACTACCTACACCTTTTTTATGTGCCATGTTGAAAAACTGTCTTAATTGGGTTGATAAATTTGTTTTGTTGATGGAATAGCTTATGCTACCACTGACTTGATGAGAACCTGAGTGAACTGTTCACGATGACCTCTCAGTTTGCGATAGCCTTTGCGACGACGCTTGTGGAAAACAAGCACCTTGTCACCCTTGATGAGTGGAACAACTACTTCAAGCACCACTTTGGCACCTTCCACAGTAGGAGTACCTACTTTTACTTCACCGTCGTTGTCAACCAACAACACTTTCTCAATCTCAACAGTTGCGCCGGTCTCCACATTCTGCATGTGGTGAACGTAGAGCTTCTTGCCCTCTTCAACCTTGAACTGCTGACCCTGAATTTCTGCAATTACGTACATTTGTTTTTGAATTGTTTAGGGTTCCATCGGTAGGCGGAGCGCATTTGTACCCACTTTTACGAGCCTTTCCGACATAAATCGGCTGCAAAGATACGGCTTTCTTCTCTGTCGACCAAACTTTTAAGGACTTTTTTGTTGTAGTTTTTCTTCTGTGGGCATATCGTGTCAAAATTCCACTCTATATGCGATGTTCGGGAATGTGAGCGTTGTGTATCTGTTCACGATTTTGTGAGTACGGATATCGAAGGTCTGCCCATGGAAGGAGCGCATTTGCAGATACTCAAGAATGATGTGCTGTGCGGTACACTTGCCGTTGAAGGTGTACTTGACAGAGAAGGCATACCCCACATTCATGCTCAGTTGCTTGGTATAGGGGTTGTCGCCATCCTCGGGCACAGATTTCTGTGGGTCCTTCGCCATTTCCTCGTAGGTCAAGTCTGCAGGCATGGGCGTGTAGCGGTCGCCACCCATCAGCGTGAGCCGGCCGTTGAGTCCGAACACGTTCTTCTTGCTGTGTCCCACCATCCATTCCTTACCTCCCAAGATGTTGGTGATGTAGGTGCGGTCATGGCGCGTGTGATGCCATTTTCTCTGCGCGTCGCGATAATCCGACTTGAAGAGTGTGGCGGTGAACATGCCGTAGAGGCCGTTTTTCAGGTAGTGCTCCAGTGTAAGGTCGATGCCGTAGTTGCGGCCTGCCCCTTTGTTTACCAAAGCTCTGTCCTGGTAGAACAGGTGATGGTTGATGATGGAGTAAGTGCTGCCTTCCTCCACGGGCACATCAAAGAGATACTGCCAGTAGGGGTCAATCTTCAGCATAGCATTTTCGCCCAACCGTTGGGCAAATGAAGCGGAGATATGATGTGAACGAGTCAGCCCGAGATCTTTGTTGGGATTGCGCGACGTTTGTGGTGAGGGGGCTTTCACAAAGTAGGCATCAATGGACTCTTTACGGCTGTTCAGGGAGTAGGCGATAGACAGGGTGCTCGATGGCGATGTCTTGTATTGCAAACTGGCACGAGGTTCGAACAGACACTGGTTGTTGAGATGGAACCACATCACGTTGGCGCCTGCCACAGCGGAGAGGCGTGAGGAAATGGCCACTTTGTGGTTGGTGTAGAAACGGGTCAACCCTGTGTTTCCGTTGGATTCGTAAACGCGATACATGGGACCACCCACCTCATGGATGTAGTCCATCCAAGTGCAGAAGTCCATGTGCTGATGCTCTATACCATTCTGCATGGTATAACGTGACGAGAACTTGTGCTGATGCTTCACGCTGGCGATGAGGTTCCACGATACGTTGCGTCCGTTCATGTCGGGCATCTTCGTCAGTTTTTCGTCATAGTCATTCATTCCCAATCGGGTGTAGGCCCCCGTGTAGGCTATGTTGGAACTGAGTGTTCCGCCAGTGCGGAAACGGTAAGTGTGATTCACACCCAATGCCCAGTTTTTCTGGCGTGACCACGAGTCGTTGGAATCCCAAAGGGTCTTCCAATCTGACACGTCGGGCACATCGTTGATGTAACGGTCGAACAGCCCCGTGAACCACACGGCGAAAGTGCCTGCATGAGTGGTGGGCAGATTGAATTTGAAGCTTAAATCCTGATAGTCGAGCGTTTCTTTATCCATGTTGATAGCATGCAGTTTTTTGGCAATCTCAAGGAAACTGTAGCGGTAATTGACCAAATAAGATGCTTTGTTCTTCTTGCCCAGAGGCCCCTCGGAGGCAAAGTCCACCCCTAAGGTGCCAATTTGGACGGCATGCTCGTATTTGGTGTTGTTGCCCACACGCATCTTCATGTCGAAAGCTCCGGAAAGGGCATTGCCAAACTCGGCGGGCAAGGCACCGGTAAGGAAATCGCTATTGGCCAGTACCGTGCCGTTGAGCGACGTGAACACACCGCCACCCGCCTCGGTGATTTCTGCAAAGTGATTTGGATTGTTCACTTCCACCCCCTCCACACGCCATTGCAACATTTGGGGCGAATTGCCATGAATGCTGATGCCATTGGTTGCACCACCTGTAGCAACACCGGCAAACATCGAAGCCGTGCGTGCAGGGTCTGCCATACCGCCTGCATAGCGGCTGGCCTCTTCTACGCTAAACATTCGAGCGCCTACTTGTGCCATTTCATTTAGAGGCAACTGTTTATTCACGCGTGGTTTCACTACGACTTCGCCTAATTCGGCAATGTTCTCACGCATACGCAGGTCCAATATGAGCTCTTTTCCAGAGGAAACCAGTTGCTCTTTTAGTAGCACAGGTTCGTATCCAATATATGTGGCTCTGACAGAATGGCGCCCAACAGGCACATTCTTTATAACGAATTCTCCATTGAGGTCTGTTACGGCACCTATCACCGTTCCGTTCTCCACTTGAATTGTCACGCCAATCATTGGCTCTCCGGAAGCCGCATCGCACACATGACCTCGAACTGTTTGTGTTGCTTGTGCCCTTGCTGTTGTAGAAAATAGCAGCATCAATGCCGTTACTGCTCCTAAAACCATCTTTTTAATCATTTGTTCCATTTCGCGTATGTTATTAAAAACGGCTGCAAAGGTACGTTGTGGTCTTCATTCCCACAATCTTTTGGGATATTCTGTTTTGTTTTGTGATAAATGGTGATTTGATTGGAAATAGCAAGTCCAAAGTAATCATTTTCGTATATATGGATTGTTGAACTTACTAAAGGATAAAACTTCCTTGTTTCAACTTTCAACTCTCAATAATTTCTTGTACCTTTGCCGACTGTATGAATAAGAGTGTAAAGGAAACAATTACGGTGCGGTTTATAAGCACAAGCTTTGTAGCGTTAGCATTGGCCATATTCAAGCCGTTTGGACTTGAAGCGTGGCAGTTGCAGACATATGTTCATTTGTTCATTATTTGGGTAATGGGCTTTGCTGTATGTCTGTTTACGGATGGCATATTGAAATATATTGTCAAAAAGCCCCTGTCGTATGCATATGGAATTGATTATATCATACGTCGCAATCTGTGGTTTCAACTCATTAACACACCACTTGTCTCACTGTCCATTTGCCTATACCGACACCTTTTCATGAATAATGGGATAGGGGATAACCACCTTTCATGGGCAAACTTCTTGGAAACCTTCGTTATTATTGCTTTCTGCTCGTTCTCTATTGGTTTGTACTGGCGCTTTAAGTTTCGAAGTCGTTATTTAGCATTGGAATTGCGAGAAACCCGAATGTTGAACGAGAAACTGAAGGCTTGGGCTATTCATGATGATAAGCAAGAGAAGACTGAAAGCATGGAATCATCTCTTTCGGCATCGCCATCGCCTCATGTGGCGATTACTTTGACTGGTTCTACCAACGACACCGTCACCTTGCCTGTCGTTAATTTGTTATATATCGAAACTATTGGCAATTATGTGAAAGTGTATCAGATATTTGACGGTCAGGTTCGTACCGATATGCTTCGTGCCACCTCAAAACAAATGGAAGAAGAACTTCAGTCCTATCCTATGATTGTTCGCTGCCATCGTGCATTTCTGGTCAATCTTCAGCAAGTAGAGCAGATTATCTCCCAGTCAGGTACGATGCAATTGCTCATGAAGTATAGCCACAACTGCATTCCTGTTTCGCGTAGTAATATGGCAGGAGTGAAAGCTGCTATCAAGGGCGAACGCATGTAATAGCCTATGCTTCATAGCCGCTTGGTAACGAACGTTGAATTTATAAATAAAAAGGAGCACCCATGGATGCTCCTTTCTTATTGATGTCAGAATAATATCTTCTTCGTTCAAATCCGAAGAATATTTCTTGGGTGCGTTGCCCCAAGCATTTGATTTATTCTTCGTTCAAAATCTTCATGATCTCACAGCAAGCCTTTGCTACATTGGTGCCAGGACCGAAGATGGCTGCCACACCTGCCTTGTAGAGGAAGTCGTAGTCTTGGGCTGGGATGACACCGCCTGCAATGACGAGGATGTCTTCGCGGCCAAGCTTCTTCAGCTCTTCGATAACCTGTGGCACAAGTGTCTTGTGACCAGCGGCAAGAGAAGAAACACCAAGTACATCGACGTCGTTCTCTACAGCCTGACGAGCAGATTCTGCAGGTGTCTGGAAGAGAGGACCCATGTCCACGTCCATACCACAGTCTGCATAACCTGTAGCCACTACTTTGGCACCACGGTCGTGACCGTCCTGTCCCATCTTTGCAATCATGATGCGAGGACGACGACCATTGGCCTGTGCAAATTTCTCTGTTGCGGCGCAAGCATCCTTGAATGCTTGGTCACCCTTTGATTCTGAACTATACACGTTGCTGATGGTTCTAATGATTGCTTTATAACGACCTACAACTGCTTCGCATGCGTCGGAGATTTCTCCTAGCGTACAACGCAGACCAGCTGCTTTCACTGCGAGGTCGAGGAGGTTGTTCTCGCTCTTCTTTCCATCCTTGAACTCCTGCACACACTTGGTGATTTCTGCAAGAGCTGCTTGGCAAGCTGCCTCGTCACGGTTGGCCTTGAGTTCCTTGAGGGCAGCTTCCTGCTGCAGACGTACAGCGGTGTTGTCCACTTCAAGAATGTCGAGTGGGTCTTCGTGGTCAAGGCGATACTTGTTGGTACCGACGATAGTCTGAGTGCCAGAGTCGATGCGAGCCTGGGTACGAGCTGCTGCTTCCTCGATACGCATTTTTGGAAGACCTGTCTCGATTGCCTTTGCCATACCGCCGAGCTTCTCGATTTCCTGAATGTGCTCCCATGCCTTATGAACCAACTCATTGGTCAGGGTTTCTACATAGTAAGAACCTGCCCATGGGTCAATCTGCTTGCACACCTTCGTTTCATTCTGAATGTAGATCTGTGTGTTACGAGCGATACGAGCTGAGAAGTCTGTTGGCAGAGCGATAGCCTCGTCGAGGGCGTTGGTGTGGAGTGACTGGGTGTGACCCAGCACAGCTGCCATTGCCTCAATACAAGTACGGCCCACGTTGTTGAATGGGTCTTGCTCTGTAAGTGACCAACCTGATGTCTGAGAGTGAGTACGGAGTGCGAGAGACTTTGGATTCTTGGCACCAAAGCTCTTCACAATCTTAGCCCACAGCAGGCGTCCTGCACGCATCTTGGCGATTTCCATGAAGTGGTTCATGCCAATAGCCCAGAAGAATGAAAGACGAGGAGCAAAAGCGTCCACATCAATACCTGCGTTCACACCTGTGCGGAGGTAATCCATACCATCGGCGAGGGTATATGCCAGCTCGATATCAGCTGTAGCACCAGCTTCCTGCATGTGGTAGCCAGAAATGGAGATGGAGTTGAACTTAGGCATCTTCTGCGAAGTGTATTCGAAGATGTCGGCAATAATCTTCATGGAGAATGCTGGTGGATAAATATATGTATTACGCACCATGAACTCCTTCAAGATGTCGTTCTGGATTGTACCTGCCATCTCCTCAAGCTTAGCGCCCTGTTCCAGACCTGCGTTGATGTAGAAGGCGAGGATAGGGAGTACGCCACCGTTCATGGTCATAGAGACAGACATCTTGTTCAATGGAATGCCAGCGAAGAGCACCTTCATGTTCTCCAAAGAGCAGATGCTTACACCTGCCTTACCCACATCGCCGACTACACGAGCGTTGTCTGGGTCATAACCACGGTGAGTTGGAAGGTCAAATGCCACTGAAAGTCCCTTCTGGCCAGAAGCGAGGTTACGGCGGTAGAATGCGTTAGATTCTTCTGCTGTAGAGAAACCTGCATACTGACGGATGGTCCAAGGACGGAAGGGATACATCATTGAATAAGGACCACGGAGATAAGGAGGAATACCCGCTGTGAAGTCAAGATGCTCCATGCCTTCGAGGTCTTCCTTAGTATATACGGGCTGAATGTCAATCTGCTCAGGAGTTCTCCAGTTTGCGCTGATGCCATTCTCTTTCTGCCACTGCTGGCCATTCTTCTCCTGAATGCCAGCATAAATGTCTATGTTGTTGAAATCTTTTCTTGCCATAATCAGATACCGAGTTTAGCGTTGTACTCCTTGAGCGTTTCGAGTTGATTAACACGTACATGGATGAAGTTCTCAATGCCAGCGGCCTTGAGGTCTTCTGAGCATGCAGGAGCACCGGCAACGACGTACATAGCACGACCGTTGAGGTACTTGAATGCAGGGATAGCATATTCTGCATATTCGTCGTCAGAAGAACAGATCACTACGATATCTGCATTAGCCTTGAGGGCTGCATCCACACCTTCTTCCACGGTCTTGAAGCCAAGGTTATCAATCACCTTGTAGCCTGCAGCTGCGAGGAAGTTGCAAGAGAACTGTGCACGAGCTTGACGCATCGCGAGGTTACCGATGGTGAGCATGAATGCGATTGGCTGCTTCTTGGCCTTTTCGGTAGCAAGGCGGAGAGTCTCGAACTCAGAAGCCAGACGGCTCTTGTTGAGAGCGGGAAGTTCACCTGCCTCGTGACCGCCACACTTGCAGCAGCACTCCTGTGGAGTCTTGCCTTCGCTGGTTTCGGTGAAGTTAGGGAACTGGTTGGTTCCGAGGATGAACTCCTTACGCTTAGCAGCATCAGCATGACGCTTGTCGTTTGAAGCATTCACAGCGTTGGCGATATTGCCTTTCAATGCTTCAGCTAAGAAGCCACCTGCATTTTCCACCTCAAGGAAGAGCTTCCAGCCTTCCTTGGCAATGGCATCTGTGAGGTGCTCGATAGTATAAGAACCACCAGCCACGTCAACGAGCTTGTCGAAGTGAGCCTCTTCCTTCAGCAAGAGCTGTTGGTTGCGAGCAATTCGCTCGGCAAAATCTGTTGGAGTTTCGTATGGCTTGTCGAATGGAGTCACCACGATTGAGTCTACGTTAGCGATAGCAGCAGACATGGCCTCTGTCTGAGAGCGGAGCAAGTTCACATATGAGTCGAACAAGGTCTGATTGTACTCAGAAGTCATGGCACAAACGTGCATCTGGCAAGCGCAGTCACACTTAGGCTCATACTGCTTAACAATCTGAGCCCACAACATGCGTGCTGCACGGAATTTTGCAATCTCCATGAAGTAGTTGTCGCTCACGCCCATGTTGAACTTGATGCGCTTTGCGGCCTCTGTGGCATCCACTCCTGCTTCGGTGAGAATGTTCAGATACTCAGCACCCCAAGCCAAGGCATAGCCCAATTCCTGATAGATGTAAGCACCTGCATTGTTGAGTGCTACTGAATTGACATTGATGCACTTATAACCAGGAAGTTCATTCAATGCTTCAATCAATGGTTTTGCACATTCAAGCACAGCAGATACATCCTTGCCTTTGCAGAGAATCTTGCTGATAGGGTCGAAGTTGATGCTTCCCTTCAGGTCTGCAAGTGGGTAATTCTTCTCCTTGAAGTATGCCACCAGAATCTGAGCCAATTCTACACAATGGCGCTGGCAAGTCTTGAAGTTCAACTCCACATATTGAGGCAGGATGCCATCGAGCAAGGTTGAGATAAATTCCTTGCTGAGATCCTTGCCGGAAATCTTGAATCCGAGAGAGTCAACACCTTTGTTCAAGATGTCAAGTGCCTTGGCGTTAGCAGCCTTAGGACATTCTACGTCAATTTCCTGACGCACATACCAAAGATTGTTATCCTTCTTATTGCCACGGATGAATGGGAACTCTCCTGGCAGGGAATCGACGGCTTTGAGGTCCTTCAAGTCCTCGCGGCGGTAGAAAGGCTGTACGTTGAAGCCTTCGTTGGTTCTCCAAACCAACTTCTTCTGGAAGTCAGCACCTTTGAGGTCTACCTCAATCTTGTCCAGCCACTCTTGGGTGGTAGGTGCCTGAAACTCCGAGAAGAGTTTTTCTTTCATGTTAGCCATAAAATATCAATTAAAAAGTTGTAAGTGTTTTCACGTTCTTGTGTTCTTGTGTGTTTCAATTTCACACGCAAACAAGTCCACAAAGGTACACCTTTTTCTGTGTCCGGCAAAAGAAAAAGCATTAAAAAATGAAAATCCTATCCAGACAACCTTCTGTTCCAGCTTTTTCATCCCGAATCGCTATTTCTCGATGTACATCTTTGGACTTGTGTCGTCCAACGCTTCCATTTCTAGCGAGGCCCAGATGAAAGGACCTACACCTTTGGCATCATTGTCACGTACAGGTTCGGACAAATAATAATTATAAGAGCCATCTCTGTGTCTGTTCTCTTTGACGTTAGGCGCGGCTCGTTTTACCTTTTCGCTGAGCCCAGGGCCTAATCCTGCTACAGAACAGCAATGGGTGAGGGAAATGGTCTCGTCATCATTGACACGGATAAAATGGCGAAGTATGCCTTGATAGGCTCTTGTTCCTGCTTCTTGGAAGGCTTTATTTGCCACATACCCCTTCCTGTAGGCTTTCAGAAGAGCATAAGCAAACATGGATGAACAAGTGGCTTCTAAATAGTTGCCTTCTCTATTAGGAGCATCCATCACTTGGTACCACAGTCCTGACTCCTTGTCTTGCCACTTAACTACATTTTCCAAATCCTGTTGGAGGATAGCCACCACCTCTTGGCGCCTCGCATAGTTTGTGGGTAAAGCATCAAGTAGCTCGATGAGCGCCATGGTGTACCAACCCTGTGCGCGTCCCCAACAATGCTGGCTTAACCCCGTTTGTGGGTCAGCCCAAAACATCTCGTGTGTTTCGTCCCATGCATGTCGGTTGAGGCCTGTTTGTGAATCCAGAGTGCGTTCATAAGTTGTCTTCACTTGCTGGATAGCATCATCATACACTTTTCCTGCCTCTTTAGCTGACAGCAGTATAGGGGCAGCCATTGTGTAGAAGGGTAATCCCATGAAGATGCCATCAAGCCATACTTGATAGCTATAAATGGCTTTGTGCCAGAAAACTCCATCTTCTTCAGTACGTGGTTGTTGCTGTAATTGCTTCATCATCTCTCGCATGGCAATCAGGTTTTTCTGTTCAGGCTTTTGCTGATACATGCGTGCCACAAAATGACCTGTTCGGATATTGTCAAGATTGTAGTCTTTGAGTTGATAGCCGCGTATCTCTCCTTGGGCATTAATCATCGTGTCAGTATATTCTTTGCAATACTTCCAGATGCGCGGGTTGCCATATTTGAGATAAGTGTCCAGCATGGCTTCCAGTTCTATGCCCATCACATAACTCCATTTGGGCTTTGAGGAGAAATCCAGCAGATAACTCTTCGGAGTGCGTTGCATTTCCGATGCCGTCATCCATTCGCTGTAATGTTTGTAAGGGTACTTTTGTAGGCACAGGGAACCATTCACTTTCAGTTTGTCATATACGATGTTGCGAGTCTTTCCCTTGATGATGTTTCCTTGTTCCACTCCGTTGAAGTGGCAATACCTTACCGTGATATCTTCCACATACGTACCTTCTTCCAACCCAATTACTTGTACACCGTATTTAGAGTGCTCGCAAGTCACATTCTCCATGAGCACCTTTTTCACGGTGGGGTAATATCCTCGGCAACACACCTCATTGTGTTCATAGTCGAGGTTTATTTTCAAAACTGATTCACCACATTGTCCTACTTGGATATCCTTGACGAAAATATCTTCAATCACACCGCCGCGACAAGAGTTTGTCTTGATGCGCAGCACACGTTCCAGTTGTGGAGAATCCATCACGCAGTCGTGTGCAAACACATTCTTGCACCCTCCGCTGATTTCAGAGCCAATCACCACGCCTCCATGTCCATTTTTCATCGTGCAGCGCCGGATGATGATGTTTTGGCTGGGCATATTCCTCTGCCTGCCATCCCGGTTGCGTCCGCTTTTGATGGCAATGCAGTCATCCCCTGTATTGAAATAGCAATCCTCTATCAATACGCGATCGCATGATTCTGGGTCGCACCCATCTCCGTTTGGACCATCGTTGTTGATGTGTACACGTCTCATGGTCACATCTTGGCATTTCAGAGGGTGAACCACCCAGAATGGTGAACGTAGCAAGGTGACATCTTCTATCAGTACACGCTCGCATTGATTGAAGCCAATCAGTTGTGGGCGCAATCCGTCTGTAGCTCGGAAAGTTCGGAGCGTAGAACGCCGTCCCTTAGAGTCTAGCATAGGTTCTCCGTCTTCTCCATTCTTCATCAATCGCTGGCGTGCTCCTGATTTTTGACTCACGATGCCTTCTTTCCATCCATATTTGGCTGCTCCGCACCAAGGCCACCATGTCGAGCGATTTCCGCCACCATCAATTGTCCCCTTGCCAGTGATGGCAATGTCTTTCGCTTTGAAGGCGTAGATGCATGGCGACAGATTATAGCAGTCCAGACCCTCCCATGATGTTTCCACAATAGGGTAGAGCTTTGGTTCGAACACGAATTCCAGCACAGCCCCTTCTTCTACCACCAGATGTACACCGCTCTTCATTTCGATGGCGCCAGTCAAGAATCTTTGTCCGGCAGGAATCACTACGCGTCCTCCTTTCTGTCTCGAGCATTGATTGATAGCTTTCTGAATTGCTTTCTGGTTGTGCGCAGCAGATGCTGTGGATAGGGCTCCATAGCGAGTGATTACCACCTCCGCATTTCCAAAACTCGGTTGTTGGATGCTTCTTTCAATTTGTTGGTAGCGCAGAGAGTCCCATTCCAAAGCTGCTGCATCTGTGGGGAGGACTATTCCTGTTATCGCCATCAATGCCGTAGCGATGCATCTGTAAAGGTATTTTGTAGTTAGTAGCATAAGAATCATTTCTTTGTCTTGCAAATTTAGTGAATAAATTTTAAAAGAGAAGCAGATGTTCGCTTCAGTACGCTTTTTTTCTGTAACTTTACACCCGTAACAACATTTCTAATCAAAAACCAATTATTAACCATGAAGGTAAGACTATTACTTTTGTCTGTTTTGGCAATGGGCTCTCTGTGGACACAAGCACAGAAGACACCCGTGTGGTGCGACCCCAATGTCAACGAAATCAATCGTAAGACAGACGTGGCGAGCTATTTCGCCTATGAGAGTGAGGCATTGGCCCAGTTGCCACAGACACCCAAAGCAAATGCTAAGGCTCAGTCAAAGCGTTACATGAGCATCGAGGGCAAGTGGAAATTCCACTGGGTGGAGAGTGCCAACGAGCGCCCTGCCAACTTCTATGCTGTGAAGTACGATGACTCCAAGTGGGGCACCATGCCTGTGCCTGGCATTTGGGAGTTGAACGGCTACGGCGATGCCATCTATGTGAACAATCAGTATGCATGGCGTAGCGATTGGGTGATGGACCCACCTGCTGTACAGGACAAGGGCAATCACGTGGGCTCTTATCGCCGCACATTCACTGTGCCTGCCGATTGGAAGGGAGAGAACATCTACATTCACATCGGTTCTGCTACATCTAATCTCACGCTCTACGTGAACGGCAAGTATGTGGGCTACTCAGAGGACTCAAAGGTAGCAGCAGAGTTCGACATCACCAAGTACATCACTCCAGGCAAGGAGAATCTCATCGCCATGCAGATTATGCGCTGGTGTGATGGCTCTTGGAACGAGGACCAGGACTTCTGGCGTCTCTGTGGTATTGCTCGTGAGTGCTATCTCTATGCACGTCCTAAGGCACACATCGAAGACCTCTTCATCACACCCGACCTCGTGAACAACTACAAGGATGGTGTGCTGAGAGGCAAGATTGACCTTGTGAATGGTAAGGGAAAGACCGTGAAGATGCGCCTCACAGATGCCAAGGGCAAGGAAGTGCTCAGTCAGTCTGTGACAGCTCTTGACAATGGCCCCATCACTTTCGACTATCAGACTGGGGAGTTGGCAAACATCAAGGCATGGTCTGCAGAGATTCCGAACCTCTACAATCTCTACGTTTCTCTTTACGACGGCGACAAGCTTCTTGAGTGCATCCCACAGCGCATCGGTTTCCGCAAGGTGGAAATCAAGAAC
This sequence comes from uncultured Bacteroidales bacterium, assembly GCA_902786925.1. Classification (GTDB taxonomy): domain Bacteria; phylum Bacteroidota; class Bacteroidia; order Bacteroidales; family Bacteroidaceae; genus Minthosoma. The sequence goes on from CADAEK010000021.1 coordinate 37,377, forward strand.
CAGCAGTTGCTCGTCAACGGACAGCCCATCCTCATCAAGGGTGTTGACCGCCACGAACTTGACCCAGACGGCGGTTATGTGGTGAGTGTGAAACGTATGATTCAGGACATTCAGATGATGAAGCAGCTCAACGTAAATGCTGTGCGCACCTGCCACTATCCTGACGATCCACGTTGGTACGAACTCTGTGACGAGTATGGCATTTACGTCACAGCTGAGGCCAACATTGAGAGTCACGGAATGGGCTATGGCGAAAAGTCGCTTTCTAAGGATGCACGTTTCCACGATATGCACATTGAGCGTCAGCGCCATAATATATATGTGTTGAAGAATCATCCTTCCATCATTGTCTGGTCTCTCGGTAACGAAGCTGGCTATGGCAAGAACTTTGAGGATTCTTATGACTTTGTGAAGGCTTACGACCCCTCTCGCCCATGTCAGTATGAGCAGGCAGGCAGTTGGGGCAAGACGGACATCTACTGCCCAATGTATGCCGATTATGGACATTGCGAGAGATATTGCAAGGAAGGCAATGCACGCCCACTCATTCAATGTGAGTACGCCCACACCATGGGTAACTCTGGTGGTGGCTTCAAGGAATACTGGGATTTGATTCGCCGCACCCCCAACTATCAGGGTGGCTACATTTGGGACTTCATCGACCAGGGTCTTCGTGGCAAGAGCAAGATTACAGGCAAGCCCATCTGGACCTATGGTGGCGACTATGGACGTTTCCCTGCATCCGACAACAACTTCAACTGCAATGGCGTCATCAATCCCGACCGTGAGCCTAATCCTCATGCTTATGAGATTCAGTACTACTACCAGAACATTTGGGCAACACTTGTTGACGCGAAGGCTGGAAAAGTGGAAATCTACAACGAAAACTTCTTCCGTCCACTCGATTACGCAAAACTGAGTTATGAAATCGTTGTTGATGGCAAGAAGATTTTTGAGGCACAAGACGCATCATTACCTGTCATTGCTCCACAGAAGAAAGCGACAATTGAAATTGCTGCTATCGCGAATGCCCTCGCCAATGAAGAGTACAAAGGTAAGGAAATCCTCGTGAACTTCGAGTTCAAACAGTACGAGGACGCACCTCTCCAGAAGGCAAGCACCGTCATCGCTCATCAGCAGTTTGAGCTGACTCCTTACACTTTCCCAACTGTTGAGGCTATCACGGCTCAGCCTGTTGCCGACAAGAAGGCCAAGAAGGCTCCTGCATCAGTCACACTCGACGAGCGTGCTGTATATGCTGTTCTTTCAGCCAATGGCGTGAAGGTGACCTTCGACAAGCGCTCTGGCTATGTAGCATATATTGATGTGGATGGCACACCAATGATGACAGACGATGCCCAGCTCGTTCCCGACTTCTGGCGCGCCGCTACCGACAACGACTTCGGAGCAGGCATGCAGAACCGTCTGGCAGCATGGCAGCACCCACGTCTTGAGCGCAAGAGCTTCAATATCCAGCAAGATGGCGTCAACTATGTGGTTACAGCAGAGTATGACATCAAGGCTCTGGAAGCAAGCGTGAAACTCACTTACACCATGACTCCTGCAGGCCAGCTCGTCGTGAAGCAAGACCTCATCGTGAGTGAAGAAGCCAAGAACCGCAAGGACGACAGAGGACGTCTGGTGATGCCTCAGTTGCTTCGCTACGGCATGCAGATGCAGATGCCTAAGGAGTTCTCACAGATTGAGTACTACGGCAAGGGACCTCACGAGAACTACATAGACCGTGCCAACAGCCAGAACCTTGGCATTTGGAAACAGACTGTTGCAGAGCAGTTCTGGGGATATGTTCGTCCACAGGAGAACGGCACCAAGACAGGTGTCCGCTATTGGGCCATCACCAACAAGGCAGGCAAGGGACTCTGCTTCCAGGGCACCGAGCCTCTCGAGATGCAGGCACTCAACTTTACTGAGGATGACCTCCAGCCATCACGCAACAAGGCACAATGGCATAGTGGTGACCTTGTGGAGCGTCCATTCACCGACCTTCACATCGCATCTCGCAGCATGGGTGTAGGTTGTGTGAACTCATGGGGTGCATGGCCACGCCAAGAGTATCAGATGCCATACCAGAACTACACATATACTTATATTATATCGCCTGTGCGATAAGTTCTGGCATTTACTAAAAAAGAGTAGGGAGGCAAGATTATGCCTCCCTACTTTTTTTTTTACTTCTCTTAATTTGTTCTTTGATGTCTTATTAGACTCTCTCTTGTTCCCGAAACTAAGTCCCCTTATAGATTAAACTTCAGATGGTAGGGGAGGGCTGCTTGGATGCCAGTCTTCTGGTTCATCTTCTTCATGTCAGCCCACATGGGGTAGTAGTCGCCGAGAGCTTGGCGGAGTTGCTTGTCGGCGTAGCTGTCGCCTTGCACTTCGTTCAAGAGCTGGTCGAGGATAGTGCTCTTGGCGGGGTAGTTGATGACGGAGGCATCGTCCAGCTTCGCCAGTTTCTTGGCTTTGGCAATGGCGGCGTCGAGTCCACCCAATTCATCCACCAAGCCAATCTGTTGGGCATGAAGACCCGTCCACACGCGACCCTCACCAATCTTCTTGATAGCGTCTTGCTTCATCTTGCGCCCATCTGCACAACGTTGGGTGAAGAGCTCGTAGCCATTGTTGATGTAGCGTTGAGCAATGGCGCGTTCCTGTTCTGTGAAGGGACGTGAGAAATCGCCAAAGTCGGAGAACTGGTTCGTCTTCACCGTGCTGAAGTGTACGCCCAACTTGTCGTTCAGCAGTTCGCCTGCGTTGGGGAACATGCCGAAGATGCCGATAGAGCCCGTAATGGTGGTAGGCTCGGCATAGATGTAGTTGGCAGCGCAGCTGATGTAGTAACCGCCCGATGCAGCCATGTCGCCCATGCTCACTACGATAGGTTTGTTCGTCTTGATATTCATCACCTGGTGCCAGATTTGCTCGCTGGCATAAGCAGAACCACCGCCTGAGTTGACGCGCAGCACCACCGCCTTCACATCGTCGTTCTCAGCCAACTCCTGCAAGTCCTTGCACACCTTCTTGGCTACAATCTCTGGAGACTGTCCCCAGCTGGATGATGGTTCCTCCACGATGCCGCCCACGGCGTAGTACACCGCTACGATGTCGCCGCTGGTGCCCTTGGGGTTGCTTTCGGCAATGCTGGCCAGCTCCTTCACGCCGATGGTATTGTAGGCGTCGATGTCCACCCCCATCTTCTTGGCAATGACGGGCTTCACTTCGTCGCTATATACGATGCGGTCCACCAGCTTTTCTTTCTTGTAGTTCTCTGCACCCATGAACAGCGCCATCGAGTCAGCCAACTCGTTCAGCTTGGCCACGCTGATGCCTCGGCTCTTGCTCACAGCCTTGGTCATCTCGTCCCATATCTCGTGGTCGTAAGTCTCAATCTGTTCGCGGTTCGCATCGCTCATCTCGCTCAGCAGGTAAGGCTCCACGGCACTCTTGTAGGTGCCCACTTTCACCACCTGCATCTCCACGCCCACCTTTGCGAGCAAGTCCTTATAGTAAGTCACCGTGCTCGACAGTCCGCTCCAGTCTATCATGCCCTGTGGATTCACCATCACCACATCGGCCGTAGAGCACACATAGTAGGCTCCTTGGGTATAGACGTCGCCATAGGCCACGATAAACTTGCCCGACGTCTTGAAGTCCACCAGCGCCTTGCGGATGGCTTGAAGTGTGGCAGGCATAGCACCAGCAAAGGTGCCCGCCTCCAGATAGATGCCCTTCACCTTGGGCTCCGTCTTGGCGTGCTTGATGGCGGCAAGGATATCGTCCAGACCTTGATTCGTCAGAACGGCATTTCCAAAGAGTTCTGCTAATGGGTTGTCGGCGCTCCGCTCGTCGATGCTGCCTTGCAGCTGCACCACCAGCACGCTGTTGTCTTGCACCGTGGCTGCAGCGTTGCCCATTGAGGCTAGACCTACAAGGCTGAAGATAGACAGGATGGAAATAATGACTCCTGTGAGGAAGATGCCCACAATCGTGGCGCATACATACTTAACAAATTGTTTCATGAGTGATGTTTTTATACTTCGTGCTCAACTTCAGGAAGCTGAGTGATATTTGTTTTTGATAATGTCCAGAACTTTCTGAGTGTTGTGTGGCAGATGGTAGCTCCGATGATGACAATAGGTAAAGCCAAAACGGCACCTCCCATCTCTTCAAGGATGCTATAGTCCTTCGCCTCCTCGCCCAGCGTGTACATCATCGCCGTGGCCACGCTATTGTTCAGGATGTGCAGTATACAAGGAATAACGATGTTTCCCGTTTTATAGTATATGATGCCCAGGATAAAACCCATGCCAGCGGCAAACGGAATCTGTGCAGGGTTCATGTGGATGATGCCGAATATCAGGGCACTTGCGGTGATGGCTCCCCACTTGTTCATGCCATTCCTCAGCATATGGCCCAGAATGCCTTCGCGGAAGATAAACTCCTCAATGATGGGGCCCAAGATGGCGATGCTCAACGCTCCGCCCAGCGTGTTAGACATCATCGTGAAGAGGTCCTCCATATCGTTGGGCAGGTTCAGCAGTTCCTCAAAGATGCCCAGCACAAAGATGCCTGTGATGCCGCCGGCAATCGCCAGCCAGCCCGTCTTCCAGTCTATCAAGCCGAAGTTCAGCACCGTCTTCCAGTTAATCATTTTCATCATGGCGATGATGCCGATGGTGAGGAGTCCGCTCAGCGTGATGGCCCATCCCATGCCGCTTCCGGTCAACAGCTGCTCCGTAAAGATTTTGACGTCGCCAGTCTCTTTCAATAGCCGAATGCATTCAGGTTTGCTGATAATCATGCAAACAGCCAATACAATTCCTGCGATACATTGCATCACCAGAAACACAACAATCGCTAAAATAGGGTATAATACTTTCTTCATCTTGTTTTTTTATTCTTCGTTCCTATATTCCAAAATATCTCCAGGCTGACAGTCCAGAGCCTTGCAGATGGCCTCCAGCGTGGAGAAGCGCACCGCCTTCGCCTTGCCCGTCTTCAGCACCGACAGGTTTGCCTGAGTGATGCCGATGCGTTCAGCCAGTTCGCCCGACGACATCTTGCGCCGTGCCATCATTACATCCAAATTCACGATAATCATGGTTCTATTTCTTTTTGTTTAGAGAAAGCTTGTGATAAGTGCTTGCAAGAGCGCAGAGTGCAAAGATAATCATGCCCCACGTGCCCTTGTCGATGCTTCCACCACTCAAGAGTGTGATGAGGCTTGCTGCCAGTATGACACCGAAAAAGACGATGATGAGCCAGAACAACACTATTAAAACCTTGCTTCTTTTCATTGTTTTGTAATTATATGTTATTCAGATGTATAAATCTGTTTTGTGAAATCAGAAGGAGAAATTATATAGTCAACTCCTGTTCCTCCTTCATCTGCCTTCCAATCTTGAAGATTTGTCCCACCAGCAGCATGCCAAAGGCAGCGTAGAGTAGGGCCACATCAGGCTTCTGCATGATGCGCAGGTCATACAACTCAAACTCAAATTCGTGCACATTCATCAAGTAATTGTAGAGCGTGTTCACCCAGTCCAGCACATAGATACCCAGCACAGACCATCCGCCCCACGACAGCAGCGTCTCCGTCCTCTTCTCGAAAATGCGCCCCTTGTTCACAGCGATAACGAGTTTGATAAATGCCACCAGGAAAATGATGATGAAGAGAGTCTCCAGCGACCCCGTAGCCTGCAGCACTATCATTCTGTTGCTGCTCTTCTCAGGCATCAGAATGCCCGCTACCGTCATCATCGGCACCTTCTCTCCCGTCTTCATGTTCACGATGCTGTCCGCTGGAGCCGTTTCCATCAGATAACTCATTTTAGGCATCATCTCCACCGGAGTCATTCTGCGTATTCTTTCAATATTCTTCAAGGGGCTGTTTTGGACACCAGCCTTCCTTTCGTTCCTTGCCGTCTCGATGCCAGCCTTGCCGCCTTGGTACATATAGTAGACAGTCTCAAATGTGCTCAAGCCGATGCTGAACACGATAGCCGCTATCAGCAGCCCGCCATACAGATTGAATCTCTTTTTCATACAGTTGATTTTTTAGTGAAGTTGTATTAGTGTTAGTGAATTATTGTTTTACAGAGTTGTTTTATTGTTATTCGATAATTATTTTCGGTGCAAAGATATGGCAACTTTTCTTAACCTCCAAACAAAAACAAGAAAAAATTATCGAAAAACAATAAATTCTTTCTCGGCACAGGTGCTTCATCGCCCAGAATGGTGTATTTTTGGGGTCACACGCTAAGTGACATCCCTTTTCTGTCGAGGTCACAATCAGAAATTAATGTATTTGCATTTATGCTTGCCAAGATACAAATAAAGTATAAACTCCGCTAAAATGCAGGATTCTTTTTGTTTTATTCCGATAAAATGCATTAAATATTCTTGTTTATTCCGATAAAATGCACATGTTCCTTTTTGGAACATATGGATAATGAAGGAAAGGGCCGATTCTGTGGTAGTCGCAAAATTTGCGAATACCACTCAGCGTGGTGCAAAGGTTGTTATCAGTCTGACAAACAAAAACGATAAAATAATTGATAAATGTGGGGACTGACATCATTTGTGTGTCAGTCCCCACGTTGATTAGCCCTCGTCGCCGCCTTCGCCGTTGCTCGGAGTTACGGTGCCAGTGTTGCCAGACGAACCGCCGTTACTGCCGTTGCCGTTCTGCGAAGAGCTGTTATTCTCGTTATCGTTCACGTTGTCCACGTCGGGCTCGGTGACGACATCGCCGCTCGTCGAGGTCACTCGGCGCACGATGTCGCCGTTGCGGTCGTAGCAGGTAATCTGGACGGCGGTGTCCTTCAGCTCCTGCTTCAGGCCCGCGTTGGGAGTGAACACGATGCGGCGGGTCTTGATGAGGCCGGTCTTCACGTCGTTGACATTGCTCACGGTGTCTGCGCTCAGTCCGAAGCGCATGGTGCCCAGTCCGGGCAGAGCCACGCTGTGGCCCTCGGTAGCCCATGCCTTGATGACCTCGCCAGCAGCGTCCCAGCAAGCCTGCATCACGCCCTGGCTGACTCCGCTACGCAGAGCTGCCTCGCGTATCACCTTGTCCTGAGTCAGCGCAGAGTACAGCTCAGGCTGCATCTGGTAACGGTACGTGTCCTTGTGGATGCCCACGGTCATCTTCTTCTCGATTGCTTTGATTTTGATTGCCATAATACTTACTTTTTTTTATGTTAAACTTCTTGTTACTTTGAACTCCTGAAAGGGGCTTTTTGCTTCGCAGCTGTGGAATTTTTGTTCCGGCGCGCTCTGACAATTGTTCCGCAACTGCGTCGCAAATTTTCCCTCTCTTGGTTCACTTTGCAAAGGTACGACATTCGCCGCCACCGTTCTGACGATGGCTGGCGATGTCGTGCGATTTCTGGACTTTATTTTCAAAAAAAACATCATCCATCTTACATCATCCATCATCCGTCTTCAGGGCTCGCCCAAATGTTCCACGATAGCCCGCACTTGGCGAGGCGTGAAGGCCTTGCTGTTGCGGTTGTAGCCCATCTTGCTCAGTTCGTCCCACAGCCTGATGCAACGGCGAATCCATGCCATCAGGTGGTTGACGGCCGTGCGCGGGCTGCTATCGGGGAAATACATCAGGGCCAGTTCTTTCTTGGTGTAGGCTCGAATAATGAAGTCATCCATGGTTGGCCTCCTTTCTTGCTTTGGTCAGATAATACTCGCTAAAGTCCTTGCAGCCCACTGGCAACTGATGGCGTACCAAATCGGGCAGCACCTCTTTCAGCTGCAGGAATAGACGTTCGCCAGGCACATCGTTGTCAGGATACATGTGATAGCTAATTGACAATTGAGAATTGACAATTGACAATTGCTCGATGTCCTTCTGCGAGAGCAAGGTGGCAGAGGGAATGGCGATAGCTTTGTGGCCTGCCGAGAGCATAGCCCAGCAGTCTGAGCAACCTTCAGTAATGAAAAGCATTTCACCAGGCTTCAGCAGGTTCAATACGGGCAGATTGTAGATGCCACACTCAGCGCCTTGCGGGAATCGGAAGCGGGGTAGGGCACCCTTTACAAGATTACGATTCTGTATGCCAATCAACTTGCCCTCACGATTATAATAAGGTGTCTGCAACCAAGGCACCCCCTGCCTGTCTTTCCACGATGTCAGGCGGCACCAGCGAACAACTCTTGGGTCAATCCTGCGCTCGTCAAAGAGAAACCTCTGCGCCTCTAGTGAAAGCCAAGGCCGCTCGAAGAACCGCTCATAACGACTTGCGTCGAAAGAGGACTGATGGTTGATGGCCGAAGGCTGAGGTCTGAGGGATGAAGTCTGAAGGATGATGTTGTTCTCGTCCGCCAGCCATTTTGTGGCATCGAGAAAATTCTTTCTCAGATATTTCATCACTAAGTCTATGGGGCCGCCAGACTCCCCACACACAAAGCAGCGATAGGTATTCTTGCTTACCCTGAACGACATCGAGGCATGATGGTCGTCGTGAAACGGACACAGGCACTTATGTCGCGAAACTTGGAGTCCAAGTCGCTCTGCGACCCCCTCAATGGGCAGGTCGCGGAGCTTTTGTAGTTCATATTTCTCCATCTTACATCTTACCTCTTACATCAGACATCTTCAGATACTCTTCCGTCTTGGTGTACAATCCCGTCTGCTTCGAGTAGGTGATGAACTTGCGGAATAGCCACTTGCGCAATTGTCCACCCGTGCCTTCCTTGCTTTTGCCAAGCTGCATGCGGAGAGCCGCCAACTGTGCCTCGCTGAAGGAGTTGGGCAGGTCGTCGAGCATATTCTTCGGACCGTGTCGCTGAGCCTCACTCATCGTGTCGGCATCCCCCGTCAGCAGGTCGGCAAAGAGCTGCATCTTGCTCCACAAGTCCCGATAAACCAGCCATTCCACCACGTCACCAATGGAACGTGTGTAGGTCTGATTGTTGAGAATCCAAAGGATGCAACCCGCTTTCCAAGCCGACACCAACGCACGCTTGGAGCAGTCCCACAGCACATCGTCGTCCACCAGGTCGGCCAGCGAAGCCATGTCCTGAGCCAACTTGTCGGCCAACTTGTTCAGCGGACGAATGATGAAGCGCCCCTTCGTGATGTCGAGCCGCACCAGATACTCGTCCAACTTCTGGTAGAACTCGTCCGTGTATTTGCCCTGTCGGGGTATGCGCCCGTCGCGACTGGCACGAGCCTTGTAAGAGAAGACCATGCGCCCGAAGGTACCGTTGAACAGGTCGTTCTTGTAATACCTTCTGGCGGCAAAGGGCGTGGCCGAAAGCGTCAGATTGGCACGGAGAATCGGGTTACCCGTCACACCATCTGCTGTGGCACGCAGGGCACCCGCACGCTGACGGTCGTAGATGTTGCGCAGCATCTGTGATACCTGCTTGTGACCGCCACACATGCCGTCGGCCATCTCCACCTCGGGCATGTTGAGGTATTGCGTGCGACCGCCCTGCGCCTCCAGCGCCATCGCGTTTTGCAAGAACGCTGGACGAGTGGTGTCGTTAGGCGGAAAATAGAATGCCACATCCGGACGCGCAGGCTTCTCCTTAGTGCTCGCCTTCTGCTTGACCTGTTTCGACCATTCCACCAGTTTCCTCAACTCCTGCTCGTCGTGCTGTCGAAAGTCGCGACAAATAGCCTCCACGAGGTTGGACAACTGACCCTTGTTGCAGCCCGAATCGCCCACCAACTGGGCCATCATGCCCGTTGGCTCCTTCCAACTGAGGTCGGGGTACTGAAATTCCGCACCGCTGATGTGTGCGCCAAGT
>CADAEK010000022.1 GCA_902786925.1 uncultured Bacteroidales bacterium
ACAAGTAGTAGCGGTGGCATATTTCATACAAGTATTGCGAAACCATGTATGTGCGGAGGATGTCAGAAGTCCTGGGTGAGCAGCCTTCAAGTTCGGGCAAGCCTGCATTCATCTGGCGTACCAAGTCATCCAGCTTTGCGACTTGTACATCTCTCCAGTTCAACAGCGAGTCGGGATGTGCCACATGGGGTTCGCTTTGCAGGGGCATGAGGTACTTGTACATGACAGGAAAGAACAACTTACTCGCCTCAGCACTGACTCCCTTACCACTCAATGTGACATTGTCGCCTGGTCTCTGCATGGGTTTCGTAGCGTCATACGTCAACTCGACTGTGTCCCTAGGACAGGCATACACGCCTGCCAACGGATAGACGAGTATAAACATAGGATAAGGTACGTGGATATTGAGCGAAAATGTGCCGTCTTCCTCGACTTTGAATCACGCATGATGACATTGACGCTGTTGTTCAGTCGTTTCAACTGTGCTGAGTCGTCCACTATCACATGGCCCTTAATCACCACTTCACCACCGTGCATACGGTATTCGCCCCATTCTGAACTGGGATAATTCAACAGTTGTGGCACCTCTTGTGCCTTTACTCTCTTCGATTTCTTTTGTGCCTCCATGCAGACAGGGGCAAGAACCAAAGCAAGGAGTATCGTGATAATAGTTTTCATGTTTATGTTCTTTTTCTGTTCATACCTTGCACGTGGCAATATCATGCCAAACAATAAACCACAGATCCCTTTTCCACTATCGAATCGCAAAGGTACACCCTTTCCACATCATCCGAAATACCGTCAATATGATATTCTTGCGCCACATAAATAGTACGGTCTCAGGCTTTGTTCACACTGCTCCCAAGAGTGATGTATCCCCGGCTCCTCTCACCTTTCGTTTCCAAGCTTTTTCATTTGTCAGTCTTGTGTGATAGAAGTCCTTGATATACTTTCTGAATATGGACCTGTAATGTATAGGTAATTTGGTAAAATAGGAACACTCAATCCCACGCCTATTGCCCTTTTTATCTAATACTTTGCCAAACGTTGCAAATGTACACAAAAGGAGAATACGAACAAAATAAACACAAAACAAACATATCCGTTTAACTTTATTTAACCAATTGCGAATTATATTTGTTTGCCTGCATATCCCGAGCATCATGAAGCATGATTCTACCTTACCACTATCTTACCACTATCTTACCACTACGAACACAAGGAGCACTAAAGGAAGAGTAAAGGAGCACTAAAGGAAGAGTAAAGGAGCACTAAAGGAAGAGTAAAGGAACACTAAAGGAAGAGTAAGGGACACTAAAGGAGGACTCTTGCAAGTACTTTGCCTTTTTCAATATTCGTCAGCATGTGCGGGTGTGGACTGTTTTTTACTAAAAAGAGGAAGCTTGACTTGTGTGTCAAGCTTCCTCTTTGGAGGGTGGAGGGTGGGACTCGAACCCACGACATTCAGAACCACAATCTGACGCTCTAACCAACTGAACTACATCCACCATGTTGGGGTGTTTCCCTTTTGCGAGTGCAAAGGTAGGGAGTTTTTTTTGTTTGGCAAAATAAAAAGCGAAGAATTTTAAGAGAATCTCTCATTTTTCCTCGCTTTTATGTGTCGTAACCTGTGGTTAAGCCTCAAAAGAGGTTGTATCAGGGGTTATTTGTAGAATTCCTTGCGACCTGCACTGAGGGTATTCTTCATCAGGGAACAGATGGTCATAGGGCCTACACCCCCTGGTACAGGGGTGATGAAAGAGCACTTGGGCGCCACATTCTCAAAATCGACGTCGCCATTCAGGCGGAAACCTGATTTACGAGTGGCATCAGGAACACGTGTGGTGCCCACGTCAACGATGACAGCACCTTCCTTCACCATGTCTGCCGTTACAAAATTAGGACTACCAATTGCAGCGATGATAATATCTGCTTGCAAGCAATCCTCTTTCAAAGTTTTTGAATGGCTGTGACAAACGGTAACTGTTGCATCGCCATACTGTTTCTGCATCATCAGTTGGGCCATAGGTTTGCCTACGATGTTGGAGCGTCCGAGAATGACGCATTTTTTTCCGCTTGTCTCAATGTTGTAACGCTTCAGCAGAGTGATAATGCCCAGTGGGGTAGCCGAAATGTAGCAAGGGAGCCCAATGGCCATGCGTCCCACGTTGATTGGGTGGAATCCGTCCACGTCCTTGCGGTAGTCTATGGCTTCAATGATTTTCTGCTCGGAGATGTGCTTGGGAAGAGGAAGCTGTACGATGAAACCATCCACGTCGGCGTCATTATTAAGCTTTTCCACTTGCTCCAGGAGAAAATCTTCGGTGATATCCTCTTCAAAGCGGAGGAGGGTAGATGTGAAGCCGCAAGCCTCGCATGCCAAGACCTTATTCTTTACGTAGGTCTCGCTGCCACCGTCGTGTCCTACAAGAATGGCTGCCAAATGCGGGCGCTTGCCACCAGCATCTACGATTCTCTTTACTTCTTCTGCAATTTCAGCCTTGATGGCTGTTGCTGTTGCTTTTCCGTCTATCAGTTGCATTGCTTTGTGTTGTTGTGTAAGATGATAAAACTATGCGTTATAATTAGAAGCGTGGCATTCCGCCTTTCATTCCTTTCAGACGCTGCATCTGTGCCATTGCCTGCGCCATCTTAGGGCTGGTCATCTGACGCATCATCTTGCGCATCTGCTCAAACTGTTTCGTGATGCGGTTTACTTCATCAATTGACACGCCTGCGCCTTTGGCAATACGCATTTTGCGTGACATATTGATGCACTCGGGATGCTCACGTTCGTAGGGAGTCATCGAGCCAATCATGGCTTCTACGGACTTGAAGGCATTGTCATCAATCTCCACATCCTTCAAAGCCTTGCCCACCCCCGGAATCATAGAAGCGAGGTCTTTGATATTGCCCATCTTCTTGATTTGGTTAATCTGTCCGAGGAAGTCATTATAATCAAACTTGTTCTTCGCAATCTTTTTTTCCAGGCGCTTGGCTTCCTCTTCGTCGAATTGCTGTTGGGCGCGCTCCACAAACGATACGATGTCGCCCATGCCCAGAATGCGGTCTGCCATGCGGTCGGGGTGGAACACGTCAAAGGCTTCCATCTTCTCGCCTGTTCCCACAAACTTGATGGGTTTTGTCACTACGGTACGAATGGAAAGGGCAGCACCGCCACGTGTGTCACCGTCTAGCTTTGTGAGGATTACGCCGTCTATATCTAGACGCTCATTGAAGGTCTTTGCTGTGTTGACAGCGTCCTGACCGGTCATCGCGTCCACCACGAGCAAAGTTTCATTCGGATTGACGGCATTTTTGATTTGCTCGATTTGCTGCATCAGCTCTTCGTCAATCGACTGGCGTCCAGCTGTGTCGACAATCACTACGTCATACCCCTTTGCTTTTGCCTCGTTGATGGCATTCTTCGCAACAGCAATTGGGTCTGTGGCACCTTCTTCGAGATAGCAAGGTACTTCCACTTGCTCAGCAAGAACACGCAATTGCTCCATAGCTGCAGGACGGAAGGTGTCGCACGCAGCCAAGAGTGGTTTCTTGTGATTTTGTGTCTTCAGGCGCAAAGCCAGTTTGCCGGACATAGTAGTCTTACCTGCACCATTCAAACCTGCCATCAGAATGACCGTGGGGTGTCCTGTCAAGTTTAGATCTGTTGCCTGTCCACCCATCAGTTGAGCCAATTCGTCATGTACGATCTTGACCATCATCTGACCAGGCTTCACGGCTGTCAGCACATTCTGTCCCAGCGCCTTCTGCTTCACTGTATCCGTGAAGGTTTTGGCCACCTTGTAGTTTACGTCTGCTTCAAGAAGAGCCTTGCGCACGTCCTTCAGCGTCTCTGCTACATTGATTTCGGTGATTTTGCCTTCACCTTTAAGTATTTTGAAAGACCTTTCAAGTCTTTCGCTCAAATTTTCAAACATATATATAGTCTAATAAAAATTTCAATTATTATTTACGTACTCCTTTATATATAAGGAATGCAATGATGGCTGCCACAACAATGATAGCAGACACTCCGATGATATGTGAATAGTGTGCAATGATGCTGATGAGCTCTTGCTTAGGCATCGTGCTGTGGAAGGCTGCGCCTATAGCTACAAGAATGGTGTTCCAAACACCTGCGCCCAAACATGTGTAGAGGCAGAATGATACCAAATTCATTTTCGCTAAACCGGCTGGAATACTGATAAGCTGGCGGATAGCCGGTATCATGCGCCCAATCAAGGTGGAAATAGCACCGCGTTTGTCAAAATATGCTTCCGCTTTCTCTACCTTCGCTGCATCAATCAAGCACATGTGACCCCAACGGCTGTTAGCAAAAGCATATACGATGGGGCGTCCGAGAGAGTAGGCGAGCCCATAATTCACTAATGCGCCAATCAATGCACCTAGCGTACCGCACAGAATAATCAGTGGGTAGGACATTTCTCCGGTCTCAGCCGCCATATATGCCGCAGGAATCATGACAACTTCTGAAGGGAAGGGTATAAATGAGCTCTCAATGGCCATAAACAGAATGACCCAACCATAATTCAGGTTGTCTAATGCTCCGTTCGTGAGATGAAGGATTATTTCTTCCATAATGAGTGCAAAGGTACGAAATTCAAGCGAAAACAGAAGAGTGAAAAGTGAAAAATATGAGTTTATTTTGGTGCGTAAGCGTGGTGTATCAGATTTTTTTTGCTTTCAGCCATTATTTTTTGCCTAAAAGTTTTGTTTATTCGCAAGAACTTCCTACCTTTGCACCCGCTTAACGAAATGGGTAAGTCCTATACGGCCAGCTCCCTTGGAATTCCCCCAGGGCTTGACCGCAGCAAGGGTACTCGGTTGTAGCGGCGCGATGTAGTTCGCTTACCCACCCGCCTCTTTAGCTCAGTTGGCCAGAGCACGTGATTTGTAATCTCGGGGTCGTTGGTTCGAATCCGACAAGAGGCTCAAGAATTCATCACTTGATGGATGAAAGGGAGAAAGCAGAGTGCTTTCTCCCTTTTTTATTTATACGGCAGCCTGCCTACGGACGAATGATTTTGTCTCTATTTCGGAAACTGCCATACGGTGCATTCGAATGAAGGGTTGCAAACAAATTGTTTAAATATTATCTTTATTATGGAGCAACAAAAAGACATTCAACCTTGGGAGACCGTGAGCACGGAGTATCTTATCCGTCGCCCTTGGCTCACAGCGCGTCGCGATGTGCTGCGCATGCCAGACGGAACAATTGTCCCTGAATATTATGTCCTTGAATATCCTACGTGGATAAATATTATAGCCGTTACAACGGATGGGCAATTTGTGCTCGTGCGGCAGTATCGGCATGGGCTTGGAATCGTGGAGTATGAACTCTGTGCTGGTGTGATGGATCCATCCGACGCTTCACCTCTTGATGCTGCCAAACGTGAACTTCTTGAGGAGACTGGCTATGCTGGAGGAACATGGACTGAATACATGACACTTTCTGCCAATCCTGGCTCGCAGAACAATCTCTCCCATACCTTTATCGCCCAAGGCGTGGAGCGCGTTTCTGGTCAGCATCTTGACGAGACAGAAGAACTCACAGTCCATCTATTCAACCGAGAGCAGCTTCTCGAGTTGCTTCGTACCGATCAACTCAAACAGGCTCTTATGGTTGCTCCTCTTTGGCGATATATTGCAGAGAACAGCTTGTTGTGACTGTTATGTAATGTGGGGATACGCATAATCGTACTTGCTCCAATTCTTGAACTTGATAATAGGAATGATTAGAAATACAATGACATATGATTCCTTGAATACTGATTCATTATCGTATAAGGAATAAGATTCAAGGCAGGAGGTTGAATCATAAACAAACGGGCACTCTACGCATTGTTGCGCAGAGTGCCCGTTTGTTTATGATAGTCGAGGTCTGCATATCTTGTATATGCAGACCTCGACTTGTTTTATAGGGGATATAGGCTTTATCCTATACGTCCGTGGCAGTTCTTGTATTTTTTGCCGCTCCCGCAAGGACAGGGATCATTACGGCCAACTTTTGGACCATTGTTCACGATAGGAGCGATAGGCTGACGTGCGCGAGTGTCTGTTTGTGCGGCTTGGGCCAATTGACGCTGTGTCTCCGATGGCTCGTCTAGATTCTGGTGGCTCTCTGTGAGACGTTGCTTGGGCTCATCCATCGTTGACGCTGGTGCCTGCTGAACATCGCGTTCTTCGGTGACCGGAATAGAGCAGCGCATGAGTACAGAGATGGTGCCATCATTAATTTCGTTGACCATCGTGTCGAAGAGATTGACTGATTCCAATTTAAAGATGAGGAGCGGGTCTTTCTGCTCGTAAGATGCATTCTGTACTGATTGCTTCAATTCATCGAGAGCACGGAGGTTTTCTTTCCATGCATCGTCAATTGTGTGGAGCAGAATCGCTTTCTCAAAGGCGACAAGGATGGAGTTGCCTTGGGTTTCGTAGGCTTCCTTAAGTGGAATGCTGATTTGGTAGATACGGCGGCCATCCGTGATGGGCACGAGTATGTTTTCATACATATCGCCTTTGGATTCGTACACGTCTTTGATGACGGGGTAGGCTACTGATGCAAGGCGGGCACTGCGCTTCTTGAAGGAGTCGATGACGATGTCGAATGCTTCGTCCTCCAGTTCATGGCGGCTCTTAGCCTCGAATGTCTCCATATCGAATGGAATATCCATGGCGAAGATACGCAAGAAATCTTCCTTACAGCTTTCATAGTCACCATTATTGAGAATGTGAACCACGCGGTCCCATATCATGTTGGCGATGTCCATGCCAATGCGTTCTCCCATGAGGGCATGACGGCGGCGCTCGTAGATGACTTTGCGCTGTTTGTTCATCACATCGTCATATTCAAGGAGGCGCTTGCGGATACCGAAGTTGTTTTCCTCCACTTTCTTTTGGGCGCGTTCGATAGATTGATTGATCATCTTGTGCTCAATCATTTCTCCTTCTTCAAATCCGAGACGGTCCATGATCTTGGAGATGCGGTCGCTGGCGAAGAGACGCATGAGCTTGTCTTCGAGAGATACATAGAACACAGATGAACCTGGGTCTCCTTGACGTCCAGAACGTCCACGCAACTGACGGTCAACGCGGCGGCTCTCATGGCGTTCTGTACCAATAATGGCCAAACCGCCTGCTGCTTTCACCTCGTCGGAGAGCTTAATGTCTGTACCACGACCTGCCATGTTGGTGGCAATTGTCACGGCACCCAGCATCTTTTCTTCTTTAGTACCATCAGGATTGATAACTTCGCCCATGGTGCTTTGACCTGCCAATGCCACGATGTCAGCCTCCTTTTGGTGCAGTTTAGCGTTCAGCACTTGGTGTGGTATCTTGCGCATGGAGAGCATGCGTGAGAGCAGTTCTGATATTTCCACAGAAGTCGTACCTACCAATGTTGGACGTCCGCTATTGCGCATTTTCACGATTTCTTCAATCACAGCGTTGTACTTTTCACGGTTGGTCTTGTACACGCGGTCATTCATGTCAATACGTGCAATGGGGCGGTTGGTTGGAATTTCCACCACATCCAGTTTGTATATATCCCAGAACTCACCTGCCTCGGTAATGGCAGTACCCGTCATGCCCGCTAACTTGTGGTACATGCGGAAGTAGTTCTGCAAAGTGATGGTTGCGAAGGTTTGTGTGGCTGCTTCAACTTTCACTCGTTCCTTGGCTTCTACTGCTTGATGGAGGCCATCGCTCCAACGACGTCCCTCCATGATACGTCCAGTCTGTTCATCGACAATCTTCACTTCGCCATCCATGATGACGTAGTCGTCGTCTTTCACAAACATGGTGTATGCCTTTAAGAGTTGCTGGATGGTGTGCACACGCTCTGATTTCAAGGCATAATCCTGCATGAGGGCATCCTTTTTGGCTAGGCGTTCATCTTCATTTTCGAAATGCTCGTTTTCCAGCTCTGAAAGTTGAGATGTAATGTCGGGCAACACGAAGAAGGTGTCATCCTTCACGATATTTGCAATGAGTTGGTTGCCCTTATCTGTCATTTCCACAGATTTCATCTTCTCATCTACGACGAAGAAGAGTGGCTCAATGGCTTCAGGCATACGGCGGTTATTGTTCTCCATGTAGATTTCCTCCGTCTGGAGCAAACCTGTTTTGATGCCTGGCTGTGAGAGGTATTTGATGAGTGCATTATTCTTTGGCAAACTCTTGTAGGCACGGAAGAGTGAAAGGAAACCTGCAGTCACATCGTCTTTGTTGTCTGACTCAATGAGTTTCTTAGCTTCGGTGAGATAGTTCTGTGCCAGTCGGCGTTGTGCTTCCACAAGCTGCTCCACAATAGGGCAATACTCCTCAAACATCTGCACATCTCCTTTAGGAATAGGACCGGAGATGATGAGTGGGGTACGGGCATCATCAATAAGCACTGAGTCTACCTCATCGACGATGGCATAGTTGTGGATGCGCTGCACGAGGTCCTTGGGAGCCATCGCCATGTTGTCACGCAGATAGTCAAAGCCGAACTCGTTGTTGGTTCCGAACGTGATATCAGCTTGATAGGCCTTACGGCGTTCTTCTGAGTTTGGCTGATGCTTGTCAATGCAATCAACGCTCAATCCGTGGAACATGTAGAGAGGACCCATCCACTCGGAGTCACGCTTAGCGAGGTAGTCATTGACTGTCACCACGTGCACACCATTTCGTGAGAGGGCGTTGAGGAACACTGGCAGGGTAGCCACAAGGGTTTTACCTTCACCGGTAGCCATCTCGGCAATCTTGCCTTGGTGCAGCACGATGCCGCCGAAGAGCTGCACGTTGTAGTGAATCATGTTCCATGTCATCTCGTTGCCACCTGCAACCCAATGGTTGTGCCAGATGGCCTTGTCTCCTTCGATATCGACAAAGTCGTGCTCAATAGAGAGGTCGCGGTCAAAGTCTGTAGCTGTTACGATGACGTCACCATTCTCTGCTTCTGCAAAGCGGCGTGCCGTATCCTTAACAATGGCATATACCGTAGGAAGTGCTTCTGTCAGGCCTTCTTCGAAAAGGTCAAGCACCTCTGTTTCCATTTTATCAATAGCTTCGAAGATAGGTTGACGTTTGTCTATCTCGGTTTCCTGAATCTTGTTCTTCAGTTCGGCAATCTCAGCACGCTTATCTTTTACTTTTTCTTGCAGCTGTGCCTTGATTTCGTCCACTTTAGCACGCAGCTCGTCGTTGCTCAGCTTCTGAATTTCGGGCTCGATAGCCAGCACTTGCTCAACAATAGGGCGAATCTCCTTGATGTCGCGTGCAGCCTTGTTGCCAAAGATGCTGCTGAGAAGTTTGTTAATTGAAAATCCCATATGATGTAGTGTTATTTGTTTTTTATATTAATGCTTGAGGCTGTATTAACAACCTCCGTTAGTTTTGTGTATTAATTAAAAGAGAGGTGAGCTTGCGCATGCATTGGGAGCGCGGATGCGGATGTGGTGGGCCACTGTCGGAGCAATGCAATCGACGGTGACAGGAGTGGCCACTTTTTGGGGTTGAATAGTGTAGCCAAAGAATATGAGCGGGAACTCGAAGAAGGAGTCACGCTGCATCTTCTTGGTGCTGCGGTCTTCGTTCACAAGATTCCATCCAGGTGAAACTTGCACGATGATGTCGCCCGAGCATTTGGGGTTAAAACCGTTGCGGATAGTGCTGATGCCTGGTGTCCATGCACCTTGGGTGATGCGATGGGAAGTAAACACATCGCGCACACCGCTGAACTGGAACAGGAAGTCCTCGCAATGCTCCTGCACTTCTGCTAGTTTCAGCTGCTTTTTCTCGAGCAACTTATGGTTTAGGTAGAGCTGGTTGCCAAAATAGCTTTCCACGTAGCGCTCGTTGCCGTACATGGCACATAGGTACATGTTCAGCAGCATCGCGCAACGGTTGATGTTGAAATCGCCCGTTGGAATGCGGTATTTGGCCAGTTCTCCTGTATTTTCTACGTCATCGTATCCTGTAGAGGTGACAAAAATGAGTGTCTTGTCAAGGCCTACCAACTGGTCTATCTTCTCCAGAAGGGAAGCAATCTCGTTGTCCAGACGCTTGTATGTGTCCTGCAGCTCTGTGCTTGTGGCGTTTCCGTTGTCTGTTTGGAAATCACCGGCATAATAGCATATGGAAAGGAAGTCTGTTACTTCGTCTAGACCTGCATTGCCGTTGACCAAGCAATAGCGTGCGGCCTTGGTGACTTCTTCATTGACAAGTCCTGATTTCTTGAAAACACGGAAGCGGCTATCGCCAGAGAAATTGTGGCTGAATGACTTCTGTGTTGTTGTCAAGTAATAATTATAAGTGCCAGTGGAGGCGTTCAGCGGTTTCCACGGTGTAGATGTCAGTTTGTCGGTGATGAAGCTTGAATCGACATAGCGGAACCAAGAAGGCGTGGGACCGTAATAGGTTGTTCCTGCCCATTTACCGCTCTGATTGTCAATCCACATGGCCCAATCAGCAGCATGGCCTGCTGCCAAGATTGCCGCTTCGCGATAGGGCGCTACACTATAGACGAGAGCTTTACCCTTAGTGGCTGCTTTCAGTTCGTCACCAATGGTGCTCACCAACAGATTCTTGGGTGAGGAGCAATCCGTGGTTTCCACGCCCTTATAGTCACGGTCATCCACGCAATAGTTGGTGTGCAGCTCCGTGCGATTCATCCATTCTTCTGCAATGATGCCATGATTGTAGGGCACGGTGCCTGTCACGATGGAAGCGATGGCTGATGCACGGTCTATAGGGGTGTGCTGATACTGAACATTGGAATAAACCTGCCCTTTTTCGAGGAGAAGTTTGAATCCGCCTTCTCCATACAGAGGCATGAATGCGTTGAGATAGTCAGAGCGCAACTGATCGATGCTGATGCCTACGACTAGTCGTGGCACGGAAGTGGTCTGTGCCATTGTGCCAGCCATTGCAATGGAGGCAAAGAAGGTGGTCAGTATCTGCTTCTTCATGGTTGGGCGTGATAGGTAAAGTGGGCTTGCGACAATGAGCGTACCAGCAAACTCAATACAACGAGCCACATGGCAACGTTGAAGGATTGTGGGCAGACAGCCATTGTGGCAATGAAAATGATGAGAACTGCCATATTGATGTATGACAGTTTGTTATAGATTCCTTTCTTGTGACAATAGACGAGCCATCCAGCATAAAGGAGTGGAAGTGGGTTGAAGACAACCACCAGCCAGTTGCTGTCCACTGCTGGATGCTCAGACAAGAAAAAGAGGAAGGCCACGATGATGCCGGCAATACCTTGTGCAATGTGCATAGGCACATCAAGCCAAGGCATGTAATGTCCTTTTCGCCATTCTAATAAGAATAGTAGAACTGATGCTGCCAAGAGAATGGCAAAGACGAAAAGCGGAGACAGCAGGAATGGGGTGGGTTGGTTCTCGTTAGTGTCTGTCAGAATCTCTTGTGTGGCAGCCAAAAGTGGTGCCTTGCTTCCATCTTGGCGCTCTATTTGAGCCTCGTCCACCTCACTGCTGTAGAACGCGGGCAAAAACATCTGAATGCGCTTGTCAACCTCTTGGTCTATTTCTGCACCCAGAATCATGTCGATGCCGAATTCGGTCCATGCGTCTTGCGCGAGGCATTGATTCAGCATCTGACGAATAGTTTTTTCTTGTGGTGCACGCTCATACACAATCTTTCCATTCACTGCACGCTCTACCATGTCGCGCGCGCGCTCCGTACAATTATCGTACAGCCACATGTAGCGGTATTGCTGATTCTCGGGACGAATGTTCTCAAGCAGGAGATAGGCTAAATGCAAAGATTCTTCTTGACTGAGATTGAGCGTCTGCTCCGTCACACCGTTGCCCATATGCCCATAGCGAGCTACAAAAAAATCGTAGGGTTCGGCTTCCAGTAGATAATCCGTCTGCCCAAGCAAAAACTTCCACATGAAATCGTTTGATGAACCATCAAAGCACCCATAATTGAACACCACGTCATTCTGGGTGGTGTGGTTCTGTACCCTCAAAGCCGTATGACCAAACTTGGCATATAAATCAGCCCCAGGTGTGCATGTCAAAACTGACACACTCAATGAATCCTGAGCTTTGGAACTTGTCAAGCTCAGCACACAGAATAAAGCGGAGATGATATGTCGAATATAGTTGGTCATCGTGCCTAATTTCTCAAAGTGCAAAGTTACACAAAAATCTCGTAAATCAAAGTCTTTCCTTCTCTTATTCTTGCTTTTTGCTACCAACTCCCACTTTTGACCCATGAAATGCTTCTTTATTGTGCCGAACTTCTCACTAAACAGTAAAAGGATCCTCATGCTTCTATGTGTTCTCCCATTGTTCTTCGCATCTTTGTCTTCGCTTTACTTCTTGTCTGTTCATTTATTTCCTGCTCGTTGTCTAATTCGTTTTCTGCTCGTTGATTCATTTGTCTTTTGCCCGTTGGCACAGTCGTCTTTTGCCCGTTGTCGAAATGATATTTCGCCTGTTATTGGAGTGACTCGATGCCGGCTACTAAATTCGTTCATAACTTATGAACAATTATTCGCAACTTATGAATAATTGTTCCAAACTTATGAATAATTGTTCGTAAGTTATGAATAAGCAGAAAGGGGGTGTGAGGATGGCAATAAAAAAAGGAACTGCACCAATAGTGGTACAGCTCCCTTTTGAACTTGTATTAATTGAAACGCCTTAATAAAGACGTCTTATTGAATCCTTTTGCTTATCCTCCGAAGTTGTCGAAGCGGATCATGTCGTCTTCGACACCGAGAGAGTGGAGCAAGTCGAGCACCGTCTTGGCCATCATTGGAGGACCGCAGAGGTAGTACTCAACATCTTCAGGATTCTCATGCTGCTTGAGGTAGGTGTCGCCCATCACTGGTGCTACGAAGCCTGGAGTGTAGGCAATTCCTGCTGCATCTGCCTTTGGATCTGGACGGTCGAGGGCAAGATGGAAGTGGAAGTTGGGGAACTCCTTATCAAGCGCAAGGAAGTCGTCGAGGAATGGAATCTCCTCGAGGGCACGAGCACCATAGAAGTAGTGCATCTCACGCTGACGGTCTTCAGGAGCGATGCCATTGCCCTTGAGCATGTGCATGATCTGCGCACGAAGAGGAGCCATACCGGCACCACCACCGACCCAAATCATCTCACGGCCTGTGCCGTACTGTGGACGGAACTCTCCGTAAGGACCTGACATAATCACCTTGTCGCCTGGTTTCAGAGAGAAGATGTAAGATGACGCGATACCTGGGTTCACATCCATGAAGCCTGGACCTTGATCCTTTGGCTTGAATGGAGGTGTAGCGATGCGGACGTTGAGCGTGATGATGTCGCCCTCGTCTGGATAGTTCGCCATA
Organism: uncultured Bacteroidales bacterium; assembly: GCA_902786925.1. GTDB lineage: Bacteria > Bacteroidota > Bacteroidia > Bacteroidales > Bacteroidaceae > Minthosoma. The sequence continues at coordinate 13,355 of CADAEK010000022.1, forward strand.
GAGTATGCACGGATGGTTGGAGTGTCGTTGACGCACTTGAGAGGGAAGAGTCCGAACTTCTCCCATGCTGGGAGATAAGTGTCGCCAATGAGGCTCTTGTCGAAGTCCTTGTCGTAGTCGATTTGGAATGCTGGAATCTTGATCTGTGCATAAGAGCCTGGCTCGAAGTCCATGTGCTCGCCTGGAGGCAGAGCCACTTTGTACTCTTTGATGAAGGTTGCCACGTTCTTGTTGCCAATAACGGTGCACTCCCATTCCTTAACACCCATCACAGAATCTGGTACCTTGATGTCAAGGTCGCCCTTTACCTTGCACTGGCAACCGAGACGGTAGCCTTCCTTAATCTGCTTACGAGTGAAGTGTCCCTTCTCTGAATCGAGTATTTCACCACCGCCTGACACTACCTGACACTTGCACTGTCCGCAAGAACCCTTACCGCCACAGGCAGAAGGAAGGTAAACGTCATGAGCAGCGAGTGTGGAGAGCAGGCTTGAACCTTGTTCCACTTCAAGCTTGTCCTTTCCGTTGATGGTAATCGTCACATTACCGCTTGGAGAAAGGTACTTCTTAGCAACGAGGAGGATGATGACGAGCACAAGCACAATCACCAAGAACACTCCTATACTATATAATATAAATGTCATATCCATAATTGCTATGTCCTTTCTTTTTTAGAGTTTGAGACCTGAGAAACACATGAACGCCATTGCCATCAGGCCTACAGTGATGAATGTGATGCCAAGACCCTGAAGAGGCTTAGGTACATCAGAGTATGCCATCTTCTCACGGATAGCGGCAAGACCCACGATAGCGAGTGTCCAACCGATACCGGAACCGAGCGCGTAAGCAATACAATCACCTACACCAGAGATAGCCTGAGTGCTTGTCTCTGGATCAAGCAAGATGCGCTGCTGCATGAAGAGCGAGGCACCCATGATGGCACAGTTCACAGCAATCAATGGAAGGAAGATGCCGAGTGCGGCATAGAGAGAAGGGGAGAAACGCTCCACAATCATCTCAACAAGCTGCACCATACCTGCGATGACAGCGATGAAGAGAATGAATGCGAGGAATGTCAAATCCACACCTGCTGCCAAAGCGCCAGGGGCGAGCACCTTCGTCTGAAGTAAATAGTCAACAGGTACTGTGATGAGCAACACGAATGTGACTGCTACACCCAGACCGAACGAAGTCTTTACTGTCTTGGATACTGCAAGATAAGAGCACATACCCAAGAAGAAAGCGAATATCATGTTGTCCACAAAAATAGAGCGGACGAACAAACTAATGAAATGTTCCATAATTCTTTTCTTTTAATTGTTAGGTATGTTAACTTATGCTTCTAAATCCTTGTTGTAAGCACGATGTGCCCAGATAACACACGCTACGATGATGAGCGCCATTGCTGGCATGGTCATCATACCGTTGTTGATGTAAAGTCCACCATTTTCAACGTATGCGCAGTCTGGGATAATCTGGAAGCCAAACAAGGTTCCAAAACCGAGAAGTTCGCGGATGAAACCGACGATGACAAGCACAATTGCATAGCCAAGACCGTTACCGATTCCGTCGAGGAAGCTTTCCCAAGGGCCGTTCTGCATAGCGAAAGCCTCAAGACGTCCCATGAGAATACAGTTGGTGATGATCAGACCTACATACACAGAAAGCTGCACGCTTACATCATAAACGTATGCCTTGAGGATGTTGCTCACAATCGTTACGAGCGCAGCGACAACTACCAACTGAACGATGATGCGGATACGATTAGGAATTGTCTTGCGAATCAATGAAATAATAACGTTTGAGAAAGCTGTGATGACAGTTACAGAGAGTCCCATCACGATGGCTGGCTTCAGCTGTGAAGTGACAGCGAGTGCCGAGCAAATGCCGAGGACCTGAACTGCGATAGGGTTGTTCAAGTTGAGCGGACCCATGAAAACAGCGCCATTCTCTTTAGAAAATAAACTCATATTCTTTGTCCTCCTTTATTTTTTGAATGCTTCAATAGCAGCCTGATTGTCGTTCAGACACTTTTGAATCATGTCGTTAACACCATTGGACGTAAGTGTGGCACCTGTCACTGCATCTACATAATAATCTGCAGGAAGTGTTGCAGGAGCCTTGCCCTGTTTGTAAACACCAAGGGCAACTTGGCCGTCCTGATAGATTTTCTTTCCCTTGAATCCATCCTGGAACCACTGCTCTTTGATGCGGGCACCAAGACCTGCAGTCTCTGATTCGTGATTAAAGAATGTGCCATATACAGTTTCACCATCTTTGTTGATGGAAATCCATCCCCAAAGTGGGCCCCAAAGGCCTGCACCCTTCACTGCGATGATGAGTTTCTCCTCGCCATCTACATTGGCTGTGAGGGTAGGGCTGTCAAGTTCACCGCTGGTGATGACCTCGTTATACTTGGCTTCAGCGGCTGCATTGTCAAGGTCACGAATATTCAGTGCTGAAAGAATCTGCTTCTTTGTGTCAAGGGCTACATTGGCATCCTGTGTTGGCTTCAATGCAGAAGCAACGAATGCGAGGAGGAAGGCCACGATGACGACCATCACGGATGCATAAATAATAGTGTATGCATTACCATTTGTATTCATTTTTGCCATAATCTAATGTCCTCCTTTACTTTTTGGCACGCTTAGCGCGCTTGTTGATATTAGCCTGTACGAAGAAGTAGTCGAACAATGGTGCAAACACATTCATCAGCAGGATAGCAAGCATCATACCTTCTGGATAACCAGGGTTGAGCACTCGAATGATAATTGCCAAAGCACCAATGAGGAAACCGAAAATCCACTTGCCTCCTTCTGTGCGGGGGCTGGTAACAGGGTCAGTTGCCATGAACACGGCACCAAAGCAGAAGCCACCGACAGTGAGCTGCTCCCACCATTCGAAGTTCTGTGCACCATCGTAACGAAGGAAGTAAGCCATCAATGCGCCACCCACAAATGTGGAGAGCATAATCTTCCAGCTGGCGATGTTTGCCCAAACAAGGATTACGGCACCAATCAAGATGGCAATCACTGAAGTTTCACCGATGGAACCGGGGATTGTACCGATAATGGTCTGCATAGGAGTTGCGGTAACTGCCTCGCCTGCAGCCAACTGGCCGAGAGGAGTAGCAGCAGATACAGCATCTACAGCTGGAGTGCCGTTGATACAATCAATGTAGTTGCCATTCACCCAAACCTTATCGCCAGACATCATTGATGGGTAAGCGAAGAAGAGGAATGCGCGAGTGACAAGAGCGGGGTTGAAGATGTTCATGCCTGTACCGCCAAACACTTCCTTAGCAAAGATAACAGCGAATGCTGTTGCAATGGCAAGAATCCAGAGTGGGCAGTTCACAGGAACAATCATCGGAATGAGGATACCAGTCACGAAGAAACCTTCATGAACTTCTTCCTTTTTCCACTGAGCCACAGCGATTTCGATGCCGAGACCTACAGCATAGCTTACAATGATTTTAGGAAGCATTACTGCAAGGCCATACAGGAAATTACCCCAGATGTCAGCGCAAGGACAAGCCTCTGGAGCGCATGCACCTGTTGCCAAAGCGTGCTGATAGCCGATATTGTACATTCCGAAGAGTATAGCAGGAATCAGGGCTATCACCACAAAGAAGATAGAACGCTTTGAGTCAATGGCGTCGTGAATCTGTGCGCCACGCACCTTGGCTGTCTCATTGGGCACAAAGAAGAATGTCTCTGCTGCATCAAAGAGAGAGCCGAAAGCGCTGAGCTTACCTCCCTCAGAGAAGGTAGGCTTTAAGTTGTCAAGAATTTTCTTAAGTCCCATATTGCTTATTCGTTTTCTTTACGCAACATGTCGAGACCTTCTCGAACAATGCGCTGGAGTTCAACTTTTGAGCTATCCACAAACTCGGCTACAGCAAAGTCTTCTGGTGCCACCTCATAGATGCCAAGAGCTTCCATGCGGTCAATGTCACCAGCGATAATTGCCTTGACAAGCTGTTCTGGATAGATGTCCATAGGGAACACGGAATCGTACTCGCCGCTAAAAATCATGTGGCGGTGACCGCCTTTCACACGAGCATCAAGCACATATTCTTTGCTCTTTGGCATCAACCAAGAGAAATAAGAGCGGCTGACTGAGAAATTCTTGAAGCGTGGAGCAATCCAGCCAAAGAGCTCATTTGCATCGTCGCCTTCAGGAATAGCTGTAACCTCGGTGGAATGGGCAAGAAGGAATGCGCTTTCGCAGGTTTGCATGCCTGTAAGAGGATTGCCGTCAATCAAACGTACCTTCTTGTCTGTATTTACATTGTTTGCGACAATGTCTGCAATCTTGGCACCGACAAGAACCTGCTTGTACTGAGGTTCTTTGATTTCAGAACCTGCTACAGCAATGGTACGAGTAAGGTCTACCTTGCCGGTGTTGAAGAGTCTTCCAATAAATACAACTTCTTCCGCACCAATGGTCCAAACCACTTCGCCCTTGTTGATGGGGTCGATATGGTTGATCTGCACACCCACATTGCCTGCAGGGCACTTGCCGCTGAACGTAGTCACTTGTGCATCTTTCGTGTTTGCCAACGCACTGCCTGGCTTCACACCAAGATAGACTTTTGCCAGCTTAGCAAGAGCAGAAATACCAGTTTGGAAATCCGCCTCATTGCCTTTCAGCACGAAATCAATGTCTGCGGCAAGTGGCATATCTGCAATAGCAGACACAAAAATGCCCTTAGGCGCATCGTCCGGATTTGCAACGACGGCATAAGGACGTTGAATAAAGAAGCCGAAAAGTCCGCTTTCGAGGAGAGCCTCTTTTACTTGCTCACCTGTCAGCGCTGCCACGTCCTTCTTCCCGAAGTCCACATACGCTTGTTGCGCAGCAGCCTCAACCTGAACGCTCAAAACTTTACGACGATCACCTCTCTCTACGAGCGTCACTTTGCCCGCAACAGGAGAGACGAACTTTACTTCTGGATGCAATTTGTCAACAAACAATGCATCGCCGGCTTTTACTTCATCCCCTTCCTTGACCACAACTTTCGGCTTCATACCCCAGAATGCATCTGGTACAAGTCCATAGACTTTTGATGCAGGAGCGGCAGAAACCTGAGCAGCAGCCTTTCCTTTGAGGTTGATGTTCAAGCCTTTCGTAATTTTAATTACATTCGCCATAATCTGTGTTAATATTAACTATAAATTGTAAGATTCACTGCTATACCATGAATAGCGGAGAAGTTTCACCGCTACACAAAAAACGGCACAAAGGTAGCGCTTTTTCGATTATTGCCGAAATTTCCCTTTACATATTTAATGAAATAGGTGAAAAAATGTTTCCGCGTGGCTTGTGTGTTAAGCCGCGATTTCATTCATGAGGGATTTGTCTGTTTGTCGCTTATAGCGTTGCAAACGAAGGCGGGAATGCCTCGGTTCTTTTTCTTCCCTGATTTTTTTTTGTTTTTTTAAGTATTTTTTTTCGATGGGGTAAGTTAAACGATGGAATGGAGTTATTCACATAGTTATCAACAGTTTTGGTAGAAAAGTGTTCATAATTAATTTGTTTAGGGGCTTGTTTCATTCATCATTAATTCCTACATTTGCAACTGATAAAGTAAAGAAGAAGCTTCAATCACGTATTTTCAACTCTTTAAATAATGCCTGAACAAAAAGCTACAAGTCGTAGGAAATCAGCCCGTAATAGTGAACAGGAATCACTATCTCAATTAGGACGTCTGCAGCCTCAAGCTCTTGAACTTGAAAAGGCTGTCATTGGCGCTTGCTTGATTGAGCAGGATGCGTTTGCTACGGTATCCGATTTCCTTAAGCCTCACTCATTTTATGAGTCGAAGCATCAGGTTATTTTTGAAGCTATTCAGGCACTCGCTGCATCTAATGCGCCAATTGATGTGCTCACTGTTGTAGAGCAACTACAGAAAAATGGAGATTTGGAAAATGCGGGTGGTGCTGCCTATATTGCAGAGTTGTCACGCTCTATGCTTTCTGCTGCCCATTTGGAGTTTCATGCTCGCATCGTAGCTCAGAAAGCTTTAGCGCGCGATCTTATATCATATACGAATACAATCCAGAAGCTGGCATTCGATGATGGGCAAGACATTCAGGAGCTCATGCAAATGGCTGAAGGAAAGTTGTTTGAACTTTCCAAGTCAAACCTGAAGAAAGATTTTACCCAAATCGACCCAGTTATCAATGAGGCATATGATTTGCTGAAAAAAGCAGCAGCGCGTACCGATGGACTTTCAGGTATTTCATCGGGATTTACGAAGCTTGACGCAATGACTTCAGGTTGGCAAAACTCAGACCTCATCATCATTGCAGCACGTCCAGCCATGGGTAAAACTGCATTTGTGCTCTCGATGGCGCGTAATATGGCTGTTGACCAGAAGATTCCTATAGCAATGTTCTCGCTCGAAATGTCAAACGTGCAATTGGTAAACCGTTTGCTGGTGAATGTATGTGAGATTTCGGGTGAAAAAATTAAGAGCGGTCAATTAGCCACCTATGAATGGCAACAGCTTGACTATAAGATGCATGAGCTTTTCGGCGCGCCTTTCTATGTGGACGATACGCCATCATTGTCCGTCTTTGAACTACGCACAAAAGCTCGTCGATTAGTACGTGACTACGGAGTGAAAATGATTATAATTGACTATCTTCAGTTAATGAATGCTTCAGGAATGTCATATGGTTCTCGCCAGGAAGAGGTCTCTACTATATCTCGTTCATTGAAGGGATTGGCTAAGGAATTGAACATCCCAATCATAGCATTGTCGCAGTTGAACCGTTCTGTTGAGCAGCGCACTAGCACCAATCCGGATAGTCCAGACAGCAAACGTCCTCAGTTGAGTGACCTACGTGAATCGGGTGCCATCGAGCAAGATGCTGATATGGTGTGCTTCATTCATCGCCCAGAATATTATAAGATATATAAAGATCAATACGGTAACGATACGAAAGGTAAAGCAGAAATCATTATTGCCAAACACCGTAATGGCGCAGTTGGCGATGTGACCCTCCGATTCCGTAGTGAGTTTGCCCGTTTCTTGAATCTTGATGATGAGGTTCCACCTATGCCTACCGATGATGGCACAATCAAGCCAAGCCCTTCTAAGTTGAACGAGGCTAGTGGTGATGATCCCTTCAGCGGGTTGGATGTGTCTGCTGCTCCGAGCGATGCTCCATTCTAAATAGCATTGGAACTTGAATAATAAAGAATGGTGATCGGCACGAGAATATTTGAAGTGGTTTTCTTCCGTTTCATCGGAGATTCTACTACAAAAAAATGGCGATGCCAATATGTATAAGATTGAATGAATTATATTTGTTTCAGATGATTATGCCTCAATTCGTGAGAACGCAGGGCATACATTCCGCATCAATGGTTGCGCGAGCAACGTATGTTGTGATTGAATGACATTTTTTTCTCACTTTATCAATTAGAAGGCGTGGATACTCCTATATGGGGTATCCACTTTTATTTGCCACAGAACATACCTATTAGTCAGTGGTATGCCGGGTTGTGTATACAGGCGAATGAGAGATTATTTCTTTTCGTATTGGTAGCAGCCTGCATCAGGCGTTCCTTTACGCTCTATGCCATTGATGTCAACAGGGTAAACATCGGCGTATGCAGATGCACCTTTGCCTCTGGCTACAGAGAGGGAATCAAGACGAAAATCATACAGAAAGGAATGTGTATCAAAGATTCTGAAATGAGAAGACTTATAAGTTTCAGAATCATCCGATTCACCGATGCAATCGTGAAAATAAGTATTATCGCTCACATCGGTAAGGAGCACACAATAATAAAAATTCAAAGGGAAAGGTTTCTCCCCATGATTGCCATACACTTCATCGTCGGCATAGCCTGTAATGAGGCAATTATAGAAATTGACACTCTCAATCAGATGCTCCTCGTCATCGATGAAATTGCTTACATACAGAGCATGGCCTCGTTCTGCGTTCCAAGGATAAAACTGAGCAAGTGTGCAGTGATAGAAATTGGCTGTTCCTCCATAGATGCTGACACAATCATACCGTGAATTCGACACTTGCGTGTTAGCTACAAGAGCTTTCGTGTCTTTTAGGTATAGACCATATCCCGCCACATTGTGAATGATGGTGTTCTGAATAAGCACCTCGCCCTTCATGCCATCACACACTACACCATAATTACCGCTGTGAATGTCTGCATGGTTGAGCGTGAGGCCTTGGCATGAAGGTGAAAGTCGGATGCCTCCCCACTGATTTTCTAGCCGATCATAAGGGAGATAAGAAAACATCTTGTCCATGCGGTCTCCACGGAAGACGACAGGGTTCTCCAGTGTTCCGTCCACAATCAATGTCCCGTGTACAATGAGACTGGCACCATTATGAAAATAGAAGCGGTTGCCTTCCTTGATGTGCCAGACGGTATTTTCTGCTACCACCAGGCTATCATATATTAAATAAGGCATATCATTGTCTTCCGTCACTTCCTCTGTGTTGTTTAGCACCTTAGCCTTCCATACGTTTGCATTTTGGCCATAGGCTACCAGTTGCACCTTTTGTTCAACGCCGCTTTCCAACGTGAAGATGATGGCATCCTCAACTTTCGTCGGTTTCATCGATGGTTGTGTGGGAATGTTCACCTTCACGAATACAAATGCGCTGTCTTTGCCATACACTTGTATGTCTTTGATTGTAGACCCGTTTTGCCCGTCCACGTTCATCATAAAGCCTGAAGTTCCTCCCGACTCAAGTCGTGCATTTGATATTCGTAATCCTTTGCTGTTGTGGTTATAGATACAAAATCTTTCCGTGGTAGAAGTCACTTCCACAAAGAGTGTGTCAAATGAGACCGTATCTGTGCTAAAAGAAAGGGTGGAATTCCGGTTAGATGTAAACTCTTCTTCATCGTTGCACGAGCATACAAGAATAGGGAACAACAATGTTGTCCCTAAGATTAGCATATGGTGAGTCCATCTCTTCATTGCTTTCTGTGGCTATATCATTTAAGCACTCAATTAAACTCCATCGTTAACTTCAGGAGGTCGAGTCTATTATAATTAACGAATACGTACGGTTTTTATTGTACATTAAAGGCGCCTCATTTCACAATGAGACGCCTCCATTCTTTCTTTTTTAGGTATCAGTTTTTTAAGGTAAAAAGATTGTTTTCAGGATAACAGTGCAAAGATATATGTATTTTGTGAATAAATAATACACTTAAAATGTGTTTTTTAACACAAATCGTGCTTTTTCTTTATTTTTTATGAGTCATCATGCCTTGAACAAGGATTTTTCTTCGTAATTTTGCAGTCAATATGTATGGCATTACAACATATTGATGATTTGAAATACACATTATTTACAATTATTACTTATATTTGATGATTATGAGTGCAGAAGTATCTGAAGACATCAAGTTGGAAGAAGGCAAGAAAGAATCGCTCAACTTCATAGAAGAACAGCTTGTAAAAGATTTGGCTGAAGGCAAAAATGGCGGAAGAATGCAAACCCGTTTTCCTCCAGAACCTAATGGTTACTTGCACATTGGACATGCAAAGGCAATAGCGCTTGATTTTGGCTTAGCACAGAAATATGGTGGTGTTTGCAACCTTCGTATGGATGACACGAATCCTCAGAAAGAGGATACTGAATATGTTGAAGCCATCAAACGCGATATTGAGTGGCTGGGCTTCAAGTGGGGCAACATCTACTATGCAAGTGACTATTTCCAGAAGTTGTGGGATTTTGCAGTTGCACTCATCAAGCAGGGGCGTGCCTATGTTGATGAGCAGACCTCTGAGCAGATTGCAGAACAGAAAGGAACGCCTACTCAGCCTGGTGTGAATTCGCCATACAGAGACCGTCCCGTAGAAGAGAACTTGCGCCTGTTCAATGAGATGAACTCGGGCAAGATGGAGCCAGGCAAGATGGTGCTTCGTGCCAAGATTGATATGGCCAACCCTAACATGCATTTCCGTGACCCTATCATGTATCGTGTGCTGAATATGCCACATTGGCGTACAGGTACCCAGTGGAATGCGTACCCCATGTATGACTTTACGCATGGCCAGTGTGACTATTGGGAGGGCGTTACCCACTCATGGTGCACACTCGAATTTGTGAGCCATCGTCCTTTGTACGACTTATTTGTCGATTGGGCCAAGGAGGTAGATGGGACAGACCATCCCATTGATGACAATCGTCCTCGCCAGACAGAATTCAATAAATTGAACTTGACGCATATTTTGCTTTCCAAGCGCAACCTGCTTGTGCTGGTTAAGGAAGGCATCGTGAATGGTTGGGACGATCCTCGTATGCCTACCATCTGTGGCTTCCGTCGACGTGGCTACAGCCCAGAAGGCATTCTTTCGTTTATCAACAAGATTGGCTATACGAAATTTGATGCGCTGAACCAGATGTCTCTTTTTGAAGCTGCTGTTCGTGACGACTTGAATAAGCGCGCCCAGCGTGTCAGTGCTGTCATCAATCCCGTCAAACTTGTCATCACCAATTTCCCTGAAGGGGAGACTGAAGTATATCAGGCTATCAACAATCCCGAGAACGAGGCAGATGGAACACATGAGATTGTGTTTAGTCGTGAATTGTGGATTGAGCGCGAGGATTTCATGGAGGAAGCTCCCAAGAAGTTCTTCCGTCTAGGCCCAGGCAAGCAAGTACGTCTGAAAAATTCCTACATCATCCAGTGTTCAGAGAACATCGAAGAATGTGTGGTGAAAGATGCAGAAGGAAATATTGTGGAGATTCATGCCGAGTTGATACCAGAAACAAAGACTGGACAAGCCAACAGCGACATGAAAATCAAAGGTAAGACCATTCACTGGGTAAGCTGCCACCATTGCCTTGAGGCAGAGGTGAGAAACTATGATCGTCTGTGGATGGTAGAAAATCCGCGTGATGAAGTTGCTGCTTATTCAAAGGAACATGGTGACGTTCGTGGCATCGAAGCCATGCGTCCATTCCTGAACCCCAATAGCCTGGAGATTAAAAAGGCGTATGTGGAAGAATGGCTCAAGACACGCAAGCCTATGGATTACTTGCAGTTCCAGCGCATTGGCTATTACAACGTGGATCCAGATTCAACCCCAGAACATCTGGTGTTCAACCGCACGGTAGGATTGACAGATGCTTGGAAAAAGATGAACAAGTAACTTACTCTGATGCATGGCAAAATCATATTTTGATTCACTGGATTTTAAGAGAATTCTGAAGACATACGAGGAGCAAGCAGAACAGCACAAAAGCCTCTACTTGGATGCTGACGACTTTGCCGATATAGCGGACTATTACCTCAACATGAATCGTCCCGATGATGCAATGGAAGCCATTGAGATGGGCTTAGGCGTGCACCCCGGCGATGAGTCTTTGTTGATAGTGAAAGGTGCCACCTATATTTATGATCATGAGTTCGACTTGGCAGAAGAAGTGCTACAGACGCTTGACCCTGGTATTCCAGATGTGATGTATCAGAAGGCTCAATTGCAGTACACCAAGTATCTAGACCTCCCCAAGGCAGAGCAGATTTGGCGCGAGTGGATGCGTATGGATGATAATGGGAAACAGTCCCCACAAAAGCTGCGCGAGGATTACATCCACATTATATCATCATTGGCGGAGCTGCGTGACGAGGAAGAAATCGAAGACAAGGCGCTGAAGGGCGAATCAGGCAAAGCTGTACAGAAGTGGATTCAAGAATACATCGATAAATTCAGCCCATTGGGCAAATTTGAGGAAGATACACAGTTGGCAGACATCTGCAAAGACAACAATCTTCCCAAATTGCTCTGTGATGTACTCACTCAAGTACTTGAAGAACAGCCGTACCTTCCTCAGGGATGGACAAATTTGGCGATAGCCCATCATGTGTTAAAGCACTACGAACAGGCCCTGGAAGCGTGCGACTTTGCTTTGGCAGTTGATCCCAATGACCTTCAGGCTTTATTGACAAAGGCACATTCCACCAATGGCCTGGATGACAAGCAGAGGGCCAAAGTCCTATTCAAAGAATACCTAGAAAAGGGTGGAGATATCATTCAGATTATTCCATATGCTGAAATGCTCTTTTTTACAAATGAAAAAGAAGAAGCATTGCGTCAGCTTGAGCGATTGGAAAAAGTCTTAGATAAGCGTCGAGTCGAATCCGAAGCCCGTTTTGAGGCAGTCAAGAAATACCACTCAAGTGAAAAGGAACGAGTAGCTATCGAGACGATGTTCTTCAATGAAGGCATGGAACTGTATTCAAAAGCCTATCTAGACATCGGTGAGCTATGTCACAATCATGGCTGCTATGAGGAAAGCATCGTCTGTAACCAGAAAGTTCTTGAAGTCAATTCAGAAAATGCAGATGCTTATTTCATGATAGGCATCAATCATTTATCACTCAATCACTATGAAATAGCATCGCGCAATTTCTCTTTGGCTCTTCAGTATTCAAAAGACCAAGTGATGATGGGTGTGGACATAGCCTTGACTTTCGTTCTGAATGGTTTCGAGACATTTGCTCTCGAAGTGCTGGATGCGATTTCAAAGATTGCTTCTCAAAGCGACAGCAGATTCGTTAAGAACATACCTGCTGCCAAGTCTTTGACATATTTGAAGTTGGGACACTCTGATCTGTTCTTGAAGAACTTCCGTGAGGCTTGTCAAAAGACTCCGCGTCTGGTGCGTAACGTCTATGATGGCTACTTCCCCAAAGAACTGCCTGTAGATGAATGGAGCGCTTACGTAGAAAAGGATTTGGACGCCTTCGTGAAGAAATTCAAGAAAGAAGCTCCTAATATTAAATGAAAATAGTATCTTTGCGCTCAAAAATAGTCAAAACGTTTTCATCATTATATGGTACACAATAAATTCAAAGGTTTGGGCATTGCACTCATCACGCCTTTTACAAAAGATGGCGCGGTAGATTTCACCGCTTTGCGCAGACTGCTCGATTATCAGCTCTCTAATGGAGTCGATTTCATCTGCCTTTTGGGCACAACAGCCGAGACGCCAACGCTTTCTGAGGTGGAACGCCAGCAAGTGAAAGACCTCGTGGTTGAGAAAGTGAACGGACAAGTGCCTATCCTTATGGGGTGTGGAGGCAACAACACAGCTGCAGTCGTAGAGCAAATCAAAAATGGCGATTTCAAGGGAATTGAAGGAATCCTGAGCGTATGTCCATACTACAACAAGCCTTCTCAAGAAGGACTCTACCAGCATTTCAAGACAATTGCCGCCGCAGCAGCAGAGCGCAATCTCTCAGTAGTGCTCTATAATGTTCCTGGACGTGTCGGAGTAAACATGACTGCGGATACTACACTGCGTCTAGCTAACGAGTGCGAAAATATTGTGGCCATCAAAGAAGCTTCTGGCAACTTCACCCAGATTGACGACATCATCAAAAATAAGCCTAACAATTTTGATGTGATTTCAGGCGATGATGGCATCACCTTCCCACTCATCACTTTAGGTGCTGTAGGTGTCATCTCCGTGATAGGCAATGCGCTCCCAAAAGAATTTAGCCGCATGGTGCGCTTAGCACTTAATGGTGACTATAACAATGCGCTCACCATTCACCACAAGTTCACGGAACTTTTCAAACTCCTCTTCGTTGATGGCAATCCAGCCGGAGTCAAAGCTATGCTCAATGCCATGGGACTCATCGAAAACGAGCTCCGTTTGCCACTTGTACCATCACGCATCTCAACGATGGAGAAAATCTCCAACATTGTGAAGGAACTAAACATCAAGTGTTAAGAAAGAATCATCAAAACTCAAAGGCAACAGGTCTTTGACTGACGATACGAAATAGATGCTCTGCGTACTGCAGAGCATTATTTTTATGGGGTGCCCTGAACGCTGCTCGGCCTCAAGCAACACTTGTCTGCATGCTCCGCATGGAGTGATTGGATTAGCTCCAAATTCACCATCCACGCCACGTGCTGCAATACAGATTTTTCTGATAGCCAGTTCTGGATAACGTGAATTGGCATAAAAGACAGCAGTCCTTTCAGCACAGAGGCCAGAAGGGTAGGCCGCATTTTCCTGATTGCTACCCGTTACAATGGTGCCGTCTTCCAGTTCCACTGCAGCTCCAACCGAAAAATGAGAGTAAGGTGCATAACTGCGATACGTAGCACGGCACGCTTCATCCATCAATTGATGCTCTGAATCCGTGAGCTCCTGCTTCTGTTTTACGCTCACACGAATATGTATATCCAAGTCTTTCATGCTTGCAAAGATATACAATTAAGCCATTCCATCCAATCTTTTTGTTCATAATTTTGTCTTTTGGTCTTTTCCTTTGTGTGTGTGAAATAAATGTCGTAATTTTGCGACAAACTTACAAAGCATCTAAATCATATCAAATAATCTATGGCACTAAAAGCATTAAACGCTCGCACGGCTCCGAAGAGCCATGCTCCTGAAAGAATTATCCAGTTCGGAGAAGGAAACTTCCTTCGCTGTTTCGTGGACTGGATTATCTACAACATGAATCAGAAGACAGACTTTAACTCCTCTGTAGTGGTTGTTCAACCCATCGAGCGAGGCATGGTAGATTGGCTCAATGGCCAAGACTGCCTCTACCACGTCAATCTTCAGGGACGTCTGAATGGAGAGAAAGTCAACTCCCTTACACGCATCGACTGCATTAGCCGTGCTCTCAATCCATACAGCCAGAATCAGGCATTCATGGCATTAGCCGAGCAGCCCGAAATCCGTTTCGTCATCAGCAACACCACCGAGGCCGGCATTGCTTTCGACCCCGCCTGCAAACTTGCAGATGCACCTGCATCTTCTTATCCTGGCAAACTTACTCAATTGCTTTATCGTCGTTTCAAAGCATTCAATGGCGCAGCAGACAAGGGCCTGATTATTATGCCTTGCGAGTTGATATTCCTGAATGGACATCATTTGAAAGAATGCATCTACCAGTACATCGAACTTTGGAAAGACGACTTCGGCGCCGACTACGCTGCCTTCAAAGAGTGGTTCACTAAATATAATTATGTGTGCGCAACCTTGGTAGACCGTATCGTCCCAGGCTTCCCACGCAAGGAAATTGCAGAGATTCAAGAGAAAGTCTGCTATGCCGACAACCTCGTTGTACAGGGTGAAGCCTTCCATCTTTGGGTTATCGAGAAACCCGAAAACATGGACATCGAAGCCCTCAAGGCTGAGTTCCCTGCCGAGAAGGCTGGACTCAATGTCCTCATTGCTCCAAGCGAGAAACCCTATCATGAGCGCAAAGTGACCCTTCTGAATGGTCCTCACACCGTGCTCTCTCCTGTAGCCTACCTCAGTGGTATCAATATTGTGCGCGATGCTTGCAACGACGAAGTAGTAGGTAAGTACATCCACAAGGTGCAGTTCGAAGAGCTGATGCAGACCCTCAACCTTCCTATGGAAGAGTTGCAGAAGTTCGCTACCGACGTGCTTGAACGCTTCAACAATCCATACGTGGACCATCAGGTCACCAGCATCATGCTCAACTCCTTCCCAAAGTATGAGACACGCGACCTTCCAGGCGTGAAAGTCTATCTGCAGCGCAAGGGCGAACTGCCACAAGGTCTTGTCTTCGGACTTGCTGCCATCATCACTTACTACAAGGGTGGCACACGTGCCGACGGAGCACCTATCGAGCCTAATGATGCACCTGAAATCATGCAGATGCTCAAAGACCTGTGGGCAACGGGTGATACTCAGAAAGTGGCTGAAGGAGTCCTTGCTGCCGAGAACATCTGGCATGAGAATCTCAACAACATCGTGCCAGGCCTCACCGCACTCGTCAAGAAATACCTTGACCTCATTCAGGAGAAAGGCATGCTCGAAGCTGTCAAAACCATTCTTTAAGCATCTCTCCATACAAAAGAACAGGGGGCTGTATCATTGCGATACAGCCCCCTTCTTTATGGGTTGGCAATCTTAACTATTGCCAATTATCCATTAGATAAGCTCAATGCTTCTCTTCACAAAGTTGTTCAGAGCCTCGCCCTTCAACAGGCCATTCTGCAAGAGAGCCAAGTCAATCAGCTGGCTCACCACATCAGCCTTTGCATCCTTGATGCTTTGCTTGATAAGCGGGTGATCCGTGTTCAGCACCATGTTCAGCATTGTAGGCATTTCGCCATAGAACGCCATGCCAGGCTGCAAGCGAGACATATCCTTCATGCGTCGCATATACTCGCTCTGCGTCATGATGACAGGAGCAGCACCTTCGCCCAGAGCTTGAGGCTCCACGTTGAACTCAATCTTCTCCAGCTTAGGCAGCGCATTCTTGAATGTCTCCGTCAGTGCTTTCTTTTCCTCCTCTGGCAGCTCCTCCTTCTTCTCGTCGCTCTTCACAATCAGTCTGTCCACCACGTCAGAGTCCACACGAGTGAATCTGCTCTTCTCAAACTTCTCCTCATAGAGGTTGCACATTGCAGCATCCAGTTGGCCATCCATGAGCAACACATTGTAGCCCTTCGCATTAGCGGCATCGATGTAGCTGAATTGGTCATCCTTATTGTTTGCGTAGAGATAAATCAGATTGCCATCCTTATCCGTCTGCTCGCCCTTAATCAGCGTCTGGTACTCCTCAAACGTGTACTTCTTGCCCTCCGTATCCTTCAGCAGAGCAAAGTTCTTCGCCTTGTCATAGAAATCCGTCTCGCTGAGCATTCCGTAATTGATGAAAATCTTGATGTCATCCCACTTCTCCTCAAACTGTGCGCGGTCACTCTTAAAGATAGACGACAATCTGTCGCTCACCTTCTTCGAGATATACGTAGAAATCTTCTTTACGTTCGAGTCACTCTGCAGATAGCTGCGGCTCACGTTCAGCGGAATATCTGGTGAGTCAATCACACCATGCAGCAACGTCATGAAGTCAGGCACGATACCTTCCACATTATCCGTCACAAACACCTGATTGCAATACAAGTTAATCTTATTCTTCTGAATATCCAGATTAGACTTCACCTTTGGGAAGTAGAGGATACCAGTCAAGTTGAAAGGATAGTCCACATTCAGGTGAATCCAGAACAGAGGCTCGTCGCTCATAGGATAGAGCTTCTTGTAAAACTCCTTATAGTCCTCATCCTTCAGTTCTGCAGGCTTGCGAGTCCAGAGTGGAGTAGTGTCGTTAATCACTTCATCCTCATCAGTCTCTACACTCTTCTTCTCCTTGTCGTCCCACTTCGTCTTCTTTCCGAAAGCAACAGGTACAGGGAGGAACTTGCAATACTTGTTCAGCAGCTCGCTAATCTTATATTTCTCAAGGAAATCCTTGCAGTCTTCGTCAATATACATCACGATATCCGTGCCACGATCAGCCTTTTCAGCCTCCTCAATCGTGAACGAAGGGCTTCCGTCACAGCTCCACTTCACTGCCTTCGAGCCTTCCTTCCAACTCTTCGTGATGATTTCCACTTTCTTGCTCACCATGAACGAAGAGTAGAAGCCCAAGCCAAAGTGGCCGATGATAGCATTCGCATCTTCCTTATATTTATCCAGGAAGTCATTAGCACCAGAGAAAGCAATCTGATTGATATATCTGTCAATCTCCTCTTCCGTCATGCCGATACCGCGGTCACTGACAGTCAGTGTGCCTGCTTCCTTATTCACCGACACATGCACCGTCAAGTCGCCAGCCTCTTCCTTCAGTTCACCTTTGCTGGCCAGCGTCTTCAACTTCTGGGTGGCATCCACCGCATTGCTCACAATCTCACGAATAAAAATGTCATGGTCGCTATAGAGAAACTTTTTGATGACGGGGAAAATATTCTCAGTTGTAACCCCGATGTTGCCTTGTTGAGCCATAATACTATTTACGATTTATCAATTTGCAAATTATAATTTCACCATCCATCAAGAGCAAAAACAATGCCAGCCACCATCGTGACTGACATTTTGTCGTAACAGGTCAATAGTTGTCAGTTTCCTATTCACCTTCCTGTTTGAATAAAGTGAAAAGTATAATATAAATAGGTGTATACTTTATAGTATGATTTTCTTTCCGTCTTCAGCAAGCATGGTATTTGGGAATATCTGCTGAGCTTCTTGCAGGAGTTGGTCTTCGGTTAGATACCGCGAAGAAAAGTGTCCAAGGATGAGCTGTTGCACTTGAGCGGCCTGTGCAATTTGTGCGGCTTGTGCTGCGGTGCTATGATAGGTCTTCTTGGCAAGTAGTGCATGCTCTTGGGCAAAAGTCGCTTCGTGATACAGGCATGTGCATCCTTGAATCAGGTTTGCGAGTGATGGCCGATAGGTAGTATCTGTGCAATAGGCATATGAACGAACAGGATCGGATGGGGTAGTGAGCCGGTCATTGGGGATAAGAGTCCCGTCTTCGAGCGTCCAATCCATACCAGCCTTGATGTTATTGATTTGTGAGATGGGGATGTGGTAGAAATCAATCATGTCACGGCGAATATGACGTGGTGTGGGTTTCTCTTTGAAGAGATAGCCACAACATGGAATGCGATGGCTTAGAGGCAGAGTCGATATTTCAACGGAACGGTCTTCATAGATGACTTGGGGTTCTTTTGTGTCTATCTCATGAAGAATGATTTTGTAGGGTGACTCATTGCAGAAGTAGTCTATTTGAGGTTGAAACACGCGTTGCAAATCTCGTGGTCCATACACATGAAGGTCTTGAATACGTCCTAACAATCCAAAGGTGGAAAGCAGTCCAAGAAGGCCAAAAACATGGTCTCCATGCAGATGAGTGAGAAAGATGGCCTGAAGATGTGAAAAGCGGAGATGTGTGCGGCGCAGTGCCATCTGTGCACCTTCAGCGCAGTCAAGCATGAAGAGTTTCTCGCGTATGTTGACCACTTGTGCAGAACCAAGCCTGCGAGGAGTGGGAAGAGCTGCTCCGCATCCCAGTATGTTGATTTCAAATTTTTCCATGTGTAGTATAAGAGAATACTATAAAGTCTTTTGTGGACGACGTCTGCAGAAAGTGAGGAAATCGCAATAGGCACAATGTTGTTCGTCTTCACATTGATTGAAAGTGCCGTTGGGAGTTTCATCATTGATATATGGAGTGAAGATTTCATCAATCTTTTGGGATAACATTTCTTGAAATGCATTGCCAAATTCTTGTTTGAAGTCTGTAATAGCTTCCTTTTTCGTGTCTGCGCTCGTAGATAGTTTTATAATGCCCGAATAGTTGTCCCCATAGTTTTTGGCGCAATACATTAAGGCAGGCACCACAGCATCGTGTTCATACGGAGCACCTTCTGCCGTTAGCACCATGCTATAATAGAAAGCCTGCATCAGGTGGTAGTTGCCAGCACATTTCTGTGAGTCAAAGAGTTCTTCAAGTGTTTTGGCTGCATGAGCATTACTGCTGGTCTTGTAGTCCACGATTCGGATTTGATTTTCTGATGGCGATGCCAATAAATCAAGTCTATCAATATATCCACCTAAGAGTAGATGGTGGTTTGAACAGGAAGGTATTAGGAAATGAGTCGTGTATTTTTGTTCTTGGCTAATAATCTGCCAATACCCTCCTTCTTGTTCCAATTCTTCTGCCATTAGCGCATCAGCATTGAGTTGGTTGAGCACGAACTCTTTGATGACGTGCCGATTGATGAGCTGTGTTCCATTCAGCAGAAGTTTACGTCCTCCCGCCATACCATAATTAATGGTGTTTCCATCCTTGTCTGTCGCAGGATAATGGAAGAGATTTGTGGCAAAGGCATTGTTGAGTGCTTGAAGGATGGATGTTTCATTGGCTGCAATACGTCTGACCTCTTGGCTAGGAAACGGTTTACCCTCCCATGGCATGTAGAGGTGGTGCATCGTGTCGTGGAAGATGGTGCCAAACAATGGCCTGTCAATATCATCAGAAACCTCGTCTTCTGGACGTAATCCTGCCACATAATTGAGGTAAAACCTGAGCGGGCACTTCATATAGGTGTTGATGGCTGATGGTGAAAGAATTTGATCTTGATTAAACCGATCCATTAATGCAGCCATAACATGTTCGTCTTTCTTCACGCAGATGCTGGCATTGGGCATTGCCTCACTTGTCGAAGTGAAAGATTTGAGTTCAATCTCCTGTAAAGGTCCGAAAAGTTCATTCTTTTCAGCCAGCGTCTGTAGCATAAAGCGTGACATCTCACCTTTTTTACCTCCTTCTGTACTAGAGTTGTAGAGTAGGGTAATGTGCTCAGCCCGTTGAATAAGACGATAATAATAATATGCATAGAGGCTAACTTCCTTCTCAATGGTTGTCATGCCAAAAGCAGCACGAAGCGTGTATGGAATCAGAGAAGCACGCTTGTCGCTTTTAGGCAGTTGACCTTCGTTGACAGATAGCATAATGACATTTTTGAAATCCAAGTTACGAGTTTCAAGCAATCCCATTACTTGCAAACCTATGGCAGGCTCGCCATGGAAAGGAATTGTGGCTTGGTCCATCAGTTGCAAGATAAGTCTCGACTGCATCTCATCGTTCATGTTCTGTATTGCCACATGATTCTCTTGTAGCGTGTGGAATCTGTTGACGAGCGTGTAGGTGATGAAGAGGCTTTCTTTGTATAATTGCAAAGTATGGTCATTCTTGTCGAATTCATGCTGATAGCAATATCCTACCATGGAGATGATTTCAGACAAGTAAGTCGTCAAATCCTTACCCGATGCTGGAGTAAAGATTTTCTTCATGGTTTTGTCATCTTCAAACAACTCGTTGCCAGGGAAAATGACATTGTGTTTTGTCAGTTTCTGTAGTATTTCACGGCATTGAGAACCTGCAAGTTTTTGGATTAAAGCATGTTTCAATACCGTTGCCACCTGTTTGTAGCACCATGAGCCAGATGGGGCATGTCCGTGCACCTGCAAATCCAGCAATGCTTGAATCAGCGAATAGGCTGGTGTGGCGGATAGGGGATATCCCATGGTGACATTCATGGCAGGCACATCACCAATGCTGTGCAGAACGGGTTGCAATAGTTTTTCATCACATAATATCACTGCTGTCTCCCTCAGCGGCTCATCCTTTTTCAAATGTTCCTTGAGCCATGGATGGATATAGCGTGCCTGTGCATTTTCTGTAGGCGATTGGACAAAAGCAATCTGTTTTGAGGACCGCATATTGTTGAACAAATCTTGTCCTTCAAACTCATTGCCCAATACTCGAATGTTTTCTAATATAAACTGCCCAGCCTCGTATTTTGTTTGAATGGAGGACTTGTTATCTTTCTTCGTGTACGAACTGTCATAATCCCAATAAAACTTCGCGTCACGGTGCTTCTTGATGTAACGGAACAGTTCGAGTTCCGTTTTATTCAGCACGTTAAATCCCACCATGACGTATGTTTGGGCATGCAGTCTTTCGGTGATACGTTTGCATTCCTCCGAATCTTCTTTTCTCAAAGCCTCTATTATCAGCCGTTTCAACATACCTTCATACACCATTTTCATGTCATCATCCTCATTGAGCAATGATTGGCGATAGGTATTGTATATATTCGCCATTTGGCTCCATAATGCATTGAAATGGCTTCTGATGGGTGTGTCAGAATCTGCCTTGTCAAGTATCTTGCCGAAAAAGGCCTCAATAGCTTCCCTTTGTTCATCCTCCAGAAAAGAGAAGTCTGTCAGTTTTTTCCAGTCAGCTATATTCATGAAGAGCTTTTCGGGCTCCACCATGTTGTTATCAACGTCCTGGAAGTCGCTTAGCATCATCTCCATCAGCGGGTATAACTGGTCAAAAGTCTTTGTAGGTTGCATGATTTGCTTATACACCTCCCACAGTTTTACCGTCAGATAGATGCTGTCACCAACGACTACGTCCGACAATGAGGCGAACAACTCGCTGATTGTCGTGTATTCTGGAGTCCACATCGTTTGTCCATGTGCGTTGCTCCACAAATACTCGTTGAAGAATAACGATGCACGCTTATTGGGAAAGATGATAGTTGTATGTTCGAAGTTTCCATCCAGTTTTCTGTACAGGTCTTCAGCAACAAGTTTTAAGAAAGGTGTCATGAAGTTTGGGGCTTATCTCGGTAAACAATCAGCGTTTAGCTTGCAAAAATAGAAAGAATTCTTAGGCTTGGCAAATTTTAAAGTCATTTTCTATGTTTGGAAGTGCGCCCGAATGGAAAAAGTTGATTACCTTTGTACTAGTCTCACCACGAGACTTGAATTTTAAAGCCATCACATTCAATGATAATGAATCCCAAACTCTTGCTCTTTTTGCCTTGTTTGATTTTGTCTGTATCGTTATCAGCAAAAGTAAAACCGCGTCATGGACGCCAGAAGACAGTTGTGCCTGTAGAAGAAATATCTACAAGTAATGCTTCTGATGGCATTCGCCGTAAAATTGGTTCTAGATTTAATGCTCCATTGAAACCTGAAGGTAGCCCTAAAGTTCCCGTTATTTTGGTTCAGTTTCCCAATAAGAAATTTGTGAGTGGATTGGGAACGCATCTCAACGAGAAGGGAGAGAGGGTAAATAATGAGTGCACGACGGCTGAAGATGCCAAAAAGGTCGTTGCCTTTTATGATAAATTCTGTAATGGAGAGGGTGGTGCGAGCTCTTATTATAAGGGTGCAGGCAGCTATGGCGCCATTCGTGAATATTTCCGCGACCAAAGTGTAGGTCGCTTCACTCCTGAATTTGTAGTGCTTGGCCCTGTCACGCTTGACAACAACTATCAATATTATGGAGCAAACAATTCCAACGGAGATGATAAAAACAAATCAGCCTTTTATTATGACGCCATTACAAAAATTATCGCAGAACAAATTGTATGGTCCGATTTTGACAATGACAATAACGGGACAGTAGATATGGCCTTTTTCATCTATGCTGGCCCTGGAGAAAATGGCGACGACGATGAAGATACTCTGTGGCCCCAAGAACAGCAAAGCGGAGGTTCTCAAGGAGGCGTCTCGTTCGGATGCTATGCATGCTGCAATGAAACCTACAACGGCAGAACGGATGGCATTGGCGCATTTATACATGAAATGAGTCATGCAATGGGACTCCCAGATTTCTACGATACTAAATATAACGCATATGGAATGGACTATTGGGACATTATGGATTCGGGCAACTATTGTGACGAAGGCCGCCATCCCTGCAACTATACAACTTATGAACGTGACTTTATGGGCTGGACTCCATTGATAACACTTTCTCCAGGTTCTTCTCAAACAATCACACTATATCCCACATCCAATGATGGACAAGGCTACAAGATTGTCAATCCAGAAAATGAGAACGAGTACTATGTGATTGAAAATCGCCAGAATATAGGCTGGGACATGAAAGTGGGAAATGGGAATGACACCTATCAATCGCATGGATTGATGGTGACGCATATCGACTATAATAAGAGCCTATGGAGCACTAATAAGGTCAATACAGAAGCAAAACATCAGCGCATGACCATTATTCCTGCAGATGGAATACTCGATTCTTATATATTTGTCGATACAAGTGCAGATTTCGAGAAATTTATTCTTTCCGCAATGGGAGATTTATATCCAGGCACGAAGCAAGTGACAGAACTAACGGGTGAAAAAGCCTATGTCTTCACAGATACTGGTGATTATCCTCATCAAATGAACCAGCCGCTCACGAATATCACAGAGCACGAAGACGGAACCATCACTTTAACATTCTGTGGCGATGCAACAGCGATTTCTTCACTTTTTGCCAATGCAGAAGAGCACGTGCCTGTCTATAATGCTTTAGGAGTTTTGGTAGGCCAAACAACGATGGAATACGGCAAACCCCAAAATCTTCCTTCTTCTCCTGGACTTTATATCATCAAAGGAGTAAAGTATATCGTCAAATAGTCCTCCTGATAGATATATCCCAAATTCCCAAATAGGGGTTATTACAAAACGAAACTTAACATAATCGTGATTATATCATTAAAAGGCATTGCTTTTCGACGCTTCCTTGTAGGTATTCATCATGCAGACGATGTAGCCGTGGAAGTTGGTGTATAGTCTTAGTGTATGAGCATACTTCTGCGAGTCAGGCTCGACAGGCAGTACAATATGTTGAAGAATATTTCGTTATCAATAATAATAGCAGCATTGATGGCTATTGAACGTGAATGGCAAGACATATCATTTTTAAATATATAAGAACAACATTTTTGATGTGGCTGATGGGTATGGTTTGCTGCCATGCCCAAACTGTTGTGATTAAAGGCAAAGTTGTGGATGACAAGCAATCACCGCTGGAATTAGCTCAGGTTCGTGTGGAAGGTACAGGATGTGGTACGATGTGCAATCTGAAGGGCGAATACCGCTTTTCTTGCCAAAGTGCCGATTCTATGGTTGTGGTCTTCTCCATGTTGGGCTACGAGACAAGAAAACGCCTCTTGCAAAACCCTGTAGATTCCGTTGTACTTAACATAATGTTACCCTCATTGGGTTATGAATTAGGCGAAGTGGAAGTGACGGATATCCGCAGGCAGACCAGCACAATGACCGATGTGAACATGAAGGATATGAAGCACATGGGCAATGCCAGCGGTGGCGGTGTGGAAAGGCTCATCACGAGTCAAGCAGGCGTTTCCACTCACAATGAACTCTCTTCTCAATACAATGTGAGAGGCGGTTCTTTTGACGAGAATTCCGTGTATATCAATGGTATAGAAGTCTATCGTCCTCTCTTGATTCGTAGTGGACAGCAAGAAGGCTTGAGCATCATCAACCCTGATATGGTGGAAAAGATTGGCTTTTCTGCAGGCGGTTTTGAGGCTCGTTATGGAGAAAAGATGTCCAGCGTCTTGGATATCACCTACAAAAAGGCACACGGTTTTGAAGCCAGCGTAAGTGCCAGTCTGTTGGGAGCCAGTGCCTACGTGGGATATGGCACAGAGAAGTTCTCCATGACGCATGCCGTTCGCTACAAGACGATGAAGAACCTCTTAGGAACCTTGGATACCAAAGGTGAATATGATCCACGGGATTTTGACTATCAAACCTATCTCAGTTGGAGTCCCAATCAGCGATGGACCCTCGACGCTATGGGTGTCATATCCACGAATGACTATAAATTCGTGCCCAAAACCCGAACCACAACCTTTGGTACCGCCGAAGATGTCAAGGAATTCAAAGTGTATTTTGATGGCAGCGAACGTGATAAGTTCTACACCTATTTTGGTGCATTGTCATTGACACATCATTTCAACAAGATGAATTCCTTGACGTTCAACTGGTCGGGCTTTAAGACACAAGAACGTGAGACGTATGACATCAATGGCGAATATTGGCTGAACAATGAAGGCGACGACGAAAGTTTGGGCATAGGCACATACCATGAACATGCCAGAAACCGATTGAATGCGCGCATGATGAATTTGGGCATCGTGGGACATCATCGTTTCACGAGCCATCAATTGCGTTATGGTGCATTAATCAAGATGGAAAAGGTCGATGAAACCATGAGGGAATGGGAAATGAGGGATTCAGCAGGCTATTCACTCCCCCACTCCTCCGACCGCCTCGATTTGATATACAACATGTCATCCGTAAATAAAGAAAAATCAAAGCATTATGAGTTTTTCTTGCAGGATACATGGAGAAAAGAATTTGACGATGGCAGCATCGTACTGAACTATGGTGCCAGGTTGACCCATTGGGATTGGAATGATGAAACACTCTTCTCTCCTCGCGCCACCGTGGCATTCACACCAGCCAACAACGAGAACCTGGTCTATCGTTTCTCTACAGGCATTTACTATCAAACACCTTTCTACAAAGAGATGCGTGACACCATCACCGTCAATGGCAACACCTCCGCCTTCCTGCGCAAAGACATCAAGTCACAGCGAAGCATTCACTTCGTCTTGGGCATGGAATACAAGTTCCGTGTAGGATTAAGACCTTTCAAGTTCACCGCAGAAGCCTATTATAAGGCACTCAGCAATTTGATTCCTTATAATGTAGATAATGTACGTGTAGTATATTATGGTGGAAATATGGCCAAAGGATACGCAGCAGGCCTTGACATGAAGATATATGGAGAATTTGTGCCAGGCACTGATTCGTGGGTAAGCATGGGCATCATGAAGACACAGGAAAAGATAGGTGGCAGCGCCTATGTGCCACGTCCTACCGACCAGCGCTTGAACTTCTCCATGTTCTTCAGCGACTACTTCCCCAACACCGACAGATGGAAAGTCACCGTACAGGGTCACTATGCAGGTGGCTTGCCATTTGGCCCTCCTCATTCAGGACGTGAAAAGCAAGTCTTCCGCATGCCCAGTTACAGACGTGTCGATATGGGAATCAGTTATCGCTTGCTGAACAACGAGAATCGTCATAATTATACCCCTGTAGGCCGTGTGTTCCGCAACATTTGGTTAGGTGTCGATGTGTTCAATGTGCTGGACATCTCCAACGTGAACAGTTATTATTGGGTTACAGACATAGCAAATCACCAATACGCTGTGCCAAATTACTTGACGGGGCGTCAAATAAATGCACGTTTGTTGTTTGAGTTTTAAGAATAATCAGTACATTTGCACATTATTAGGACTTAATTTAAACTTACAAGTATAATACAAGTATAATAATGGCAGGATATTTAGTTGAGGACCAGCGTAAGGTCACGACTCATAGACTTATTCAGATGAAAGCAGAAGGTAAAAAGATAGCCATGCTTACATCATACGATTATACAACAGCAAGCATTACAGATGCAGCAGGTATGGATGTTATCCTTGTTGGCGATTCAGCCAGCAACGTGATGGCAGGAAACTGGACCACACTCCCTATCACACTCGATCAGATGATTTACCATGCGAAAAGCGTGGTACGTGGCGTAAAACGTGCGTTGGTCATCTGCGACATGCCTTTCGGCACCTATCAGGTGAACGAAGCAGAGGCAGTGGCAAATGCTATCCGCATCATGAAGGAAACCCATTGCGACGCGCTCAAACTGGAAGGTGGCGTAGAAATCATTCCTGCAGTCAGAAAGATTCTCGATGCAGGTATTCCAATCTGTGGACACCTGGGGTTGACACCTCAAGCCATCAACAAGTTTGGAACTTATACTGTTCGCGCTAAAGAAGAAGCAGAAGCCAAGAAACTTGTCAGCGATGCACATGCATTGGAAGACGCAGGCTGCTTTGCGGTAGTGCTGGAAAAGATTCCAGCCGCTTTGGCTGCACAAGTGACAAGTGAGCTCCATATCCCAGTCATTGGCATTGGTGCTGGTGGCGCATGCGACGGACAAGTTCTCGTTGTGGCAGACATGCTGGGCATGACCCGCGGCTTCTCTCCCAAGTTCCTGCGTCGCTATGCAGACCTCAACACCATCATGACAGATGCAATCGGTCACTATGTAGAGGACGTCAAGGAAGGCAACTTCCCGAACAAGGACGAACAATATTAAGACATAGAAACAAATCATCATTTATAAATAACAAATCATTTAATCTAAGTATTATGACAATTAATGAGTACAATTTTGCCGGTAAAAAGGCAATCGTGCGTGTAGATTTCAATGTGCCTATCCAGAATGGTGTCATCACCGACGACACTCGTATCCGTGGTGCAGTCCCCACCCTCAAGCTCATCCTTGAAAAAGGTGGTGCTCTCATCATCATGTCCCACATGGGCAAGCCAAAAGGCAAGGTAAAGCCTGAACTCTCTCTGAAGCAGATTGTTCCTGCTGTCAGCGAGGCTCTTGGTGTTCCTGTACAGTTCGCTGACGACTGCCAGAAGGCAGACGCACAGGCTGCAGCATTGAAGCCAGGTGAAGTTCTCCTTCTTGAGAACCTCCGCTACTATCCTGAAGAGGAAGGCAAGCCAGTAGGCGTAGAGAAAGGCACTCCTGAATACGACGAGGCTAAGAAGGCTATGAAAGCAAGCCAGAAGGAGTTCGCTAAGAAGCTCGCTTCTTACGCTGACTGCTGGGTAATGGACGCCTTTGGTACTGCACACCGCAAGCACGCTTCTACAGCTGTTATCGCTGACTACTTCGACAAGAAGGATGTCATGCTGGGTCTTCTCATGGAGAAGGAAGTACAGGCAGTTGACAATGTGCTCAACAACATCAAGCGCCCATTCGTGGCTATCATGGGTGGTTCAAAGGTATCTACCAAGATTGGTATCATCGAGAACCTCCTCGGCAAGGTGGACAAGCTCATCCTCTGCGGTGGCATGACTTACACCTTCATGAAGGCTCACGGCGGCAACATTGGTGATTCTATCGTTGAGTTGGATAAGCTTGATGTAGCTCTTGGCGTTGAGAAGATGGCAAAGGAGAATGGCGTAGAGCTCGTGCTCGGTGAGGATTCAGTATGCTGCACAGGCTACGACTTCTCTACATTCTCAGTGAAGCCAGGTGCAGAGATTAAGACATTCCCATCTAACGCTATCGAAGATGGCTGGGACGGTCTTGACGCAGGTCCTATCAGCCGTGAGAAGTTCGCTAAGGCAATCGAAGGCGCAAAGACCATTCTTTGGAACGGTCCTGCAGGTTGCTTCGAGTGCGAGGAGTTCACTCCAGGTTCTCGTGCTGTAGGTGAGGCAGTTGCAAAGGCTACAGCAGAAGGAGCCTTCTCACTCATCGGTGGTGGTGACTCTGTAGCATGTGTAAACAAGTTCGGTCTTGCTGACAAAGTATCTTACATCTCTACAGGTGGTGGTGCTCTTCTCGAGGCTATCGAGGGTAAAGTGCTTCCTGGCATCGCAGCCGTTAAGGGTGAATAAGAAATAAGGGCTACAAACCCTATTTCAATCATGAAGGGGAGGAATCATACAAATGGTTCCTCCCCTATTTTTTTCGTTTCATAAAGACAACCTTTTTGCCATCTCGTTGAGGGCCATAAAGTGATAACGCTGAGGAATCACGAGAGACAGGTCAACTGATACAACTCCTTAGCGTGAATCAAAGTTCCTGTCCCCCCTGATTCAAAAACATAAGTAAAATGAAAAGATTTCATACTTTTTCCCCAAAAAAAAGACACAAACAGATAGAAAACGAATAAAAAACTTGGCAGTTCGTGTATTTTTTTTTTCATTTGTCGGCAGAATTGCGACAAAGTTACTTTTCAAGATATTATTTGGAATCACTTAACATTTTTGATTGATGGTTACATTTTGTATTAGTCTTATAGCACTTGTGTTGGGCTATCTGTTATATGGCCGTTTTGTGGACAGAGTGTTTGGTCCTGACGACAGGGTGACTCCTGCTATTGCCATGGCCGATGGGGTTGACCACATTGTGCTTCCTAACTGGAAGGTGTTTATCATCCAATTCCTAAACATCGCAGGTACTGGCCCAATCTTCGGTGCTATCATGGGCGCCAAGTTCGGTCCCGTTGCCTACTTGTGGATTGTATTGGGATGTATCTTTGCAGGCAGTGTACATGACTATTTCACTGGTATGCTCTCGATGCGTAACGGCGGTGCCAGTATTTGTGTTCAGTCCTGCCACAATCCTCCAGGAGTATGGCGGTACCGCTCTGCTGTGGATTATCTGTATCTTTGTGTATTATATCGTGGCCACGATGCTCCCTATCGACAAGGTTATCGGGCGCTTCTATCCAATGTTTGCCATTGCTCTTTTGTTTATGTTAGCAGCACTGATGGTATGCCTGTTTGTGGAATGGCCTCTGTTGCCCGAGTTGTGGTCGCATCCTGAAAACATGGGGAAGGCAGCTGACAGCTCCTTCACCGATCAGGTATTTCCTTGTATGTTCATCACCATTGCCTGTGGTGCCTTGAGTGGTTTCCATGCCACCCAAAGCCCGCTCATGGCCCGATGTCTATCTTCAGAGCGCAAGGGGCGTGCCGTGTTCTACGGCTCGATGATCGCCGAAGGGCTTGTAGCACTTGTATGGGCTGCTGTGTCAATGTATTTCTTCTATGGGGAACCTGCTCCAGGCTATCAGTTGATAGAGTCTGTCGGCAATAAAGGCTTCTTGACAAGTGCTCCGGCCGTGGTGAATATCATGTGCAACAGCTGGCTCGGTGTCACAGGTGGCATCTTGGCAATTCTTGGTGTTGTGGCAGCTCCCATTACCTCGGGCGATACGGCTTTCCGTTCTGCCAGACTGATTATCGCTGAAGCATTTCATATTGAACAGCGGACCATTCCAAAACGTCTGCTCGTCAGTCTGCCCCTCTTTGGGGTTTCGCTTGCACTGCTGATATGGCAGGTAGAGGACGCCAATGGCTTCAACACAATTTGGCAATATGCCGCATGGAGCAATCAGGCGCTGGCGGTATTCATGCTTTGGGCCATCACTGTCTATCTGATTCGTCAGAAAAAGAACTACTGGATTGCACTTATTCCAGCTCTTTTCATGACGTGCGTCTGCTTCACGTTCCTTTTCATTTCGAAGCTCACTTTCCATCTGCCAGAGGTCATTGCCTACGTCGCTGGCGGCGCATGTATGGTGATTGCCATCTTTTGGTTCTATGTATGGTATTATCGGAATAAAAAATCAACTAAATGAATCACGAAGGACAGGTCAACTGATACAACTCCTTAGCGTGAATCAAAGTTCCTGTCCCCCCCCCCTGATTCCGATAATCGATTATTTGTTCACGATTTTAATGTTCGTTTTATTCGAGCGCAGAATCACAATTCCTTTTGGCAATATAGACAAATCAATAAACGCAGCACCGTTCGCATTGGCTGCGCATTCTTTTATCAGCCGCCCATCCTGCATATAAGCCGAAACCTTACTGCCTACCGTCAGACCGCTAAAGATCACACAACCATTCTCAACTTTCACGTTTCCGCTCTTAATGATTTCACCTATGCCAGCAGCTTCCTCTGCGAAAACATAGTTTTTCACGTCGGCAATGCTCATTGTGAACGTCTGGCTATTGCTGATGATAGACAATTCGCCGCCGATAAAAGAAATCTTTGGTTCGTCTGCCAGCGCAAACGTCGTCTTCGTGCCGTCCTTCGCGTTCACCACCAAAAAACGTGCGCCATCGGCGAGACAAACACTACAAGGCAGAACGGACAGCAACATTACAATAATAATTCCTTTCATACGCATGTCAGAAGGTTATCTCGTAATTTTCATTTTCCCATGAGGAACTTGTGATTACAGAATATTTCAAAGAGGTCAGGCCAAAAACAATTTGCATGTCATAGCTATAACCAGCGTTAAAGCTCAGATTAAAAGATTTAGTAATACGATTCTCAATTCTTGAGTAGCCCGAGGCAAGGTTGGCATCGTCAGTAGTGATGAAATAATCTATCATGATAGTGATTTCCTTTTTGCCGTCCGTCGGAATAAACAAATAGGGGCTTACGGCAATAGGCTTGCTGTTTAATGTAACTCCTTCGGGTTGATTTGCTGCGAATGTGTCACCAGCATCACGCAAATCTGCCGCAAGACAGTCACCCTCTAATGTATAGGTCTGCGCTTCAGTCGAAAGATTCTTCCATTGTTGTTTATGTAAATCGAATGAACCTTTGTTCGGAATCTGCCCGCTAATTGTGATGCTCTTAATGGTAATCCTCGTATTTGCATCATTTCCCGTTTGGTTCAATTGATCCCTAGCCGCAACAGCCTTTAGGTTCAATCGCGCCAAAGCATGTTTCGAATCGATTGTCACACAACCATTATTGTCATTTTTCGTTGTGTTTATCTTACTTCCATATAGCAAATCGCCAGCATCATCCATGGGATTGATAGAATTGTATTCAATTACAGGCTCGGAAGACGCAGAATTGACACTGACGAAACCATTGCCATTGGCATAGGGAGAATAGGCGAAGAAAGAAGCATAGTTGCTGCCCTCTTCCTTTTGAGGCCAATACTTTATCGGAGTATATTCCCATCTGTCGCCTACAAATGTAACCTCCTGATTGTTCATCAAATTGGCTGAGAGATTATCATGACTTAGCGGCTCACCGTTTTTATAACAACCAAACACCCCATACTTCCTTGCTGTCAGTGCAGGAGCTTTTCTCATAGGTGACCGTGTAGTTGCCGTATAATCCTTAAACTGAAATGTGACAGGAGTCGTACCTTCTGGAATCACGTCTTCGCTGATTTCCTCAAACGTCACTTCGCTGATATTATCAACGGGAATCGCAATCTTACCGTCGGGAAAGCCCATCGCCGTGCCATTGTTCACACGCACGACCATTTTATACGTCTGTGCCATACTTGCCGTCAAGCAAAAGGCTAAAGCCAAAAGAGAAACAAATCTTTTCATACGAATATATTTCCTAAAATCCGCAGCTCTTTAGTTTAACATTCTTTATAAGTACCTGAGCAACAAAAAGTTCTTGCTGGGGCAAGCGGCAGAGCCGAGCGGCTCAGGATTTGGCCATGTCAGAAATTTCACTTATCTTAGTGCTGCAATTCAAAACAAGCAAATTCGACAAAGACATGGCAAAGGTACAATAAAATCTGAGAAAATCACCGCTTTTGGCGGAATATTTTTCGTTTTGGCAAATTCGACTTTATTCAAATCACGAGGTCAACTGATACAACTCCTTAGCGTGAATCAAAGTTCCTGTCCCCCCTGATTGTCTATCGTATTACTCTATTCTCGAGTTCATCGCAAGGACGTGCCAGCTGTCATCGTCTCGGCGGTCCAGATAGCCTTTCTTGCGGAATCCTTCTATTTGCTTCTGAACGGCGGAGCGGTTTACCGATAACTGTTCTGCCATCTCTGAGAAGGTTACAAAAGGCTTGTCGCGCAGAAGTGCAAGCAGGTGACCGCCATTCTCGCTGCGGAAATTGATGCGCTGCCCGTCGTACCACCATGTATCCTTATCGGCATTACGGATAATGTCTATCTCGCATTGCATCTCTTCGCATACCGTCTGGCGGAAGAATGCAAGGAAAGAGGTGATCTTACCTATCTGGGCATGAGCCCCGTCGGAAGGAACCTTTCCAATTTTCTGGTCAGAACGGTGCAGCGCCTCTAGGTATTCAGCCTTTTTGCGGTTGCGAATAACTATCATGGGCCATCCGTGACGGGCCATGATATAGTTCACCATCAGTCGTGCTATGCGTCCGTTGCCGTCCTCAAAGGGGTGTATGCGTATGTAACGGTAATGGAACAGGGCAGCCAGTTCCACAGGAGACAACTTGCCTTCCTGCTCAGCGGCATTGTACCAATCCACAAGGTCACCCATTAATGAAGAGGTTTCTTCTGGCGAAGCGTATTCAAAACGGTCTCCGTAACGGGTAATGACGCTATTGGGGCGAGTCTTATACTGTCCTGCATGAACGGTATAGCTGGTAGTGCCACCTCCTGGCAATTCACGATAAACGGTATAGTCCTCGCGCAGAAGAACCTTGTGTAGTTGACGGATGAAGTTCTGAGACATTGACATGCTTTTGTCCTGCACAGCCTCTTTCACCATTTCTACACCCACCTGACTGGCTTTCATGTCAACGAAGTCCTTCAGGTTGCCTTCGCCACTCACCTTGCCAAAAAGCAGTAATAACTCTGTCTGCCCATAAGTCAGTGTATTACCCTCAATGTGGTTGCTGTTGAAGTTATACTCAGTCGTAAACTTATTGCGCAGCAACTGAGTCTGCTTGTCTGGCAGGGGGAAAAGAGACTTCCATTCGTTGTATAATTCTTCTATTTTCATAAGTGTACCACCATTTTAACGGGGTTATATACCACCTAAATAACGAAATTCTACCGTTTTTTATAATACGTACCACCTAAATAAGTGGGGTTTGTACCACCTTTTTGTTGCAAATATACAAATTAAAACTTAGAATCAGATACGAAATTATGAAAAAATCACCTTTTAGGTGATGGATTTGCAAGGTTTATTAACGGATTAGTGGGTCAGAGGGTAGTTTGAGGCGGTTTTGACTCTAGTTTGCACTTTTGCAATTGTGCATAACGCTATAACACTATTACACTATTACACTATTACATTGCTGTAGGTGAATAGTGCGTAGAGTTGTGGACTAAAAAATTTTATATTATATATTATATATATATATATAATATATAATATAAACTACAGATGTAGGGTTTCTGGCAGCATCGCAGGAAAGTAAAAGTAATAGTGTAATAGTGTAATAGTGTAATAGCGGTCTGTCTTTTCCTGTATTGTGTTGACTCCCTTTGAGCCTTGATTTGATACTGTTTTGTTAATTACTGTTTCTTGTAATGATTTGTTGACTTATCTCTCTGATCCAGTTGACTGCTTTCCTGATTTTGTTGTCCCTTTTCCCGGGTTTGTGGACT
Source organism: uncultured Bacteroidales bacterium (assembly GCA_902786925.1). GTDB lineage: Bacteria > Bacteroidota > Bacteroidia > Bacteroidales > Bacteroidaceae > Minthosoma. The sequence continues at coordinate 47,515 of CADAEK010000022.1, forward strand.
TCATACTGGAAGCGTTGACCTTTTCATC
>CADAEK010000023.1 GCA_902786925.1 uncultured Bacteroidales bacterium
AATTTGCGCTCCTACTAGAAAAAAATTACGGGCCCACACGGGAGCAAAAATTTCAATCGAAATGCGACACAAGAGAGAGCTAATTATCAACTATCAACTATCAACTGTCAACTATCAACTATCAACTGTCAACTATCAACTGTCAACTATCAACTGTCAACTATCAACTGTCAACTATCAAAAGACTATGGCACTGAAAGTAAAAGCAAAGGAACAAATGGAAAGAAAATGTATGTCGATGAATGAATCACATATGTTGCTGACCCTTAAAGTATTCCTCTATCTCGGAGTTGAGGAGAGCATAGTCGCGATCGTAGTCCTTGATGATGCAACCGTGTTCGAGAAGAGTGATGCGCGAACAGATGTCGAGGGTGTGGGTGAGGTTGTGGGAGGACACGATGACGGTGGCATGCTGCTCGTGACTGTAGGTCTCAAGCAGGTACTTCATGGCCAACTGGGAGGTGGGGTCGAGGAAGTTAAAGGGCTCATCGAGCAATAAAAGACGAGGATAGTGAAGCATAGCTCCGATGATGCCGACTTTCTGCTTGTTGCCCATAGAGAGATTGCGAATAAGTGTATGCTGCCCCAACACTTCCCCGTTCATGAAACCGTCAAACTGAAGCAGGCGGTCGTTGAGCACTTCGTCTGATATATCAGAGATTTTGGCGATGAACCGGAAATATTCCTCAGGAGTGAGGTAATCAATCAGGAAACCGGCATCGACAAAGGCGCCCGTATAGGACTTCCACGACTCACTCTTGGCGGTATCGCATGATACGTTGCGACCATCAATGACTCCATCCACGGTAACGCTGCCGGTATCAGCCTTCAACAAGTCAAGTATGATACGGAAGAGCGTGGTTTTCCCGGCTCCGTTGTTACCTACAAGGCCAATGATTTCGCCACTATGAATGGCATAGTGGGCAATGTCGAGCGCTTTCTTCTCTCCAAATGATTTGGTCAAGTTTTCAATTGTCAAGTTCATGGTGTTTCTTTTATCTGGAACTACGGAAGCCTTCCATATTCTGGTATCTCCGCTGCATGAATCGCTTGTATATATTCTTCAGCCAAAGGGGATGGGCAAGAGTGCCCAACAGGCCGATGGCAGCCATCACAATGGCTGCGGTCTGGTCGCCCCACAGGTTGACAAGTGACCACATGATGAACATGGGCAGGAACATGGCTATGCCGGACATGAGCATCTGCACTTTTGTGTCGCGTCCTGTACGTGTCAGTTTCTTGTTGAGATGGATGGATGTATCGTTATACACAGCCAGTTGGAAGATGAAAGGAAAGACCACGCCGGTGGTGAAAAGCAGACATCCCAAAGCAGCCATCCACGTCATCTTTCCCTCCATGATGGGCATGAGAGAGAAGAGGAAGGGCACAACCAGCATCAGGCACTGGAAATAGTATTTGGCCTTGAGCAGCGAGAGCACCGTCTCTTTGTGCACCATGAGCCCGTCTATATAGTTTCCTTCGGCACACATGACGGTGGTGAGGGTCATCACTCCCAAGCAGTTGAAGCAATACACGCAGATGAAAATGCGCATAAAGGGAAGGGAGTCGTAAATATGGGAGAAAGAGAACAGGGAGCACAACATAAGCATGCAGCCGGCAGCAATGAGGAACTGCTTGCGCACGACAAGGTTGCGCATGGTGGATTTGATTTCAAGCTTAAGGTATTCCCCGATGATGCCGAACTTGTCGAGAAAGACCATGTTGCGCGTCTTGAACGACTTCACGACCTCTGCTTTGGCTATCTCCACATAGATGGCCACCTGCTGGAGACGATAGTTGACATAATAGAGAGGAACTACCGCTACTACAAAGAAAACAAAGCCAAGAGGATTCCATTGGATGAAGCCACGCATGAAGCGAATGGCTGCCTGAAAGAGCCACTGGTTCTTTTCGTCGAAGAAAAGGCCGAAGTATATCAGCAACGCATAAATGAGCAATGGAATCAGGATGGTGGGGACGTAGCGATTGATGAGTGTGCGCCAAAACAGATACCAATAGCTATTGAGAATGAATATGAGCCACCAACCCAAAAGAAAGCCTATGAATCCGGCAATTCCATAGAACTGAGGAACGGCCAGCACTCCGAAGGGAACGAAGAAGAAAGCCCAAAAGAGATTGTAGGGCTGCAGTCCCATACGGCACAGGAACGTGTGCAGCATGAGACCTGTTGGGATGTTGAGCAGCTTGTACTGCTTGATGTTTTGAGCCGGAGTTTCTTGCAAGAAAAAACGCAGCAGGAAGTCCGCGAGCAAGAACCATATCATGCCTCCGTCTATCCAATCGAACGCCTCAAAGGAAGTGTCCTTGAAGAAGGTGTAGAGTGACACGCCAAGCGCACTCAGATAGGCAGCTATAAATGCAATGAAGACATAACTAAAGAGCTTCATCACCCTATTCTTCTCGAACATCGGGTGGCGACGCGACTGCAGGCGCTGATTGTGGGCAAGCGCCTTATACAAGAAATATGCCCTGGAGAGATTCATGGCTGAATCTTGAAGAACTATCGAAGGTCAACGATTTCAGCCTTAGGATAGTTCTTCTTGTTGAACTGGAATGTGGATGCTTGATATTTTTGATTCTTCAAAAATGAGTTGCAGCGAATAACAGTCGTTCCTCCCTTGGGAGTGGTAAGCTGAATGCTGCCCGGCAAATGGGTGGACTTGTTGATACGAATCACCACCCACTTGTAAGCGCTGGATTCTTCACCTGTCAAAACCACTTCATACTCTTTAGAAGAGCTGTTTCCCATGCGTGCGGCATAACCATGCTTGTAGAATGTCAAGAACGCATAAGGGTTCATCTTTGCAACTTCCTCTGCAGAAGGTGTGGTCACGTTCACCTCTTCATTCTTCTTGACGTAACTCCACATCGTCTTACCATCAAACCATGTGATTCGCCCCGCCATATTCACCACAAACTTCTGCCCTTGCAGTTTAATATAGCCGGTAGAAGAAGCCCCACTGGCTTCGTAGGTAAAACCAATCTTTGTGTTGCCAGCTGCCTTGAGTGTGGCAGCAGTCTTGTCTAGCACCTTGCTGGCCTCCTGTCCTTGAACAGAGAGACACACGGCAATCAAGCACGCAAATACGAATACAATTCTTTTCATTTTCCTATATCCTTTTTTCTATATCCAACGATAGTAGCAGCAAAAAACGTATCAAGGCAATCGCCTTCACTCGTAGCGTAGCAGCTGGAGCTGAGGCCTTTCTTATCCCAGCGTATTCAGCAGACCTTCGAGTGTGAGAGGATCCTTGATGATGACCTCACGGGGTTTACTGCCCACTTGCGCACCTACAACACCCATCTTCTCCAACTGGTCCATAATCTTACCTGCACGGTTGTAACCAATGGAGAAATTGCGCTGAATCATGGAAGTGGAACCACTCTGATTGTTGACTACGAACTTGGCCACATCACCAAACATAGGATCAAGATGGCCCTTGTCCACTGTTCCCATTCCTGCACCGCCATCACCTTCAGCATCTGCCACTTCTGGCAAATACATCGGATGAAGGAATCCTTGCTGAGCTGCTATATAATGACAAATATCATTCACTTCTGGTGTATCGACAAAGGCACACTGTACACGCACCGGCTCACCACCCTGCAGATACAGCATATCGCCTTTGCCAATCAATTGGTTGGCACCACCACGGTCAAGAATCACACGCGAGTCCATCATAGATGCCACCTTGAATGCAATACGTGTCGGGAAGTTCGTCTTGATGGCTCCACTAATGATGCTAGCTTGTGGACGCTGCGTGGCAATAATCATATGAATGCCGACAGCACGCGCCAACTGGGCAATACGACAGATGGGGAGCTCTACCTCTTTACCTGCAGTCATGATAAGGTCACCAAACTCATCGACTATCACAACGATGTAAGGCATGTATTCATGCCCGTGCTCTGGATTCAGCTGACGGTTCTTGAACTTTTCGTTGTACTCCTTGATGTTGCGCACATGGGCACGCTTGAGAAGGTCATAACGAGTGTCCATAAGCTGGCAGAGAGAATTGAGCGTCTTGACCACTTTCTGCACATCTGTAATGATACAGTCCTCTTCTTCCTCAAGACGAGCCAAGAAGTGGTTCTCTATCGGGCTATAGATACTGAATTCAACCTTCTTCGGGTCAACCATCACAATCTTCAACTCCGATGGATGCTTCTTGTAAAGCAGCGAAGTCACGATCGCATTCAGGCCGACAGACTTACCCTGACCTGTTGCACCAGCCACCAAGAGGTGAGGCGCCTTAGCCAAGTCAAACATGAACACCTCATTACTAATGGTCTTTCCCACCGCACAGGGAAGCTCCATCTTGCTCTCCTGATACACACGGCTATTGATGACACTCTCCATAGACACGATGCTCTTCTTCTTGTTTGGCACCTCAATACCGATGGTACCCTTACCAGGAATAGGAGCGATGATTCGGATACCTTCTGCTGCCAACGACAAGGCGATATCATCTTCGAGGTTACGAATCTTGCTGATGCGCGTTCCCTCTGCAGGAACAATCTCATAAAGCGTGATGGTTGGGCCAATGGTTGCCTTGATGCTGGCAATCTCCACACCAAAATTCTTCAAGACGTGAATGATGCGGTCCTTATTGGCGTTCTGCTCAATCATGTCTATCTGAGGACCCTCGTCATCTGCCTTCTTCAGCAAGTCAAGCGTGGGGTACTTATAGAACTCCAAATCCAGTTTGGGGTCATAAGGAGTATTGATGTCGCCACGCAAAATGTCGCCATCACCTTTATCCGTCTCATTCATTTCCACAACCAATCCGCTTTCATCACCAGCAACCAACTCGTTCTCTTGAGAATGAGACATTACATCTGCAGCAGGAAGGTCTTCTGGCAACACGCCTACAACACCATCTCCTGCCTCAGCAATATTCTCACCAAAATCAGCATCGTCTTCCACTGAAGTATCTGAAGCATCCGCATCAGAGGCATCTTGAGCATCGGAAAGATGGTCGAAGTTCAATACCGTTGGCCGATTATCACTCTCCTCTACCCTCTCTTCTGCTACTGCTGCAGCATGCTCCTCCGTTTCATCCACCTCATCATCCTTACCATCAATCGGCATCACACCATCATTCTCGTATTCGTATTCATCATCCTCATCATCACGTCCCACAAAGCGCTTCAAACGCTCTGCGTTCACCTTTTTCAGCATATTCAAGCGGAAGGCATTTCGAATGATTTCTATAGTCTTAGCACTCAAATAATACAAATAAATCACAGCTGTTATTGCCAAAACGGCCAACAAGCCAGGAGTACCGACCACCTGTGTGAGGATATTCACAACATTGATGCCATGATTACCTCCCAATTTAAGGAAAGAACCTTCAAAGGCTGGGAACAAATAACTAAATGCAGCCAAGAACACGCTCAGCCACAGCATCAGAACAGTAAAAAGGATGAATTTACGAAGCAAAGTGAACTTGAAGCTGCGCATCAGTCGCAAGCCAAGAATCACCATGTATGGCAAAATGATGAACGAAGCCAAGCCAAACAAATCGTTCAAAAAGAAATAGGCAACAATCGCTCCTAATGAGCCACATGCATTCTTGTATTGCAAAGCCTTATTGAATGGATCTGCGCCTTGTTCCAAAAGACTGTAATCAGCCTCACCTGTCAGAAGATAGGAAACGAAGGCCACAAACATAAACAAAGCCATCACCACCAAGAACAAGCCCACAAAGAAAGAAAATATCTCTCCTTTGCCGAAGCCTGTGAAAAAATCAGTGGCTGTCAATTTCTCTTGCTGCGCTACACTATTGCTGGCTTTCTTGCCATTTCGAGAAGTCTTTTTATTTGTCGCCATCAGAAGGTTCTCTTTTATCTATCAGAAGGTTATGAAAAACATGCAAAGATAATTATTTTCTGAAATATCTACAACATTTCCTTCATTTAATCGTCCCTTTTAGTCTATTTACGCTTCTCTAGCGCTCGCAGCTCCCTACCCTTGTTCAATTTGAAATAAGTTTCACGAAGACCAGACAACCATAAATCACGATTGTCCTCATCAAACGACCTTGCCTTTTCAAAGGCAGCACAAGCCTTTTTGTACAATCCATCAATGGTCCTCTTCTGGGTTGTGTAGTTCGGATCAGAAAGAGGCACGTTGAAATGCGCATATGCCTCATGCGCATCATGCAGATAGATGTTCCCTATCGCAGAGTAGGATTCCGCATCGTCAGCCTTTATCTCCACGCATCGCTCGAAAGAAGCCAAAGCTGCTTCATACTGTCCCAACAGCATCTGCTCTTTACCTGCCATATACCAATAGTCACGCGTATTGGGATACAACTGAGTCATTCTCAGCACTCTCTGCAAAGCCTCTCCATACCGCTCCGCATCGTTATAGTGCTTCACCAATGTCATCAAGAAATACTCCACATTGGGATACGCATCAAAGCCCTGTTCCAGCAATCCCAACATGGCCTCTTCATCATGCAACTCTGCAGCAGCCTTAGAACCTACCTCCAATAATTTTGCCCGTAAACTCTCATCGCCCAAACTAGCAGGAAGATAAGCCATCGTACCGGCATTATTTCCAGAAGCATAAGCACTTAACACAGCCAACACGGCGACTTCCGTGTTATTGTCAGCCCATGCAGCAGCCACTTTTGTTGTGGACAATAGTTCTGATGCTTTCGACGTAGCATACATGTCAAAAAAGCGGAAAGCAGATGTGTAATTCTTCTTTTGATAGTGGTATTTGCCTGCATTCAGCAAATTATTCATATAAGGCAACATCAGTTGCCCTACCCCTGCTCGCAATTTAGGTTCCGCCTTTTTACCTAACGCCCGTTTTTCTTGCAAACGCACCTGCTCGACACTATCACACTTCATTCCCATTGTATAGAGGTCATACATATAGTTGAAGTACCCTACAGTATCGGGCCTTGTGTTAAGATAAATTTTCCTGTTTTCTGCTCCTATCAGTTCATTCAGCGCATCCATGTCGTACCGATACAGCTGCGGGTCAGCCGCAGCGTCAGCATGCATTCTTATAGCATCTTCCACAGCCTGTCTCGCCTTTGCATAATTCTTCTCCTTCATACTCGTCCGATAGACTTTCAGAACAGCAGACCTCTTATAAGTCCCTGAAGCGGGTTTCTTGGTATTGCTGTTTGATTGTCCATAGACCTTGAAAGGACAGCACAAAACGAGTGTCAACAACACGGGTAATATAGCGCTTTTCTTCATTTCTTAGCAAGAATGGAAATTGCATCACCCCATAAAGGAGTGATGCAATCATTAAACAATAAAATTCTGTTTATCTGATGATTATAGAATCTTTCGAGTTTGATTAGTTAAACCACTTCACGTAGCAGAAGTCCTGACGGTGTGGCAAATCCACATTCTTTGGATACATACGATAAGCTACCTTAAAGCTACCAGCAGTAGGAATCACGTGAGTACCCTCAAACGTGTAGAGATTACCATCACGTTGCGTCACAGTGAGCGGATCAATCTGGCTGATGTGTTCACGACCATCCTCGTCGCGGAAGATGGTGACAAGTTCGAATCCGATAGCATCATCGAGTCCCTGCTCGTCAATAATATACTTGAACTTATATTTCTTGCCAGAAAGAATATCGCCCTTCAGCATGTCTTCCTCCTTCTCGTATGAAACAATCTTGATGTCATCCCAACGTGAAGCCACAAGTTCTTTCCATGCAGCAATATCCCTAGCCTTCTTGTAGTTGTCGGCAAAGAGCTGCTTGCGGCGCTCGGCCAATGGGCAATAGAACTTCGTGAAGTAATCATCAAGCTGACGCTTCATGGTGTAGTGAGGAGCGATACGAGCGATAGAGTTCTTCACCGTCTGAATCCATCCTTCAGAATAGCCCTTGGAGTTTCGAGCATAGTAGAGAGGCAGGATCTCATTCTCGAGGAGTGAATAAATCGTCGCAGCATCAAGCTGGTCTTGCTGTTCCTGATTTTGGAACGTACGCTTGTCTGTAAGCGCCCATCCTGCACCTTCACGATAGCCTTCAAGCCACCAACCATCAAGCACAGAGAGGTTCACAACGCCATTCATCAGAGCCTTTTCGCCTGATGTACCAGATGCCTCCAATGGACGTGTTGGTGTATTCATCCAGATATCCACACCCGTCACGAGGCGACGAGCCAACTTCATGTCATAGTTCTCAAGGAAGATAATCTTGCCAAGGAACTCAGGACGACGGCTGATTTCGTAGATTTTCTTGATGAGTCCCTGACCTGCGCCATCAGCAGGGTGTGCCTTACCAGCAAACAGGAACTGTACTGGATAATTAGGGTTATTCACAATCTTCGCCAAGCGATCAAGGTCGCTGAAGAGAAGATGAGCACGCTTGTATGTAGCGAAACGACGAGCAAAGCCAATTGTCAGCGCATTAGGATTGATTTTCTCAACGATAGACACGATGCGAGATGGGTCACCCTGATGCATCAGCCAATCCTCCTTAAACGCCTTCTTGATGTAGTCAATAAGCTTAGCCTTCAAAGCCAAACGCGTATTCCATATCTCCTGATCTGGCACATTATAAATCGCCTCCCAAATCTTCTCATTTGACTGATCTGCAAGGAATTTCTTATCGAAGGCTTTCGCATACACTTCCTTCCATTCAGAAGCAGTCCAAGTTGGCATATGGACACCATTTGTCACATAGCCCACATTGTCAAGCTCCTCTGGGAAGTAGCCCTTCCAAATGCCGTTGAACATATCCTTAGACACCTTGCCGTGGAGCCAGCTAACACCGTTGACCCAAGAGCAAGTATTGCAGGCAAACGTTGACATACAGAAGCGCTCACCCTTATCGTCTGGGTTCACTCGGCCCATACCCATGAAATCATCCCAGCTGATGCCGAGCTTTTCGGGATACTGACCCATATACTTGCCGAAGAGACCCTCGTCGAAGTAGTCGTGACCAGCAGGCACAGGAGTGTGCACCGTATAGAGAGAAGAAGTACGGACAACCTCAAGAGCCTCATTAAAGCTCAGGCCGCTTTCCACATACTCAACCAAACGTTGAACATTAGCCAAAGCAGCATGTCCCTCGTTGCAGTGGATGATATCTTTCTTGATGCCCAGCCTGTTCAGCAGCAGAACGCCACCGATACCCAGCAGAATCTCCTGCTTCAGACGGTTTTCCCAGTCACCACCATAAAGAGCGTGAGTGATGGAACGGTCATATTCAGAGTTCATGTCATTGTCGGTGTCAAGCAGATAAAGCTTCACACGACCCACGTTCACGCGCCAAACCAATGCATGAACAGTATAGTTGTTGTAAGGAACGTCAATTACCACCTGATTGCCTTCTGCGTCGAGTTCGCGCTCAATAGGCAATGTTGGGAATACTTGAGCCTCGTAGTTAGCCACCTGCTGACCTTCCATAGAAAGCGTCTGAGTAAAGTAGCCATAACGATACAAGAAACCGACAGCACAGAAGTCGATGTTTGAGTCAGAAGCCTCCTTCACGTAGTCACCAGCAAGAATGCCGAGACCACCTGAATAGATTTTCAGCACGTGGCTCAAACCGTACTCCATACAGAGGTAAGCCACAGAAGGACGCTTTGCGTCTGGCTTCACATCCATATATGCACGGAACTCTTTATATACTTTATTGATACGGTCAAGAATCTTCTTGTCTGCAGCAATCGCTTCCAGTTTTTCATAGTTCATACGGCCAAGGAAAAGAACTGGATTCTGTTCAACCTCATGCCAAAGAGCTGAATCCATGTCGTTAAAGATATGGCCTACTTCGTTATTCCATGACCACCAAAGATTGTGAGCAATCTCGTTCAGCGGCTCAAGCGCTGCAGGGACAGAGGATCTCACACTAATTTCACGCCAATTGGGATTGTTTGCGTTACTTGCTTTAATTCTCATAAAAAATAAGTGTTATTGAATGATTTTTAATATTTATCGTTTCACACGCTCATCGCGTTTTGCGAGAGCCTTATTGTATGCCTTGTAGTAGTACTTGATGAAATGCTTCCACAACGCCTTCTCCGCAACCTTCTCCGCCTGCTTGCGAGCTGCGTTCACCTGCGCCTTGTCCATCTGCGAGAAATGCAGAATCGTGTCGCGAATTGTATCGCTCACTTCATCAAAGTTATAGTCAGAACGATGCACCGTCTTCACGCCGTCCTCAATCTCACTTGCCCCACCCTTCAGGCTATTGGCCCACAAGCCAAAGCCGGCCAGGTCTGTCGTGATGCAGGGCACGTGGAAAGCCACCGATTCTGTTGGCGTGTATCCCCAAGGCTCATAATAAGATGGGAACACCGTCAAATCGTTGCCAATGAGCAAATCGTAATAGTGCATATTGAAGATGCCATCATTTCCATCCAGATAGCATGGCACAAAGATGACCTTAACCTTATCTTCTGGACGGTTATGCATATCAAGCCAATTCATCTGGCCCAGCACCTTATCGCTATCTTGTTCATAAAGCACATGCGTGATGCGAGGGTCACCAATAGGGCCAGCCTCAACAGGATTGTGCTTTTTGTTGGACAGCGCAGCCTGCAAGTCCGCACGCGCCTCCTTCATCCAGGCAGGCACCATCACGAAAGCCAACACGTTTCGGTCCAAGCGGTCATCCCAGCGCAAACGGTTCAATGCATCAACATATACATTAATGCCCTTGTTCTGGTATTCATATCTACCGCCCGTACTGATGATAATCGTATCATCGTCCAAATCCGTGCCCAGCAGCGTGTTCGCCACCTTCAGCAAAGTTTGGCGAGCCACCTTGCGTGCAGTGTTAAACTGAGCCGCAGGTGAAGGTACAAAGTCATTCTCGAAGCCATTCATCAGAATCTCATCTGCTGGCTTATCAAGCAGCTCAGCGCATTCTCGTCCTGTAATCTCGCTCACAGTCGTGAAGCAATCCACATTCCATGCAGCTTGCTTCTCCACCGAATGTTTCGATTCCACATTCAGTTCAGCCGCCATCTGGTCGCCGTTATATGCCGGCAGATAATCATAAAGCGGTTTATTATTACTAGCGATAGAACGTCCGATCGTTGTAGCATGAGTCGTGAAAATCGTAGCGACCTCTGGCACATATTTCTTTATATAAAGGGCAGCCAGACAAGTCTGCCACTCATGTGCCTGAAACACCACATTGTCCTCTTTCGAGAGACCAAAGAATTTATAGAAGCTCTCTACCACCTTGCCGGCAGCCCACGAGAACAGGATGCTCTCATCGTAGTCACCATAAGCGTTCAGCGAGTTGACACGGAAGTTATCCCATGCCCAACCGAATATCTCATTACGTTGCTCAGAAAATGGCTTAAAATCCACCAAGATGGCAATAGGTTCTCCTGGAATTTGCCAGCGTCCCAAACGCATAGAGATGCCATCATATTCCAAAGCGCTCTTTCGCCATTTGGCGAGCAATGTCTTACTTTCCTTGAAAAGAGGGTTCTTCTTGCCAGCCCAGAAGTCCGGGCCAATAAAGAACACCTTATCAGCATGTTTATCCTGTAGCGTCTTAGCACGCGTTGAGAGTACCGTATAAATACCGCCAACTTTATTACATACCTCCCAGCTCGATTCAAATATATAGTGCGGTTCTTGTGTCTTCTTAGTCATCTTGTCAAGGGTTTAAATGCTACAATCTTTTGTAATACTGAATCTGCTGCAAAGGTACTGATTTATTTTAATTTAAGAAATTTTTGGTAAAAAAAAGCACCTTTCGAGAACAAAAAAAGAACAGAACTAAGCCTTCATACAGCATCGCCAGTCCAATGTCCCTATACAAGCATCGCCAAGAATTCCTCTTCCGACACAATGGGCACGCCCATGCTCTGAGCCTTTTCCAGCTTGGCTGGGCCCATATTGTCACCTGCCAGAATGAAAGAAGTCTTCTTCGAAATGCTGCCCACATTCTTGCCGCCGTTCTGCTCAATCATGGCCTTATATTCGTCACGCGAATGCTGCTGGAACACGCCCGAGATGACGATGCTCTTGCCTGCCAGCTTATCCGTCTGCCCAGACAACTGCTCTTCCGAGAGTTGCATCTGCAGCCCTTCGTTCGCCAGCTTATCAACAATCTCAGCATTCTTGGGATCCTGGAAATACTTCACTACTGATTCGGCAATCACCTGCCCCACTCCGTCCACTTCCATCAGTTGCTCCACGGAGGCCTGTCGCAGCGCCTCCATCGACTTAAAGTGACGGGCTATCAATTTGGCGGTCGTTTCACCCACAAAACGGATGCCTATGGCAAAGACCACACGTTCAAACGGCACTTGCAACGTGGACTTCACGCCATCCACCACCTTTTGGGCAGACTTCACCCTCGTCTTGTTCACACCGCAGATGTCTGCCACCGTCAGCCTGTAAAGGTCCGACACATCATGAATCAGACCACGCTGATAGTAGTCATCCACCGTCTCAGGGCCCAAGCTGTCTATATTCATTGCCTTGCGAGAGATGAAGTGCTCAATACGCCCCTTGATTTGTGGAGGACACGCACTATCGTTAGGGCAATAATGTGCGGCCTCACCCTCGAAGCGCACCAACTGTGCGCCACACTCCGGGCAAGTCTTGATAAACTGCACCTTCTGCAAACCTGGTTGACGTTGCTCCTTATCCACGCCAACCACCTTGGGGATAATCTCGCCTCCTTTCTCCACAAACACCATATCACCGATATGCAGATCCAGTTCTTCCATCACGTCCGCATTATGCAGCGACGCTCGCTTCACTACCGTACCGGCCAACTGCACGGGATTCATATTGGCCACAGGTGTCACCGCACCTGTTCGTCCCACTTGATACGTCACCTCGTTCAGTCGTGTGCAAGCCCGCTCCGCCTTAAACTTATAGGCAATTGCCCAACGTGGGCTCTTTGCCGTATAACCCAGGTGCCGTTGCTGACGCAGCGAATTCACCTTCAGCACAATTCCGTCCGTAGCCACAGGCAAGTTCTTGCGTTCCTTGTCCCAATAGTCAATAAACGCCAGCACCTCCTCCACGCTCTTGCACTTCTTCATGCCCTGCGATATTTTGAAGCCCCATGCAGCAGCCATCTGCAAGTTCTCATAGTGGAATCCATCCGTAGGAATTTCATCCCCTAATAAATAATATAAGTATGCATCAAGGCCACGTTCAGCCACCACTCTTGAGTTTTGCGACTTCAAAGTGCCGCTGGCCGCATTTCTCGGATTAGCAAACAACGGTTCCTCCCTCTTTGCCCGCTCCTCATTCAGTTTCTCGAACGAAGTCCAAGGCATCAATATCTCACCACGAATCTCAAACTCATGCGGATAGCCACTCCCCTCACGCAACTTCAGCGGAATCGAGCGGATAGTTCTTACATTGTTGGTCACATCATCGCCCTTCACGCCGTCACCTCTCGTCACAGCCTGCTTCAGCTCGCCGTCCACATAGGTCAGCGAGATGCTCAACCCGTCATACTTCATCTCCGCGCAAATCTCAAAATCCTCACCTTCAAGTCCCTCCTTCACACGGTTATAGAAATCGCGCACCTCACCTTCGTTATACGTGTTCGCCAGCGACAGCATCGGGTACTTGTGTGCCACCGCCTTAAACGACTGGTTCAAATCGCTACCCACTCGTTGCGTTGGCGAGTTCGGGTCAGCATACTGCGGATAGAACATTTCCAAGTCCTCCAGATGGTGCATCATCTGGTCAAAGTCGTAGTCCGAAATCGTAGGCTGGTTCAACACATAATAATTATAGTTATGTTGCTCCAGTTCTCGTCTGAGCTGTTCAATTTCTTCTTTGGGAGTCATAAGATGTCAATTTATCTATTTCAATTGCAAAGATACAAAATCTTTTTAATGACAACACTATGCGGACAGAAATCATTCTCAAATGTGCCCCATCAATGTCTCAGTTCCCTAAATCACAATCTCAAGCAAGAAAGAAGGCATGGCGTGCTTGAGGAGCTGCAATACAGAGCGTTGCAACAGTACACAGAGACTGAAATCGCACCTATTTGAGAAGCAGAAGAAGCGCTGCGGAGGCTCCCCTTTTGTAACACAAAAATGACGCCTTGTGTTACAAGTGTAACATAGGGTGTGTTACAAGCGTCACATAGGGCGTGTCACAAATGTAACACAGGGCGTGTTACAAACGTGGTATAAGGCGCGCCACAAATGTGAGATAAGGCATCTATCGATTGCAGCATAGAGCGCCGTGCTCTGCTGACTACGGAATGAGCCTCATCTTGAGTCGCCTATTCCGATTGAACTCCGAAACTGTAAAAGATAAAATCAAAAAGCCCTCGCACCACGATGGTGCGAGGGCTATCTATATTTAATCGAATAAGTTTTCTTAGATAAGTGGCATGCCTGCTGCGACACACTCCTTGCGCATTTCTTCAGGCCAGATGGAGGCTTGAATCTCACCCACATGAGCCTTGTGAAGGAGTACCATACAGAGACGGCTTTGACCAATTCCACCACCTACAGAGAGTGGAAGTTCGTCATTCATTAACTTCTTATGGAAGAAGAGGTTGAGACGTTCCTTCTTATTTTCCAGTTCAAGTTGACGAAGCAAGGCTTCCTTGTCCACACGAATACCCATAGAACTGAGCTCGATGCTGCGGTTGAGAACAGGATACCAAATGAGAATGTCGCCATTCAGTCCCTTGTAGCCATCCTCGTTAGGTGTGCTCCAGTCATCATAGTCGGGAGCGCGTCCGTCATGCTTCTCTCCATTGCCCAGTTTGCCGCCGATGCCCATGATGAACACAGCGCCATACTTCTTGCAGATGGCGTCCTCACGCTCTTTAGGAGTGAGGTCGGGATACTGCTGAAGCAGCTCTTCCGAATGGATGAAGTGTATCTCTTCTGGCAAGAAAGGCTTGATTTGCGGATAGGATTCGCACACCAAGTATTCTGTACGCATGATGGCAGCATAGATGTCGCGCACAATCTTTTTCAAGAAAGCGAGGTTGCGGTCTTCCGGACGGATGGTGCGTTCCCAATCCCATTGGTCAACATACAGGGAGTGTGTGTTGTCCAGTTCCTCGTCGCCTCGGATGGCGTTCATGTCTGTGTAAAGTCCATATCCGGGCTGAATGCCGTATTCTCCCAGCATCACGCGCTTCCACTTGGCCAATGAATGTACCACTTCGGCCACTTGGTCGCCCATATCCATGATGGGGAACGAAACAGGGCGCTCCACGCCGTTCAGGTCGTCATTCAAACCCAAACCGCGCATCACGAACAGAGGCGCCGTCACTCGGCGCAAACGCAATGCGGTGGAAAGATTGGCCTGAAAAAAATCTTTGATTTGCTTAATGCCCAATTCCGTCTGTATGGGGTCAAGCAGCTGCTTGTAACCCTCCACTTTAATGAGTTTACTCATTTTTTTCTTATGCAGTTTATGCTATTTCTTTATGATGCCAACGGCACTATTTGGCCGAAAGCGATGCAAAGGTACAATTTATTTCTATAACATTCACAAAAAAATCGGTGAAAATATTGCAAAGTGTAAGAATTTTATTTCATTTTTCTTACACTATTGCAGAAATCCAACTTGTTTGCATATTATTATGATACTCTGAGCATCTGCGAATTGCATGGAACGGACGGAAAGAGAGTTAAGCGTCTTTCGTAAGTTTACTTATATAAATGATGTGTAGTTCAGTCTTTTTTCGTAACTTTGCACCGTTTTTAGCTTATTTAGAATATAGAGAACCGAATTTTGAAGATGGATTTCAATTTTGACGAAATTATAGATGACAGCCACGTAGAAGGCAAAATCAGTTTCATCACAAGCATAGACAACCCTTCAGCAGGGAACTTGGAGCAGGAGATTTCACCTGAAAAGGCCATCTCCGTCCTGCCATTGCGCGGCATCATGCTCTTCCCCGAGACGATGGTGCCTGTTTCAATTGGCAGGGACTCGTCTTTCAAGCTCCTGAAGGAAGCGCAGAAGAAGAATGCGCCTATTGCTGTATTCTCACAGATAGACGATGCGGCCGATGAGCCCGACTACGAACAACTGTACCATACAGGTGTGGTTGGCAAAGTGCAGAAAATCATCAAGCTCCCAGATGGAAGCAAAACGGCTTTGATTCAAGGCTACACCCGTGCCCGCCTGCTTGACATGGAGTGGAACGGGAACTACAATGTGGGCCATGTGGACATTTATCCAGAGGATGTTCCCGAACGGGGCAACCGCGAATACATGGCCATTGTGGACACATGCCGAGAGACTGCCATTAAACTGATGCGCACCAATGAGCAGACTGTTGGATCTGCCTTTGCGCTCAACAACATCACGGACAGGACTCTTATCATCAACTTCATCTGCAGCAATCTGAACATCAGCAACAAGGAACGCATTGTGCTGCTGGAAGAGAACAACTTGTTTGACCGTGCCTACCGCCTGCTCGGCATTCTGCAACGCGAATATCAGTATATGGCGTTGAAGATGGACTTGCAGATGCGCACTCGCGAGGAACTGGACAAGCAGCATAAGGAGTACTTCTTGCGCCAAGAGATGGAGACTATCCAGGAACAACTGGGTGAGAAAGGTGAAGATGAGATTATGCAGTTGAGGGCTGAAGGCAAGAAAAAGAAGTGGAACGAGGCTACAGCCAAGGCTTTTGAAGACACCTTGGACAAGATGTCACACATGAGCAGCCACACTCCAGACTATCAAACGGAATACACTTGGGCAAAAACAATGCTTGAGCTGCCTTGGGGCGAATATACGAAGGACAACCTCAACCTGAGCAATGCTGAGAAGGTGCTGAACAAGGACCACTATGGCATGGAGAAAGTGAAGGAGCGCATCATTGAGCACTTGGCTGTGCTGAAAATGAGAGGTGACTTCAAGAGCCCTATCATCTGTTTGTATGGCCCTCCTGGTGTGGGTAAGACTTCGCTGGGCAAGAGCATTGCGAAGGCGATGAAGCGCAAGTATGTTCGTATGTCGCTGGGCGGCTTGCATGACGAGGCCGAGATTCGTGGACACCGCCGCACGTATGTAGGTGCTATGGCCGGACAAATCATCAAGAATATCAAGAAGGCTGGCAGCAGTAATCCTGTGTTCATCCTCGACGAGATTGACAAAGTGACACAGAACACGAATCACGGCGATCCTGCATCGGCGTTGCTGGAAGTGCTCGACCCAGAACAGAACATTGCCTTCCACGATAACTATCTGGACACCGATTACGACCTCTCGAAGGTGATGTTCATTGCCACAGCCAACAACATCTCAACCATTCCTGCTCCCCTGCTCGACCGCATGGAGCTGATTGAGGTGAGCGGTTATCTGACTGAGGAGAAGATTGAGATTGCCAAGCGTCATCTCGTGCCTCAGGAGCTGGATAATCTTGGCATCAAAGACAGCGGCGTGAAGATTTCAAAGGCTGCTATTGAGAAAATCATCGAAGATTATACCAGAGAGTCTGGAGTACGCGACCTTGACAAGAAAATCAACAAGGTGCTCCGAAAGGTTACACTCCAATATGCCAAAGACGGCGTGCTGCCTAAGAGCGAGTTGAAGGTGGAGGACATCAAGGAATATTTAGGCACCGAACCTTTCAGCCGCGACAAGTATCAGGGCAACGACTACTATGGTGTGGTCACGGGTCTGGCTTGGACAAGCGTGGGTGGAGAAATCCTCTTCATAGAAACGTCTATCGACAACGGCAAGGGCGGCAAGCTCGGCTTGACCGGTAATCTCGGCGACGTGATGAAGGAGTCTGCTACGATTGCCTTGCAGTATCTGAAGGAGCATTGCGACATCATCGGCATTACACCCGATTTCTTCGAGAGCCACAACATACACATCCACGTGCCAGAAGGTGCTACCCCGAAAGACGGACCATCTGCAGGCATCACCATTGCCACCTCGCTGGCAAGTGCCATCACGAAACGCAAGGTGCGCAAGAACATTGCCATGACGGGTGAAATCACGCTCCGCGGCAAGGTGCTCCCTGTAGGAGGCATCAAGGAAAAGATTTTGGCCGCTAAACGTGCCGGCATCACAGACATCCTCATCTGCCACGAAAACAGAAAGAACATTGAGGATATTCCTGCCAAGTATGTGAAGGGTGTGCAGTTCCATTATGTGGAGAACGTGAAGGACGTGCTGGATTTTGCGCTGATATAAAGACGACAGGCTCTAGTAAGACTAGAAAAACTAGTAATACTAGAGAAACTAGCTCCACAAGAAGAAACAGAAACGCTACAGAAAGGAAAGATGACATTCACCCTCGAACATAAAGACTCGAAAACTAATGCACGTGCGGGCCTCATCCACACGGACCACGGCGACATAAAGACGCCTATCTTCATGCCCGTTGGCACACAGGCTACGGTGAAGGCTGTGCATCTGCATGAGCTGAAAGACGACATCAAGGCTCAAATCATCCTCGGCAACACCTACCACCTCTATCTCCGTCCAGGACTGGAGGTGCTGGAGGCTGCAGGGGGCCTGCATAAGTTCAACGGATTTGACCGCCCTATGCTGACAGACAGTGGTGGCTTTCAGGTATTCTCTTTGGCAGGCATTCGCAAAATCAAGGAAGAAGGTGTGGAATTCCGCAGCCACATTGATGGCAGCAAGCACTTCTTCACCCCTGAAGGAGTCATGGATATCGAGCGCACGATTGGCGCCGACATCATGATGGCATTTGACGAGTGTCCTCCAGGAACCAGCGACTATGAATATGCCAAGAAGTCGCTGGCGCTGACTGAACGCTGGCTTGACCGCTGCATCAAACGCTTTAACGAGACTGAACCCAAGTATGGTTATCAGCAGAGCCTCTTCCCTATTGTGCAAGGCTGCACTTTCAGGGACTTGCGCGAACGTGCGGCAGAGAATGTGGCATCAAAGGGAGCGGACGGCAATGCGATTGGCGGTTTGGCCGTCGGCGAGCCCACGGATGTGATGTATGAGATGATTGAAGTGGTGAATGCCATTCTGCCTCAAGACAAGCCCCGCTATCTGATGGGCGTAGGAACTCCCATCAACTTGCTGGAAGCGATTGAGAGAGGTGTGGATATGTTCGACTGCGTGATGCCAACCCGCAATGGCCGCAATGCTCAGATATTCACCAAGCATGGCACCATCAATCTGCGCAACAAGAAATGGGATTTCGATTTCTCACCACTCGACCCTGAAGGGGCATCGTATGTAGATACGGCCTACACGAAGGCTTATGTGCATCACCTCTTCAAGGCACAAGAGCTGCTGGGCATGCAGATTGCTTCTATCCACAACTTGGCTTTCTACCTATGGCTTGTAGGTGAGGCCCGTCAGCACATCATCGCCGGTGATTTCAGCATCTGGAAAGCTAAGATGGTGGAAGAATTGGGCAGAAGGCTGTAAACACAAGAACGGGACGCTACACATTTATTATATATAAGGCAAAAGATTATCTGTTTTGGCTACATTGGAAGAACATAACGAGAAGGAGACTTCGCCCATAAGCGAAGAGGGAGCCGCTGCGAACAACGCGCACTCAAAAAAGCTGTCAGGCAAACGTGCACGCCTTGCTTTGCGCTCCAGAGTGGCACGTCATCCGGAGGCCTTCAAATGGCTTGCGGAGCACTCCCCCGTTTCTCGGCTTGACCGCTATATCATCGGCAAGTTTCTCGGCACTTATTTCTTTTCCATCATTCTCATCATCAGCATCGCGGTGGTGTTTGACATTAATGAGAATATTGACAAGTTCCTTCAGCATGATGTGCCGATAGAGGAGATTCTGTTCGACTACTATTTGAACTTCATCCCCTTCTACTCCAATATGTTCAGCCAGCTGTTTGTGTTTATCGCGGTGATATTCTTCACCACGAAACTGGCAGACAACTCGGAGATTATTGCCATGCTCTCTACGGGCACCAGCTTCAGGCGGTTGGTGCGTCCATACATGATTTCAGCAGGCATCATCGCTATGCTCAATTTTGGTTTGGGTTCTTACGTCATCCCCAAGGGAAATGTGAAGCGTGTACGGTTTGAGAATCAATACAAGAACCGAGGCAGACAAGACTTCGCATCGAACGTGCAATTGGAGGTGGATTCAGGTGTGATTGCCTATATTGCCCGATACGAAGAAAGCCAAAAGACGGGTTACGAGTTTACGCTCGACAAGTTTGAGAATAAAAAGCTGGTCAAGCACTTGCAAGCCATGACCATCCAATATGATACGCTGTCTTATGAGCCATACCACTGGATTATCACAGGTTATCAAACACGTGACCTCCAGGGAATGAAGGAAGTGGTCAAGACAGGAAACAAGATGGACACCATCATCAAGATACAGCCTCAGGACCTCATGGTGGCACGTGATATGGAAACCACAATGACCACTCCGGAACTACGTCGCCACATCGAACGGCAAAAGGCACGCGGATTCGCCAATATCCAACAGTTTGAAGTGGAGTACTGGAAACGAGGCGCTACGGCTTTTGCCACATTCATCCTGACCATCATCGGCGTGTCCATTTCTGCCCGAAAACGCAAAAACGGTATGGGTATCGCTTTAGGTATCGGCCTTGCTTTGATATTGGCTTACATCATGTTCCAAACCGTCGTGTCCAGTCTGGCGGTCAACGCCAACTTCCCTGCTGTCATTGCAGTATGGATTCCTAATGTAGTGTACGCCTTCATTGCGTTCCACTACTACAAGAAAGCGCCCAGATAACTCTATTTGACATTAAAACAAGACATTATATCACAAATGTATTTCGACGAACTAAACATTTCAGACGAACTGCTTGACGCTCTTGACGCAATGAACTTCGAGCAGTGCACCCCCATACAAGAGCAAGCTATCCCCAAGATTCTGGAGGGACGTGACCTCATGGGCATAGCACAAACAGGTACGGGCAAAACCGCTGCCTATCTGCTCCCTGTGCTGGACGAGCTTAGTCATGGCCACTATCCCAAAGACTCGGTGAACTGCATCATCATGTCACCCACACGCGAGTTGGCACAGCAGATTGACCAGCAGGTGGAAGGCTTTGCCTACTATCTTGATGGCGTTTCGTCTGTAGCTGTCTATGGCGGTAACGATGGCATCCGCTTCGAGCAGGAACGCAAAGGGCTTGAGCTCGGAGCCGACATCATTATTGCCACTCCTGGACGCTTGATTAGTCATCTGAACGGAGGTCACATCGACTTGAAGAAAGTGTCCTTCTTTATTCTTGACGAGGCGGACCGCATGCTCGACATGGGCTTCTATGATGATATCATGAAGATTGCCAGCTACCTGTCGGAGGAGCGCCAAACCATCATGTTCTCCGCTACAATGCCCGACAACATCCAGAAGCTGGCACAGAATATCCTTCACGACCCTGTGGAGGTGAAGATTGCGGTATCCAAGCCCGCCGAGAAAATCCAGCAACAAGCATACCTCTGCTATGACGGCATGAAAGACCGTATTGTAGAGAAGGTGCTCAGTCAGGATGATTTAGACCGCGTCATTCTTTTTGCATCCTCCAAGATGAAAGTCAAGGAACTCAGCCTCACACTCAAGCGCAAGGGATTTAATGTGGGCGCTATGCACAGCGACTTGGAGCAGCGTGAGCGTGAGGAAGTCATGTTGGCTTTCAAAAACCACCGTATCAGCATCCTCATTGCAACGGACATCGTGAGCAGAGGCATCGACATCGATGATATCCAGATGGTCATCAACTATGATGCACCACGCGACCCTGAAGACTATGTGCACCGAATTGGACGTACGGCACGCGCAAACCGTGAGGGACAAGCCATCACTTTGGTCACCCCTAAAGACTGGCCTCATCTGCTCAAGATTGAGAAACTGATTGAAAAGGAGATTGAAAAGCCCGAACTGCCTGAAGGCTGTGGCGAAAAACCACAGATGCCAACAGGGAAGGCTGCTTCAAAAAGTCGGCATAACGGAGGGCGTAATGGATATCGTGGTCCACGCAAGGGAGCCAAGGCAAATCAATCCGCCCCAAAGGGGAAAAGCCAAGCACCTCACAAAAAGCGCGGGCCTCAAAAAACAACGCCCAAAGCCTAAAACGGTCACGAATAACGACCTTTCAGTTTTTTTAACTTGCTTCAGCAAGTCCAAATTTTGAATAGTACACAAAAAGGTGTAATTTTGCACTTCAAAAAATAGACACCAACGACAGAAAATGATCAAGAAATTTTCACTTGTCCTCATCGCAACATGGTTCGCTGCTAACATACAAGCACAGAACGGCATCAGTTCGCCCTACTCCCGTTATGGCTTTGGCATTCAATCCGAACGTGCCATGGGATTCAATAAAGGCATGGCTGGTGTAGCCCAAGGCTTCCGCAATGGACAAGAAATCAACATAGCCAACCCCGCATCTTATTCCGAAGCTGATTCGCTCACGGCTCTCTTCGACCTTGGCGTATCCCTGCAAAACAACAACCATAAGATGGGTGGCATGCGCCAGAACATCCGAAACTCCAGCTTTGATTATTTTGCATTCAAGTTCAGAGCTGCCAAGCATGTGGGCGTCACACTTGGTCTCATGCCAACAACCAACATCAAATACAATTTTGCATCTACCGCTGAGCCTCTTGAAGGCAATGAGAATATCTCTTCCAACTACAGCTTCAGCGGTGACGGTGGACTGCGCGAGGTGTTTCTTGGAGTAGGCTTTCGTCCCTTCAAGCCCCTGTCCATTGGTGTCAATATGGGATACCTCTGGGGTGACTACACGCATAGCATGGCCATGTCATTCAGCGAAACATCGGTGTTCAAGATGGCACGCATCTATACGGCCGACATCAGCACCTACAATCTGCAAGGCGGTATCCAGTATATCCAGCCTCTTGGCCATAACGACCAGTTGATTATCGGTGGTACATACACATTTGGGCACAAAATTGAGAATGACGCTTACCGCACAACGGAAACACGCAACAGCTCTTCAGCAATAGAGACAGAATCAACCGACACCATCAAGAACGCTTTCCAATTGCCTAACGCTTTTGCCATCGGTGCCACTTATTACCATGCAGACAAACTGCGTGTAGGTGTTGATTTCGAGCTTCAGAAATGGGGTCTTTGCCGTTTTCCCGACCAGTCGGGCACAGCAGAAACATACAGCAGCAACCGCGGTCAGCTCAACGACCGATGGAAAGCAGCTGCCGGTATGGAATGGACCCCTAACCCTTCATCCAGCAACTACTTCAACAAGTGCAGCTATAAGGTGGGTGGTTATTACTCTCAGTCTTACGCCAAGGCTGATGCAACAGGAACAATCTCTGGGAAGCCTTGCGAGGTGGGTGTCTCGGCAGGAATCACGATGCCTATTGCCAACCGCAACATCTGGCACAACGTTCCGAAGATTAACATCTCTGTGCAATGGGTGCACACAGATATCCCCTATCTGAACGCAGCCACACAGCGACAGAGCAAACTGACCGAGAACTATCTCAAGCTCTGTCTCGGTCTCACCTTCAGCGAACGTTGGTTCTATAAGTGGAGAGTACAATAGGATTTTCCCCTTGCCAAAAGAGGGAATATCCCCTTGCCATCAGAAAACCGTTCCATAACTTTGTGTCAACAAAACCAAAGAATTGGTAGAGATAAACGAATAAACAAAATACAATTAAACCATCACTATTATGAAAAAGATTTTATTTGCATGTGCCCTCGCACTCGTTTCTGCTGCAGGCTCTGCACAGAACCTTAAGGGAACATCCCTCAACGACCGCATTGGCCACGGTCAAGACTCCATTGACGTGCTCGGCAGCCTGTCGCTCTATCAGGATGCCTTCAAGCGCAGAAGCTACGTGGAAGCAATCGAGCCATGGGAGTTTGCCTTCACAAAGGCTCCTCTCTCTATGGTACGTGTATACACCGATGGTGCCTGGATGTTCGAGACACTCATCCAGCAGGAAACTGACGCTGAGAAGAAGAAGGAATACTTCGACAAGCTCATGAACATCTATGACCAGCGCCTGAAGTATCTTGAAGCACTCAACTCTTTTGCCACTCCTAAGACCACTTCAACCAAGGGCAACATCATCTGCCGCAAAGCATATGACTACTACTACTTCTGCCCTGAGATGAACAACAACGTGGCTTACAAGATGTTCAAGGAAGGTATCGATGATATGGGACCAAACACCGAGGGCTTCGTGCTCTTTGGCTTCATCGAGTGCTCATACAACCGTTTCCTCCAGAATAAGGACAACATTGATATCCGCCAGGATTTCATTCAGGACTACATGAACACCAACGAAATCTGCGACCGTCTGCTGGATCAGGCCAAGGAATATCCTTCTGAGACCATCCCTGCCGACCCAGAGTCAGAAGATTCCACAAAGTGGGTTGAACAAGTGGTGCTTTCTCCTGAGGCACAGAAAATCGTGGACAACTACCAGCCTGTACAGGACAAGGCTAACGCCCTGTTCGTATCCTCTGGCGCTGCCGACTGCGATGCCCTCGAGAAGATTTATGGCGCACAGGTTGAAGCCAACAAGACAAACCTTGCTTACCTCAACTCTGTTCTGGCCATCCTCAACAACTTTGAGTGCGACAAGTCCAACATCTACTATGTAGCTGCAGACTATGCATACCAAATCAACAAGACTCCACAGGCAGCCATCGGTAAGGCTTCTAAGCTCTTGAAGGAAGGCGACCTCAACGGTGCCATCAAGTACTTCGACGAGGCTATCGGTCTTGAGTCAGACAACGCGAAGAAGGCTAAGTACTCATATATCGTGGCAGCCCTCATGTTCAAGAAGGGCAACCTCGGCCAGTGCCGTCAGTACTGCCGCAAGACGCTCCAGTACAACCCATCCAACGGTGGTGCTTACCTGCTCCAGGCTAACTGCATCGCACGTTCTGCCTCTGGCGACCACCTGCAGAGAAGCTACTACTACTGCCTTGCCAGCGACTACTGCAACCGCGCTAAAGCTGTTGACCCATCCTCTGCAGCCAAGGCCAGCCGTCAGGCAGCTGCATACGCCGCTCACTTCTATCCAAAGTCTGAGGCATTCTTCGCAGGCATCAAGGCAGGCCAGACTGTTAGCGTAGCAGGCGAGACTACTACTCTCCGTCTCCGTTAATGGGCCCGCACAATAGCAAAGAGCCTTACCACTATTACACATTATATATATATTATATAATCACTCGTTTTGAAAAAGAATCTCACACATACATGTAGCGTTGCGGCAGTCATGATGACTGCTGCAATGCTATTTTTTCCAGCTTGCAGCCACGACGACAAACCAACAGGTCCAGATATTGGCGAACGCGACTCGCTGCCAACCCTCCGTTCTGTCGGAGTGAGCACCCTGGTGAGCGACTCTGGAATCATCCGCTACAAGCTCATCACCGAAGTGTGGGATATCTACGATAAGAAAGAGCCACAACGCTGGGCGTTCGAGAAAGGGCTGTTCCTGGAGCGGTTCAACGAATCCTTCCAAGTTGATGCCTTCATCTCTGCCGACACGGCTTACTTCTACAACCGCAAGCGCCTTTGGGAACTTCGCAGCAGAGTGCTGGTCAAGAACCTCAAGGGCGAGACATTCAAGACCTCCCTTCTCTACTGGGACATGGTATCCCACCGCATCTACTCTCCTGCCTATATGGAGATAGATGGTGAGACTCGCCAACTCTCCGGCTACGATTTCAGCAGCAACGAGCAGATGACCGACTACATCATCCACTCTTCCAAGGGCCTGTTCCCGCTCGAAGACACAGAGCCTACACCAGAGCCAGACCCAAGCATTTTGGCGGGAAACGAGCAGGAGTAACCCCTCCAGCTCTCTAAAACGGGGCACTTCCTCAAAAAAAAATAAAAAAAGGTTCCATTTCTTTTGCCAGTATCGCAAAATGTTGTACCTTTGCACTCGCAAAAGGGGAACAGAGGTTCCCCAAGAAAAAAAATAACGGTGCGTTAGTTCAGTAGGTTAGAATATCTGCCTGTCACGCAGGGGGTCACGAGTTCGAGTCTCGTACGCACCGCTAACAAGACCAAAAGTTTTCTGTGGTCTATAAATAAAAGGAAACACTGGTGCGTTAGTTCAGTAGGTTAGAATATCTGCCTGTCACGCAGGGGGTCACGAGTTCGAGTCTCGTACGCACCGCAACCCACAGAGAGCGGGTGTGTCAAACAAAGACACACCCGCTTATCTTTTCCTATTCCCTTTGCTCTTTACATTCACCCTTTTTCACTTCCATGAGCGCCAAGAAAAGACTTCCATGAGCATAGCGGAAAAACTACGCCATTCACTTCCCTATTTACTTCCGACTCTTAAATGAAAAAAGCCGCTCGAAAACCTTTCATTTCTTATTTGGCATTTGGCGTTTGGCGCTTTTTTATTCCTCCCTCAAACAATGACAAGGACGAGCAATTTACACTTTTTCACTCTCGCCATTAAACGAAACTGAGAGAAAGACGTCATATAAAACAGAATTAACTACAAACACATTATATGACAGCTTTACAAAAAAAACTTTTACCTTTACTACTATTATTACTCTTTTGTGCAACAGCTCAAATGGCCACCGCCCAGACACTATTGAAAGGCAAAGTGGTGGACAGCGAAAATGGTGAAGCGCTCCTACGCAGCACCGTTTTGGTGATGACTCCCGACACGGCGCGCATGGTCACCGGCGGAACAACAGCCAACGACGGCTCTTTCAATCTGAAGAACGTGAAGGATGGCACCTACCTGCTGAAAATATCTTATGTGGGCTACCACAACTTCTACCGCACCATCAACGTCAAGAGCGCCGAGAACAAAGGCACGATGGCCATTGGCACCGTGATGCTGGTGCCCAATACCGTGGAGCTGAAGCAAGCTGTGGTGACGGCCCAGATGAAGGAAGTGGAAGTGAAGGAAGACACGCTCATCTTCAACGCTGATGCCTTCAAGGTGCCAGAGGGCAGCGTGCTGGAGGAGCTCATCAAGAAGCTGCCTGGCGTGACAATTGAAGATGGCATTATAAAGGTGAACGGCAAGACCGTGAAGAAGATTCTGGTGGGCGGCAAAGAATTCTTTGGCAACGACCAGAACATGTCCATGAAGAATCTGCCTGCCGAGATTGTTGACAAAGTGAAAACCTACGACAAGCAGTCAGACTTCAGCCGCATCACAGGCATTGACGATGGCGAAGAGGAGACGGTGATTGACCTCACCATCAAGAAGGGCATGCAGAAGGGATGGTTTGGCAATGTGGATGCTGGCTACGGCTCCTACGACCGCTATTCGGGCCGTGTGATGGTGAACCGCTTCAAGGAGAATTTCCAGTCGAACGTGCTGGGTTCGCAAAACAATACGGGCAACAACGGCAACACGACCAACAAGCAGATTGGCGGTCGCCTGGTGTTTGACGTGAAGAATTTCGAGTTTGGCGGCAACATCCGCTACAACTACAACAAGAGCGACAACCAAACGTTCAACAGCACCCAGAACTTCGTCTCGACCAATGCCTCGTTCAGCAACAGCCACAACAAGAACATCAACCGGAACACCAATGTCAACGGCGACTTCAAGGCTGAATGGAGAATAGACTCGCTCACCACATTAGTTTTCCAGCCACGCTTCTCCAAGGGCGACTCCAAGAGCTCGTCGCAAAATGCGTCGGCCACCTTCAACGATGACCCTTACCAGAATGGCATCACCGATCCGCTCAATCAGATGGGCGACATAGACGAGGCCATCAAAATCAACGAGAACCTATCCAGAAACTGGAGCGATGGCGACAACTACAACATCAGCGGCAATCTCATGCTCAACCGTCAGCTGGGCGGCGGACCGTGGTTTGGTCCCAAAGCTGTGACGGGGCGCAACGGGCGCAACATCAGCCTCCGCTTCAACGGCTCGGTGAGCGACAACAAGAACAAGAGCTTCAATTTCTCCGATGTCATCTACCATCAGCGTGAAGGAGCCACCGACTTGACATTCCGTCACCGCAACAATCCGTCCGACAATAAGAACTACAGCCTGGGACTCTCCTACTCCGAGCCCATCCTGCGCAATCTCTTTGCACAGCTCAACTACAGCTACAACTACTCCAAGCGCCACAGCGACGGACAGACTTACGACTTTGCCAAGGAAGACGAAATCGGACAGGAGCTGTGGGAAAACTACGGGCAGTACGGCATGCTCCCTCCCAACTACTTCGAGTTCCTCAGCGATTCCCTCTCGCGCTATACCGACAACATCAACAAGACGCACAATATAGACTTCTCGCTGCGCTTCATCACCTCGCTGCTCAACATCAGCGCCGGCATCCGCATCGAGCAGCAGAACCAAGAGATGAAGTACCAGTACCAGGGACTGGACACCATTGCCAGCCGCAACATCTCGCGCATCACCCCCTCTCTCAACGCGCGCTTCCGCTTCAGCCGGCAGCACACCCTGCGCATCACTTACCGCGGCAACACCAGCCAGCCGGACATGACCGACCTCTTCACGCTGACGGATAACAGCAACCCGCTCAACATCCGCGAGGGCAACCCGAACCTGAAGCCCTCATTCACGCACAACATCAATCTTGACTACAACAACTACTTCGAAGCCACCAGGCAATCTGTCTTCGGACGCTTCTCCTACAACACCACACGCAACAGCATCAGCAACCGCACCGAGTATATCGAGGAGACAGGCGGACAGATCACCCGTCCGGAGAACATCAACGGCAACTGGAGCATCAGCGGCAACATCGGCTTCAACACGCCGCTGGGATGGGAGAAGCTGACGCTCAACACCAACACCTCCGCATCGCTGCGCCACAACGTGGGCTACATCTACCAGAACAAGGCCACCTACAAGAACGACGTGAAGCAAAGCTCCCTGGGCGAGAACCTGAGCATCACGCTGCGCCTGGGCAACTTCGACGTGCGCGCCAACGGAAGCATCAACTGGTCCAAGACATCCAGCGGAATGGTGGCAGCCAACAACCAGAGCACCTACAACTACCACTACGGGCTCTCTTCCACGGGCAACTTCAACAGCGGCTTCGGATTCTCCACCGACATCAACATGAGCTCACGCCGAGGCTATTCCTCAGCCAACATGAACACCAACGAGCTCATCTGGAACGCGCAAGTCAGCTACCGCTTCCTCAGCAAGAAGCAGGCCACCGTGTCGCTCCAGGCATATGACCTCCTGCACAAGCGCAGCAACATCAGCCGCACCATCAGCGCCTTCTCGCGCCAAGACCGTGAGACCAACAGCATCTACAGCTACGTGATGGCACACTTCATCTACCGCTTCAATCTCTTCGGCGACAAAAACTCACGACAGAACCTGCGCGACATGCGCAGCTTCATGAACGAGCGCCCCGACTTCGGTGGTCAGGACTTCCGTAGCGGTGGTGGCGGCGGACGCGGAGGCTTCGGTGGCGGAGGCGGCTTCAGTGGCGGAGGCGGCGGACGCTTCTAACACATACGGTCGCGATAATCTTCGTAAGAAAACTGACGGAACAGCTCAAATGTTCCGTCTTTTTTTAGCATTCCAATAGACGGATGGCCAATGCCGTTGAACATCGTTGTCTTCACCGTGGTGTAGTGAATCATGTCCTCAAAAATAAGCGTCTCCCCCACCTGCAGCTCGTGGTCAAACTTCCAGTAGCCCAGGAAGTCGCCACTCAGGCACGAGTTGCCGCCAATGCGGTAGAGATTTGACAGTTGAGAGTTGACAGTTGAGAGTTGGGGGTTCTCCACAATCTCGGCATAGCGGATGACCGGCATGTAAGGCATCTCCAGGCAGTCGGGCATGTGGCACGTGAAGCTGGCATTGATGATGGCCGTCTTGATGCCAGCATTCTCCACCACATCCACCACCTTCGTCACCAGCGGCCCCGTCTGCCAAGCAAACGCGCTGCCCGGCTCCAGAATCACCTTCAAGTGCGGATAGCGCGCATGAAACTCCTGCAACGTGCTCACGAGCAGCTCCACGTCATAATCCTTGCGTGTCATCAGGTGGCCACCACCAAAGTTAATCCACTTCAGCTGACCGAACCAGCCCGAGAATTTCTCCTCAATATGCGCCAGCGTGCGCACAAACACATCGCTGCCCGACTCGCAGTGGCAATGAATGTGGAAGCCCTCCACGTCGGCAGGCAACTGACTGGGCAGATCCTGCGCCAAGATGCCAAAACGTGAGCCAGGCGCACAGGGATTATACAGCTCCGTCTCAATCTCGCTGTACTCCGGATTCACGCGCAAGCCCACCGAGGCTCTGCCCCTCACCTGCGGAGCGAACCGCGCATACTGAGTCAGCGAGTTGAACGTGATGTGGCTCGAGCAGCCCACAATCTCCTCAAACTTCTCCTCCGTGTAGGCAGGCGAATACGTGTGCGCCCTGCTGCCAAACTCCTCCTTGGCCAGCCGCGCCTCAAACAGCGACGAAGCCGTCGTGTGGCCGATGTACTCCCTGAAAATAGGGAAACTGCGCCACAGGGCAAAAGCCTTGAATGCCAAGATAATCTCCACGTCAGCACGCTGAGCCACACTCCGAATCAGCTCCAGATTTCTCCGCAGCAGCGTCTCCTCCATCACATAGCAGGGCGATGGAATCCTGTCCAAATTCTGTTCCAGCAAAGTATTCATTTCCGATGTTCATTCATTTCCCTGCAAAGGTACGACTAAGCGCGGGAAGTGCCAAATATATTTCCCCATTTCCGAAACACAGCCCTGCCGTGCCGGCACTGTGTCGCAGCGCCAAACTAAAAAACACCCGCGCAGCGAGATTGCTGCACGGGTGCATTTGCTTATGTTGTGTGTGGCCTCTGCCTTATGCCTGGATAGAACCAGCGATGAGGATGAGCACGAGGAGGCCAAGGATGGCGTAGAGCTCAGGGAACACGGCGAGCACCATTGTGGTACCGAATGCGTTGTGGCCACCACCGATGGCTGAAATGCCGTTGGCACATACCTTAGCCTGACGGATGGCAGAGAAGAGAGCCACTGCGCCAAGGGCGAAACCTGCACCAAGTACGGCGCATGCTGCAAACATGCTGATGTCGGCAGTCACGAGGGGATTGAGAATGAAGAAGCCCACGAAGCCATACAGACCCTGTGAAGATGGAAGGGCTGCAAGACCGATGTAGGAACCGCTGGCTGATGGGTTCTTCTTGAATGCGCCGATGGCGGCATTACCACAGATGGTCACGCCATAGGCGGAACCGATGCCGGAGAGTCCTACTGCGAGGGCTACACCGATGTACGCTAAAAGTACTGGAGACATAATTTAAAAATGTTTTATGGCCACACTCCTCTGCCACCCATGAGAAGGGCTCAACTCGGCTATGGAGGGACCGGGGTTAATTAAATATGTTAATAATAAATGTGTTCTGTTCGCTTTGTGTCAGCATCTTTTCATGTGCTAATTCTGGACTTTTGTGAATTCGACTGTCCGCTCTGCAGTGCCTTCGCCCTTCGAACGGCGGGAATGCCATGTCATCACGCCCTGGTCGATACGCTTGATATCCCAACATTCGCATTGCGGCTCTTTGCCAGTATTCTTCCAGCGCATATAGACAAGGTTGTCGTCGCAGAAGAAATAGCTGTAGTCGTCTTGCGCAAGCTGCCACTGGCCCTGGGCGTCGAGATAGTAGAAGCTGTAGGTGCCATCATCCTTGAACTCGTAGCGGCAACGGGTGAATACTGCGTTTTCCCAGTAATCGGCTTCCCAAATGCCCACAATCTGTTCGTTGTAGTCGGTGGTGGCGGATGCACGCACGAATTTCACAGTGTACGCATCTTCGCGCTCCTCTCCATTCACAATGGTGCGGGTCCTCATTTTGCATACCATCGTGTTGGCTTTCACCGATGTGAACTGCATCTCGTAGATGGCTGCGATATCGTCGTTAACGATGCCGAAAAGGGTCAGGGTATAGCCCTTGATTTGCATGTCAAACTGGATATCATGGCCCCAGCCGCCTTTTTCCTCATTGTCAGCCAGCAGCATGTTCATGTAGCACGTGGTGGGAGACACAAAGTTGAGGATGGCTTTCTCGTCAGTAATGGCAGGCTCGCCATCGTACTCCACCGTCTGCCATCGGCCGAGAATGGCCTCGAATAGCGGTTTTCCTCTCTTGTTGTTGTCTTGGTCGTCGCTGCACGATGTCAGAAAGCCCAATCCACAGAGGGAAAGGATGGCTGCATAGATGCACATTTGTAGATGTTTCATAGTCGTAAAAGATTATAAGGGTTTAACATTGGTTTGTCTTACCTTCATGGAGGATAGAGGAAGACGGAGGACGACTGACAAAAGCAGAGGGCAACGGCGCGTGCGGAAGGATGGCCACAAGCGGGGCTTTTCCTCTTGCTTTCTGCTGCCATGCAGCGACAGCCTTCCTGCATCTTCCTGTATCTTCTCAACATGAGGAACTCTGTCTGTATTTTCACAAATATTCTTTATGCCTTGACCTTGAAGGGCTGATACTCTTTGCCATTGCCCTCGAAGTCGGCATTCTTGAAGTATTCGACGAATGTGAGTCGCATCGGGTGCACGAAGGATGAAATCATGCAGAGGCCGAAGTTGATGCCGTGGCCAAACAGAAGGATAATCAGCATCACCACCTCATGCAAGACGGGTGTCTGCGGACTCATCTCAACTGCCAGCTGGTTGAACACCGAACCAAGCACACCGCCGGTGAGGCCGAGCGCAAAGAGTCGGATGTAGGACAGCAGGTCGCCAAGCAGTCCGGTGGACATGCCATAAGTGGCCCACAGACCGGCACCGAGATTGCTTCCCACACCCAGAGCCTTGCCCAGAGCCGATGGCTTCTTGTAGGCATTGGGGCTGTTGAGGAAGAAGATGCCGAGGGCTGACAGGGCGATGAGAGCATAGAGCACATACTGCACAGGCTGCGCGAGCACTGCTCCGAAGAGGGGCAAGCCGAAGAGTATCGTGGCGCTGAGAAGTGCTACTACCCATGAGAATTTGCCCACGCCATAAATGAATCCGTAATTCTTCACAGCCTTGCAGCCAGCCAGGGTCATGCCCAAAAGCACCTGGATGAGACCGATGATGACGGAGATGACCATCATGGGGGAATAGCCGAAGAAGCTCTCCTTCATGGAGTCGTTGATGAAGTAGGGCTGCAGGGGCTTGATGAATTCCCAGTCCACCTTGGCGAGGTCGATGCCGAAGAAGGTGCCGGTGATGAAGCCACAGATGCAGGTCATGCCGCCAAGCAGCGCTCCCAGCTTGCCGAACGCAGCTTTTTCAGGACTGGCATAGATGATGGCTATTCCTGCCGCAAGAATGAGCAGGCCATAGCCCATATCGCCCATGCAGAGTCCGAAGAACAGCATGAAGAAGGGGGCAAAGAACGGCAACGGGTCGATGTCGTGATAGTTGGGCAGCGAGTACATGCGCAGGATGGGCTCGAAGAGCGACGAGAATTTGTCGTTCTTGATCTGGATAGGCACATTGTCCTCGAATGCGGGGTCTTCCAGCTCGTAGTAGATGTGCTCCTTTTCCAGGTATTCCACTA
Source organism: uncultured Bacteroidales bacterium (assembly GCA_902786925.1). Classification (GTDB taxonomy): domain Bacteria; phylum Bacteroidota; class Bacteroidia; order Bacteroidales; family Bacteroidaceae; genus Minthosoma. Next base: position 33,447 of record CADAEK010000023.1, read on the forward strand.
CCCTGCCGGCATTCTCTTTGAGTGTCCAGCCAATCATGAGCTTCACGGCTCCGCCAGCGATGGACTCATTGCTGAGGTGCACCTTGGAGAGCTGGATGTCATTCTCGTTGGCCGTCTGGCCAGCCTCAATGGAAGGGCGGTCTTCAGCATTCACCTGCAGCAGCTGCTCGTGTATGCTGGCCAGCTGCTCCATCAGCTGCTTTTGCTTGTCGAGATAGACAGAGAGAGACTCTTCTGGAAGGAAAAGGCGCTCGGCAGCGATTTCGGGCTCTTGGGCCTCGTTGGAGAATGCCACAAAGTATGTCTTCTTGTTCACCTCGCTGATAGGGGTGGCAAAATACTTCTCGGCCCACTCTGCCTTGTACATCTTGCTGCTGGCCGCATAGAAATAAGGCTTGTAGCCAGACTGTTCCAGCTGGCGGATGCTGTCCCAGCTGAACTCGCCAAAGGGCTCCAGCTGACGGATGGCATCATTGGTAGCGTCGATGCTGTGCTTCACGCTATTCTCTTCACGCAGCAGACGCTCTACTGTGTCGATGAGCGCCACGCCTCTGGAGCCATCAGCCGCTTGGGGTGTATAGGTTGCCGAAGAGGTATATGTATCAGCAGCATAATCCAATGCCTGGAGCGCATTCTTGTAACGAGCGGCCAAGTCTAAGCCAGCTTGCAGCTCTGCGCTGGTGGAACCTTGCTGCAGTTCCTCCACATGGATGACGCCCAGCGTGCGGATATCCGCTATGAACTTGTCATATTCCCCGCTTGTGATGAGGAACGTGAGTTTCTTCATGTCTTGTATCATACGGCAAACTCTACCTCCTTTCTATCGGAAGGGGATTCTTCCTCTTCCTTCTTCTTTCTTGCCTCCTGCAGAGACTTCAGAATCTTCTGTGACGACTTGGAGAGATTCTCCTCGTCTTCCATGAATCGCTTAATCTTGCGGATTGCCTCCTGATAGCCAGGTATCTGAACTTTCTCGAAGAGGTTGACCTTCTGCGTGGTCTTGCGGCGGGCACGGTCAAGAAGCCCAAGCTTAGCCAACACAAACTCACGCTCCACCGCAGTCTTGGCAAGTCCCTGCAGCAGATTGATGCCATCAAAGTACCACTTTGGGGCGGAGAACAGTCCGAAAGGCTTCACGTCCAGCTCAATGTTTGCCAGCACAGGCACACGTACACCTGCCACTTTCTTCACATCCAGCTTCACGTCCTTCAGGCTGACCAGCGACGCGTCGAACTCACCCCACAAGGCATACATCGACTCGTAGCCACCTATCTGACTCTGCAGCTTCTTCTCCAAGGCTGACGCTTCTTCCTTGCACCGTTTCACCTCCAGACGCAGAGCAGTCTCCTTGTTCTTGATGATAGGCAAGGTGCGCTGTCGCATCTTCAGGTTTTTCTCAATCTGCTGAAGCGATGTCTTGTTATATTGAAACTTTATCATAATGGACTATTTAATGAGGAGTTAGGAATTAGGAATGAGGAATTGAATGTAATGTCATGCATGCTCATGGCTGGTATCAATTCCTAATTCCTAATTCCTCATTCCTAATTCCAATAGATGTCTGTGAATTCCTTCTTGATGTTCACCTCTTCAATCTTGAAGTGCTTCTTGAAGAGCGACCACGTAACATCCAGCATTTCAGTCGTATCAAGATTTACGTCGATAGCCAAAAGCTTGTCGGCATACTCCTTAGCGAACTTCAGGCAGCGGTTATCGTAGTCAGTCAAATCAAAGCCGTTCTCCAACTTCGTCTTGGCATTAGCAGCATCAGAGTAAAGACGGATAGCGGCATTCATCACCTGCGAGTGGTCCTTACGAGTCTTCTTACCAGCAACCAACTGCTTCAGACGTGAGAGTGAACGGAATGGGTCAACAATTACTTTACCGATATCGGAATCGCGACGCAAATAGAGCTGACCCTCGGTGATGTAACCCGTGTTGTCAGGCACAGCGTGTGTGATGTCGCCACCAGACAGCGTGGTCACAGCGATGATGGTGATGGAACCGCCGCCCACACTCTCAGGGAACTGCACAGCCTTCTCGTATATCTTTGCCAAGTCGGAATAGAGCGAACCAGGCATAGAATCCTTAGAAGGAATCTGGTCCATACGGTTAGACACGATAGAGAGAGAGTCGGCATAAGAAGTCATGTCCGTCAGGAGCACCAGCACCGTCTCATGCTTCTCCACAGCGAAGTACTCAGCAGCAGTCAAAGCCATGTCTGGAACCAGCAGACGTTCCACTGCAGGGTCTTCCGTCGTATTCATAAATGCGATAATGCGGTCGAGCGCACCAGCATTTGAGAAGGTATTCTTGAAGAAATAATAGTCATCGTTGGTCATACCCATACCACCAAGGATAATCTTGTCCACCTTAGCACGAAGCGCCACAAGTGCCATCACCTCGTTGAAGGGTTGGTCAGGGTCAGCAAAGAACGGAATCTTCTGGCCAGACACCAACGTGTTGTTCAAGTCGATACCAGCAATACCAGTAGCAATCAGCTCTGATGGCTGCTTACGGCGAACGGGGTTCACGGACGGACCGCCAATCTCCACGTCCTTGCCTTCAATCTCTGGACCACCATCAATTGGATTGCCATACGCATTGAAGAAACGGCCTGCCAACTGGTCACCCACCTTCAGGGATGGAGCCTTCCCAAGGAACACCACCTCCGCATTTGTGGGGATGCCACCAGTACCTTCAAACACCTGCAGAGTCACATCGTCACCTGCAATCTTCACAACCTGAGCCAGCTTGCCGTTGATGGTAGCAAGCTCATCATATCCAACTCCCTTTGCTTTCAGGGAGACTGTGGCCTTTGTAATCTGGCCAATCTTTGTATATATTTTCTGAAAAGCTGTAGCCATAATGATTTATGCGGCAAGCATTGCCTTAATTTGTGAAACAAAGTCGTTATACTGTTCGCTCTTGTACTGCGAGTAGTTCATCTGCTTGCAGAGGTTGATAAGCTTGCGGAAGTAATCGACACAATCGAGGAACGTGTCAAACTTGAATTCCTTCTCGCAAATCTCTGTCACAAGATTCAAGATAGATTCTTGGCGCTCCAGCGAGGTGACAGCATCTACCTCGTCAAAGGCATCCTGCTGCAGAATGACGAAGTCGATAATTTCAGACTTCCAGAACACTACGTGGTAATCTACAGGCACGCCATCATCACCAAGGATGTTAATCTGCTCGGCAATCTCCTTACCACGCTGCATGCGGGTCTTCAGCGCCAGCACCTTTGGTATCCACTTATCGTTAATCTTCTTTGAGATATATTCTGCGAATTCAGGATATTCCAGATACTTTGAATATGAATCAATTGGATTGACAGCAGGGTAACGCTTCTTGTCGGCACGATCCTGCTCCAGGCCATAGAAACAGCGAGCCACCTTCTTGGTGTTCTCAGTCACAGGCTCCTTCAAGTTACCACCAGCAGGAGACACCGTACCGATGAACGTGATGGAACCCACTTCGCCATTGTTCAAGTACACATAGCCTGCACGACCATAGAAGTTGGAAATCAATGCACCCAAGTCCATTGGGAAAGCGTCAGGACCAGGCAGTTCCTCCATACGGTTAGACATCTCGCGCAAAGCCTGTGCCCAACGAGAGGTGGAGTCGGCCATCAAAAGCACACGGAGGCCCATCGAGCGATAATACTCAGCCATCGTCATAGCTGTGTAAACGGATGCCTCACGAGCTGCCACAGGCATGTTTGACGTGTTAGCGATAATGATGGTACGCTCCATCAACTTACGTCCTGTATGTGGGTCCACCAGTTCAGGGAACTCTGTGAAGATTTCCACCACCTCATTGGCACGTTCACCACAAGCAGCGATAATCACGATGTCAGCCTCAGCCTGCTTAGAGATAGCGTGCTGCAGCACCGTCTTACCGGTACCGAAAGGACCAGGGATAAAGCCTGTTCCACCTTCCACGATAGGATTGAAGGTATCGATAGTGCGCACACCCGTCTCGAGCAACTTGAATGGACGTGGTTTCTCCTTATAGTTCGTCATAGCAAACTTCACAGGCCAATGCTGAACCATATCCACCTTGATTTCTGTGCCATCTTCTTTTTCAAGCACAGCCATCACATCATGAATCTTATATTTGCCTGCAGGCACGATGCTCTTCACCTTAGCAGAACCTTCCATCTGGAATGGAGCCATGATTTTCAGCTTCTGTGAATTCTCAATCACTTCACCCAGCCAATCAGAGCCCTTCACCTCATCACCCACTTTCGCTATTGGTGTGAAATCCCATTCACGCTCATTGTCAAGAGGCTCAGTGTACTGACCACGCTTCAGGAATACACCTTCCATCTTGTCAAGGTCATTCTGCAGACCGTCATAATTCTTAGACAGCATGCCTGGGCCCAGCTGCACTTCAAGCATATGTCCAGTAAATTCGGCAGGCGCACCCACCTTGAGTCCACGTGTCGATTCAAACACCTGGACATACACGTTATTGCCAACCACTTTGATGACCTCGCTCATCAGCTTGTCACCACCAGTCTCAATGTAGCAAATCTCACCCTGCTTCACAGGACCATCGACAGCCAGCGTGACCATGTTGGCAATAACGCCACTAACAGTACCTTTTGTCATATTGTTGTCTATTTATTGTTCTTTCTATTTAAACGTTAGCCTCCTTGGCCGCATAAGGTGACTTCACCTGAAACTCATCAGGCACCCTAGCCTCTCCACGGAGATTCTCGATAATCTGGCGGAAAGTCTCTTGTCCCTTCTCCACATCAAGCTTGTCCCATCGAGCCAGCATCTCCAATTTGCAGAGATAAGCAAATACGGCTTCGATTGAGAACATGTTGAAGAACGTCTGGTCTTCCAGCCACAGCCATTTGAAGGCATCAATCTTCTTCTCTTTCTCAACAGGGTCTTCACACTCCACAATTTTCATCAAGTCGGCCACATAGTCAAACTCAGCGGTCAAATTGAAGTCTTTCGTGTTGTTCGTGAGAATCATCTCCGTCACCTCATTCTCGCCCTGAATAAAGTCGGCCACATTCCAGCCATTCTTGCGAGCCAAGAACGCGGTGAGGATATTGGTGATGTCCAAGTTGAGCTGATACCATTTGCGCACCATCTTGTTAGGACAAGTATCAATTGCATACTGATAGAATTGATACAGGATTTTATCCTCAGGATAATACCCTTCCTTATCCTTATTGTAAGCGTAATCGCGGGCAAACTCACTCATGAAAGCGGGATAGCGGTGAACGTTGAAGTTCATCTCGCGGGCAGAAGTCAGCAAGTCCGTATACTGTTCCAAGCTATAGTTGCCGTGGTTGTCCACTTCTGCCGTAGGGTCTTTCAGAAGTTTGACAAGATTTGAACAGTCGTTCTTGAGGAAGAAATAGAACAGCACCTTCTTGTCAAGAGACGACAAGATACCGTCCAGTTCTTCACGCAAGTCGGGGATGCTGACTTCAAACTTGGTGTCATCCAGTTTCAAGTCGGGCAAGCCTGCCATTAAGCAATAATAATTCGCCATACTTAGAAAATCATTTCTACGAGTTGAGGACGAAGGAAGTTCTTGAAATATGCCTCAAACTCAGCTTCACCAAAGTTAACCTTATAGGAGCCATCGGCAGGCTGAACCGTGAAGAGTGTCTTCTGGCCATTCACCTGCTCAATCTTCAAGCCTTTATCCAGCAGCGCCTTTGCCTTCTTTGCGAAAAGCGCCTTCAAGCTCGCAGCGTCAGCAGCAGAGATAACCAGTTCCTCGCCTTCTCCCCACTTTTCTGCCAGCTTCAGCATAAACTCATTCATGAAGTCAGTGTTGCCTGTCACCTCGGCTGTAGCTTCTTTCACAACCGTATCACATACGACATTCGCAATTTCACTCTTCAATGCATTCAACGCCTGAGCAGCATACATCTTAACCTCACTCTTCATATTCTCCTCCATGCCTTTGGCGTTCTTCTGAGCAGCCTGCTCAATTTCAGCAGCCTTAGCCTCAGCTTCAGACACAATCTGTGCTGCCTTCTCTTGCGCCGCAGCAATTATTTTTTCTGCTTCCGCGTTGCCTTTCTCCACTCCATCCTTCAGGAGTTTCTCCGTAAGTTCTTGAATCTTATTTTCCATATTCGTTAACATTTAAATATTTTCTGTACAAAGAAACAAAAAAAAATCCAAATAGATTGTATTATCATCGAAGAATTTGCAAAAAGCAACCTAAAAGGCGCTCTAACACTTCATTCATGAACATTTTTCTTAAAAAGAAAGCCATTCCATACTCTAAATGTACAGAATGGCTCTCCTTTTGCCGTAGCGTCATGCGGGTAGCACAAAATCAATATATTTTGCTGCGCAGCTCCTTAATGTCGTCGCTGTGAACATAGTCATCATACTCCATCAGCTTGTCGATATGTCCCTTCGGACCGAGCTCAATAATGCGGTTAGCCACCGTCTGGATGAACTCGTGGTCGTGGGAAGCGAAGAGAATATTACCCTTGAATTGCTTGAGGTTGTTATTGAAAGCCTGAATAGACTCCAAGTCCAAGTGGTTGGTTGGCGTATCCAGAATCAGGCAGTTCGCATTTTTCAGCTGCATGCGGGCAATCATACAGCGCATCTTCTCACCACCTGAAAGCACGTTCACCTTCTTCAGCACCTCTTCACCGCTGAAAAGCATACGTCCCAAATAGCCTTTGAAGAAGACATCATTGCCCTCGCCATACTGGCTGAGCCACTCCACCAGATTCTTGTCGCTCTTGAAGAATTCCGTGTTGTCAACAGGCAAGTAAGCCGTTGTGATGGTGACGCCCCATTTATAGGTACCAGCCTGTGGCTCGCGGTTACCGTTGATAATCTCGAACAGGGCGGTCATAGCACGAGGGTTGTGCGAAAGGAATACGATTTTCTCTCCCTTCTCTGCAGTAAAGGAAAGGTCCTTGAACAGTACCGTTCCATCCTCCTCGATAGCTGTAAGCCCTTCCACTTCAAGAATCTGATTGCCAGCCTCACGGTCCATCGTGAAGATGATGCCAGGATATTTACGAGTCGAAGGCTGGATTTCCTCCACATTCAGCTTCTCCAACATCTTCTTGCGCGAAGTCGTCTGCTTGCTCTTAGCCGCATTGGCCGAGAAACGACGAATAAACTCCTCCAATTCCTTACGTTTCTCATCAGCTTTTGCCTTCTGGTTCTGTGCCTGACGGAGAGCCAGCTGAGAAGACTCGTACCAGAACGAGTAGTTACCGGCAAAGAGGTTCACCTTGTTGAAGTCAATATCCACCGTATGGGTGCTGACAGCATCAAGGAAGTGACGGTCGTGGCTCACCACCAAAACGGTGTGCTCAAAGTTAGCCAAGAAGTCCTCAAGCCATTCCACCGTGTCAAGGTCGAGGTCGTTGGTAGGCTCGTCAAGCAAGAGGTTGTCCGGATTGCCATATAGCGCCTGAGCCAGCATGACACGCACCTTCTCCTTACCCGTCAGTTCAGACATCATCTTGTAGTGAAGGTCCTCCTTGATGCCCAAACCCGAAAGAAGCTGAGCAGCATCACTCTCAGCGTTCCAGCCATCCAGCTCAGCGAACTTCTCCTCCAGCTCAGCCGCACGAATGCCATCCTCATCGCTGAAATCAGACTTTGCGTAAAGAGCATCCTTCTCCTGCATGATGTCCCACAACACCGTGTGTCCCATCATGACCGTATTGAGCACAGTAAAATTATCAAACTTATAGTGGTCCTGAGAGAGCACAGAAAGACGCTCACCCGGTCCCAGCGTAATCGTTCCTTTTGTAGGCTCCAACTCACCGCTGATAGCCTTCAGCAGCGTGGATTTACCAGCGCCGTTTGCGCCAATCACACCATAGATATTACCATTCGTAAACTTGATGTTCACATCCTTGTAAAGAACGCGCTTGCCAAACTGAATGGCAAGATCTGAAACTGTTATCATTTGCTTTAACCTTTAATTTTCAGCTGCAAAGGTACGAATAAATGAGCACAATACAAAGTGAAAAACGCTTTTTCACTTTTATTGTCGAATGCCAGTACCTTCGACGAAGTCAACGGTACGAATAAATGAGCACAATACAAAGTGAAAAAGCCTTTTTCACCTTTATTGTCGAATGCCAGTACCTTCGACGAAGTCAACGGTACGAATAAATGCCCTATCAGAATCAACTGTTCCACAAATCCTCTCTTTATACATATATATAATAATAGAGCTCACACTTTCTGAAGTTAAAATTAATGAAAAATTAATGTTCCAATTAACGGCAAATTAATGTTGAATAAACATATAATTATCATCTAATCACTCCATATAATTAATCATTAAAATTTATTTTGACATTAGACATTTGACCTTAGACTTTTGACATTAGACATTAGACTTTTGACATTAGCCCTCTCAACTATCAACTATCCCCTGTCAACTATCAACTCTCAACTGTCAATTGTCAACTGTCAACTATCAATTCTCACATCCCTCAGGCAGAAATTGTGCACACCTTTTGCAACACGCAGTTGACAAAAGCAACTTTTTCCTTGTCATTTTGTTTGCCAAATTGGAGTATTAAGCAACTACCCGTCAGTTTTTAAAAAGAATTAACGACAAAAATGATTCATTTTGATAATTAATTCGTACCTTTGTCGGCGGTAAAAGATTGGGGACACACCTTACAGGCTTTATTTCCCCCTAAAAACACAAGGATACACACAGTTATTATTAACTCAATAAATTTATTAAATCAATGACAAAAGTAGCAATTAACGGTTTTGGCCGTATTGGTCGTCTCGCATTCCGTCAGATGTTCGAGGCTGAAGGTTATGAAGTAGTAGCAATCAACGAAATCAACGACTTGACAAGTCCTAAGATGCTCGCTCACTTGCTGAAGTACGATACTGCTCAGGGTGGTTTCTGCGGCAAGATTGGTGAGAACAAGCACACTGTAGAGGCTACAGACAACTCTATCATCGTTGATGGCAAGGAGATCACTATCTATGCTATTCCTAACGCTGCTGAGCTGCCTTGGGGCAAGCTGGACGTAGACGTTGTTCTGGAGTGCACAGGTTTCTACACATCTAAGGAGAAGGCTTCTGCTCACCTCACTGCTGGTGCTAAGAAGGTTGTTATCTCTGCTCCT
>CADAEK010000024.1 GCA_902786925.1 uncultured Bacteroidales bacterium
CCCGGGCGCGCCGATGGTACTGCACCGCAATGCGGGAGAGTAGGTCGCCGCCTTCTTGATGGAGCCCTCCACATCATTTTGTGGAGGGCTCCTTTTTTTTGTTCCGGCTTTTTGTGTACCTTTGCATCCGGAAGGCGGATGCTGCAGGTGAAGGAGAAGATGCCGGGGCATGCCCGGAAGGACGGGTCAGCTTAGCGCGCGCGGCAGGCACATGCTCCTAGATGAGCGCTGTGGCACCGGTTAAAGACAGAGCTTGCTTCATGATGAGTGCCGTTGCGCAGGTGAAAGTCAGGTGTATGTCTACGAATGGTACAGTATGCAAGAGTGAGGGCTCTCACTCAAGCAGGCATGATCAGAAGTGCCAGCAAGTCAGTTCATTATGCGCAAAGGAGATGCTTTCAAGCTTTCTTGTTGTGCGCCTTATTGGAGAAGAGGCAGTTGGGACGGTGTGGACATGGGAATATGATATGTCAAGGGCTAGGCTCTTTCGTGTTGATCCCGTTGATATAGGTATATGTGCATGGAACAATGAAGCTGTTATGATGTGCTTTGTAGTTGATAGCGTTTCACTGAGGGTACTTCCCCTCACGGTACTTCGTATCATTGTGTAACCCAAGATAGCGCTTCTCACGATAAAACTTCTCCTGATGGAACTTTCCTTGATAGCGCTTCCACTAAAACTGCGTCCCAAATAGTGCCGTCAACTCGTTAGTTGGTAATTGATTCTTAAATAAATACCATTTGAATATGGCCCATACAGATATAAAATATCCGACGCTACGCGAAACGAAGTTCGTGTATTTGATGCAGCGTCGCGTGTTCAACGTCTTGATTATTGCTAATCCTTATGACGCTTTCATGCTTGAGGATGACGGGCGTGTGGATGAGAAAATCTTTGATGAATATGCGAAGTTGGGATTGCGCTATCCGCCACGTTTCTTCCGTGCTGCCTCTCAGGAACAAGCTGCAGGGTTGGTGGATAAGACTCAGTTCGATCTTATCATCTGTATGCCAGGAACGGCTAACAATGATGTGTTTGATATTGCACGCGGCATTAAGAATGAGTTTCCCACGGTGCCGATTGTCGTGTTGACACCCTTTTCGCATGGTATTACGCGCCGTATGGAGAATGAGGACTTGAGTGCTTTCGAATATGTCTTCTGTTGGTTAGGCAATACAGAGTTGTTGCTTTCCATTATTAAGCTCATTGAGGATAAGATGAATTTAGCCAACGACCTTGCTGCAGGCGTGCAAATGATACTAGTGGTAGAGGACAGCATCCGCTTCTATTCATCCCTATTGCCTAATCTTTATCAGTTTGTCCTTCAGCAGAGTTTAGAGTTTGCCACTGAAGCACTCAACTCTCAGTTGGAAATGTTGCGTATGCGTGGACGCTCCAAGATTGTATTAGCACGTTCCTACGAAGAGGCTTGGGCGCTTTATTCCAAGTTTAGCGACAATGTGTTGGGTGTGATAAGTGATTGCCGTTTCCCCATGTTGGCCGACAGTAATGAGAAGGATGAACTTGCTGGTTTCAAATTGCTTAGTGCTATTCGTGAGGTGGATGAGTATGTTCCTTTGGTGCTCGATTCGAGCGAGGTTGACAAGAAACCGTATGCAGACCAGTGCAAGGCCGCTTTCATCGATAAGAACTCCAAGATGATCAATCAAGATATTAAAGACGTGCTTACCAAACACTTTGGTTTTGGTGACTTTATCTTCCGCAATCCCGACACGATGCAGGAAGTGGCGCGTGTGCATAATCTGAAGGAACTGCAAGACAATATATTCACGCTGCCTGCTGATTCGCTGAGCTATCATTTGCGGCACAACAATGTTTCTCGTTGGCTGGCTTCTCGTGCTATCTTCCCCGTGGCTGAGTTTCTGAAGAAGATTACGTGGAAGGTGGAGAATGACGTGGATGCCCATCGCCAGTACATCTTCGATGCCATTGTCAGCTATCGTAAGATGAAGAATAGAGGTGTGGTTGCCATTTTCCACCGTGATCGCTTCGATAGTTATAGCCAGTTTGCCCGCATTGGTGAAGGCTCCTTGGGAGGAAAGGGTAGAGGTTTGGCTTTCCTTGATAACATTATCAAGCGTCGTATAGACCTTAATGAGTATGAGAATGCCTCTGTGCAGATTCCAAAGACGGTGGTGCTTTGTACTGATATCTTTGACCGCTTCATGGAGTCCAACTCGCTTTATGAGGTGGCGCTTTCTGATATCCCTGATGAGGAAATCTTACAGCATTTCCTGCATGGCCGCTTGCCCGAAGAGCTGGCAGACGACCTGATGTCCTTTATGGATGTGGTTAATGGTCCAGTAGCCATCCGTTCTTCCTCGTTGTTGGAAGACAGTCACTATCAGCCATTTGCCGGCATCTATTCCACCTATATGATTCCACGTGCCAGCGACAAGTATGTGCGTCTCGAAATGCTTTCCAATGCCATCAAGAGTGTCTATGCCAGCGTGTTCTATCGCGCTTCGAAGGACTATATGGTTGCCACGTCCAATGTGATTGACCAAGAGAAGATGGCTGTCATCTTGCAAGAGGTTGTAGGCCAGAAGTATGAGCATGGCTTCTATCCGACTATTTCGGGTGTGGGGCGCAGCATCAACTACTATCCTCTTGGTGATGAAAAGGCAGATGAAGGTGTTGTGGAGCTGGCATTAGGATTAGGCAAGTACATCGTTGATGGTGGTCTTTGTCTGCGTGTTTGCCCATATCATCCAGACAAGGTCTTGCAGACCAGTGAGATGGAGATAGCACTTCGTGAGACTCAGACTAAGTTCTATGCGTTGGACTTGGATGCAAGTGAGGGAGCTGATGGCATGATGAATTTCCAGGTCGATGATGCCTTCAACCTCAAGACTGTTACGGTTCGGGATGCTGATCATGACGGTTCCTTGAAGTGGATTGTTTCCACGTTTGATCCTTACGACCAGTGCATTTACGATGGTTACTATGAAGGCAAGAACCGTAAGATCATATCTTTTTCAGGGGTATTGCAGAATGGTGTGTTTCCACTTCCTGAGTTGCTGCAGAAGGTGCTTTACTATGGCCAGAAGGAGATGGCGCGTCCAGTTGAGATAGAGTTTGCTGTCAATCTAAATGAAGACCGTAGCGGAGAGTTCTACCTGCTGCAGATTCGTCCGATGGTGGACAATCAGATGCAGTTGGATGAAGATATCACTCTCATTGCTGATGATGTGTGCTTGTTGCGAAGCCATAATGCCATCGGGCACGGCATCGTCAACGACATTTTCGATGTGGTCTATGTCAAGACGGATGAGTATAGTGCATCAAACAATCCTGCCATTGCAGAAGAGATTGAACGCATCAACCGTGGATTCTTGCAGCGAGGCGAGAACTATGTGCTGGTTGGACCAGGCCGATGGGGCTCTAGCGATTCATGGCTGGGCATTCCTGTCAAGTGGCCCAACATTTCTGCTGCTAAAGTCATAGTGGAGGCGGGTCTCAGCAACTTTAGGGTTGATCCGAGCCAAGGTACGCACTTCTTCCAGAATCTCACCAGCATGGGCGTAGGCTACTTCACCATCAACGACTTTATTGGTGATGGCATTTATAACCAGTCTCTTCTCAATGCTATGCCAGCCGTTGAAGAGACTGAACATGTGCGCCATGTGCGGTTCGAAAAGCCTCTCACCATCAAGATTGACGGTATGAAGAAAGAAGGAGTTGTCCTGTTGGAGTGAGGACCTCAGGCGAGGGAATAGCTGTCGTGCTATGGTCGTTCCATCGTGAGGACGTCTGTTGTGAAGTCCACCACTGCCATTCGGTGAGTGACAAAAATAATTGTGCTATTATTGAAATGCTGCTTGAGGTTCTCGAGCAGCATTTTTTCTGTCTCGGGGTCAAGGGCCGATGTTGCCTCGTCCAGCAGGAGCACTTGGCAGGGGTGGAGCAGGGCGCGTGCAATGGCGATGCGTTGGGCTTGTCCTTCCGAGAGCCCGCCTCCCTGTTCTGCACAGTGGGTGTCAAGTCCCTGTGGCAGACTAAAGACAAAGTCGGCCATTGCCCATTCAAGTGCTTGCCGCATGTCTTCCTCATTGGCGTCAGGGTTACCCATCAGCAGATTCTCGCGGATGGTGCCAGAAAAGAGCGTGTTGCCTTGTGGTATATATGAGAAATTAGGGCGGAGAGCTGGCGACAGCGTATGTCTGTCGTCGGCGTATGCTTCCACCTTTCCTTCTGTTGGCTCAATCAAGGCGAGCATCATGCGAATGAGTGTGGTCTTGCCAGCCCCAGTCTCTCCCAGGATGGCGGTAAAGGAACCGGGCTGGAAGTCGTGTGAGAAGTTTTTGATAACGCTTCGTCCATCCTCGGTGTAGTGATAGGAGACATTGTTGAAGCGGATGCCCATCTTGCCCGTCATGTGGATAGGTTCTTCCTCTTTCTCCAGAGGGAGCGCCTCCAGTTCCATCAGTCGTTCGCACGAGGCGATGCTGTTCACGAAGATAGGCAGCAGTCTGGCCACATCGAGCATGGGGCGTTGAATGCGGTTAATCAACTGGGTGAATGCCATGAGTACGCCCACCGTGATGAGTCCTGCTTGCAGTTGGAACAGTCCCCACACCAAGGCGGTGAGGAATGCTCCGGCAAAGCCGATGTTGACCAGTGTCTTGGAGAGGATAGAGAAACGTGCGCGTGTCTTAATTTGCTGGCGCAGCAGTTGTTGGCGTTGCTCCAGACGTTCCACCATCCTGTTCTCCTGTCCCAGCACCTTGATGACCATCTTGTTCTGGATGCTCTCTTGGATGATGGCCTGAATGGCCGAGTTGCTGTCCTTGATGGTGCGGACGATGCGTCGCATTCGCTTGAAATAGAATCTTGAAAGCAGCACAAAGATGGGGGAAATGACGATGACGATGACGGCCAGCGTTGAGTCCATCAAATAGAGGTAAATGAACGAGGCCACAAACTGAGCAATGACGATGACGGTGGTGGGCAGAATGTCTGTCATGAGTTCCACGATGTCGTCCACGTCGCTGAAGAGACGATTCAGCACGTCGCCGCTGTGGTACTTCTCAATGCCTTGCCACCGTCCCTTGATGAGCCGTCGGAAAAAGAATTGCTGCATGAGGTTCTGTGTCCTCACGCCCAGTACGGCGCTCACCCATGTAATCGCAACGTGCAGCAGCATTTCCAACAGGAAGATAGTAGCAAGCAGAGCCGCCATCCAGAGGATGCTGCCCCCCTTGGCATGGGTGGCGATGTCGGTGAGCGAGCGGATGGTGTCCACGCTCAGCAGGCCCAGTCCCACCAGTGCGAGACCGATGAGCATGTTCAGGATGGCTTGCAGGCGGCAGCGCTTGTGGTGCTTCCACAGCCAGGCCATAATCTCTTTCACCGAATATTTTGTCTTGTTGTTTTTCATTCTGCTTCGTTTCAGTTCGCTTGCTGCAGTCGTGGTGCACCCTCTTGAGGGTATGCTTGGATAGGTCTATTTCCATCTCCATTTGCTCCCTTCTTCCTGCACCTCTCAGGCGGTGTGACTCAGACCGGTGGTGCCGGTGTGACTCAGACCGTGGGTGGCGGTGTGACTCACACCGATTTTATACGATTGAAGGCCCCTGTTTATGCGTGCTCTCGGAATGGAGTTACAAAGGCAAGTTTTGGGGGAGAATGGAGAGGCGCTTATCCTCGGTTGTCAGCTCCCCACATCATCTTCTTCCGCAACGTGGAGAAGAAACTTTGTCCTTGCCGTGTGACAACTTTCACGCAGTAGGGTGCCTTGCGTATGCGCAGATGGATGTTGTCCGGATAGCTTTGGCTGCGTCCGTCGAGGGAGATGAGGAAGCTGTGGCTGCGGCTCTCCACGCGCAGAGAAATCTCGCTGTTGTCACACAACACGATGGGGCGCATGTTCAGGCTATGAGGTGCCACAGGTGTGAGACAGATGGTGTCGCTCTGTGGCACAATGATGGGGCCTCCCACGCTGAGCGAATAGGCTGTGCTGCCAGTGGGTGTGCCGATGATAAGTCCGTCAGCCTGATAGGTTGTGAGGTACTCGTCGTTGATGTTAGTATGGATAGTAATCATCGACGAGATGTCGTGCTTCAGGATGGCAATCTCGTTCAGCGCAAAAGGATAGCCCTTCAGTTCCATCTCGTCACACGAAATGTTCAGCACGCTGTGCCGTTCCACGTTGAAGTTGCCCTCATAAAGGTCTGCAATCGTAGATTCAATGTGGTCGGGCGAGAAGCTGGCCAAAAAGCCCAAACGTCCGGTGTTGATGCCCACGATGGGAATCTCCTTGTCTGCCACACGACTGGCTACGTCCAGAAATGTTCCGTCGCCTCCCATGCATACGATGTAGTCAGCCTCAAACTGGTTGTTCTTGATAATTTCACACGTTGGAACATTAATTTTCAGGTTGTTAGTCAAGAACTGGTGAAACTGCTCAGGCATGGCAATCTCAGCTTTCCGTTCGGAGGCAATGGCGAAGAATTTCTGCACCGCAGCACTCTTACGCTCTTGATACACATTACCGAAAAGGGCAAACTTGAGCTTTTTAGTCATATTTATGATTTTTTATTTGTCGGATATGACGGAAATGTCGTATTTTTGCAAGTGAATCGTTCGCAAAGGTAGAGATTATAATTTACAAAACCTTATTCATCATTCATAAAAAGCCGTGCGAACCGTATAAAACGTAACTTCTAATTGATAATTTACACCAAAACTTGACGCATTATGGAAGAATTGAGCATTCTTGAGCTCGCATCAAAAGGCGGCTGGATTATGATTGTGCTGGCCATCCTCTCAATCATTGCAGTGTACATATTCGTAGAGCGTTTCCTGGCCATCCGCAGTGCTGGCAAGGACGACAAGCTCTTCATGGACCGCATTCGCGACTATCTCAAAAACAACGATGTGAAGTCTGCCATCAACTTCTGCCGCAACACCAACACGGCTGCTGCGCGCATGATTGAGCGTGGCATCTCTCGTATGGGCAAGCCTGCTGCAGAGATTCAGACAGCCATCGAGAACACTGGCAATCTTGAAATTGCAACGATGGAAAAGCGTCTTCCTGTTCTCGCCACCATTGCAGGCGGAGCACCGATGATTGGATTCCTCGGCACCGTAATCGGCATGGTCGAAGCTTTCTGGCAGATGAGCAACGCTGGCGGCAACATCGACATCAGCCTCCTCTCAGGTGGTATCTATCAAGCCATGATTACCACTGTGGGCGGCCTTGCTGTAGGCATCATCGCCCTGTTCGGCTACAACTACCTCGTGGCAAAGATAGACGGAGTGGTGAACGAGATTGAAGCCAAGTCTCTCACATTCATGGACATTGTAAGCGAAGGAGAATAAGCCTATGTTCAAGAGAAGAACAAAGGTCAGCCCGACGTTCAATATGGCGTCGATGACCGATATCATCTTCCTGCTGCTCATCTTCTTCATGATTACGAGCACGATGGTGTCGCCCAATGCCATCAAGGTCCTTCTGCCTCAGGGCAAGAAGCAAACGACAGTGAAGGCAACGGCACGTGTGGTGATTGACAAAGACCTCAATCTCTACGCAGCCGCAGGCAATGAACCTGAAGAGCCCGTCACGCTGGAGGAGCTGCCAAAAGTGCTTGGTGCACAGGTCAATGACTCCACCGAACTCTTCGTCTCCCTCTATGCTGACGAAGCCGTACCGTATAAGAATATAGTTGAGATATTGAGCATAGCCAACGAGAACCATTTCAAGATGGTGCTCGCCACTCGACCACCTTCTCAAAATGACTGATAACAAAAAGAAAAATATCAAGGCAGGGCTCTCCACCGTTCTGGTGCATGCACTCATCATCGGTCTGCTCGCCCTTCTCTCTCTTTCAAAGGCTCAGCCTGACAAGGAGAAAGAGGAAGGCGTGCCCGTGCTCCTCGGTATGGTAGAGGATGCAGGCGGTGAGGACTTGGGCGGTTTGCCTGCTGACGAAGCCTCACCCGAAGGAGAAGAAAACCTGACGGATGAGACTGCTGTGGAAGAAGTTCCATTGGCTCCTCCGCCAACACCGAAGCCAGTATCGGCCCCCAAGCCAACTCCAGCCCCCAAACCCCAACCTGCAGCAAAACCGCTCATCACACAGGAACAGGAGAAATCTATAGCCGCCGAAGAGGCTAAGAAGAAGGCGGCTGAAGAAGCGAAAAAGAAAGCTGCCGAGGAAGCCCGCATTAAGGCTGAAGCCGAAGCCAAGCGCAAAACCGCAGAAGAAGCAGCCAAGAAACGTGCAGCAGAAGAGGCCGCTCGTAAAAAAGCTGCCGAAGAAGCTGCTCGAAAGAAAGCCGAGGAAGATGCTCGCAAAAAGGCCGAAGCTGACAGGAAAGCTGCAGCCGCAGCCAACAGCCGTGTGTCAGGCGCATTTGGTAATGCAGGAAATAAGGGCAGTAGTGGCAACACTACAGGCAATGGCGCACAGGGTTCACCTACAGGCAATAGCAATATGGGAGCTACCACAGGAGTGGGAGGTATTGGCACAGGTCCATCGGCACAAGTGGGCAATCGTACTGTCGTCTATCTAGCAAAACCTAACTATGCAGACCCTAACAGTGAAGGTACCGTGCTTGTAGCCATCAAGGTTAGCGCATCAGGTAACGTCATTAGTGCTAACGTGAGAAGCAGCACCACCTCGTCCGCTGCTCTCAAGAATGCTGCTATTGCAGCCGCCAAGCAATCTCGCTTCTCGGCTGGCGATAAAGAAGAGGATGGAACAATTACATACCGATTTAAACTGAAATAAGATTATGATATACGCATTTCTCGCCACAGGCTTTGAAGAAGTGGAAGCAATTGCCCCCATTGACGTGCTCCGTCGTGCAGGGCTTTCTGTCAAGACGGTGTCTATCGCCGATCAACTCACCGTCACAGGTGCTCATGGCATAGACGTTGTTGCCGATTCTTTGTTCGCTGACAACGACTATACGGATGCCGAACTCCTGTTCCTTCCTGGTGGCATGCCTGGTGCAGCAAACCTCAATGCGCATCAGGAACTCTGTCAGGTCATCCTCGATCATCATGCGGCAGGAAAAGCTCTCTCCGCTATCTGCGCTGCTCCAATGGTATTTGGCAACTTAGGTTTAGCCCAAGGCAAGCGCATGACCTGCTATCCAGGCTTTGAGCAGTATCTCATTGGCGCCAATTACACAGCCGACCTCATTGAGCGCGATGGACTCATGTTCACAGGCAAGGGCCCAGCGGCCGCACTCCCACTTGGATACATGCTCGTGGAGCACTTCTGTGGCAAAGACGTGGCCGACCAACTGAGACAAGGCATGATGTTTAGTTGACAGATGAAAATTGGCACTTGACCTACATTCGTTGGCAGTTGATAGCAATTGGTTGCTGTTAGTTGACTGTTGATTGTAGGCTGCTGACATTGGCAGTTTGGTTGCAAGGGTGGGCTAGTAATTGAGTCTCCCAATAGCAACACAGCCGGAATGACAGTCATCCCCGTGGCTTCTCTTTGTTTTTGTTTTAGAGAGGCTTGAACTCTGCCTCATGGAGTTTGAACTTTCTTCAAGGGAGTATAACTTCATTTCGAGAGGCACGACTTGTGATACGACTGATACATATTATATATATTATAGGAGATTAATAAAGACTAGCAGATGAACGCCGTCATTATAGTAGCAGGAGGTAAAGGGCTTCGCATGGGTGGTGATATCCCCAAGCAGTTCTTGCCCATAGGTGGGAAACCGGTTCTTATGCACACCATAGACCGTTTTCTTCAGTTTGATGTCTCCATGCAAGTGGTGTTGGTTTTGCCCGAAAGCCAGCAAGACTATTGGCGTACACTTTGTGATGAGTATCATTTCTCTCAGCCATACATTCTGGCTAACGGCGGTGAAACTCGTTTCCATTCCGTCAAGAACGGCCTTGCAAAGGTGTCGTCTGCAGCTACCCTTATTGGCGTGCACGATGGCGTGCGTCCTTTTGTTTCCAACGAAACAATTCAGGCCGCATATGATGCCGCAGCTCTTACCGAAGCAGCCGTTCCGGTCGTTAATGTTGTGGAGACAATTCGGTATATCGTGAACGATAATGAGTCAAAAACGGTACCTCGCTCCGCATATCGCCTTGTTCAAACTCCTCAAGTTTTTTCCGCATCACTGCTTCGGGCTGCCTACGAGCAACCTTACGTGAAAGAGTGCTTAGCGGGTTCACCCCAGGCTGTTGCAGAAGTCTTTACCGATGACGCTTCAGTGGTGGAAAAGTATGGTCACCCCGTCACTCTTGTGTCCGGAAATCGTGAAAATATCAAAATCACTACTCCCTTTGATCTTGTTATAGCTTCTGCGTTGTTATAGAGGCTTTTATGTACCCTTAATTTTAGGTAAAACACCTAAAATCGTTTCAATATTTCGTCAAAATGTCTGTTTTTTATGGTCTGAAGTCGTTTTTTGTATCTTTTTATTTTGCTGATGACAAAAAACTCTATACATTTGCGATGCTATTCGAAACAAAAGGGCAAAATCTAACTCTCTGTGTATAACTAATCAACCTACTAGTATGCAAAGAATCTGTACATATTTGTTAACATGGCTTATCGCTTCAAGCTTTGTTTTAGCTGAGAACCCTCCGCTTCCGAAGCCTCAAGATCCTATGCACAATAAGACGAAGAAGGTTTTAGACCAAGGTCGTAATATATGTATATGGGCTAATGGAGATATGTATGAGGGAGAGTTGAAAGACGGGAAGATGGACGGTTATGGCATTTATAGATGGTCTGATGGAGATATCTATCAGGGCTATTTCCGTGGTGGTCAGCAGAGTATGGATGGAGCTGCATATTATGCCGAGTCTAACAACGTCTACGAAGGTATGTGGCGCGACGGTAAGCGCGAAGGTCGTGGCGTGCTGCGTTGGGGAAACGGTGATATATATGAAGGTGAGTGGACAGCAGATGTACGCTCAGGCGAAGGCATTTTCCATGCTGCTAATGGCGATATGTATGCCGGTCATTATGAGAACAACCAGCGCAACGGTCAGGGCACTTATCGCTATGCCAACGGTGATGTTTATGCAGGCAACTGGGTAAATGGCGAAAAAGAAGGTGAAGGCCGCTACATGTTCGCTAATGGCTCTTGCTATCAAGGTCAGTTCGCTAACTCTGAATTTGAGGGTGAGGGAACCTATATCACAGCTAATGGTGCTGTGTATGTAGGACACTTCCATGAAGGTCTTCGTCACGGATATGGAATCTATCGCACCGCCTCAGGCAGACAAGTTGTAGGTGTGTGGAATAGAAATAAACTGGAAACTACTTATAGTTCAACACAGAATCCAACGGTACAGCCTGAGAGCACTGCCGTTGCTGATAATCAGAATAAGGTAGACTGATATATCTTCTTTCTCCGAAAAACCGCATGTTTCGTTTGGGATACTGGCAAAGAATACCTATCTTTGTAGCCATTAACCCAAACGAAATATTCGTATGATACAATCTCGAACATTATTTGTAAGCCTCCTAATGGGGCTTTCTACCTTGAACCTTTCTGCCCAAAACTTGCAGAAGGGTACATATGGTTATCTATACTGTCACATGAGCGACAAGGGAGAATTTACTGCTTATGCACTCAGTCGTGACGGGCTTCATTACCATGACCTGAACGAGGGCAAGGCCGTTATGGACGCCTCGCAATTGGCTGGCATTGAAGGCGGCCAGCGCGATGCCTACGTATGCCGCAAGTCCGATTCCGGTAAGGGTTATCTGATGGTAACAACGGATATGTGCGTGGCAAAGAGCCATGAATGGTATAATTATGGCATTGACTTGCTCAAGAGCGATGACCTTATCCATTGGACTTCTACGACCTTCGACTTCCGTAAGGGCAACGAGATTTTCTGCGACCCTGAGAGCCCTGACATCATTGCTGACTGGAGCAAGATTAACCGAGTGTGGGCGCCACAAATCTTTTGGGATCCCAACTATGTGTGGGCGAACGGTGAAAGGGGCGGCTATTTCATCTACTATTCCATCTGGAGCTTCAACGAGGGTGACACGCATGACCGCATGGTGTATAGCTACGCTGATAAAACCTTCACGAAGTTGACGAAACCGCGTGTTCTCTTCGATTGGGGCTATGCAACAATTGATGCTGACATCAATTATCTGGAGAGCGACAATAAGTACCACATGCTTATCAAGAAGGAAGGTGGGCATCCAGGTATCTTCCAGACGAAGGCTGACAAACTGACGGGTCCCTGGCCTGAGCCTGACGAGCATGACTTTGTCAGTTTCGAAGGCAAGAAGAAGTGCGAGGGTAGCAGTGCCTTTCAGATTGTAGGAGAGAAAGGTTGGCGTGTAGCTTACATTCAGTACAGCGACCGTCCTCGGCACTACCGCATTTGCCAGGCTGACGAATACCTCAAAGGTTTCCATGACCCTGTAGATATAGAGGGAGTCACCGCTCCCCAACATGGTAGTTTCATGCGGTTGACCAAAAAAGAATATAAGCGTTTGGAGAAACATTTCAACGGGAAGAAGTGATAGATAGTTTCCAAACGGGCAGATGAAGTGAGCCTCGAAAGTTGAATAATACACTTTCGAGGCTCACTTTATTGAACTTAACTGTCGCCTCTTTTGTGGGTTTGTTTCATCTGACTGGCGGCTCTGTCCAATTCACTCAGTTTAAAAGCCTATCTGTTGAGGCTAGCTCAATTCATATTGTTTTCTTCAAAAGGAGTGCTTATGCCTCCTTTTTTTTGTTGATCCTCTTGAGGGATCTGCACGGGCAGGTCGTGGCGCAAGGCTTCGATGTGAGGCGACATGATTTCTACGCCTGCAGTGTGGAAACAGTCAAGGATGTTTTGGTGCAGTGTGGAATAGATGACCGGAATAGATTTAGTTCGTTCTGTGTATCCATTGATTTCATACTCCACATAGAAGTCGTCAAGTGATGTGATGCGCACAAACGGTTTAGGGTTGCGCTTAATGCCATCGGTGGCATCGGCCGCGTTGAGCAAGAGTTGTTCAATCTTCTTCCAAGGCTCGTCATATCCGATGGTGATTTTTGTATGGACGATGACGCCATAGCGATGGGCAGAAGAGGTGAAGTTGGATGTCTGTGCTCCCAGCAGGTTAGAGTTAGGGATAGTGATGATTTCATTCTTCCGGGTTCGGATTCGGGTGACCAGCATAGTCTTCTCAATGACCTCGCCATCGGTGTCGCCAAAGCGGATGAAGTCCCCGATGTGGAAGGGGCGCATATAGGTCATCACGAGTCCTGCCATCACGTTGCCTACTACAGAAGTGGAGCCTAAGGACACAATCACACCGATGAAGACAGACACGCCTTGGAAAATCTCAGAGTCGGAACTTGGCAGCAGTGGCCATATCATGACGAGCATGAAGGAGTAGAGCAAAATGCGCAGAATCGTGTAGGTAGGCATGGCCCAGTCGGTGTAGAATCCATTGATTTTGAGTCGTCCTACAGCTATCTCGTTGGCAAAATATCGGATGATTTTCAGCAAGTAGTGGAAGCAGAAGATGATGACTGCTATCTTGAAGAGTTTGGGCAGATAGGCTACAATGGACTTGAAGATGTCGGTGAGTGGGTCCCAAACGAAGCTGAAGACGGTGTAGGTGAAAGTTTTAGTCTCGGGGAAGATGGAGAACATGAGCGGCACCGCAATGAGCAGCACGAGGAAGATGAGCAATAGCCGCACCAGATTGAATACGAAGATGATGGCAATGCCGAGACGATGCGTGTCAAGCAGTGGATAGTTCTTGATGCTGACCGACTTGATGGTGCGGAGCAGTTTGCGTGTGATGCTGAATTTCCAGAGGCGGAAGAGCCAGATGATGCCCCAGATGAGAAGCACCATCACAGCAATGATGAGAGCCACCCAGCCCATGCTCTGCAGCTTCTGTTGCAATCCGTAGGTGTCATGCAGTTCATGCACTTTCTTGCTGATGGCGTCGCGGTACTGTTCGGCCAAGGCGAGACGCTCTGTGCCCATCCATAGGGCATCCAGGTCGGTGACACTGAGGATGACGTCTTCGCCTACCATCACGTCTGAGGACACTTCGCTGTCAAACACATAGATGGAATCCACAAACATTGTCAGGCGTTTGCCTACATCATTTATCTTGCTTTTTACAGCAGCCACACGTGCTTGAGGCAACATGCCTCCCTTGCGTGCATAGATAACCAAAAGAGTGTCGCCGTCGATAATAAGGGGAGCGCCCGTGGTGACATTGCGCAACGAGTCCACACGTGCCTTGCGTGCAGCCAGTCGCAGAGAATCTTCCTTAGCGCTTTTGCCCGTCTTTTCCAGCTGCTCTTGCATCACGATGCCTTGCAATTTCAGTTCCTGCACTTGGTTGCGCAGCTCATTGACGATGGAGTCATTCAGAGCCTTCAAGGAGTCTAGCGCAGTGAACGTACTGATTTCCTCACTTTCTTGGCCGAAGACTGTTGTGACGCACAGTAAAGCGAGGCAGATGGTTATGATTCGTGTGGTTCTGTTCTTCATTGGTTGTATAGTTTTAGATGCTCGTGGATTATCTTGGCTGCAATGATTCGGATGACATTCATTCCCTTGTGTGTCAGTTCTCCGATGTTAGCTTATCGCGCCCCAGTTGATATTGCTCTTCCGCAGTTCCCGCAGTCTTCGCCAAAGAACATCGTTCAGCGGGTTGCGCTCTTCGGGGTCGGATGTGATGACAGCTTGGGCTGTGTCTCGTGCGATGGTGAGGATTTGTCCGTCGCGGGCGAGGTTGGCTATCTTGAGATCGAACGCCATGCCTGACTGCTGCGTGCCCTCCAGATCGCCTGGGCCTCGTAGTTTGAGGTCTTGTTCGGCAATCTCGAAGCCATCGGTCGTGTCCACCATCACTTGAATGCGCTTGCGGGTAGTCTCGCCGATTTCGAACTTGGTGACGAGCACGCAGTAGCTCTGGTCGGCTCCTCGGCCCACACGTCCTCGCAGCTGGTGAAGCTGGCTGAGTCCGAAACGTTCGGCATTCTCTATAATCATTACCGATGCGTTGGGCACATTGACACCCACCTCGATGACTGTGGTAGAGACGAGGATGTGAGTTTCGTGGTTGGCAAAGCGTTGCATCTCCGCATCTTTATCGGCAGACTTCATCTTTCCGTGCACCTTGCTTACCTTGTAGTTGGGGAATGCTTTGCTGATTTCCTCAAATCCGGCTTCAAGGTCTTTCAGGTCCATTTTCTCGGTTTCCTTGATGAGAGGATAGACTATATAGATTTGCCGTCCAAGCTGTAGCTCACGGTTCATGAGTTCGTAGATGCGTGGCCTATGGGCATCGAACATGTGTACGGTGCGTATAGGTTTTCGTCCAGGGGGCAGTTCGTCGATGATGCTCACGTCGAGGTCGCCGTAGAGAGTCATGGCAAGGGTGCGTGGTATGGGGGTTGCGGTCATGACGAGGACATGAGGCGGCACAGAGTTCTTCATCCAGAGTTTGGCACGCTGTGCCACACCGAAGCGGTGCTGCTCGTCAATCACCACAAGGCCCAGCTTATGGAAGAGCACATTGTCCTCGATGACGGCATGAGTGCCCACAAGGATGTGGATTTCGCCCCCCACCAGTCCTTCGAGCACTGCGGTTCGTTTCTTCCCCTTCACTGTACCAGTGAGCAGCTCCACTCTAATGGGGAGGTCGCCCAAAAACTCGCGCAGGGTGTCAAGGTGCTGTTCTGCCAGAATCTCGGTAGGTGCCATGATGCAGGCTTGGTAGCCATTGTCGATGGCGATGAGTGCCACCATGAGAGCTACCAGCGTTTTGCCGCTTCCCACGTCGCCTTGCAGAAGCCTGTTCATTTGTCGTCCCGACTTCATGTCGGCTCGGATTTCCTTGATGACTCGCTTCTGGGCATTGGTGAGCTCAAAAGGCAAGTGATTGAAGAAGAATCCGTTGAAATGCTCACCGATGGTGTTGAACATGATGCCCCGATACCTCAGCTGCCGGTCTTTCACATAGCGCAGAATGTTGAGCTGCACGTAGAAAAGCTCCTCAAACTTGAGTCGCAGCTGTGCATGTCGGAGGGCTTCGGGCGAAGAAGGGTAGTGGATGTTGCGCACAGCGTCATCATAGGACATGAGGTGATGCTGCTGGGCGATGTATGGAGGCAGTGTCTCGGCCAATGGTTCCTTGAGCAGCTTGAACATATTGGCGGTGAGTTTCGCCATAGCAGCGGAGTTCAGTCCGCTGCGTTTCATCTTCTCGGAGGTGTTGTAGGACGGGCATAAGCCTTTAAACACGGTGGGTTGTGCATCAATTGCGGTCTCGTGCAGATTGGCGTTCGGAACATTTTCCTCAAACAGGTCTCCCGTTGTGCGTGCCTGAGCCTTCAGATGTTCGGGAGCTGGTTCTATTTCCGGATGGGCTATTTGAATGTGCCCGTTGAACACCGTGGGCTTGCCGAAGACGATGTAAGGCTTGCGGCAGTCATAACTTTTGGCAGCATACTTGATGCCCTGAAACCACACCAGATCAATGGCGCCCGAACCGTCTGCAAAGTGTGCGATGAGTCGTTTGTTGCGCCCTTCGCCTATCGAGTCGAAGGAGAATATCTGTCCGCAGAGCTGTACATAGGGCATGTTGCCATCTATCTCGCTAATTCGGTAGATGCGGCTGCGGTCCACATATTTATAAGGGTAATATGCCAAGAGGTCGCCAACGGTCGTGATGCCCAGTTCGTTGGCGAGGAGCAAGGCGCGGTTGGGCCCCACACCTTGCAGGTATTTGATGTCTTGGCTGAGGATGTTCATCGCATTGCAAAGGTAGCATAATTTGGATGAAGAACAAAACAAACCTTCTTTTTTTCTCTTGGAAGGGCATGAATACAGAGGATTTGGCAAGGTCTCGGGAGGCTCACGTTGATGTGTTCTTGGTTATTCATAAGTTATGAACAATTATTCATAACTTGCGAATAATTATTCCAAACTTATGAATAATTGTTCGTAACTTGTGAACGACTTCCTGAAAGGAAGCATTACAACTCCTTCAGCGGGGCAGAGTGATGAGGACAAAAAGAACATCCTCCACACTTGGTGCGGAGGATGTACGATTGGAGATATGAGTGTATGAGGATAGGAAACCTTAGAATTCTGCTATCTGGATATTGGCGGTGTTGGCAGGTCGGCCCAAGAGGAAACGGTCGATGAATGCTTGTACCTCAGGCCATTGGCGCTCGGGCAGCTGGCAGTGGCCATGACCGCCCACGATGCTCCAGCCCATGCGGTCGCCAATGCCGAAGCGTTCCCACACCTTCTTGGCAGCTTCGGCCGAAGGAAGCATGGCGCGGTCGGACAGCCACACATAGTCGGGGTTGCCCAGCAGGAGCAGGGCACGAGGGCAAACCATCGCGCATAGTTCGTGCTGGTCGTAGGGCAGGCGATAGACGGAGTCGCCTCGGAAATTATCGCGCTGGCTCTCCATGAACCAGTGGTAGTCTGTCTTGTCAATGTCCTCAACCTTCTCAGTCGATTCGTGCGACTTGCGCCATGCCGCAGCGCCACCGCCACCAGGCTCTTGGGCAATGGTGAGAGCGACACGCTCGTCGAAGGCGCTGCAGTAGAGTGCCATCTTGCCGGCATAGGAGCATCCTGTCACGCCAATGTGCTGGGTGTCAATCTTGGTCACTTCGGAACCGAGCTGCTGAAGGCCGTCGATGAGGCGGCTGAGCCCCCAGGCCCATTCGCTGTATGCGCCATTGGCGGTTAATTGTGGATAGAGACGGTCGAAGGGGTGTTCGCCTCGTTCGTGATGCTTGCCAAATTGGCCATAGTCGTTGACTTGCTTCTCGTGGAAGGTCATGGTGGCAATGGGGCGCTCCTCAAAGAGCTGGCGAGGCAATGAAATCATGCTGGTGCCAATCATGAGGGCATAGGGTGGCTGACCCACTTTGGGGTAGCGTATCTCAGAGCGCAGGGTGAGTGTCTGTCCGTTTACGTTGACATCAACAATGAGCGTGTCTTCCTCCATGCGGGCCTTGACTTGCTGGGCCTCGACGGAAGGCTTGGTGCCGATGCCATAGTGCTGAATCATGTGGCTGATGTCGCTGCGGCGTTTTGCCCAGTCGGCAAAACTGGCCACTCCTTCTAAGGCATCGGGCAATTCGCGGATGACGGGCAGTTGGTTGGGTTCTGGCATGGCAGGCTTGGCAAAGTGCTTGCCTGTGTGCTCTACGGGATAAACTAGTGGTGGATTTTGTGCCAACCCTTTTGAGGGTATCAATGCAGGCACGAGTAACAGGGTTAGGTAAAAGATTGTAGAACGTTTCATGATGTGTTTATTTAACAACGACTCGGTCGCCCAGTAACTTGGCGAGCTGCCGCTGAGTTTCGCTTAGTTCTTTGATTTGGCGTATGGTGTCCATCAGGCGGTTGACGTCGTTCTTCACCTCTGGACGAGTAAGGTCTGAGCTGCACCGCCGTAGTTCCTCTTCAATAATCGCATTCTTGTAGTCGAGGAGCAGGCGTGAAAGGTAGGTGACCTTCAGCTCATCCTCTGTTTGGGTCATCTGGTTGCCGCTGCTCAACTGATAGCGGTCGCTGATGAGGTCAACAGCTTCGCGGCTGACCTCTTCATCCTGATTGTTCATCAGGAACTTGCTGGCCACGAAGCCAGGATCGCTGGCGTGCTGACTGGCTAGCAAGAGCATCTTGGCATAGAGAGGTGAGCGGAGCTGGATGCCATCGTAGTTGAGGTCGCCCTGCACAAAGGTGGCCAACGGCGTCTGCGTGGGATTCCCCTCAGCATCCTGCCCGTCAATGAGCTGCTCTCCATACCGGGTGACGAGGGTGAGAATCATGCGCTCAAGACCATAGAAACGTTGCTCTGCCAATCCTTGCTTGGTGGCAAGCGGTGTGGCCACGGTGGGCGCTTCTTCCACGGGTGGCATGGCCTCCATCGGTGGTATGTCGTCGGGAATATCGCTTGGCAGAGGGGGCGCAGCAGCAGGGGCCACAGGCGCATCGCTCGTGGCGGACGATTGCTCAAGCAACCGTGCCTGGCGTTCACGCTCGCGTTGTGCTTCTTTCTTCAGGTTCTCAAGGATGGCGGCACGATTCTTGTTGGCGCCTCGCATGAGAATGGCCTCGTCCATATTGAGGATTTCAGCGCACTCGTGCACATAGGTAGAGCGGATGATTTCGTCGGGAATGACTGCAATGCTCTTCACGATGTCCTCGGTGAGCTGGGCACGCTTGATGGGGTCGCGCTGTGCGTCTTTCAGCAGGAGATTGGTCTTGAAGAGAATAAAGTCGGTCTGGTGAGCAGCCACATATTCCTTGAACTCCTGCGCATTATGCTTGCGTGAGAAACTGTCAGGATCATCACCATCGGGCAAGAGGAGTATCTTCACATTCATGCCCTCGGCAAGAAGCATGTCGGTGGAACGTGTGGCCGCATGGATGCCGGCCTCATCACCGTCATAGAGAAGAGTAATGTTGTTGGTGAAGCGGTGGAGTAGGTGGATTTGTGCCTCATTCAGTGCTGTGCCCGAGTTGGCTACAACGTTCTCTATGCCACACTGGTGCATGGCCAGCACATCGGTGTAGCCTTCCACCATATAGACCATATCTTCCTTGGCTATTTGCTTCTTGGCCTGGAAGATGCCATACAGTTCATTGGCCTTGTGATAGATGATGGAGTCGGGAGAATTGACATACTTTTGGTTGACTCCCTTAGTGCGTGCATCGAGCACACGACCACCAAAAGCTACTACTTTTCCGTTGACTGCTATCCATGGGAACATGGCACGGCCACGGAAACGGTCATAAATGGTACCGTTATCCCGTTTGACACATAAGCCTGTGTCAATGAGGTACTTCTCGTTGTATCCCTTTGCCTTCGCCTCTTTAGACATGGCATCAGGGCTGTCGAGACAGAAGCCGAGACGAAACTTGGCAATGATGTCATCGCGAAAACCACGGCTGCGGAAATATGCGAGTCCGATAGCACGTCCATCTTGGGCGTTCATCATGGTTTGGCTGAAATACTTGGCGGCCCATTCGTTGACAGCGAACATGCTTTCGCGCTCATTCATCTTCTGCCGCTGCTCATCGGTCATCTCTTCCTCTTCAACAGGGATGCCGTATTTCTTGGCCAAATGCTTTAGTGCTTCGACATAACTCATCTGTTCCATCTCCATGATGAAATGGACAGAGTTGCCACCCTTTCCACAGCTGAAGCACTTGCATACACCTCGGGCAGGTGAGACTGAGAAAGAGGGGGTTTTATCGTCGTGGAAAGGACACAATCCCTTGTAGCTTGCACCAGCGCGGCGAAGCGTGACGTAATCAGAGACGACATCTACAATGTTGGCAGCGTCGATGATACGGTCGATGGTGGATTGTGGTATCATAATCAATGGAAAATCAGGAATCGGTGGTCGGGAACGGGAGGCTCTTGTGGGCTGCATGAGAGTTCTTCCCCCTAAGCTCTTACTTCCTAATTAAACTTAAGAATTCCTTGCGCTTCTCGATGTTCTCGAACACGCCTGTATAGTACATGGTTTGTGTAGTGGAGCCTTGCTTCTCAATGCCACGCATCTGGACGCATAAGTGCTGTGCCTCAATCACAACGATGGCGCCAAGCGGACTGAGAGCCTGCTGGAGACACTCGCAAATCTGTTTGGTGAGGTGTTCCTGCACCTGCAGGCGGTGGGAGAAAATGTCAACCATACGCGGAATCTTGCTCAGGCCGACGATGTGACCATTGGGGATATAAGCTACGTGCACCTTCCCGAAGAAAGGCAGGATGTGGTGCTCGCACAGGGAGTAGAACTCAATGTCTTTCACTACCACCATCTGGTCGTAGTCTTCTTGGAACATGGCGGATTTCAGTGTAGCAACAGGATCCATCGTGTAGCCCTTCGTAAGGTCAAGAAGGGTTCGTGCCACACGTTCTGGCGTCTTCGCCAAACCTTCGCGCTGTGAATCTTCGCCTATAGCCTCAAGAGTTTGTAAGCAGGAGGTCTTGAGAATCTCTATCTGTTCTTCTTTGTTCATTTCGTTCTTGTAGTAATTATTGGTAGATGAAAACCTCGCTCTTGACAATGATGGCTCCTTGGGCAAGGCGCGCCTCGCGGAGTTTGTCAAGATATTCGGCGGCTTCCTCTCGGGTAGCAAAATCACCTACGCGGCAATGCCAGTTGGGTGAACCGAAAGTGGTGTAGGCCTGTAGCTCGGGGAAGACGGTGGTGACACGTGTACCAGCACGGCGAGCATTGGTCTCGTCGGCGCGTGAACTACCTCCCCAATATACTTGGATGCGATAGCCGCGTGCACGGGTCTTCTTGCCTTTCTGTATGCCTGGTATGTCCTTAGGGGACTCTTTCTTCTCTGGGGAGTATTGCTTTTTCCCATTCACCATGTCGTCGATGATGGAGTCTTGATATACTGTCACTGTGCCTTGCCCCGCCACCTTGCTCTTAAGATGGTCGGTGAAGTTTTGCGCAGACATGGTGATGGTACACAAAAGGAAGATGAGGGTGAGTGAAAGAAGCTTTTTCATTGTGAACTGTTGAGTTGAAAGTTTGCGTAGTCTATAGCCTTCCTCGAATGCTTGAAAAGAGTGTGTACGATGCACGATTTGCCCGTGCAGGGTAGGGTCGTGCATCGTACATGAGAGTGTGTGGAATTATTTCCAGGCGTCAATGATGCCCTTGAAGTCAGCCACCTTGAGAGATGCGCCACCGATGAGGCCACCGTCAATGTCTGGCTTAGCGAAGAGCTCAGGAGCGTTAGAAGCCTTGCAAGAACCACCGTAGAGGATAGAAGTCTCAGCTGCGATTTCCTTGCCATACTTTTCAGCAACAACTGAACGGATGTATGCGTGAATCTCTTCAGCCTGCTCTGCTGTAGCAGTCTTGCCTGTGCCGATAGCCCAGATTGGCTCGTATGCGATAACGATGTTCTTGAACTGATCTGCAGAAAGATGGAACACGCTGCCTTCAAGTTCTGCCTTTACAACGGCATTCTGCTCGTTAGCCTCGCGCTGTGCCAAAGACTCACCGATGCAGAAGATTACCTTCAAACCGTTGGCAAGAGCCAGCTCAACTTTCTCTTTCAAAATCTCTGGAGTTTCGTTGTAGTACTCACGACGCTCAGAGTGACCAAGGATAACGTACTCAGCACCTGTAGACTTAACCATCTCGGCAGAAACCTCACCAGTGTATGCGCCAGAAGCCTTGTCCGCGCAGTTCTCAGCACCGAGGTTGATGACCTTGTGGTCGATGATTTCAGAAACCTTTGCAAGGTGAATGAAAGGAGTACAGATGATTACATCGCAGTTTGGCTTGTCTGCAGCGAGAGCCTCGTTGAGACCTTTTGCCAACTCGATACCTTCCTGGAGATTCTTATTCATCTTCCAGTTTCCAGCAACAATTTTCTTTGCCATAGTGTTTTAGTTTTATTAATGAGTTAAACGTATATGTTGTTTTGTTTCTCTTTTCTGTTTCGAATCCTGCCCCTTCGGTCCTTCTATTGCCTTTCCTTATTAGAGGAACTGCTTCAAATCTTCTTCTTTAGGAAGATTGTAGTTGCTCCATTTCTTCACGATGACTCCATCGTGGAGGAGCACAAGGCCTGGCTGTCCACGCACCACAGTCTTCAGCATCCGCTCTTCGGCTAACGAAAAATCATATTCGGCACCAGTGTGGTCGCGCCAATAGCGTTGATCGCGAGTCTCAGAGGAAGCCGTGAGACAGTAGAACCCCCATTGGTTGTCTTGTGCATATTCATAAAGGGCATTGACTCTGTCGATACAACCTTCGTCTGCATTTCGCAAATTGGGGATAATGAGCAGGAATGTGTAGCCATCGTTGAGGAGAATGTCGGGCGTGATGTCTTCTTCTTCCGTATTGGTCACATAGAAGTCTGCTGCTGCCAAGTCTGTTTCAGTACGGGGTATGCGGCGCGTCTCTACATAAATCCAAGTGGAGTCTGGATCTTCATCTTCTGCGGTCAAAGTGAGTGTCTGCCCGTCTTTCTTGTAAATGATTGCCACATCAAACCTTGGTTCTGTGTGATTCATCACCGCTTCTTGCAGATTTGTGCCCACTTTATAGGGCCGAAAATCGAATACGGGTAAGGCGATGATGCAGTAAATGGCATAACCGATGATGGCACAGAGCGAAAGGAACATGACAAGCCACTGAAGAGCGGGCGAGAGAATGTCCTTTTGGAGCCGATAGTAGCGGCACACAAATGCAGATGCGGCTAGCAACACGATGTTTTTTGCGAGCGTTGCTTTATTGCTCAAGATAATGACATCGCCAAAGCACCCACAATCAGACACGGGATTGGCTATGGCAATATAGACTGTCAAGAGCGTCATCAGTATCATGAATACAACCGTAAGGCGCGATATGGTCTTCCTGTAGATGCCAAACAGTGAATAGATGCCTAAAGTGAATTCAAAGAACGCAAGGATGACTGCGCATCCGAGTAAGAAAGTGTCAGGCAGTTGAAACCACGCTATAGCTTGCAGGTAGTCCTGCAATTTGTAAACCGTTCCTAGTGGGTCGTTCGCTTTGATGAGGCCGCTGAAGATGAAGGTGGCGGCTAACAGAAGGCGGCAGATGTTCACCGCAACGGTTAATGTCAGCGTTTTAGTTTGCTGCGTCATCTTTCTCTGTGGGGAGGGTGGTGGAATCGGACTGCTCGGCTAGTTTGATTAGGCCGAAAACAGAATAGTTAATCATGTCGAGATAGTTGGCATCGATGCCTTCAGAGATAAGCGTTTGCCCATCGTTGCCTTCAATCTGTTTTGTGCGGTTCAGCTTCATGAGAATAAGGTCTGTGTAACTGCTTACGCGCATGGAACGCCAAGCTTCGTCATAGTCGTGATTCTTGCGCAGCATCAGTTCAAGTGCGGTGTTGGCGTACTTGTCATAATATGCCATCGCATGGTCAGCGTCCATATCCTCTGTTTCTGCATAACCTAATTCCAATTGTATGAGCCCAACGATACCATAGTTAACGATGGCTTGGAATTCAGGGTAGATGCCTTCGCCTACCAACGAGATACCTTTGGTCTCAAGGCTACGAATGCGGTTGGCTTTGATGAATATCTGATCTGTTACCGACGCTGGGCGTAAGATGCGCCATGCGGCTCCATAATCATGTAGTTTCTTGCAGAAGATGTCACGGCATCCTGCCATGGCCTGCTTGAATTGTTGCTGAGTATCCATATTCCTGCTTATGAACTGCAAAGTTACGACTATGTGCGCACAAAACAAAGAAAAACTACGTTTTCTTTTGTTTCCCACATGAGTACGAGCACAAAAAAGGCACCAAGCGTAAACTTGGTGCCTACTATGTAAGGCGTATAATTGTAAGTTCTTCTTATGTCTATTCTTGTGCCTGTTCGCAAGTTTCGCTTATGAGCACTTGATGGTCTGTCCCGTACGTAAGACAGAAGTGGATTTGATACCATTGAGACGACAAAGCTTCTCTACAGTTGTGCCATGTTGGCGCGCAATGGAGTAGAGAGTGTCACCTTTCTTTACTGAATACGAAACAGCCTTGTTGCTTGTTTTCTTTCTTGAAGACTGCTTGTTGACTGCATTTTGCTTCGCTTCAGCACTTTCTTCGGAAGATTCGGATGTTCTGTCGTATGCTTCACTTGTTGATGCCGTTGCGTGTTGGTTGTCGTTAGCTTTCATTTGGTTGGCCGTACGTGCAGCAATGCTTCCGTGGCTAATACCATTGCGCATCACATAGAAATCGCTTGTCACGTCTTGGTGCTCGAAATCAAAGAGCAAGGCGGGATTGATGGGCTGTCCCAACACGCGAGTCTCAAAGTGCAGGTGGGAACCGTATGACTTGCCGGTGTTGCCACCTAAACCGATAGGCTCTCCAGCGCGAACGATTTGGTCTTTCTTGACCAACTGCTTGCTCAAGTGGCCATAGAGCGTCTCAAGGCCATTTGGATGGCGCAATACCAAATAGTAGCCATAGCCGCGTCCGTTGTATTTGCAAATGCGCACTTTACCATCGAATGCAGCGCGGATGGTGTCGCCGATATAGACCTTAATATCCAGACCTTCGTGTTGGCGTCCCCAACGTGGGCCAAATTGAGAGTTGATCTTTCTGCTAGGAGTTGGCATGCAGAAACCTCTCAGGTCTATCTTGTAGTTGGCTGGGACAACGCCGCTGCAACTTCTGATATTATCAGTCCAGTCGGTGTAAATGTTGGCTGCAGGGTTGTTGAGGTCTGCAGAAAGGGCTGCTGTATTGTTAAGTTTAACGTTTCGGATGTCTTTTAGGCGCCTGTCGGATGGTGCTTGTCTTGCAATGGCGTCTTGCGCAAAGCTGCTCAGCGAGACCATCGAGAGAAGGGCTATTCCTATTGCTTTTGAAATGTTGCTAATAATCACAGTTCTTGGGGTTTTAGTAGAGTTAGATATGACGAAAAGGGTAGAGTTAATACTCATCATTGGCATACAGGTATTGGAAGACTCCAGGTGTATAATCAAAGATTTCTTCTGGCTTGAAGAAGCGGTTCAACTCAATAATTGCATTTTCGGGTGAATCAGAGGTGTGAATAATGTTCTCTTGGAAACTCATACCGAAATCCCCACGGATAGTTCCAGGGGCAGCCTTTCTTGAGTTGGTGCTACCAGTCATCGATCGCACGGTTTCAACAGCGTCAACACCTTCGTAACAACAGCAAACAACAGGAGATGCCATCATTGAGTTCTTGATGCGCTGAAAGAAAGGCTTCTCAGCTAAATGGGCATAGTGCTCATTGAGAAGCTCGTCTGTGAGCTGCATCATTTTCATACCTGCCAAACGCAGTCCTTTGCGCTCAAAACGGGCTGTTACTTCGCCGACGAGTGCGCGCTGTACTGCACCTGGTTTTAAAATTACAAGAGTTTTCTCCATTGTTAGTTATTACTAATTTTCTCGTTGTCTTCGAGTTACTTCTGTCTCACTTTATGCATCGAACATAATGCGTATAGACTCTAAATTTCCTTGCAAAGGTATAAAAAAGAATCGTGACTGCCAAGTTTGTGTGGAATAAATTACGTTTTTTTTACAAATCGAGACATTTCTTCACTTCGGCTTCCACGTTTGTCAACTTCTCTTTGCAGAATTCCACGAGGCATTTTGCCTCTTTCAAGTTGGCTGTGAGTGAGTCGATGTCTGTCTCTCCGCTTTCTATCTGTTTTACAATTTGTTCTAGGCGCTTCATCGCCTTTTCATATGTCATTTTTTTGTCCATGTGATAGTTGATTTGAGTGTTCCAGATGCTAATATGGTTTCTATTTCATCGCCAGCTTTCACCTCGGTCGCTTGCTTGATTGCTTGGCCGTTTACACGCGTGATGCTGAACCCTAAACGAAGAATATGGCTAGGGTCAGAACCTTGTATCTTGCCTTCATTCAATAGAATGCGAGTATTCTCTCTTTGGATGAGGATGGGAGCATGGAGACGAATGCTTTGGTATAGGTGCTCTACTGTCCCTTTGGCCTGTTCAACCTTGAGCAGGCTGTTATTTGATAAAGTAGCCATGAGCTGATGGAGTTTCAAGTCCTCTCGTGCTTTTACTTGCGCGAAGAGTAAGGGGGCCTTTCCTGCCAAAAGCTTGAGCCTGTCGTTTTCGTAATATAGTAGTTGTTTTGTTTGTTCCATCAGTCGGGCTGCGAAATCCTCTAGCATGTCCAATTCCTCCTCTTGGTGATGAATGAGCAATTCTGCTGCAGCCGTCGGTGTCTTTACCCGTGTATGGGCAATGAGGTCAATGATCGTGTCATCGCGTTCGTGTCCGATGCCTGTGATGACGGGAAGGGGGAATTGAGCTACGTTCTCTGCAAGTTCTAATGAGTCAAATCCCTGTAAATCGGAGGAGGCTCCACCTCCTCTGATGATAACAACAGCATCCCACTCATCTATTTCTTTGGCGATGCGGTTAAGTGCAGAAATAATGCTGTCAGCCACGTCGTTTCCTTGCATCGTTGCTTGAAAAAGCTTGGTCTTGAAGGATAATCTTCTTTTGTTGTGAATCAACTGGTTGTGAAAGTCTTCATAACCAGCAGCTGTGGCTGATGATATGACAGCGATACGTTGCAGCAAGCGAGGAAGTGGCAGCTCTTTATTCATGGTGCTGATGCCTTCTTCTTCTAACTGTCGCAAGATTTCCTGCCGTCTTCGGGCCAGGTCTCCCAGAGTGTATGTGGGGTCAATGTCTGTAATGTTGAGAGAATACCCGTAGAGTTCGTGAAAGGTTACTTCTACTTGTACGAGCACTTGCATGCCTGTGGACAACGTTTGTCCAGTAGTTTGTTCGAACATTGGCTTTAGAAAGGCCCATCGGTTCGCCCACACTTGCGCCCGCGCTTTTGCCACCATGTTCCCCCCGTTTTTGTCTTTCTGAACCAGTTCCATGTAGCAATGGCGATTCACGCGCAGCTCGCTGATTTCGGCCTGCACCCAGTATGTGCTGTCCAAAGTCAGTTCCAGTGTTTGACGAACGATTCCGTTCAGTTCGTATAGTGTAAGTGCTTTCATCTTAGTTTATCTTTGGTCTTTTCCCTTCCAACACATGCACAAACGTTTCATAATTCCGGTCAATATGACTCAATTCATATTGTTCTATCTTGAGCGAGAAGCGGCCTGGAAGGTCGTCCAATCCAAAGTACGCTTTAATCAGGCATACCGCATTATAGGCGTGATCGTTTTGTCGTTTGATCAATGCCATACAGCATTTCTTCGCAATAATCTTGTCTTCTATTAGCTTGAGTGTCTTAAAGATAAGATAGTAGGATAGGTAAGTGTCTGTCTTCAGCAGAATGCTCAATCGTGTTACTTCATCCCTGATGAGAAATGCGGCAAACAGCCCCATGGCCTGCTGCTCGGTTTGGAGCAATGGCATCACCATGTTGCACAGTTTCACGAGCGAGTCGGGATGACTAGCTTCCAGATGCTCACACAAGTTCTGTACGTGGTCTGTGCTAAAATCAATTGTGTTGTCTTTGATGAGATGGTCTGCCGCCACCACGCTCGTTATAAATGCGGCTCTTTTATATTTAATAATGTGTAAGAGCGTCTCCCAGAACAAGTCATTGGGCAATTGCGTCAACACTTCTTCTCTCATCACACGCTCCATTCGTCTCAAGTCCATATTGCTGAGACTTTGTAGTGTGTGTGCCAGTCCGTCCCAATCGTGTGTGCTGATGAGGGACATCACTTTCTCCTTTTGGTCTTGGTGATAGGTGCGCACGTTGTTTTGAACAATGAGAGATGTTGAATTGGCACAAAGTTAATGATAATCAGTTTATGTAGCAAAGGAAACGGCGAAAAAGATTGGGTAAGAGCCCGCTTGGTCCATTTATGTTATGTGGAGTGAGCTGATAAACCCTTTTGCTATTTGCTATCTGTTACCTTGTCAGAGAGAATTTCATGCTCACGCCGAAGTCGGCAGTTATGGTGGGGTATGACGATTGTGACACTAATGGAGTGTTCTTCTGCCAGTCGAGGAAGCCTGATAGGGTCAGCAGACGACTGAATGTATAGTCTGCCGATAGGGCAATCTTGTAGGCAGTAGAGCCGTTCGTGGCAGTAGTCACAGCCGTCTGGATGTTGCGGTTCAGAGCGTTCTGCAGACGGTAAGAGAAGTCCGCGCGGATGTTTAGGTCATGGCTTACACCACGGGTACGTGCACTAGTGCGGCTGCTGGTGTCTTGCTTGTCCTTCGAGTTCTTACCCTTGGCTTTTGTCTTACGGCCTTCAATGCTCTGGATAGACTTCGCGCCAAAGAGGTTCAGGTCTTTGATTTTGTATCCGAGGCCTATTACGATGTCATTTGAGAAATTCTCTGTCAGAGCCACACTCGTCATGGAGAGGTTTAGGGTGCGTGTCTTCCTATATTCCATCTTGGCAGTCATGCCGCTGTTGAACGCCATGTCCACGCCGATGAGAGGTAAGAACGACTCGTTGATGCTGACGGTTGAAACGTTGTACATCGAGCTAGGAATAGGGTTGCCTGTGGTCACATCCTTGATGAATCCCCAGTCACCCATATACTCCATGAAGTTCGAGTATGAGTTGTATGCGCCTACAGAATAAATACTCTTATAGGCGTGATTGATGTTGAAGCTCTTGAAGTGGTCGGCAAACCAAGGTGAGAGCTTTGTCAGACCGCCGTACTTCACGCTCCAGTTAGGCATCATCCGTGCCAAAGCAGGGAAGATGTCGAGTGGAGAAGATACTGGGCTTCCGCCACAATATGCGCTAAGGAAGGCTGGCACCATGACGTCTGCGGAGTATTGTTCCACATGTCCATTTTCTGGGTTATAAGCCTTGCCGGCCCATTCTTCTCCTGCGCTTGCAGGATAAGTGGCTGAGGCATATCGTTTCTCCAATCGCCTTTGGATGATAGGCAGGTTCTTGAGGAATTTCTGGAAGTGGCTTGAGTGGTAGTTATTGTTGATGCTACCACCTGACTCGAAGGCCGAACTAATAGAGATGACCGTCATGGAGAAGCTTCCGCTTTGAGTGGTTGGCATACCGTCATACATGAACTGAATGCGCTTGGTCTTATTCACCGTTCTGGTAGCGTTCAGGTCTATCTTCAGGTCTCTTACGGGCTCGAGTGTTGCCCTCAGTTGCAGATCTTCCATGGCTGCTGTGGTAGCAGGCGTTGTGATGTTGCTGTTATCTTGCATCAGCCATCCGTTGCGAGCAGCCTTCTTGATATATCCGTCACCTACAGCGCCAAACGCGAAGTCCAGACCTGGAGAGAGCATGCCATCCACGCTCTTTTGGCCAAATGCGTCACCCACCTCCGTGCTGAAGCCCGGTAGTGTGAGCGCATATGTGTTGCGGTAAGAAATGCTGATGTTACGCACACTCATCAGTCCTCGTGCCACAATCTGTGCCGTTTTATACCATGAAGCGTTCTCCAATGGTGCTTTAGCTACCACCGATATCTTCACGGGAATTGTGTCTTGGTTCTTCACCTTGATGGTGTTGGCGTCTATCTTCTTGTAGGAAAGATTATAGGTCTTTCCGCCCTTGGTAGTAGCACGTACAATGAGGCGCTTGGAATTCTGCCCGTGCTTAACTTCGACACCAGTCGAGTCATTCAGCACGACTTCCTGCGTGAAGCCTTTGGTCTTCTTGTTAGCGCTGTTCTCCTTGCTGTCAGTCTTGCTGGAAGCATCTTTAGCGTCCTTCCCGTTTTTACTGTCCGCCTTCTTGTCTTTTGAGTCCTTTGTCTTTGTACTCTTGGCGGTCGTGTTGCGGCTGCTTTGAGGACTGCGGCTGTTATTACGGCTGTTGCCGGCAAACCGCTTTTCGGTGTCAGCCAGGAACTTCCATTTCTTGTACAGCGTCTCCAGGTTCATCTTTCCATTGATATTGACGGTACGCTGTGTGCCTACAGTATTTCCCAGGGACGTTCCGTCCTCCAGCTCTGTGCCGCGGGTCCAGTTGTAGTTTGCGTTGTAAGTGGCATCGGCTGTCATCCAGTCGAGCAAAGGAATCTTGTTCAGCGGCACTTGGTAAGACCCGTTGAAAGTGCTTCGGTAGGTGAGTGGGCGGCCGAACGACTTCAGGCTTCTGATGACAGAGTCTTTCCATGCCGAATATTCGTCGGGATAGAGGTGCTTGTTCACCACCGTGTGTGGCTCTTCAATCTCAGCGTGTGTGGATGAAGTCCACGACATCTTCAAGGCCTTAAAGATATCCCACTTCACAGTCAGGTCGCGGTTCCAAAGAATGAGGTCAGAGAATGTGACAGGCAGCTTCGTGCCGGCATCTATGTCGCGTTCCTGGAACTCATAGTAGTTGCGCGTCAAGTCTGTATTGAAGGCAATGTTCTGTGGTAGCCACTGGAGGTTTTGTGCCTTCAGAATGTCCAGCCACTTTGACTTGCCCTTCAAGTTCTTGAATGGTTCCCAAGCTTTGTATTTAGGGGTGTAGTTGTAGCTCAAGTTCAGCTTCCAGTTCTCCTCGTTCTCATACACGGTCGTTTCGCCGGTCTTGTATCTTTGGCTATAGCTGTAGCTGAAAGAGAAGTTGGCTGGGTCATACGGCATCGGCTTTCGGCTCTGTACGCCAGAGCGCCAGTTGCTCATGGAGAAGTTCTTATTTTTCACCACCGTTTCCGTCAAGCTGCTTAATGAGTCACGTTCTGCCGATGTGGCACACTCGTTCAGGGCATCCTTCAGCAGCATGTCCGTATCGAATGGATTGTACTTAGGCGACAGCTTCTGCCAAGAATAAGAATAGTAAAGTGGAAGGTTCATCTTCCACTTCTCAGGGAAGAACTTGCCCAGTTCGATTTGTGTGGTGATGCTCCATTCGTATAGGTTGTCATTTCTGCGTTGGTTCACACCATCCTCCAGGCCGCCAAATCCAGCCGTCTCCACATGGCCAGTCACGTTCACCGAGCCCAAGTCGGACAACTGCACATTCAGATTTCCTTGAGCGGCCCAACCTCCGTCGTTCGTGTAGTCCTGCATGCGAAGCTCGTTCACCCACACTTCCACACCGCCAGTCTTGCGGCCGTTGTTGCGCACACCAATCATCATGGTCTTTATCTCACCCAGCGATGGGTTACCGATGATGCTTATCTTGTTGTTGGGGTTGTCCTCGTCATAGATGTAATACAACTCCGTGTAGCTTGCCTTGCCCGAGGCTCTGTCCTTGTTGCGGCTGTGCTTCAGGTCGGTGAAGAGGGAGAAGTCTATGTCGAGCATGTTCTCTGCGGGCCATACAGCTTTGCAGCCTTGTGTGCTGTAAGTGTCGTAGTGCCCAGCAGGCGTCAGCTTCAGCGGAATTTCATATTCGTAGTAGTTGCTCTTGTAGTCGCTACCCATGCGCACAAAGATGCTCATCTGGTTGTCCTGCAGCTCTGTGTCGCCTTCCAGTGCATTGGCGTGTATAAACATCTGCAGGTGCTTGTAGTGGCGGAAGTCCATATTCATGGTCTTGTACACGGCTCTTGCATCGCCTGTGGCCAGATTCTCCACCGTCAGAGCCAATGCCTGCTCGTTGTCCTGGGTGAGTTGAGGCTGTGAAGGGTCAAGCACACGGGTGATGCCAGGAGGCAGCACATAGTTGACAGGGGTCTTGTCGTTGTTCTCCTCGATATTCACGGCAGATGGAACCAAAGTGCCACTTACGCTGGGCTTCTCGCCTGTGTAGAGCGTGTGGGTGTAGTTGCGCCATTCGCCAGCCACGAGGTCGAGGTTTGCCAGACGTACCACGATAGGCTCTTCAAAGCCCGTCATGTACATACGCATGAAGCGGATGCTTGAGAAGTCGCTGATATTGCCTTCTTTGTTCTCGAACTCCTCTACAGGAATACGGAACTGATACCAAGTGGCGCTTTCTTTCTTGCCGTTGCGCAGACCTACAGAAGTTTCGCGTGCATCGACGATGAAGTTCCTGCCCACCACCATGTCTTCAGGGCGCAGACTAACGTGGTACTCGAAGAAGTTCTCATACTCATTCATCGTGTAGTCAGAGTTCGTGTCCTCCGCATCAGGCATGCTCTTATAGGCAGTTGAGTAGCTTTCGCCCGATTCGCTGGTGTTCGGCGAGTTGCCTTGAGGCGAGTTGATGCGTTTGTAGCGGTCCAGAATCGGGGTGCGTGCTGCGTCAAAGTCGCTGCCACGGTAGTAGTGGTAGTCGTCGCCTGCAGGGTCTTCATAGATAGAGTCGTAGGCTGCGGCAGTAACCTTCCCCTTCATGGCGTTCAGGTAGTCGGCATAGATGCCAAAGGTGCGTTCGTCCTTGTTGTTCAGACCGTTCAGACCGATATCTTGGCGTTGGCGTGCACCGCTTTCGTTCGAGAAGGAATAGACCACCGATTTCTCGCTGGGCACACGTCCCCAAGCAGTTTCTGTGTAGGTAGAGGCAGAGCTGACGGGCATGCCGCTCTCGTAGAACTTCTTGCCGTCTTTCAGTACATCCTCGCTGATATCACCCAGGTTGATGTAGAAGTCGCCGCCATAACGTCGGTCGTCTTTTGTGTAGATGAAGGGGTCGAGCATCCAGAACTCGATGTATTGCACGTTGCTAGTTTCGAAGTCGCTCGTGTCTATCTTGCGCATCATGCCGCCCCAGCGTTTCTTTGGGTCGTTCAGCCGTGCATTCTCATCCACGTCTGTATCAAGGTTGTACGGACCGCGCTCGCTTGGGTAGTAGGCCAGGTTCAGAATGTCCAGCGTGTTGCTTTCGCCCATGTTCGTCTCGCGGTTTGGGTACACCTCGCGGATGTACACTTCTCGGACATAATGGTTTGAAAGCTGGTCGAGGTCATTCTTGATGTGTGATGGCGTAAGCGATGATGAGCGGCGTGTGAAGAGTGGTTCGATATTGTACCATGCCAAGCGGGCGCGGTTGTAGCCATACTTCACGTCGTTGGTCAGCTTGCCGTATTGCAAGTGTGATGGTGTAGAAGAGAGAA
Source organism: uncultured Bacteroidales bacterium (assembly GCA_902786925.1). Lineage (GTDB taxonomy): Bacteria > Bacteroidota > Bacteroidia > Bacteroidales > Bacteroidaceae > Minthosoma. The sequence continues at coordinate 33,424 of CADAEK010000024.1, forward strand.
CCCACTCCTTGGGGTTGCTCACGTCAATAGGAGTCTTCGTGTTCTCGAAGTCGTCCAGATAGGAGGCATTTCCCTGTGTGCCATGTGCTGTGCCAGCATCCAGTTGGGCATACTCGCCCGTGAACGAGATGCTGGATGGAGCGCTGAGCTCAAGGAATGGCAGTTTGTCCAGAAGGTTCGTCAGCCACTGCGAGTTCTGCTTCCAGTTCATGTGGAGTCCCCACAGCGTGTTGTTCAAAGGCTCAGAGCCCATGCTTACCTTCGAGGTCAGCGGTTTCTCGCTCACCTTCATCCAAGTACCGCCTATGTTGAAGTTCTTGGAGAAGTCGTACTCCCAGTTCACGCCCAGCATCGTCTTGCGCATGGTAGAGAAATCGGCTTGGTCTTCCAGGCTGACGCTGACGTTTGTGCCGGCATCGATGATGCTCTGGTTGATGATGTTCACCACACCGCCTGAGTAATCGACCGTATAGTCGGTGCCTTCTGTAAGGGTCACACCGCCTGCTGTCACCGTGACAGAGCCTTCCGGAATGTAGCTGTAGCCTTCGGAGAGACGAATCACGCTGCCGTTCGAGGCTTTGTATTCGCCGACCAGCGAGAACTTGTTCTTCTCTGCCACTTGTTTTGCCACCGTCTTTGTGGAGTCGTAGAGCTCGTCGTAGCAGTATTTGTCAGCAATAGCGTCGTCGCCTATCTTTTGTCGCAGCCAGTCGCCGAACGGTTCTACTACTGGGAAGATGACACGGCCCGTCTGTGCTTGGATGGTATAGCCTTCTACAAAGTCAAACTTACCGTTTGGATTTGTCTTCTCGTGGTCGTCCAAGCGGTCCAGGTTCAGCAGCTTCAGCAGGGTGGTCTGCTTGAACCTCTCTTCGGGGATGTAGTTCAGGTTCACGCCAGTGGTGTCGCTCAGGTACTTGATGTCCAGCTTGAACTTCTCTTTCTGTACCGACTGCGCGTTCAGGCTATAGACGTTCTTCATCATCAGGTGCCAGTTGGCGATGCGGGGCGAGTTGCTGGTATTCTTCAGCAGTTTCACGAACAAGGCCTTGTCGTTGTCTTTCAGGTCGGCCGAGAATTCACCCACCTGGAAGGTTTGTCCGTTGTAGGTGTACTCGTAGGCTACAGCCAGCGCCTGGTTGGGCTGCAAAGGCGCTTTCAGGCTGATGTAGCCGAGGTGCTGGTTCAGCGTATATTCCGATGACGTCAGCAAGCGGGCGTTCTCCACCTTCTCATACTCCACGCCTCCCTGCATCACGTTGTCCAGCACGGTGCTTGTCTGGTCCATGTTGCGAGAGTCGTTGTAGGTGCCCGTCATGCTGGAATACAGCATGTTGCTGGTGTTGCTGGGATTGACGGGGCCGCCGCTCATCCATGTGGCGTTGCCCATCTTCGATTGTTCGGCCAGATCGACCAAACCGATGATGTTACGTGTGTTCTCTGTTGCTCCACCTGTGTTTGTTACCCACACCTCAATGCGGTTGATGGTGATGCCGCTTGTGATGTTGGGCAGCGTGGCGCATGCCTTGTCATACGTGTCGTGGAAATAGTGCGCCAGGAAGAAATGGCGGTTCTCGTCGTAGTTGTAGGCTTGGATGTCAAACGTGGACAGCTGACTGCCGCCTTGGCTGGTGACAGTCTTCGATTTTGACTTCTTCTGGCTCACCACCGCTTGCAGCCTCAGACGGCCAAACTGCAGGTCAGTCATCACGCCGAACAGCGAGTTGGAACCCTTGATGAGGCTTGAGTTCGTAGGGAACGAGATGTAACCCGCCTCAATCTTCTTGACAATCTCGTCCTCCTTGCCCTCGTAGGCCAGTTTCAGGTTCTTAGAGTCGAAGTCGAAGGTCGCTTCTGTGTTGTATCTGATGTCGAACGACATCTTGTCGCCCACCTTCGCGTTCACGTTGGCGTTGATTTTCTCGTCGAAGTCAAACGCCTTGGTGGTGCGGTTGCGCTCCGCCATCGATGGGTTGTCAACAAACTTGTAATTGTAGCCAAACTTCAGTTCCGCACTACCTTGTGTGCGAATCTGCACGCCGCCAGGACCGAATATCTTCTCGGCTGGACCTAAGTCGAAGTGCATATCCGCGAAATCAAACTTCTCCTTGCCCTTCGTCACGAATAGGGAGTCGTTTCGTGTCTTGAAATACTTGTTGAAAGACTGCTTTTCAGACCATTGCAGATATTCGCTTGGTGTCAGCATCCACGGCTGACTCAAGAATTTGTCGCCCAGCCTTGTGCCCACCTTGTAGTTGCCCGTTTTCTCGTCATACACAGCGGTATCTGGCTTGATATTTTCGGGTGTCCGCAGGTCCATCGCATACTTTTCTGCATGCAGTTCTTGTGGATGGTCGGTCTTCTGCACTTTTACCGTGTCGGGTGCAGACACACCTAATGACGAGAATGCACCGCTATTGCTTACCTCTGCAATAGCGCTCATGCTCGTCATAACCAGTAAGATATATATAATATTTCGAAGTGTCTGCTTCAAAACGATTCTTCTCGGTTGTCAAGGCCAAAGCCTCTTCTTACATGTATTCTACTTGAAGAAACGTTAAAAACTCCACATTATTGTATTAAGAGGTAAGGAAAATGAAAAGAAATCAATCGTCTATTCATTACGTTCATAAGTCAAAGTTGCGATTGGATTCATACGCCACTCGTAATTCTACTAATTCTTTCATTGGTGTTTTTTTCCCCCTATCTATTTCCGAGGCACTTAATTTTCTCCTTGAACATGGAAACATACGATTTTGAAACTGGGAGAATTTTGTTTGTGCTGAACAGTTCTACTTTGTAGCCAGCAGCATTGCCTGATACCTGTGTAATGAAATGGATATTAACTAGAAAAGCTCTGTGGATGCGGAAAATGTACGGGTAGGGTGTCAGCATCTTTTCGAGATCTTTCAAGGTGCTACGCAGACGTTTTAAACGTAATTCTGAATTGTCAAAATATACGACATTTAGGTAATTTCTCATCGACTCTACATAAAGAATATCCTGTGGATTCACAATCAGCGAATCATTTCGGCAACCACTAAGAATAATCTTGTTGGATATTTCTTCTGGTTGTGTATTAAGGTAATTCTGTTCGTTTTCAAGAACAGAGTTAATCTCTTGTAGTTCGTTGATGACGTATTTCTGCATGCGCAGATGAGTTACGAATAGCATGTAGGCTAATAAGAACATTCCGACAAATACGCCTTTCATAAAATCGGATATAATACGATCAAGGGTAAGATGTCCCTGTTCATCAAACCAAATTGAACTCCATCCGCTCCACCCATTGTTTACTATAGAAAAATACTCTCCATCGAAAAGAGCATTGAGAACAATGCAAGGTATTAATATATGTAAAAGACGACGGATCTGATATTCGCTTGGCATGGTATAATCGCATGGCAGACGAAATCCCAATGTCGTGATGATCTCGCTCAACATAAAAAACAAAAAAAACAAAATCGCTTCTATCCCCAACCACAGGTAGGCATATTCGTTACGATTGATAAATTCACGGGTGTTGTATGGCTCGAGTGTTACAATCATCAAGAACATGCCAATACTGAAAATGAGATAATCTTTAATAATGACTTTGGATATTTGCTTCATTCTTTTCGTATGATTTATTATTTGTACAAAGTTACAATAGTATATTTATTAAAATGGCAAAAAACTCGAAAAAAGCAAGGGTGTGGGGATGAATAGAAAGGATTTGTATGCGAATGGAAAAGCGCGCTTCACCAAGTATTCATCCCTATAAAAGAGTCATATATCCCTGTCATTTGGATGGTGCTAAATCTCCATATATCTTTGCCGTAGTTTTTCTGTTATGAATTGACTACTGCGGTAATTGTTTGTTGATTAATAATGATTAGAAATGAGGCTAAAAATAGTTGTTAATTGTCATGTGACCATAGTGTTTATGGTGCTATTGGCAAGTGCTCCTGCTGATTTGTCAGCACAAGACGGAGTGATTGATTCTGTTTATTGTCGATTTGGTGAAGTGCAGCCACTGAAAGAAGTCGTTATATATGCACCTGCTGGAAGTAAGGTGAAAGCCAATTCTATTGAAACCCGCATAGTGGGATCCAATTTAGAACATATTGGAAGTGCAGAAGATGTGCTTGCCAAAGTACCTGGAATGATAAAAAATGGCGAAACTCTGGAAGTAATCGGTCGTGGTGCTCCGGTATTTTATGTAAATGGACGTCGCATCTACGATTTGGGAGAATTAAAACAAATCCATTCTGAGCAGATACGTGCTATCGAAGTAATTAATAATCCTGGAGTCGATTATGATGCTACGATTTCGGCTGTAGTAAAAATCAAAACCCGACGTGTTCGGGGCGAAGGCTTGGGACTGGATACAAAAATGAAGTTAGAGCAGTCACTATATCGTAATCAGACTAGTCCGGGGATGAATGTGGCAATGAACTATCGACATAAGAATATTGATATCTTCGTTGGTGCCAATAATTGGATAGGTCATTATAATGAAGGAGGAGGTATTGCCGTAAAAAACAATTCGCATAGCATTCGCAGTGAGCAGATAGGCGATTACAATATCCATGGACGATCGGCTTGCTATCAGTTTAATCTGGGTAGTGCCTGGCAGCTGAACGACAGCAATACTGTTGGGGGCATGGTGCGACTTGATGGTTGCTGGAGTAATAAATCTGAGAAAACTGTTTCAGAGACCGTATGGATGAATGGTGCACAAACAGATGGCCTGACAACGCTTGACAAATGGCGTTCCCGTCCTGATAGAGGTTATCTGGTTAATGCTTATTATAGTGGAAAAATAGGTGATGTGTCTATTGACTGGAATTTAGACAGATATCACCATATAACAAGCCAGAATAATGACATCATGGAAAAGAGTTATATGGAGTCACGCCTGTTTCCTGCCTGTACATATACAAAAAACAACATGTGGGCTACTAGTCTTGTAGTATCTTATCCCTACAGAAAGAGCCGTTTCAAACTCGGTAGCGAGTATGTGAGCGTCAACAATGACAATACTTATGAAGCTCAATCATTATCAATGGCATCAGAATCAAATACACACGAGAGAATAGCGGCTTTTTTTTCTGAGTATTCGCTCATGTCGCCTATTGGTCAGTGGATAGCAGGATTAAGATGCGAGCATATTATCCGTGATTACGCGGACATCCTTGTTCCGGCAAACAATAACAGGGCGAAACAAAACGAACTGTATCCTTTCTTCTCATGGAGCAAAAGTTTCGGACTGTTGAATCTCTCGCTCAACTATACTGTAAAAACTATTCGCCCTCAATACTGGCAGTTAATCAACGCGATGAAATATCATAGTAGATTTATTTACGAGAGAGGTAATCCGCAACTTGATAATACCGTCGATTATACTTTGTCGCTCTCGGCCAATTATAAGTGGTTGGTATATGGTTTCGATTATATCGATGCCAAACACGCTATCATGGAGTGGGCTACTCCTTATTACAATGACGGAACTATTTTATTGCAATCAGAGAATCTTCCTGAGCCTACCCAAAGTATCACGACTTATATCGTGGCACAACCAAGATTTGGATGTTGGATGCCCCATTACACCATTGGTTTTTCAAAACAGTTTCTGACGCTTGATCTTTATCATGATTGTGGGCCTTCAGGTGTCAGGTCTGCTTCATTTTCCCGTCCGATGTTTGTAGTGATGGCTAATAATACCTTTAAGATAGATACCCGAAGGCATAATCCGCTTTCTATGTTGAAATCCAAATATTTTGACCGTTATTTTTAATTTATGCTGAAATCATATAATTTTTATCGAATACTTGCTTATTTTTGACCA
>CADAEK010000025.1 GCA_902786925.1 uncultured Bacteroidales bacterium
CATCCTGCGCATTGCCCGTCAGATGGTATCCCACCCGATAGAGCCGCCTGTGGAAAGGCATAAACCGTTGCTTAAACTCCCGTGCGTCCATTCAGTTCAGTCACTTTTCTTCTTCAACCTCTGTGAAAGTGATTTCAGCCACCACCTTCTTTGTCTTGTCATATTTCGATGCCTTTTCTTGATTGAAATAATAACGGACGCCACATTCGCCATTCAGCACGCCATCCTCATCGCTCAAGTATTTAATAACTTCATCTTCATTGTGGAATTCAGGACGATACTCTCCATTCAAGAGGATGACACAATTCTTGATTTCTGTTTTCAGTTCTTCTGCAGACATTTTAGAGAAATCATTTCGATCCCACCACTCAATGACCACCTTCTTGTCCGTGTTGGGATATTTCTCCTTCACAGCACTTCCTACAACCCATGATTCGTTATTAAAATGGAAATCTTTGGCATCCATGTATGCTTTCGCTTCGTCCGTCGAATGTAATTCAGGGTGTTCCTCACCATTGATGACAAAGAGCACATTGCCATTCTTTACATCTTCCAACACGTCCTTCATGTCCACCACATCGCCGCCATTCTCCTGCTCATAGATGACGTCTTCTTTCTCCATGATGGACTTCACCACAAGCTCTTTTTCCACTTTCGTATCAATATGCCCTAATACCACCGTCTCCCAGACTTTCACCTTCATCAACAAATCGCTGACCTTATTTCCCTTCACCTTACCGTAGCATTGCAGCTTGATCGTGGGATTGAACACTTCAGACATCATTTGCCGAAGAACATTCGCATCTTCATCAGAACCTCCATTCTTGTTGGTCACAAACAGCATCTCGTATCCCTTGAGTGCCTTGATGTCTTCTTCGAGTTGAGCCAGTTGTTCCTCATCGACTTTTTCCAATTGCACCGTCTCACTCATCTTGAAATTCTTCTTCAACTGAGCACGTTCCTTTTCTGTCAACGCTGGATCAGGATTTTCGTCATAGAATTTCAGAGTTTCCTTACTCGTATCCATGTATTGCGCATTAGGAAGCTGCCTGTACTTCTCAATCAGCTTGTTCACTGTTTGTCCGAAGGCAACATTCACCATGAGTGCCATTGCCATCAATAAGATTGTCCGTTTCATAGGTTCTGCGTATTTTATTTTTCGTTTACGGATATTTCAACCTGTTTTTCAATCATCTTCTTGAAGTCCATCTTGCCTTCGAGGATAATCAGCGAAGATTCACCTTCTTCTTCATGAAAGATAGCGATGGTGGATTTCTTCCCCTTCTTGAACTGGTAGATTTTCATTATCTCGCCATCCTCGTCTGTTCCAACAACGAGAGGTTCCCAGCCACAACCATTCAGGATGCTTGCCACTTGCTTGCTCATTGTCTCAACTCCATCCTCTCCTTCGCAATTATAAATACTGATGTTCTCCAATTTCTTGAGCATATCGCCTGACATTCCCTCAAGGGTGAGAGCGTCACCAAAATCGAAATCACCTCCACTTTTGGCAGCCAAGTTCAGCATGGTTTTGTTAATGACGACATGTTCCACACCTTTGATGTCAGCCAACTTTGCAAATGCATTACTATGTGCGGAGGCACAACCAACACTGAGTGCCAAAGCAATAGACAAGATAGTTCTTTTCATATTTATTATAGTTGATAATACTTCGTTTCAAGAGCCCTTCTATCTGTACAAACGAGACTTCCGAAAAGTTTGTTACAAAAGAAAAGATTTTTTTCAAAAAAGTGAGGATTCAATCATAACATCTGCTCAAACATTATCCGATACGCTTCCACTTTCTTCTCGAAGGCAAGAGGGTAGGCGCGTGACGAGGACGGAAGGCGATAGAGAACTAGCTGCTTTCCGTCTTTGTTGTAGGTGTTGGGGATGGGAACATACGTGTTGACTTTGGGCACTTCGGGTATGTTCATGTAGGTGCAGATGGTGTCGGTGGCTTTCTCTCCTGTTGTGACGATGGCTTGACAATGAGGCAGTTTTTTCAGCAGGGCATGAATGTCGGTTGGTTCTACTACTTCTAAGAATTTATCTGAAGCATTATCCTTCAGTCGTTTGATGGCTGTGGAAGTGTCGAAGAAGGCGATGCCCCTCTCTTGGCAGTGCGCCACAATATCTTCCAACTTAAATCGTTTGGCCTCAGCATCCACAAAGTGATTCTTGTCTCCATAGAAAATTTGTCCTTCAATGCGCCAATGGTCGTTGATGAAATTAGGGTAATAGAAGTCCACACACCACCGTTTCCGTTGTGGCGGAAAACTACCGAGGAAAAGCACTTTGGCATTCTCGGGCAGGAAAGGAATGAGCGGATGATATTCCACTTCGTTCGTGCTTCGAGCAATGTTAGAAATGTTTAAATAATTCATACAGATGTACTTTGCATAGGCAAAGGTAGGTGTTTTGATAAACAATCTGAACCTTTTCTTGTATTTTTTGAATGTTTATTAATATATTTTTTGCTGTTATGAAGGTAAGCCTTTTCGTTGAAAAGTTGTACCTTTGTGGCATGAAAATCGTTTCTTTTCTCAAGAGATTGACGAGAATCAGCCTCGTCGTGCGCATCCTTATCGGATTGGTGATTGGTGTGTTGCTTGGCATGTTTTTCCCTCAGTGGACAGCTGTGGGCATCTTGGGCAAGGTGTTTGTCAGTGCGTTGAAGGCCGTTGCTCCCGTGCTGGTGGCCGTGCTGGTGGCCGCTTCCATTGCCAAGGCCCAGGGAGGGTTGGGACCTCGGTTCAGCACAGTCCTTACGCTTTATCTTTTCTCCACGTTCATGGCAGCCTTTGTGGCGGTGGTGGGCAGTTTTCTCTTTCCTGTCACGATGACCCTGAGGGAAGCAGCCAGCGCAAAAGCTCCTGGCGGTCTGGATGAAATCTTCACAAGCTTGCTCACCAATATGGTGTCCAATCCTCTGCATTCTGTCACGTCTTCCAACTACATCGGCATCCTCTTTTGGGCTGTTATCTTTGGTGTGGCGCTAAAACTGCGTGCCAGTGAACACACCATCCAGGTGGTTTGTGATTTCTCCGCAGTCATTTCGCAGGCGGTCAAGTGGATTATTCAGTATGCTCCCTTGGGCATCATGGGACTTGTCTTTACGTCAGTGGCAAAAAGTGGACTGGATATCTTTACAGACTATGGCAAGCTGCTCCTTCTGCTTGTGGGGTGTATGCTCTTCACGTCGTTCGTTCTCAATCCGTTGATTGTATTCCTATATCTTCATCATAATCCCTATCCGTTGGTGTGGCAGTGCTTGAAGGAGAGTGGATTGCATGCTTTCTTTACTCGCTCTTCTGCGGCCAATATCCCCGTGAATATGGATTTGTGCCGTCGGCTTAAGCTTGACAGGAACTTCTATTCTGTCAGCATTCCGCTGGGCTCTACCATCAACATGGCTGGGGCCGCGGTGACCATTACGGTTCTTTCTCTCTCGGTGGCCCATACTGTCGGTGTCGAGGTGTCTTTCCTCTCGGCCCTATTTCTGAGTCTGGTTGCTACTCTTGGTGCCTGTGGCGCCTCTGGTGTGGCAGGCGGCTCGTTGCTGCTCGTTCCGATGGCCTGCTCTCTTTTTGGCATCTCTCCTGCCGTATCCATGCAGGTGGTTGCTGTAGGCTTCATCATTGGGGTGGTGCAAGATTCCGTTGAGACAGCTCTCAACTCCAGTAGCGATGTGCTCTTCACCGCCACTGCCGAAATGCGGGAGAGAAAGAAACTGAACTCATGAAAATTGTTTTAGCCTTCGACTCCTACAAGGGATGTCTCACGGCCGAGGAGGCCTGTTGCGCAGCCGAAGAAGGTGTGCGTCGTGCTGGCTTTTGTGGTGAGGTTGTCCGTGTTCCATTGAGCGATGGTGGCGAGGGATTGGTGCAGTGCTTCCTCCGGATGGGGAAAGCCCGTGAAGTGCGTGTGAAGGTGCATGGCCCATTGATGGATGAGGTGGAGGCCGTGTATGCCATCAGCGCAGATGGCAAGACGGCATACATGGAGATGGCCAGTGCGTGTGGACTGACCTTGGTGCCGCCCGAACGTCGAAACGTGATGGAGGCCACTACCTATGGCCTTGGCGAGATGATGCTGGATGCGTTGCATCGGGGTGTGCGTCATGTCATTCTTGGAATAGGTGGTTCTGCTACCTGTGATGGTGGGCAAGGGATGCTGCTCGCATTGGGATTGCAGGATGAAGAAGGTGGAGCGCTTTTACAACCTCTGAGGCAACGTCGTCGACGTCGGTTAACCGATGTCGTCGATGTCGGTCGACCGACGTCGACGATGTCGGTTTTGACGGTTGCTTGTGATGTTGATAATCCTCTTTACGGCAAAGAGGGTGCTGCTTACGTTTTTGCCCCTCAGAAGGGGGCGACTGCCGAGCAGGTGAAGGAACTCGATGCGCGTTTGCGTACCTTTGCTAAAGAGACAGAAGAGAAAGGTATTGCCACATCGGATGATGCCTTCCATCCTGGGGCTGGTGCTGCAGGTGGGTTGGGCTATGCGCTGCTGACTTATCTGGGAGCAGAGCTGAAATGTGGCATCGAAGTAGTGATGGAGGCATCGGGCTTTGACAAGGCACTTGAAGGGGCCGATGTGGTGCTGACGGGCGAGGGATGCTCGGATGAGCAGACTACCCACGGAAAGGTGGCTGCTGGTGTGCTGGAGAAGGCGAGAAAGAGAGGAGTGAAGACAGTGTTAATATCAGGACAGATTAAAGATAAGGAGGCGCTGGTGGCATTCGGTTTTGACAGGTTGTATGGCATCAATGATAGTGATGAACGGCCGCTTGAAGTGCTGATGCAGCCCGAAGTAGCGGAGGAGAACATCAGACAGGCATGCCAGCGCATGATGGAGGAAGGTGTATGAATAATCCATTAAAAGGTTTCTTCTATTTTCGAAAGAGCGACCGCAAGGGTATTGTGGCGTTGGGGTGCATTGCCGTGTTTGCATTGGGTGTGCTGATGGTTTTGGACAGAATGGAGGAACAGAAAGAACAATCGATGGATACTCCTGTGTTTGTAGCGGATGATCATAATAGGCCGCTTTCAGTGTCGAAGAAACGGCTTCATGCCTTCGACCCTAATACCGTTGATTCTCTCACCTTGGTTCAATTGGGAGTGAAACCTTGGAAGGTGAAGAACTTTCTGCATTATCGAGCCGCTGGAAAGGTGTTCCATTCGGCTGAGGAGATGGGCGACACCTATGGGTGGACGAAAGAAGATGTGGAGAGGCTTTCCCCTTATGTGCGTGTAGGAGCGGCCTATCAGGCACGGAAAGAGACTCCTCGTTTTGAGGAAAGAAAACTTCATCAGGAAGGTCAGACTCGTTCTATGGAGCCACAGAAGTTCCAAACCTTGACAAAAGTGGATGTGAATGAGGCGGATACCGCGATGCTGCGGCGTATTCCGGGGATTGGTGAAAAGATTAGTGTAGCCATTGTGCGTTACCGTCAACGCTTAGGTGGTTTTCATTCTGTTGAGCAACTGAGGGAAATCTCCATCGTCTCCCCCGAGCTCTTGGAATGGTTCACCATATCCTCTCCTGCCGCTGTTCAGCAGATTCATCTCAACAAGGCTTCTTTCCAAGCGCTCAACAGCCATCCCTATATCACTTATGAACAGACAAAATCCTTACTGCAGTACATCCGCTTGTATGGCGAAGTGAAAAGAGAAGAGACTCTCATGTCCACAGGTATCTTCACGAAAGAGGAACTGGAGAGGCTAAGGCCATATATTACTTATGAATAAGGAAGAATTTGAGAAGCACAAGCCATTTGCGGGCGAGAAGAAACCCTCGATGTTGTGAAGCCTGACAGAGGCAGATATTCAAGCGAAAGTGGAATCCTTCCTGAAGGAAGCGCAACGAGGCACCGTCCTTGTATCTCCTGCTATTTCTAAAGGCGAACAGGCCGTGATGCGGGCTGCTCTCGATGCCCACCTCCCCCTCATCTTCCTCACTCCTTGGGGCTTTAATGCCTTTTCAAGACCAGGACATCAGTTTTTTAACGCTTGTTCTGAAGGTCGCCTTCTCATTCTCGCCCCTTGGGAACATCAGAACCAACGCATCCCCCTCACAAGAGAGATGTGCTTAGCTCTGAATGGGATGACAAAGAACATCTGTGAGAGGTGAAATGGAAGTGAGGATACTCATAACCAGAGTTAAGTAGTGTTATGGTTAAGTTTTTTTAGCGTTGTAATTTATACTTTATGGCTCAAAACACGTAGCTTTGTGGAAAAAACAATGAATATATTGATTGTTGGTGCCACATCGGGCATAGGAAAGGCTCTTTTGGAGAAATATGTGGAGGTGGGGAATTTTGTGGTGGCTATTGGTCGTCGGCAACAGCTATTGGATGAGTTATACAAAAAGTATAACGGCAAAGTGTTGGGAGAAATGGCTGATGTGACAGATGTAGAGGCAATAGGGATGGTGATGGAGAACATACAAAAGAGGTTGGGTGTGATTGATTTGGCGATAGTTTGTGCAGGCACAGGAGAACTTAATCCTTCTCTTGATAACGAATTGGAGAACCCTTCTATACAGACAAATGTGGTGGGGTGGACGTTTGTGGTAGATGCTTTGTTTCATTTGTTTGAGCAACAAGGCAAAGGGCATTTAGTTGCTATCACGTCTGTTGGAGGTCTCCGAGGCGAGCCAATGGCACCTGCTTATAGTGCGACGAAAGCCTATCAAATCAATTATATGGAGGCTCTTCGGAAAAAGGCCTATAAAGAAGGTAAAATGATCACAGTGACAGATATACGTCCTGGGCTTGTTGATACAGCTATGGCAAAGGGCGAAGGTTTATTTTGGGTGATGCCTGTGGACAAAGTGGCTTCACAAATTATTGCTGCCATCAGAAAGAAGAAGAGCGTGAAGTACGTCACAAAAAGATGGCATGTACTTGCTTTTCTGAACAAGCACATGCCATGGCTCTTGTATAAACGGATATAATCTTAATACACCTTGAAGCCAATAATCTTGCGCACTTCTTTCAGAGTGGCAGCCGCGCTTTCACGCGCTTTTTCGGCACCCATCTTGGCAACCTTGTCGAGCAATTCCTGATTGCTCTTGTATTCGAGGATGCGTTCGCGGATAGGGGTGAGCGTCTTCACGATGTCCTCTGCCAGTTGCTTCTTCATGTCGCCATAGCGGATAGACATGTCGTTCCACTTCTCGTTGAAATAGTCGTAAGTCTCTTTGCTAGAAGCAATCTCCATGAGTGTGAAGAGGTTCTGAATGACCTCTGGCTTCTCTTGGTTAGGTTCTGTTGGACCTGAATCGGTTACAGCGCGCTTCACCTTCTTCTCGATAGACTTGGCATCTTCGTAGAGGTAGATGCAGTTGCCTTCCGATTTGCCCATCTTGCCAGAGCCATCGAGTCCTGGAATCTTGATGGCGTGGTCGCCAAAGTAGAAGTTCTGAGGCTCGGGGAAGAACTCCACGCCGTAGATGTTGTTGAAACGACGGGCGCACTTGCGAGCCATCTCCATGTTCTGCTCTTGGTCTTTGCCCACAGGCACCTTGGCGGCACGGTGCTGAAGGATGTCGGCAGCCATGAGGGTGGGGTAGGTGAGCAGACCTGCGTTCACGTTGTCGGGTTGCTTGCGTGCCTTTTCCTTGAAGGTAGTCACGCGTTCCAACTCGCCAAGGTAGCAGTTCATGTTGAAATAGAGGTACAGCTCAATGGTTTCGGGCACGTCGCTCTGTATGTAGATAGTTGATTTCTCGGGGTCAATGCCACAAGCCAAATACTCAGCCAGAATGGTGCGAGCCGACTGCTGAATGTCTTCGGGTTTGGGGTGAGTGGTGAGGGAGTGCCAGTCGGCAATGAAGTAGTAGCAATTATAGTCTTCCTGCATCTTCACGAAGTTCTGCACAGCTCCGTAGTAGTTGCCGAGGTGGAGGTTTCCCGTAGGGCGAATGCCGCTCAATACAATCTCTTTCATGTCTTTGTGTTCAAAATTTGTGCAAAGGTACGTATTTTAAGCAAAAAGAGAAGACGTTTTAGGTGAAAAGTGAAGTGTGAAAAGTGTTTTTACTTTCCCATCCACTTCTTTCGTTCTCCGTCAGACATCTTTTCGATGGCGTAGCGGAGGGCCGTGCGTGGCATATCGTGCGCATGTTGCTCAAGGAAGTCGCGGAGCTGGTCCATGCTGACGCGTTTGCCCATCTCGCGGAGCATCCAGCCAACAGCTTTGTGCATGAGGTCGTGGGGATGGTGCAGATGCTTCTCGGCATAGCGGAGGCACCACGACGGGTCGCCTTGTTGTGAGGTCTTCCATGTGCTGACCATGCTGATGCGCTGTTTCCACAGACAGGTGCTATTAGCTAAGTTGTCGAGTGTCTGTTGCTTATATGCTTGGTGAAGCCCGATGGCCTTACCGCCCAGATTGGTGGGCAGCGATAGCCAATGGCCAATGATCTTAGGTGCGGACATATCCACCAAGTCCCAGTTGTTGGCTTGTTCGGCATATTTTAGATAGAGCATGACAATCTCGTCTCTTTGCAGGATGGCGTCAGGGTTGTTGATGAGGCGTTTGGTGGCCAGTCGCTCAAACTTGTCCACCAGCAACAGCCATCCGCAGAGCCTCACTTCATGCCAATGGTTCATCAGCAGTTCCGGTATCTCGCTGAGCGGTGTGTCTTTGGCCACCTTCACCACTTCTCGTGTCTGCGGTACTTTGATGCCCAAGAACTCATCGCCTTCACCATATTCGCCTTTCCCTGTTTTGAAAAAGCCCATCAATACCTTTCGCTGCTTCTCATTATACAGCGATTCCATATACTCTATAATGTCTTTTGCTGTGGTCATGTCTTGTTCAAACCGTTTCGGTATTTGTTTGTTTTTAGGAACAGAATGCCTGTTAGGGCACCCTTCTTAATGCTTGTTGTGTTTCGGGAACAAAGGTACAGAAAAAACAATATTTGTCAATAATTCAAGCTCATTTGTTCTACTAATGTAAGTTTTTTAGGTACAGCGAGTTTACCAATCGTGAATTTTAGTTACCTTTGCATCTTCGAACGAAAAACCATTTTATCTTTGAATACAGCATGAATTTCTTAGAAGAGAAGATACTCCTTGACGGAGTGATTAAGGAAGGAAACATCTTGAAGGTGGATAGTTTCCTGAACCATCAGATTGACATAGACATCATGCGTCAGATTGCGTATGAGTTTCAGCGTCGTTTTAGGGGCATAGAGATTAGTAAGATACTGACGATTGAAGCGAGCGGTATTGCCATCGCCACGCTGTTGGGCAATCTTTATGATGTGCCTGTGGTGTTTGCCAAGAAAAGCGAAACAGCCAACAGCACAGACGACAAGTATGTGTCCCAAGCCTACTCGTTCACACACAAGAAGATGAATAACGTGTTTATCTCAAAGCCCTATATGCACGCTACCGACAAGGTGCTGATTGTGGATGACTTCTTGGCTGACGGTCAGGCGATGCATGCATTGATAGACTTGGTGCATCAAGCCGGTGGTGAGGTGGCAGGTGTAGGTATTGCTGTGGAAAAAGGCCAGCAGCAGGGTGGACGGATTCTCCGTGAGGAAGGCTACAGGGTGGAGTCCATTGCCATCATCGATTCAATGGATTGGCAGACCCAGACCATCCGATTCCGTCAGCAACCAGAACGAAAACTGGAAAATGCTCAGCTGAAAGCATTGTAATTTGTGCGATACAATTTAACTTCATAATCAATTATTCATGGTGGATAACAAAAAACGTATTTATCAGTTGGATGGCCGTGTGCCTTTGGTGCAAGCTGTTCCATTTGGTCTTCAGCATGTGCTGGCGATGTTTGTGGCCAACATCACCCCTATTATCATCTTAGCAAATGTGGTGGGCATTGAGCAAACTCTCAGTGGTGCCTTGATTCAGAACTGCATGATTATTGCGGGTATCGGAACGCTGATTCAGCTTTATCCTATTTGGCGCATCGGTTCACGCCTTCCTATCGTCATGGGTATCAGCTTCACCTTCCTGTCGCTGGCCATTTTCATCGCAACCACTCAAGGGATGGGTGCTTTGATGGGTGCAGTCGTCATTGGCGGTATCGTGGAAGGCCTGCTGGGACTTTTTGCCAAGTACTGGTTGTTTATCATTTCACGTGTGGTGGCTGCTACCGTAGTGACTGCTATTGGCTTCTCTTTGTTGCCTATTGGTGCCAATTCTTTTGCTGGTGGTCAAGGAGCAGCAGACTTCGGCTCTACACAAAACTGGATTGTCGGAACCTTTACACTCCTTACCTGTTTGGGCTTCCAGATTTTTGCTAAAGGCTTTTTACGTTCCCTTTCTGTGCTCATTGGCTTGATTGCTGGCTACATCCTTGCTGTGTGCATGGGCATGGTCGATTTCTCTGGCCTTCAGAATGCTCCGCTTATCGAACTCCCTCGGTTCATGCCTTTTGAACTTGAATTCAACTGGGGAGCCATCCTCTCTATTGTAGCAATTTATTTGGTTTCTGCTACGGAAACAATAGGCGATACAAACGCCCTCTGTGTGAGTGCATTGGAACGTCCTCCACACAAAGCAGAGCTGGGTGCCAGCATCTCATGTGATGGATTTGTCAGCAGCATTGCAGGTCTCTTTGGCTGTACTCCGATTACTTCTTTCAGCCAGAATGTTGGTCTTGCTGCCATGTCGGGTGTGGTAAACCGTTTTGCCATTGCAACAGGCGCTTGTATCATGATTCTTGGTGGCATCTTCCCTCCTGTGGGAGCATTGCTCACCACGATTCCCCAAGCCGTTCTTGGTGGCTGCACCATCATGATGTTCGGCTCTATTATGTATGCAGGTTTTGGCATGCTATCTAAGTGTGGTTTCACTGATCGCAACATGATTATTGTGTCTCTTTCGCTTAGTATAGGTCTTGGCTTTACGCAGGCAACGGGAATGTTCTCCATCTTCCCCCAGATTGTCCAGACGGTCTTTGCGGAGAACTGTGTGGCGGTGGTGTTCCTGCTGGCCGTCATCCTCAACCTTGTGCTTCCTAACAAGCCGCCAAGAAAGTACGCATAGCCTTATGAAAATTGGCATTTACGGCGGAAGTTTTAACCCGATCCATAAGGGCCACACTGAACTGGCTGCATCTCTCGTGCTGCAAGGCTTGGTGGATGAACTATGGCTGTTGGTGTCACCGCTGAACCCATTGAAGCAAGGTGCTACAAGCAATATTGCTGAGTATGAGCATCGGCTTAACATGGCGCGTTTGGCTACTGAAAATATAGAAGGCGTGAAGGTGTCGGACTTTGAACGGCACCTTCCTCTCCCTTCTTACACGATTACCACGCTGAACGAGCTCCGTAAAGCGTATCCTGAGCATGAATTCGTTCTTGTCATTGGCGCTGATAATTGGGATCGTTTCCCTCGCTGGTATCATGCGCAAGAAATCGTGGAGACATATTCTATCCTCATCTATCGCCGTCCTGGTTGTGAGATAGATGAAGCGGCTCTTCCACCATCCGTTCAAGTAGTGGATACACCTTTGTATGATGTCAGTTCCACCCAAATTCGTGAGTCTGTTAAGCAAGGGCGCATCATGCATTTGTGGTTAAATGAAAAAGTGGTTGCATACATCAAGCAGCACCACTGTTATGGGGCTTAACCACGACTAAGAATCTCCTTTATTTGTTACGTTTCTGTGATTGGATTCTATTTCCTGAAATGATAGATGGTATCACAGGGGACTGCGATGTCATTTAGAACTTCCATCTTATTTGTACTTGCAAGTCTTCTCTATGGTTGGCGTTGATACGTTCCAGTCCGCTACTGATGGTGCTCCGATTGAAGTATTTCGTTATGCCGAGTTTTGTGTTGATGTAGAGGGATTGCTTGAAGAGAGGGATGGAAGCGAGTAGGGAAGTGCGGACCCCCTTATAATAATATAATGTGGAACCGAACGCGTAAAGGAGGGAGGGTTCGTAGTGAGAGATGCGCGCATTGTAGGTGTCGGTGTTGAAATAGGTGATTCCAAAGTCTAATCTGCATTTTGTATTGGGGTTTTGCCAACGGATGTTTTCTCCAATGGCAAAACCTTTCTCGTTGGGATTGCTGCCAAAGGTGATGAGGTTGCCTATGGCTGAAGTACGAATAGTGATTGACGGGGAAAGGCTGTAGCTCAATTGTAGCTTGATGTTTTGGTGTGTGTCATATTTGAGCACCTTTGTGGATTTTGTATTTGTTTCGTAGGCAAAATCTTTCTGCTTTGACTTGATACGGTAACGTGCCAAGAGACTCCATCTCAAGCGTGGAGAATAGAGTGCTTGTACCATTCCTTCATAACCATACGTACTTGCTGATGCATTCTGTTTCAACCATGGGAAACACATCGCGTCCACGTAAGCTTCAAAATCGGTGTAGCGGATTGACTTGGATGTCCATCCCAAGAGGACTCCTTGCTCGTTTTGGACTTTGGAGTTTTCTCCAAATGCCTTGCCGTTTATGCTGACATATTTCGCACCGTAGTAGCGCCCTATGAGGGTGAGAAAATTGGATGAATTGACTTTTAAGCGGATGGTATTAAGGCTAGCGGTTCCGTTCCGCTGCTCTGTGTGGCTGAGTGCTGTTTCTCCGCTGAAGGTAAGGGAGTGGAAACGGTAAAAATAGGAAAGACTGCCGGCCAAGAAATCTTGCCCGCTCGCTTCGTATCGTCGATATGTGCTGGCGAGGGTGTTGTGGCGTGGCTGGAGCGGTATATCAAAATGGGTGGCAACAGCTGTGGCAGATAGGAACAGGGAGTTGTGGCTCCAATGTACGTTGCCGCCTATATTGGTGATGTGGAGATTGTTTTTCTTGCTTCGCTCCAGCCGTGTGCGATGCAAACCGTCTGTTTTGAGCGAAGACATGCCTGTGGAGTCACTATTGTATGTGCCGTCTGCAGACTGGTAGGAACCGAATGCCGAGAACTTCCAGTGCTTTAGCGTTATGGTGGCTGCAGCACCAGTGAAATGACCGGATTCGTTCGTGGAAGAATGTTTGGTGATACCCGCATTCATGCGATTGGCAGTGCTGAGCATCATCGCCTTGCTAAGCTTCATTCCATTGTTGATGACTAAGCCTTTGCCAAAACTTAGGCGGTAGTTGCCGATAATGGCCCGTTCCACGCAGCCAATGTTTCTCAGCATCATGTAGCCTGCCACATAGTCCACGCCTCGTTCTCCAGCATCCTTCTCCATTTGTATGCCTGCCAGCAGATGATTGCTTGCAGAAAATGCATATCGGAAGGCATGGCGTAAATTGTCGCCTCGATATACTTTGTTGGGTGATTTCTTCAACACATCAGGGGACACGTCTTTGTATCCCTCTTTGGTGTAAAAGGGTATGTCGGTGCGCCATACAGTTTCGTGAGAACTATACTTAAGAAGTTGCTGGAGTGTTGGTATGTATTTAGGTGGTTCTATGATTTCAGCCTTCACAAACAACCGTAGCATGTCACGTTCTTTCTTGCTCAGGCTCTTTATCATCATCAATTCTCCTAAGCTGATCATCTGCCCATTACGCTCCACGTAATGCAATATGTCTTCAATTTGTTCTTCGGCAAGAAATGGCAACTCGTCCATGTCTGCTTTTGTGGCGATATTGAGATTGAGTGGATTGATGTGCAGTTCATAGAGACGTTCCATTGTCTCTTCGTCTATTGTTTCCTCGTCGGTATCTTCCAGCATCACGGCCACAAATTCATCCCACGTCATTTGATGGGCTTCTTGCTTTGTTTGGCAGGAAGCATAGGTAAAGGCGCAAATAAAAAGAAGAAATGTACAGATAAAGTATTTCATCACTCTAAATTGGACTCAAAGGTAAGGCCTTTTCTCTGTATAGACAAACTTTGCAACCGGATTGCAAAACATTCTTTGTACCTTTGCCGCAGAAAACAAAAAAAGACGGAATATGGAAAGTATTTTGAATGTATTGCAGGCTGTTTTGGGGATTGTCAATGAAATGTCCCCATACTTGCTGTTAGGCTTCCTGCTGGCAGGCATCATGCATGCCTTCATCCCCGATGGATGGTATACGAAGTATCTTAGTGGCAACACATTTCGTTCGGTTGTCAATGCCGCTATCTTTGGCGTTCCGCTGCCTTTGTGTTCCTGTGGCGTAATACCAACGGCCATGTCTCTCCGTCGCGAAGGCGCTAGCAAGGGGGCGGTAGTCTCGTTCTTGATTGCTACGCCTCAAACAGGTGTTGACAGTATCTTTGCTACCTATTCCCTGATGGGTTTGCCTTTTGCCGTGGTGAGGCCGATTGCCGCATTGTGTACGGCTATTATTGGCGGTACATTCGTCAATTGGAACGGCGATAACGAAGAGATGTCAGCGGTGGCAGATGCTTCTCGCGCCTATTCGGAACAGCCTCGTCTGTCCTTTGCCAGCCGTTGTGGGGAAGCCCTTAAATTTGGATTTGTGGAGATGATGGAGGATATTGGCAAATGGCTTGTTATTGGCCTTATTGTAGCAGGTCTCATCACTGTGCTGGTACCCGATTCGTTCTTTGCCATCTTCAGAGACAATACATTGCTAAGTGTGCTTCTGGTGCTTTGCGTCAGTGTCCCCATGTACATCTGCGCTACAGGAAGCATCCCAATCGCTGTGGCGCTGATGATGAAAGGACTTACGCCTGGTGCAGCTCTTGTCATGCTGATGGCTGGTCCGGCTTGTAACGTGGCGAGCATCCTTGTGGTTAACAAGGTGCTGGGCAAGAAGACGCTTCTGCTCTATCTTGCAGCCATCGTGGGTGGTTCCATCTTCTTCGGCTTCGGCATAGACTATCTCTTGCCACGTGAGTGGTTCACCGAGCATTTGAATAACACTCTTGCTTGCTGTCATGATGTGGCTGGCTGGTTTGAATGGCTTTGTACAGGCGTCCTTGCTTTACTTCTGCTCAATGTGCTCCGCATGAAGCTGATGCATCAGTCGGCATGCTCTTGTGGACATGGACATGGTGAACACTGCCATTGCCATGAACATCATGACCATTGTGGCTGTCATGCAGATGAGGCTGAGTGCCATTGCCATGAAGAGGAAACATGCTCTGCCTCTGCAGCGGAATCATGTGAAACGCGTACCTATCGGATTAAAGGCATGACCTGTAATCATTGTCGTGCCAATGCAGAGAAGGTTATTCGTACGGTCCCAGGCGTGGAGTCTGTCTCCGTGGACCTTCAGAGTGAGATTGCTACAGTAGTAGGCGATGCTATAGATGACTCCGCTGTGCGTGAGGCCGTGGAAAGCATTGGTTTCACACTCGAAAGCTGAATGATTCCCATTAAGGCGTAAGCGTATGCCAGAATAGCTTGAGCCTGACATCCTAAAAATCGATGTGTCCCACATCGATTGAACGAAGTGCCCCACATCGATTTACCGATGTGGGGCACTTCGTTTCTGAGCTTATTGAGGCATCTTTTGGAGTGTGCCTTTTTCTCTCTCTGCTCCGTATCCTCTTGGAGGCTTCTAAAGTATCATCTTATCCTTGTTCTGAACACGGGCTAGATAGCTGCAGCACTATAGCTTGAGACTTAAGGGCAAAAAAAATGGGTTGCCGCTGCAACCCGAACCTTTGTTAACCTTAAATCTAATACTATGAAAAACACGTTGCAAAGATATGGGGTTTTGTGGATATTGTCAAGAAAAAAATAAGAAAATAGCGAAGAAAGTTGTTTTTTCTTGACTATAATCAATAAAAGGACGTAAAAAGGCCCTAAAAAAGAAAAACATAAGGCGAAAATGGTGCGTATGTCATTTATTATCCTTAATTTTACATCGTAAATAAGAAATGAAAACTAAATAATGAATTACAAATGGAATTACGAAGCACCTACAACCGAGGATCAGGCATGTGCCGAAGGACTGGCTGAAGAAGTTCGAGTCAGTCCAGCCATTGCGCAGCTTTTGGTGGCGCGTGGCATTCGCACGCCCGATGGGGCACGAAAGTATTTTCGTCCGCAATTGCTCGACCTTCATAACCCTTATCTGATGAAGGACATGGATAGGGCCGTTGAGCGTCTGAATGAGGCGATGGGACAGCGTGAGCGCATCATGGTGTATGGCGATTACGATGTGGATGGATGTACGGCCGTGGCCTTGGTGTACAGGTTCATAACACAGTTCTACTCCAATGTGGAGTGCTATATTCCCGATCGTAATGAAGAAGGTTATGGCGTTTCCCGTAAGGGAGTTGACTATGCTGCGAGCCAAGGTGTAAAACTAGTGATAGTGCTGGATTGTGGCATAAAGGCGACTGATGAGATTCAATATGCCAAGGATTTGGGCATTGATTTCATCATCTGCGACCATCACGTGCCAGATGAAGTGTTGCCTCCAGCAGTGGCGATACTGAATGCCAAACGAGTGGACAATACATATCCTTATCTTGATTTGTCTGGTTGCGGTGTGGGCTTTAAGTTTATGCAGGCCTTTGCTATCAGCAATGGAATTCCATTCAGTACACTGATTCCATTGCTGGATCTTTGCTCTATTAGCATTGCAAGCGACATTGTGCCCATCATGGGCGAGAACCGTATATTGGCTTATCACGGCTTAAGGCAGTTGAACAACAATCCGAGTGTGGGTGTGAAGGCAATGATTGATGTGTGCGGATTGACGGGCAAGGAATTGACGATGAGCGATATCATCTTCAAGATAGGACCTCGTATCAATGCCAGCGGACGTGTACAGAACGGTAAGGAATCTGTCAATTTGTTGGTAGAGCGCGATGAGGAGAAGGCCCACAAGATGGCCGAGAACATCAACCGGTATAATGAAGAGCGCAAAGAGCTAGACAAACGCATGACGGAAGAAGCGAGTCATGTGGTTGCGCATTTACCTCAGATGGAAGATAAGAGTGCCATCGTCATTTATAATGCAGATTGGCATAAAGGTGTGATTGGCATTGTTGCTTCCCGGCTGACAGAGGAGTTCTTCCGACCTGCAGTAGTGCTGACACTTGATGGTGATATCGTAACTGGCAGCGCAAGAAGTGTGAGTGGATTTGATGTGTATAAAGCCATTCAGAGTTGTGAGGATTTGCTTGATAACTTTGGCGGACACACCTATGCCGCAGGCTTGTCAATGAAGGTGGAGAATGTGGAGGAGTTCAGTCTGCGATTTGAGCAATATGTGCATGAGAACATTGCGCCAGAACAGACACGCCCTAACCTTGACATTCATTCCGTCATTAACTTCAAAGACATAACCCCAAGATTCTTCAACGATCTAAAGCGCATGCGCCCATTCGGACCGGATAATCCTAAGCCAGTGTTCTGTACGATGAACGTATTTGATTACGGCACAAGCAAAGTTGTAGGGCGTCAGCAGGAACACATCAAGTTGGAATTGGTCGATAGTAAATCGAACAACGTGATGAATGGCATTGCTTTTGGACAGAGTTCTGAGGCTCGTTATATCAAGACTAAGCAGGCGTTTGACATTGTTTACACCGTGGAGGAAAACACACGCAAACATGGCGAAGTGCAGCTGCAGATTGAGGATATCAGAACGCATGAGGAAGAATTGAAGGATTGAAGGTCTGAAGGATTGACGAATTGAAACCACTTGACATACTAAAGGAATACTGGGGCTACGACTCTTTTCGCGGCATCCAGCATGACATCATTGAGAGCATTCTCAATGGGCGTGACACGTTGGGCCTGATGCCTACCGGTGGTGGTAAGAGTATCTGCTTTCAGGTGCCAGCACTGATGATGGATGGCTTGTGCATAGTGGTCACGCCACTCATCTCGTTGATGAAAGATCAGGTGCTGCAACTGAAGCGGCGTGGCATCAAGGCAGAGGCTGTCTATTCGGGTATGATGCACGATGACATTATACGCGTGCTGGACAATGCGGTGTTGGGTGCCTACAAGCTTCTTTACATTTCTCCAGAACGTCTTTCTTCAGAGCTTTTTTCAGCAAAGTTGGCACGTATGCGCCAAGTGAGCATGATTGTGGTTGATGAGGCTCATTGCATCTCGCAGTGGGGATATGATTTCCGTCCTTCTTATTTGCAGATTGCGAAGATTCGTCAGCTCTTGCCCATTGAGAATGTGCCAGTCTTGGCATTGACTGCAACGGCAACTCCCAAGGTCGTGGATGATATTCAGGAACGGCTCGGTTTCCGTGAGAAGAATGTTTTTTCGATGAGTTTCGAACGAAAGAACCTCATCTATGTTGTGCGTGAGACGGAGGACAGGGCGGGAGAAATGCTGCACATCTTACAAGGAGTGCCTGAAGGAAGTGCTATCGTTTATACACGAACTCGTCAGCAGACGATAGATATTGCTCGATATCTGGAAGAAAATGGTGTTACTGCCAGCAATTATCATGCGGGTTTAACCAATGCTGAGAAGGATTATCGGCAAATCAACTGGACGAAAGGGCGTGTGCGTGTGATGGTGGCAACCAATGCCTTCGGAATGGGTATTGATAAGCCTGATGTGCGATTAGTCATCCATTATCATATGCCCGATTCGCTTGAGGCTTACTTTCAAGAGGCTGGCCGAGCAGGACGGGATGGCAAGACGTCCTATGCTGTATTGCTCTATAACAATCAGGACCTCAAGACGCTTAATAGGCGTGTGGCGGAGACGTATCCTGACTTGAATTATGTGAAGCAGACCTACGAGAACGTGTCTTACTTCTTGCAAGTTGGAGTTGGCGAAGCATTGGGGCGTACATTCTATTTCCCGATGGAAACGTTCTGTCGTACGTTCCGCCAATTCCCAGTGCAGACTCATGCAGCCTTGCAGTTGCTTAATAATGCAGGGTACATTGAATATCATGAGGAGCAGGAGTTCAAGTCGGCTCTTCATTTCATCCTTCGTAAGGAGGAACTGTATCGCATCTATGAAACGGATGAAGAAACAGATTTGCTTATTCAGACAATCTTACGCACATACTCGGGTGTGTTTTCCAATTTTGTTTATATTGAGGAAACGAACCTCTCCCACCTTACAGGAATACCGGCAGAACGTGTATATCAGATACTGAAGGATTTACACCATAATCGAATCATCGACTTCATCCCTCATAGACAGACGCCTACGGTCAGCTATACGGTTGCACGTGTCGATACAGAACTCATCAGCCTGCCACCTATTGTCTATGAAGACCGCAGGGAGGACTTCCAGCAGCGTATAGACCAGATTGCTCATTATGTCACTTCTACTGATACCTGCCGTAGCCGTATGTTGCTCAGCTATTTTGGTGAGCGTGCAGACCACGACTGTGGACAATGTGACGTGTGCTTAGCTCGCAAAAAGACTGAAGCGACACGTGCCAGCGATGTGCAAGCAGCCATTCAAACTATCACGCAATTCTTGGGTGATGGTCAAGAGCACAGGCTTATGGATCTGAAGTCACTTCCTGTCCCAACGCCAGTCTTCGACGAAGCTATCCGATATATGATGGGAGAGGAGATGTTAGTGGTGGAGGGCATGAAGATTAGACTGAATAATGAAGATTGACCTTCTTAACAATTCTTGTTAATTATAAAATACAATAGATATGACTCCATTTGAACTTATTGCTAAGGCAACTCAGGCTATTGCCGTTAATCCTTCCGATGTGGCTGCCTATAAACAACGTGCTGTTGTATTGTGCCAAATGCAGCAGTTAGACGAAGCATTGAAAGACCTCGATACTCTCATTGATACTCTTCACACAGACGATGCTGAAGTGTATCAATTGCGAGGCACTCTCCGTATGCAGCGAGGCGACAAGAAGGGTGCACTTGATGATATGCGCAAGGCATTAGATTTCAACCCAGAGTTGCTCCAGCAGCTTTCGGGCCAGTTCCAAACAAAGAAGTAAAAGTGTGTGTGACAATAGCTAGTTAAACACTTCAAAAAAATGACGTGCCCTACATCGTTCAACGGATGTGGGGCACGTCGTTTTTGAGGCAATAGAGGTGTCTATTGTATGAGACACCCTTTGGGAAGCTCTCTCACCAGAAAGTTTAAAGCTTAAACTTATAGCCTGCTGTGATTTGAAACACAGAATTGTGGCAGTTCTTATCGGTGATTTCTTTCTTGTATACCTTAAGGAGTCCGATGTTGTAGCGAATATCGAATACAACGTTTTGGTACTCGTATGAAGCACCTACGGGGATGGCAAGGTCGAACTTGTTGCAGCCCTTCATGCAATTGTGATTATCGCGGTCTGAAGCATCAATTAATATGGAAGGCTGAATGCCTGCCTTGATAGCCAGACCATCCATCACGTAGTAGTTAGCAAGAATGGGGAAGGCAAGGTAATCCAATCTGCTCTTTCCGCTTCTTTTGAACTTGGTGCCTTGCTGTGAGAAAAGCATGCCTGCAGACAAGCCGATGTTGTCAGTGAAGCCATACTCTGCATTTGCGCCAATGGCGATGCCTATTTTGTTCTTCGTCTGGCTAAGTTTTGTGATGCTTGCCCAGTTCAGACCAAATGTCGGAGCGACGGTGATTTCTCCTGCTCCGTTTTGTGCATGAGTAGTGACTGCAACCATCAAAACTGTGGCAATGATAAGAAGTTTTTTCATTGTGATTGGGGTATAAACGTCTTGCTTATATTATTTGATATTCTTGCGAATCTTCGTCAGGTACTTCTGCATGTGCTCCTCATCTCTTGTGTCGATGATTTCGATGATTTCCTTCATCTCAGTGCGAATCTGCTCCACCTGCCCCTTCGTGTAGGGGTTGAAGAGGATTTCGCGCAGGAGGGTGTCGTCCTCGCTGAGCACTCCCTTGGCGATTTGCATGTGTCGTTTGAATGTTGTGCCTGGAGCATCTTGATGTTTCATTACGGCTGCAAAGGCGAAAGTGGAGATGAAAGGAATAGACAATGAGTATGCCACCGTCTGGTCATGCTCTTCAAACGTGTATTCGAAGATGTTGAGCCCCAGACGAGAGTAGAGGTCCTTAAAGAAGCAACGTCCCATGTAATCGCCCTCGTTGATGATGATGGCATTTTCATCATTCAATTTGCCAAGGTTTGCAAATGTAGGACCGAACATTGGGTGGGTGCTCACATAGTGGAAGCCGCTTTGCTCATAGTAGTCTTTGAATCCAGTCTTTACAGACGAGATGTCGGAAAGAATGCATGACTTAGGCAGATATGGAATAACCATATCAAATACCGTCAGCGTGTATTTCAGGCTGACAGCGTTGATGACCAGTTCTGGTTCGAATTGTTTGATTTCTTCCAGCGAGGTGAATCGTTGGGTGTTGTACATGAAACGCAGTTTCTTGGGGTCAATGTCATACACGGCCACTTCATGGTCAAACGAAAGCAGGTCTGTGAAGAACGACCCCATCTTGCCTGCACCTAATATCAGTATCTTCATTTGTTGATGATTTCAATCTGTTGTCTTACACTTTCCTCATGGATGCTTTCAAAGACTTTGGCCACAAACTCAGGTCCCATACCGCAGAGTGAGCCTTGTACGCCGCGCTTTGAGAGAATCTCGTTGTAGCGTGTAGCCTGCAGCACTGTCATGTTGTGCTCCTTCTTATAGTGGCCGATTTCACGGCATACACGCATGCGCTTAGCCAGAATATCCATAATTTGATTGTCCAGTTCGTCAATCTGCTTACGCAGGCTGGTCAAGCCCTCTGTTGTGGTGTGCTCATCGCGGATGACAAGGAGGGAAAGGATGTAGTCAAGCACTTCTGGTGTTACTTGCTGCTTCGCGTCGCTCCACGCCTTATCAGGGTCACAGTGTGCCTCGACAATCAGTCCGTCGAAACCTAAGTCCATTGCCTGTTGGCAGAGTGGTGCAATCAGTTCGCGGCGACCTCCGATGTGTGAAGGGTCACAGATGATAGGAAGGTTTGGTATGCGGCGGTGCAGTTCAATAGGAATCTGCCACATAGGTGAGTTGCGGTAAATCTTCTGCTCGTAGCTGGAGAAGCCGCGGTGGATAGCACCCATACGTTTTACGCCTGCCTGATTGATGCGCTCGAGAGCTCCAATCCACAGTTCAATGTCGGGGTTGACAGGATTCTTTACAAACACGGGGATGTCCACGCCCTTCAATGCATCAGCCAAAGCCTGCACTGCAAATGGGTTTGCAGTAGTTCTGGCGCCAATCCAGAGGATGTCCATGTCATACTTCAGAGCCAGTTCCACATGTTCTGGTGTTGCCACCTCGGTAGAGATGAGCATGTGAGTCTCATCCTTCACCTGCTTCATCCAAGGCAGAGCCTTTTCACCATGACCTTCGAAGCCACCTGGCTTCGTGCGGGGCTTCCATATACCAGCACGGAAG
The DNA here is from genome assembly GCA_902786925.1 of uncultured Bacteroidales bacterium. Taxonomy (GTDB): domain Bacteria; phylum Bacteroidota; class Bacteroidia; order Bacteroidales; family Bacteroidaceae; genus Minthosoma. The sequence goes on from CADAEK010000025.1 coordinate 22,257, forward strand.
TTGTGGCAGCCTTTCATGGCCAGTTCGCGTGCAGTTTCCATCACTTGCTCCTCAGTCTCGGCGGAGCATGGGCCAGCAATCACGAATGGGCGTTCGTTATCGCTTGGCAGACCTAAATTTGTCAGTTCGAGTTCCATATTGTTGTGTGTTGTTTAGTTCTTAAATACTTCTTTGATTCTCTCTAATGCAAGTTTCATCTTCTCGTCCTTAGCGCAGAGTGAGATGCGGATATATCGCTTGCCGTTGCTCCCGAAGATGAAGCCTGGGGTGATGAAGACACGAGCCTCATGCAGAACCTTTTCCGTCAAGTCTTCCACGTCAGCGATGCTGTCAGGGATGCGTCCCCACAGGAACATGCCTTGCTGCGTCGGGTCGAAAGTGCAGCCGAGGGTGTTCATGATGTCTTCTGCAATCTTGCGGCGAGTGGCATACGTCTCAATGTTGGCCTGTGTGTGCCAAGCTTCTGTGTTCTCGTAGGCTTGTGCCGCAGCCAGTTGCAGTGGACGGAATGTGCCCGAGTCAATGTTGCTCTTGATTTTCAGAATCCATTGAACAAATGTGCTGTTCGTGGCCAGCATGCCTACGCGCCAACCTGGCATGTTGTGGCTCTTCGACATAGAGTTGAACTCAATGCAGCACTCCTTGGCTCCTGGCACTTGCAGAATGCTCAAGTGCTCATCTCTGTTGAGAATGAAAGAGTAGGGGTTGTCGTTCACCACCACGATATTGTGCTTTTGAGCGAAGGCTACAATCTTCTCATATAGTTCGCGTGTTGCACGTCCGCCTGTTGGCATGTTGGGGTAGTTTGTCCACATCAGCTTCACACCGCTCAAGTCCATCGCTTCCAGCTGCTCAAAGTCGGGCTGCCAACCGTTGCTCTCCAAGAGGTCGTAGTTCACAATCTTCTGACCGAGAATCTTGCTCAGCGAAGTATAGGTAGGATAACCGGGATTGGGTACCAGCACTTTGTCGCCAGGGTTGCAAAGGGCGAGTGTCACATGCAGGATGCCCTCCTTGCTGCCGATGAGAGGCTGGATTTCAGAGGCAGGGTCAAGTGTGACACCATACCAGCGCTGATAGAAATTCGCCATCGCCTTACGCAGTTCGGGGATGCCTACTGTTGGCTGGTAGCCGTGTGCATCTGGACGGTGTGCGTGCTCACACAGCACGTCAATTGTTTCTGTGCTGGGTGGCATGTCTGGCGAACCAATGGCCAGCGAAATGATGTCCTTTCCTTCTGCATTCAGCTTAGCCACTTCCTTGAGTTTGCGGCTGAAGTAGTACTCACTCACGAGCGACAGGCGTTCTGCAGGTTGTATCTTACATTGTTTGTCTTCCATCTTTATATTCTCCTAAAATCTTAAAGTCTTTGGTCAGTGGTATAATAGCGTCTATCGATTGGCGATAGCGTGTCAGGTCATCGTATAGCACATCAACATAGAACAGATATTCCCATTCTTTTCCGATGATGGGCAGCGATTGAATCTTGGTCAGGTTGATGTGGTAGAAAGAAAGAATTGCAAGTACATGGCTCAGTGAGCCTTCTTCGTGAGGCAGCGAGAAAACGATGCTTGCCTTGTTGGCCTCCATCAGTGGACGGAGCAAATCGGCCTTGTTGGGGTTCGACACTACGAGGAAACGTGTAAAATTGTGTTTGTTGTCTTCGATGTGGTCTTCCAGCACCTTCAGTCCATACAGCCGAGCAGCTTCTGCGTGACAGATGGCAGCCCATCCGCGCTTTTTCCCTTCACTGATCATCTTCGCACTACCTGCTGTGTCCTCAGCCTCTACGTGTTTGATTTGTGGGTGCTTCTCGAGGAAGTGGCGGCATTGCATCAATGCCACAGGGTGTGAGTGGATTTCCGTGATGCTATCCCAGTCATCTTCGGGCAGGCAGCAGACGCAGTGTGTGATGTGCAGTTTGTGTTCGCCCACGATGGTTGTGCCAGAGTCCCTCAGCAGTTCGTAGTTGTGCAGCAGCGAACCGGCAATGGTGTTCTCGATGGCCAGCATGCCAATGGTGGTGGGGTCTTGTTTGATGGCGGCAAACACCTCCTCGAACGTTGAGCAGCACACCAGTTGCACCTGGTCACCTTCGAAGTAGAGATGGGCGGCGATGTCGTGGAACGACCCTATCAAACCTTGTATTGCAATCTTTCTCATATATTATATATAATGTATAAGCCCCGCTCGTTTGAGCGGGGCTATATTGTTATTCTCTATGTATCTGTCACATGATTGATGAACACATAACTACCCGCTCTTACCTCTTGCTAAAGTAAAAGTAAAAATAGTAATATGTGTTAAACAATGATTTCATGCCCAATTGACTTAAAACGTTGCAAAAGTACGCACTTTCTTCGGAACAGCCAACACATTTTAAGAAAAAATGCGCTTTATGTGTAAAAAAGTTGTTGAATCGTCGGATTCGTACTCAAAAGGAAGTCGTCTTATCGGTTCAGCCACTTCAGTACGGCCCATGTGCCCGCCACCTGCAACAGCAGGCCGGGCCAGCCGATTGTGAAGTCTATAAGGGTGGCTGCAATGCCACCTGTGAGTGCCAGCTCAGCAAGCCCGCCTAAGAGCTCGGCTACAAGAACCACGCCCACCAGCAGCAGGAGGTTCACTTCCTTGAAATATTGTGCGGTCAGTCCTGCAGCTAAAGCGAGGAAGGTCAGCTTGAGTGCCATCACGGGAATGACGCTCCACATGGGGGCGCTCCAAATGAGGTTGTTCACGACGGGTGATGCCAATGCGGCCAAGAGCCCTGTCTTCCATCCGAACTTGTATGAGCCGGCAAGAATTACGAATGAGAGTGGGGCAAAGATGATGCCGCCTTGAGGAATGAGGTGAAACAACTGTGGCAGCAACGTGTTGGCCACAATGAACGTAAGTGACCACAGGTAGGTCTGAGCCTCGCTGTAGTTGAATGTGTACAATTTTGTGTTGGTCGTCATACGAAAAGTGATTGTTCTTATGGGTTGCTTATTAGGTTCTTGTAAAATAGCTTCACAAAGGTACATCAATCTCCTGAAACAACAAAATATTTCTTTTCCTTTTGACGATTGTCCGTCGCAATGTAAGCCTTTGAAAGCATTCCTTATGTTGCATAAGACTCCCTCTTGAGCAGGCGGGCAAGGTGAACTTGTGGCTTGCTCGGTCTTTCGTTTGTATGTAGCCAACAAGCTTATGCACGCCACTAAAGGCTGCGAAAAAACGGTATGCCCCACTGATGTCAATCGTTGGGTTTGGGGCAGCAGCTGCATGGCTTAATAATGTAGTCCTTATGTCCTTGTTAGTAGAAAAAACGCTGCAAAGATAACAAAGAAAAAAAGACCCATCTTGGTGGATGGGTCATAAACTGTCAATGATGAAACAAGGTGTGATAAGTCATCATTGTATCACAAGGCCTTCGTGGATTTCGAGCAGTCGCGAGTCGATGTCTGCCATACCGCCAGCCTGCTTCGTGAAGTGAGCACATTCGCCCTTCAGTTCTATTTCGCCAGTGCCGCCGGCAGTCACGGTGAGGTTCTGGCACTTCACCTCAAGATCGGCATCGCCCGAGCTGCTGATTTCCACATGGATATCGTTAGCCTTCAATTCGGCTTTCATGTCACCTTCGCCAGCAATGGCAATGTGGGCTTTCTTGCACTTGATTTTCTTGGCGGTGATATCGCCATCGCCGGTGATGCTGATGTCAAGCTTTTTGCACTTCACACGCTCCACATCTACGTCGCCAGTGCCACCGATGTGGATGCTCAAATCGCCTGTAAACTCCGACTTGTCCTTCAAATCGATGTCTCCTGAGCCAGACACATTGATGCTCTCCAAGTTAGGGGCCGTGATGAGCAGCTTGATGGTAGGCACTCGCTTGGGGGCACCCTTCGTGGGCTTGACTGTGAGTGTGCCGTCTTTCACGCTGATGTCATTGTAGGCAATAGCCTTTTCGTTGCCCTGCGCTTCCACTTTGAACGCGTCTCCTTGTGTGTACTTGATGTCTGCGGAGCCTTGCAGTTCGATGTGCGTGAAGGCATCCAGCGTGAGCGCTTCCGTCACTACCTTGCCCCATTTCTCACTGTCGCGGAAGTAATCTTTGCCCACTTCCTTGCGTGCCATGCGGTGCAGTTCATCGCTGGAGAAGTTGCAGGAAGTGATGAATATAGTCGTTAAAGTAAGGGCCGCAACCCATAGGATTTGTTTGATGTTTATCATGATGTGCTCTGCAAGCCAATTAGGCGCTTGCGGTTGTGTAAAGGTAGCCCGTTTTAGGCCTATGTTCCAAATAAAAGGAAGTGGAAAACGTGGATTTAACATACTTTTAACATTCAAAACCACAAAAAAGTCGTACCTTCGCACCCGAAACGTGGTAATGGCCCGTTTCGAACGACATGAAAGTAAAGGATATCTTAGGTGCCCTTGAAGAGTTCGCTCCTTTGGCCCTGCAAGACGGCTACGATAATGCGGGATTGCAGATTGGATTAGCAGAGGATGCAGAAGCTACAGGGGCATTGTTGTGTTTAGACGTCACCGAAGACGTCGTGGATGAGGCTGTGCAGCGCGGCTGCAACCTCATTGTGAGCCATCATCCGCTCCTGTTCCGTCCTGTCAAGTCCATTACGGGAGACGACTACATCGGACGTGTCATCATGAAGGCCATTCAACAGAAGGTGGCCATCTATGCAGCCCACACCAATCTTGATTCAGCCTATGAGGGTGTCAACTTCAAGATGGCGGAGAAGTTGGGCTTGCAGCACATCGAATGGTTGTCGCCCAAGACTTCGTATGACTACGAGGGGGCTATACGCACAGCAGGCGAAGGTATTATCGCCACGTTGCCTGCTCCTATGACACAGAAGGACTTCATGGAACGAGTCAAGGAAGTTTTCAGTTTGAAGTCGCTTCGGGTCAACAACGCTGCAAAAGGAACCATCAGTCGCGTGGCGCTCTGTGGCGGTTCTGGTGCCTTCCTCATTCAGAAGGCGGTAGAGCAGGGAGCAGACGCTTTCATCACGGGCGAGATTGGTTACCACCGTTTCTTCGGCTACGACGACCAGTTGCTGCTCATGGAAATAGGGCATTACGAGAGCGAGCAGTACACGATAGAGCTGCTTCATCAGGTCATTAGCCGCAAGGCACCCGGACTTCAGGTGTGCCGCACAAAATTGCAAACAAATCCGATTAACTATTTATAAAAATGGCAAAGAAGAAAGAAAACCCATCAGAGATGCCCGTTGAGGAGCGTCTCCAGAACCTCTATCAGTTGCAGACCATTCTGTCTGAGATAGACCGTATCCGCACTTTGCGCGGTGAGCTTCCTCTCGAAGTGGAAGACCTTGAGGACACCATCGAAGGTTTGAAGACTCGTATCAGCAAGACTGAGACTGAGATTTCTGACCTGCGCAGCAAGATTGCCGACTACCGTGGCAAGATTGAGTTGGCTGAGTCACAGCTTGCTACCTACAAGGAGCAGATGGACAACGTGCGCAACAACCGTGAGTACGACCTTCTGAACAAGGAGATTGAGTTCCAGACGCTGGACATCGAGCTCTCCAACAAGCGTATCCGTGAGGCACAGGCTCAGGAGAAGAGCCGCGAGGAGTATCTGGCTAAGAACAAGGAAGAGCTCGAAGGCCGCATGCAGGACCTCGAGGTGAAGAAGAACGAGCTTGACGAGATTATCGCTGAGACTAAGGCTGACGAGGAGAAGCTCCGCGAGAAGGCCAAGAACCTTGAGACGCAGATTGAGCCACGCCTGTTGCAGAGCTTCAAGCGCATCCGCAAGAACTGTCGCAACGGTCTTGGCATCGTGTACGTGCAGCGTGATGCTTGCGGTGGTTGCTTTGCCAAGATTCCACCACAGCGCCAGCTCGACGTTCGTATGCGTAAGAAGGTGATTGTCTGCGAATACTGTGGCCGTATCCTTATCGACCCAGAACTTGCAGGTGTGAAGCAGGAGACTCCTGCTGCTGAAGAGAAGCCAAAGCGCCGCTCACGCCGCAAGAATGCCGAGGAATAAGTCTTTTCTTGTTAGACAAAGCACTCATACAGCAAGGCTGGAAACGCATCAAGCATTTCCAGCCTTTTTTGTTGTGTCATGTTGCTTCTACAGAGTGTGGGATTGTCTCTTGCGAGACGGATCGTTCATCTTTTCTTGGGTGTTTCCTTTTGGGGCAGGTCGCCAATTTTCTCCAGCTTGAAGTCGGTGGCTGAGAACCAGCCTGGTGCAGGAACCGTTTCTTCGTCCTTCACTTGAATGCCATAGATGAGGGTGGTGGGAGCCGACACCACGATGCTGTCAATGTACACGTAGCTCCAGCCGTAGCCCCTTCCTTTGTTTGCTTTCAGAATCTTCTCCTTATCGCTTGCAGACAGGCGATTGACGAGTTCGTGCAGCACGGGGTCATTCAGATAGTTCGGGTCGTTGCTTTTATAGAAGCCTGCTTCCATCCCCAGAATCTCCCAGATGTTGCCTGTCATGTTTCCTTGATGCGGAATCTTGGCCAGGCAGGAAAGGAGATTGTCCTTGTACATGCCGCCCATGATAGAGTCTTGTCCCGACACAAAGATGTATTTCTCGCAGAGGTTGGCGTTCTCTCCCGCGGCTTCTGCTCTCACAGCGGCGCTGAGGCGGTAGATGCCCGGTTCCACGTTCTCGTGCTTGGTAGCCTCGTAGATGACGGGTACGTTCCAGTTGCAGGCGTCGAGATAGCGCACTTCTGGATTGCCTGTCATGTACTCACCTTTGGAGGTGTAGCGGTCGGTGTTCGTGGCTTCCACCAGTTCCCAGCCGTTCTTCTGGATGAAATCCCAATCTTCGTCATAGTAGATAAAGCCATTGTGGGTATGTGTCTTTACCCACTCTTGAAATTTCTCTTCACTCATCTGCGTGTTTGTCTGGCTGTAAACTTGTACTGCATTTGCCCATGAGCCGATAAATCCAGCCAGCGAGAGTATCCACAAGACGAGCCATGTGACGCGCTGCTTCGTGGAAAACGAGGCCGTTTTTCCAAATGCGCTGACAACAGCGTGGATGCAGCAATACAGCATGATGCCGATGGAGGTCAGTAGCATGATGCCGCAGAAGATGACAGGGATGGAAATCTTGGCTGTAACCTCCTTTTCAGAGATATTCCACCAGTTGTCTGCCATAAAGTCGGGGGCTGCCAGGAATGCTACGAAGAAACCTAAAGCGATGAGGAATCCGATGGCCAGTGCTGTACTCAAACCGATACAAAGCACGCCGAGGAAGATGCTCCAGAACGAAGGACCCTTCTTCTCTTCCTTCATGAGGTTGATGTTTTGCACCTCGGTAGAGAGGTTTTGTGGGTTCACCTCCTTGCCCTTCATCATCAGTCGGTCTTCTGGCGTTCTTGTCTCGGGGGTGAACATGGCTGCCAGCAGATAAGCAATGATAGGCATGAATAGGGCAGGGACAAAGAGTATCAGGAAAAAATGGAAGGTGAATGAGCAGATGTTGATGCCTCCCCACAGCAGGCTAATCAGCACAAAACCCGAGCGCCAACCTGTGGTGCTGCCGCCGAAGTACTGCGCGCATCCGGCCAGCACGCCAGCCAGCACTTTGTTCTGCGAGTCACGGTAGAACTTCTTGCTGTTCTGTGGCTTCTTGGTGCTCTCCGTCTTGGTGTTAGCGTTGGTGGAGTCCTCTGCTTGAGCCGTATCGCCGGTGTTCTCTCCGGTGATTTCTTCCAGCTGTCCAATCTGCTGGATGATGGTCTGAACGTGTTCGATAGTGATGGCTTCGATGCCTTGAGCCTTGAGGTCGTCAAAGAGTTCAGCGATGCGCTCCTCGATGTCCTCGGCTATTTCCTTGCCGCCCTCCTGCTTCAGGAAGTAGTTGCGCAAAGTCTCCGTGTAATGGTTCAGGAGTTCGTAAGCATCCTCGTCAATCTGGTAGAGTCTGCTACATAGGTTGATGGTAATATTCTTTTTCATTGTTGGCTATTTTGTATCGTTTATAATAAAAGAATGGGTTAGTTGTCGATGAGGAGCCTTCTGGTTTTCAGATTATGCACCGTGCTTTCCAGTTCGCTCCAGGCGGCGTCCAGTTGCTTCAGGGTTTCTCGTCCCTCATCGGTCAGCACATAATACTTGCGAGGAGGGCCTTGTGTGCTCTCTTGCCATTCGTAGCCCAACAGCCCGTCGTTCTTCAGGCGTGTGAGCAGAGGGTAAAGCGTGCCTTCCACCACCAGCAGATTGGCCTCTTTCAGCCGGCTGATGATGTCGGATGTGTAGTACGCTTTTTCGCTGAGCAGCAGCATAATGCAGTACTCCAGCATACCCTTTCGCATTTGCGATTTTGCGTTGTCTACATTCATACATTCATGCGTTTAGTTAGTACTTGAGTTTGTTATTGTGCTGCAAATGTATGTAAAACCTTAATACCTTGCAATACATAGTACTATAATTTAACATTCTTTAAGGATAAATGGTGTTAATTCCTTGCCGTGCGGAAAAACTTGGTTCGAATTCTTGCCCCATTCAAATATGCTCTCTACAGGGGCGGTTGGCACACGGCCATAGAAAAAGGTGTGCTCTTCGTGGAGAAGAACACACCTGTGGTAGAGAAGCATGTCGCTGCGCCTTGGTTTGAAGGGAAGCAGGATGCTGTGAGAACCTCGTAGACGAGGAGGAAAAAGGCTACAGAGGCTGCTATTTGAACTCGCCCTCTATTTGTTTGCCGACGATGAGCTTGTCGCCTGAGAGGTCTACCTCGAAGAGGCAAGGGATGCGGAGGTAGTGGCCCTTGATGTTCTTGTGGCTATGCACAGACATGAGCCAGCGGCCATCGAGGGTGCGGAAAAGCATGCCGTGACCGAAGTTGGGTGGCGTGATGGGCTGGCGTTCTTGAATCCAAGGACCATCGAGGGTGCCACTCTTGGAGTAGGCTACTCCCTGGATATAGATATCGTCCTTCCAACTGGTCCAGAGCATGCCAAGACGTCCTGTGGCGGTGCGGAAGAGGTAGGGGCCGTCGGTCACTTTGTTGGGGTGGTTCTTGCGTTTCCCCTTCTCGTGGCTCCAAGGGGAGTCGAAGGCGCGGAAGAGAACTTTCCCCTTGCCAATGGAACCGCTGAGGTCGGGCTTCAGTTCTATCTTCTCAATGGTGCCGTTCCAGTTCTGCAGCCACTCGCCGCAATAGACCATGTAGGGCTTGCCGTCGGTGTCTACCCAGAAGGTGCCGTCGAGGGTGGGCTGGTGTTCGGGCAGATAGGTGGCATCGGCCATAGGACGGTAGGGACCATCAGGGGTGTCGCTGACGAGCACGTGAGAGGCGCGACGAGGAATGACGTTGCCACGCACGGTGTCAATCTTGATGGCTTCGTTGGTGAAAGTGGCGAAGTAGTAGTACTTGCCTTTGTAGGGGTGCAATTCAGCAGCCCAAATCTGTGGACGTGCGCCCATCCAGGAGTTGGGGTCTGTCTGTGCCACGCGGTAGGGGCCTGCCCAGAGGTTCAGGTCTTTGCTGGTCCAGAGCAGGCCTCCTGTGCCGGTCATGTAGTAGGTCTGTGTGGCGGAATCAGCCATGATACAAGGGTCGGAGAGGCGAATCTGGTCACGAGGCGTGAGCTGCTGATACACGCGCACATAATCTATCTCGTACTTCATCGGCAGGGCAGAGTCGTCAATCTTGCCACCGTTGTCGCCTCCGATGGCGAGGTTGAGCAGCAGGTATTGCGGACGGGTGAAGGGGTTGATGTGCTGTCCAATGGCTCCGTTGACGGTTTGGCTCATGGGAATGTCGTTGAGCAGTTCGTCGTCAAGATAGATGCGGATGGATTGGGGTGTCCAGTCCATGCGCCAGAGGTGGAACTGATTGGCCCAGTTCGCGTCTTTGTTGGTGAAGTGGGTGAAGGGTGTCTTGACGGAGTTCCACACGGCATGATAGGGCTGGTCGTCTCCCCAAGCGGCATTGGCCAAGATGTGGGGAATGCCATTGATGCGGTAGTACTCCATCACGTCAATCTCACCACAGGAAGGCCAGGGGAGTGAGGCGCCCTTCTGCGCATTGCCAGATGTGCCTTTGCCCAACAGCCAAATGGCGGGCCAGGCTCCTCCTGCAGTGGGTATCTTGGCGCGCACTTCGAGACGGCCATAGAGGAAGGAAAAGGAGTTGCGGGTGGTGAGGGATGAGGCTGTGTAGTCGATAAACTCGCGCTGACGGCGCCAATCGCGGTTGCCTGATGCTGTGTAAAGCGGATTGGCTCGGTGTTCTTTCCGTGCCTCAATCACAAGGCATCCGTCCTTCTGGTAGGCGTTGTCTTCTTGATACCATTGGTCTTCGTGGTTGCGCACAAAGCCGCGCTCAGCTTCCCACACAGCATGGTCGTAGGGACCATCGGTGCCGAACTCTTGGCTCCAGATGAGTGTCCATTCTTTGGACGCTTGATTGGGCTGTGCCGAAAGGGAAAGACAGCAGAGTGTCAGCAGCCCAAGGACTGCGATGTACAAGTGTTTTGTGTTCATTGTTGAGGTTGTTTTTTTAGGGTGAAGAATTAGTTAGTTGTTTGAGGAGTGAGGAGTGAGGAGTGAGGAGTGAGGAGTGAGGAATTAGGAATTAGGAGTTAGGAATTAGGAGTTATTAGTTCAACTATCAACTGTCAACTGTCAACTATCAACTGTCAACTGTCAACTATCAACTATCTCCTAAACAGGGGGATTGAGGGGGCTTTGAGGTCTTCTTTACAGTTCTGCATATGCAGGAATGTCTTTCAAGAAGGTGTAGGTGCCATTCTGCAGGTCCACCTTGCAGCAGTAGTGCTTCATGCCGTTGCTCACCACCAGATACTCTACCTCCAGCACGATGTTGTAGCGGGAAATCTGGTTGAACACCTTTTGGGTGATTTCCACGTCAGGACGCTTGTATTCCACAATCATCAGCGGCTTCAGTCCCGTCTGGCCATATACCACCGTATCGCATCGACGGCTCATGCCATTGAGCTTCACGGCTACCTCGTTGGCCATCAGCGTAGGGGAGTAGCCTTTGTGCTCCAGCAGAAAATGCACGAAATGCTGCCGCACCCACTCTTCGGGAGTGAGGGCAACAAACTTGCGGCGCAGCACATCGAGTATCTGCACCATCCCGTTCTGCTTCTTGATGTTTGCCTCGAAGGGCGGCAAATGGAGTGGCTGCATCATGACTTTGCAAAAGTAGGAATTTTATATGACAATTTTCAATTATCCATTTTCAATTATCAATTTATTTCTCTACTTTTGCACAAAAGAACAAGCAAATGGCAAAGGTAAACATCACACACAGGGAAGTCATTGAGATGATTCGACGAGGAGAATACAAGCCCATCTTTCTTCTGATGGGGGAGGAATCGTATTACATCGATCGTCTCTCTGAGTTCATCGCTGACAATGTGCTGACAAAAGATGAGCAGGATTTTAACCAAACTGTCATCTATTGTACGCGCGAAACAGCGGTGGCTGATGTGATTAATTGTGCGAGGCGTTACCCGATGATGGCAAAATATCAAGTGGTAATTGTTAAAGAGGCACAGAATTTGTTAAAATTGGAAGAGCTTGCTGTTTACGCTCAAAACCCGTTGCAGACTACCATTTTGGTCATTTGCTATAAGAATGGTAAGCTGGACGGGAAGAAGAAACTGGTGGCAGCTGTGGAGAAAGTGGGCGTCGTTTGCGAAAGCCCTAAGGTGAAAGAGGGCATGCTGCCTCAGTTCATTACAGAATACCTGCAGCGCAAACGGGTGACCATCGACGAGCGCGCCTGTCAGATGATGGCTGAGAGCGTGGGCGCTGATCTAAACCGGTTGGCAGGGGAACTGGATAAGCTGGTTCTGGCATTGCCAACAGGGCAGCAGCGCATCAATACCGACCTCGTCGAACAGCATGTCGGTGTGTCTAAGGAGTTCAATGTGTGGGAGTTACGCGATGCGCTGATTGCCAAGAATGTGACGAAAGCGAATAAGGTGCTGCACTACATGGAACTGAATGCGAAGGCGAATCCACCCGTGATGACTGTGGCCCAGCTTTTTAACTTCTTCTCTACCGTCATGTTGGCCTATTATGCGCCTGACCGCTCGGAACAGGGCCTCATGCGCCATCTGGAACTTCAAAAGAATTGGCAGCTTCGCTCTTATACTGCTGCTATGCGCAACTATTCGGCATTGAAGACGATGCAGATTATTGGGAAACTGCGTGAAGCCGATGCCCGTTTGAAGGGTATCGAGCGCGGAAATCTGACAGACGAGGACATCATGCACGAGCTCATTTATTTTATCCTGCACTAATCAGTCATCTCTCCTTCTTTTGCCTCCTCGCAATTTTTGTTCGAGAAAAATCACCTAAAAAAATGTACGGCAAGTTGATGGCCCCATAGGGGAGGCTTATCACTTTGCCGTACATTGCATTTTGTTCAATTTTTCCTCTTGTTTTTGACCTGTTTCTCGCCCATTTTTTAGCGCTAAAAACGCATACAAAATCTCTTTCACTCAAAAATACGAACAAAAAAATCGGGTGCATTTCTTCGGAGAATCAGCACTTTAACCACTGAAAAGGGGCTAAAAAATAGCCCTTTTTTTAGCCAAAAATCAATCTCAAATCCTCTGTTCGATTCTCGCAAAATCGCCTTGTTTTTGAGGCTAAAACGCTCTCCGTAATTTTACATTAACATTCATTAGCATTTAGATAATGGACTTTTACATATAGAAATATGCATCATTTGGCTTAATTCTTTTACAGATAACAACTGCCCGACTTACAGAAGTATAATTTTGTAAAAGTATTCAATGTGCTTTATTTTTGTATTTGTAAAGTTTATAAACCTCATTGCATAAATAATACATGGCAAATTTGATATTATTAACCAACTGAAATAACACAAATTATGGTGTTTTTTGCAATAATGTATAGAAACCGTATGCCTCAGAGGGGGTGCTTTTTATGCCATTTTACCCCATAAACCGCTATATAGGCTAATATTCCTAATTATAAGTAAAAGAAAACCAATGTTTAATTGACAATAGTATAAGTGTAAATTAAAGTATGATTTACAGGTGTGTATTTACAAAGCAGAACTATTTACAAGAAGAAAGTAAAAGCTGTTTACAAATTAAAAATACCCTCTTTAAGAAAATGCACTTTCATTATATAAAAATAAATAAGAATGTTTTGACGTTTGCAAAATAATGCCTATCTTTGTAAAAACTTTGAAAATATGACTGATAAAGAAAAAATCGAGCTGATCATTCAAGACAAGCATCTCAACAGTACCCAATTTTGCAATGAAGTGTGTATCGCTCCTGGTACCCTCTCCCACATTCGAAGTGGACGCACCGAACCTTCTCTGAATATTTTGCGTAGTATTGCACAGGCTTTTCCTGATATCAATCCTGCGTGGCTTTTTTATGGCGAGGAGCCAATGTACAAAAGTACCAATTTGCCTGCATCGGAAAATGAGGCTTCTGAGGAGGAATCTGTAGGTAATAATATGGTGGGTGATGAGCTGGATGAGGAGCTTCCATTTTCTTCTCCTTTCCTCGCGGCTGCTTCAGCGCTGGGTGCCGCCAAAGGGGCTCAGGCTTCCCCTCTTCCATTGTCTGCCTCTGCTCCTTCTGGTGCACGTCGCAACTCCTCGGTGGCGAACCAGGTTCCTGTCGCAAACGTGCAGGATGTCGTGGCAGAGACGTTGAAACAGTATCAGAAACCTCAGCGCAAGGTTGTTGAGGTGCGCATCTTCTTCGATGATGGCACTTTCGAGACGTTTAGCGCCAGTTGATTCCCTGGCGTGTATTGATGATTTAGTTCTGCTTGTTTAAGGAACCGTAAAATGGAGGTGTATTCTCCTTGAGTTCCCCGAGTCGAATTGTACAAAAGGAGGTTGTTAACAATTCATTCTATTTTAACAATATGTTGTTATTTGAATGAATTTCTAGCAACCTTCTTTTGTCTGCTTTTCCGTGTGAAATAGAAAGGGCTTTGCGCCTCCAGCCGCTTGGCAACCACCGCAGTGTTTTTCATGGTATAGGGCTTCGCCTAGGCGAGTCAACGATCCAGCATGAAGTCATATTCTCAGATGAAAAGGTCAACGTTTCCAGTATAAAGTCCAATAACCCGGGAAAAGGGACAACAAAAGCAGGAAAGCAGTCAACTGGATCAGAGAGCTAAGTCAACTAAATCAGTACAAGAAACAGTAATTAACAAAACAGTAACAAATCAAGGCTCAAAGGGAGTCAACACAATACAGGAAAAGACATCAGGAAAAGACAACATTGCGTTACAGTGTTACAGTGTTACAGTTCCAAAATCAATTGTTGGAGAGTCAAAAATAAACTCTATATTTATATATATATATATATAAATATAGAAGTATTTTTAGGGGGTTGACAAACCTGTTCGAGAACTGTAACACTGTAACAAGTGTAACAGTCAAGACACTCTGCACAAAATAAATTTCGAATTCATCATTTTTTTTGCGAAAACATTCGAGAACCGCAATGCCGCTGTCGTACCTTTGCAACGTCAATCTGAGAGACGAAAATTTGCGCTCCTACAAGAAAAAAATTACGGGCCCACACGGGAGCAAAAATTTCAATCGAAATGCGACACAAGAGAGAAAGCATGAGGCTTGAAACGTGAGACTTGGAACATGAGGCTTGAACCGTGAGACTTGGAACATGATACTTGAAACGTGAAACTTGGAACATGAGGCTTGAAACGTGAAACTTGGAACATGAAACTTGAAACTTGGAACATGTCTTTTCCTGATTTTGGTTGACAGTTTTTTATTCTTTTCCTGAGATGGTTGTCAGTGGTTTTCCTGAATAGGTTTACACTTTACTGTTTTCGTTGAC
>CADAEK010000026.1 GCA_902786925.1 uncultured Bacteroidales bacterium
CTCGGTCAGCGGAAAACCCATCACCCTGTCTGGACGCATCACCTTCCCCAATGCCAAGGATGGCAGTGGACACAAGGTGAAATCGCTGTCACTCTATGTACATTATTTCCTTGATAAAGATGTAGTCCCGAGTCTTTCACTGACACCTATCGATTTGCGTTATCTGTTTGACTCGGCAGTCATTGAGCCCGACCTTGAGGGTTACGGGACGTCGGCAGACCGTCCTTACTGTGGATTTTCCATGCTCGCTCAGGCACGACAGACCGCTGACTGTATGCTGGCTGCTATCGACATCCTGAAGGAGAATGGTGTGGAGCTCATTGAAGGCGGACACACCACGGGCTGGGGCTACTCGCTTGGTGGTCCGATAGTATTGGAGTTTGCCAGGTACTACGACAAGCAACTATCAGCCAGCATCAGTATATTCCGGAGGTGGCCCATTCCTTTTAGACAGGATGATTGAACTTCTCAATGTTGACAAGGACATTTATGCCACGACTTTACGTTACCTCCCGCATTTCCTTAGCAGTATCCCGGAAGAGGAACTGGGCGGTTACCAGCTACGTGATTTCTTCCCCACCTGGATGCATGAGACGAATGTAACGATTAACGGCGAGACCATGAGTTTCTTCGAAGCGGCGACGAACAACAAGAGTTTTGGTGGATCATGGCCTTCGGAATTGGGCTTAAGCCAGGATGTACTCTACAACCACTTCGCTGCCGACATGTTTACAGCTGACGCCTCATTAGACCTGAGTCATCCCAAGACCGTCGCCCTGCTGAACGCAATAAAAAAACAATTCGACTGGGATGACTGGATGCCATCGGCCAACATTTACTTGTCACACGACCCTAACGATAAGAACATTCCCTATAAACAAACGCAGGAACTCTATGAGCAACTTAAACCATCAGGTCGGGTATTCTGGCGTAAGACTAGCGCCGGTCCGCTAGGACTGGTTTGGGAAGCTCACGCTGCCAGCACCCTTATGTCCTGTGTCTACGCTATACTGTACGAAGAGCCACAAGAAGCCTTCCTGCTAGGCTTTTAGTTATGCCTCCTACCGTGGAAAAGTTTATATCTCCAATAATAGGGGAGAGGCGTTCCAGGGTTCAAGGTGAAGGGTTCATGGTTCAAGGTGAAGGGTTCAAGGTAGTTTTCTGATGTCACACAGATTCCGTGGATCACACGGATTTATGAGCCACTCTTAGCTCAAAAAATCTGTGCTATCTGCGCAATCTGTGTGACATTTTATCTTTTATAAAAGACAAAACCTTATGTTTTTTGAGATTTATCTTGTATAATTTGCATTATTGCCCCCAAATTCTTTTAATAGATTTTGATAGATTTCTATCCGAAGGATATAAAGGAGATAGCCGCAGCAGGCGGCTCTTGGGGTGTCTTTATTGCTTCGCAAGAAATCATTCAAATAAAATAAAATCTATGGGCAGAGCCCAGAAATTAGAGAGCCATTCTTGGCTCAAAAAATCTGTGTAATCCACGGAATCTGTGTGAGACTAAAATAACACCGCGTCAGCCCAGAGCCTCGCAAGGCTCTACCATTTCTGGGCTTTGCCCCAAGATTTTTTTAATAGATTTTGATAGATTTCTATCCGAAGGATATAAAAGAGATAGCCGCAGGAGGCGGCTCTTGGGGGGAATTGCTTCGCAAGAAATCAAACAAATTAATTTAAATCTTGGGGCAGAGCCCAGAAATAGGCTAACATAAGGTCAAGAATTAGAGAATTAGAGAATTTGTCTTAAAATCATCCGTATTCGTTTAGAGTAAATCCTTCAATTCCCCAATTCTTGATAAATTAAAGATTAAAGAGAAAAATTCTCCAATTCTTGATATAATCTAAGACTGTGGTTTATCTGTGTGACCAAAAGAAACACCCCGCATGGCTAATTATCAACTGTCAATTGTCAATTATCAATTAACCGTAATAGATTTTTGATAGATTTCTATCCGAAGGATATAAAAGAGATAGCCGCAGGCGGCAATTAATTGGTTTGATTGCTCCGCAGGGGTATGTTGGTTTAGACGAAGACGAATTGTAACGAAAACGAAAAAGGGAACGAATTTAATTGACAATTGATAATTGACCTTAGGCTTTAGACATCAGGCATTAGACTTTTGACATTAGACCTCAGCCTTTTGCCATACACTAGCCATACACTAGCCATACTCTAGCCATACTCTAGCCATACTCTAGCCATACACTAGCCATACACTAGCCATACACTAGCCATACTCTAGCCATACTCATGAGTAAGCCTAGAGTAAGCCTAGAGTAAGCCTAGAAGGAGCCTAGGAGGAGCTTAGGAGGAGCCTAGGAGGAGCTTAGGAGGAGCTTAGGAGGAGCTTAGGAGGAGCTTAGGCGTAGCATAGACGTAGCGTAGGCAGAGCATAGGCGGAACAAAGTGCAGTTCGCTGATTGGGGTTGTCAGTTTTCTGCCTGATGACTAGATAGAGTTGACGGGTTCATAAATGGAACCACTTTTTTAAAAAAAATCTAAGGGCAAAGCTTAAAAATGGTAGAGCCTCGTGCGGCTCAGGGCGCAATCTTATAATGTGAAAAGTGAGAGGTGAAGACAATTATTAACCGTGAACCTTGAACCATGAACCGAAAGTGGGTGAAAGGTGGGGCTTGTCAGGCTTCTACGACAATTTCGTCGAGGATGTACCAAAGGTAGGCTTTGATGTCTGTGTAGCCGATTTGGGTGTGTAAATCGTAATTGAAAGTATACCCAAAATGTTGACATGGACAAAAAGCTACTCCGTATTCTTTACGTCCGTGCCACGCCTGCTCACACACATCAAGGAGGCGAAGACGGAGAAGACGCCCAGGAACCTGGAGATGCGCTTTGAACGCTTCGACCTCGTCATATGCGATGAACTGAGATTTGTAGGCTTTGACAAGGAAAGCGCGGAGATGCTTTTCAATCATCTCTCGCTAAGGACAATTTGGTATACTTTAGCATTATCATTTACACGTTCTGTACAAAACGTGAAAGAAACGTGAGCACTATTCTTGGAGAAAAAGAAGCGATACATTGCGTTTATAATCAAACGAATAGGAGTGGTTGAGTGGGGTGGTGTACTGGTGAAAAAGGTGAAAAAGGTGAATTGGTGAATTTTTCTCTTTCCATTCCCACCAGCATCTCTCTTCCCCCTATACAGGGGGATTGACTGGGTCTCTTGGAAACTCACATGGCTTGTATGCAGAAAACAAAAGGAGCTGCATCGTGGTGACGCAGCTCCTGATATGGTTGAGGATGATTTCTTTGTGGTATTATTCAACACCCTTCATCATCTTCTTCAGCAATGGGCAGAGGCAGAAGAGAAGGACTGCTGCTGCACCAGCCATGACGGCGAAGAGCGTGAAGAAGTCGGTGAGATTCGTGATTTGGAATCCGAGGAAGGAGTGCACGGGCTGTTCTGCTGTGGGGAGCAGGGTTGCCAATTTTCCTGCAAGGATGTTGCTGGCTGCGTTGCTCATGAACCACACACCCATCAGGAGTGATGCCAGATGAACAGGGGAGAGCTTGTTGACCATGGACAGACCAATGGGCGAAAGGGAGAGCTCACCGATGGTGTGGATGAAATACAATGCGAAGAGCCACCACATGGATGCTTTCTGACCATCTGCCAGTCCGTTGGTGCCAAAGGCGATAATAGCGTAGCCTATCGCCAAGAGGAGCAAGCCAATGGCTTGTTTGACGGGTGAGGCTGGCTCTAACTTGTGCTTGGCAAGTGTTTCCCAAAGGGTGGCCATGATTGGTGCAAAGGCTACCACGACAATAGGATTGATGGACTGGAACCAGGTGGTAGGCATCTCCCAGTTGCCGATGGTGCGGTCGCACTGCTGGTCGGCAAAGATGGTCAGTGATGAGCCTGCCTGCTCAAAGGCACTCCAGAAGAAGATGACGAACACGGCAATGATGTAGATGACGCCAATGCGCTGCTTCTCCACGTTGGAGAGTCCTCTGTCGGTGATGATGAAGACGGGCAGGGCTATGGAGATGGCGTAGATGGCCGCAGAGATGTAGTCGTTGAAGTTGTTCACATCGAGCGAGAACACAACGAACAGGGCGATGGCACCTAACAGGCAACCCCACAGACGGAGGGGTGAGTTCTTGGTCTTCGCTGCGTGCTGAGCAGCGTGTTCCTCTTCTTCCTTCAGGTCTTTCAGGTGCATGAGCTGGCTCTGTGATGGGGGCAAGCCAATGGCGAGACCTTCGGGGGTGTTGAGGTATTTCTTTTTGCCCAGCATGAATACGACCACGGAGAGTATCATGGCTACACCGGCACAGAAGAAGCCCCACTTGAAGGCGCCTGGATTCATCCAGTTGCCGTCTGAGGCCACGGAGCCGCACACGAGCGGAGCAATGAGCGCACCGGTGTTGATGCCCATGTAGAAGATGGTGAAGGCGGAGTCTTTGCGGTGGTCTTGTGGAGCATAGAGGTCACCTACCATCGTGGAGATGTTGGGCTTGAAGAAGCCATTGCCGATAATGAGGGCGCCCAGACCGATAAACATCAGGGTCAATGCCAGACCGTTGTTGACTTGTGCGCTGATGGCGCCTCCTGCTGCAGGGTCGGTGAAGATGCTTTGCTGCACCACGCAGGCAGAGGCGAACATGAGGAATTGTCCTATCGCCATGACGATGCCGCCCACGATGATGCTGCGGCGATTGCCCCAATAGCGGTCGGCTATGTAACCTCCCAAGAGGGGAGTGAGGTAAACGAGTCCGGTGTATGATCCATATATCTGACTTGCGTCAGCGCTGTTGAAGAAGGCTGCCACAAGGTAGAGCACGAAGAGTGCTCTCATGCCATAGTAACTAAAGCGTTCTGCCATCTCTGTCACGAAGAGAAGGTAGAGACCTTTAGGATGTCCATGTTGTGCCATTATAATTATATCTGTTTTATTTTATTTTTGGTTGTTTCGTTCTTGTTGCTGTTTCAAAATCTCCATCTGCTTTTCCTGCATGGCTTGCAGACGCTCCATGATGCTGGAGGTCTTCTTCTTGTCGCCAGCATTGGCCTTGCGCTCTGCATGGCGGCGCTCCAGCTTGCGCAGCAGTTCGGCGTCGTCGGTTGTCTTGCGGAGGAACCACATCATGAGGATGCTGACAAGACCTGAGATGAAGTAGTACCAGTTGAGACCGGCGCTGTAGCTGTTGAAGGAGAAGAAGAAGATAAGTGGCATCAGATAGGTCATCCACTTCATCATCTTCATCTGCTGCTGCTGTTCGTCAGTCATGGCGTAGGACTGCTGGCGCTGTGTGATGACGGAGTTGAACACTGTGGAGAGACACCACAGGATGCAGAACAATGAGAGGTGGTCGCCAATGCCCCAGATGTGGAAGCCCCAGTTGATGATGTCATCGTAGGTGGAGAGGTCGTCAGCCCAAAGGAAGGACTGGCCGCGCATCTCGATGTAGTTAGGAATGAAGTTGAAGAGGGCAATCCAGATAGGCATCTGTATGAGCATGGGGAGACAGCCTCCCATAGGGCTTACGCCATACTCGCTGTAGAACTTCATCACTTCCTGCTGCTTGAGCATGGCATCCTCTTTCTTGGGATACTTGGCGTTGATTTCCTCCATCTTGGGGCGCAGCACACGCATGTTGGCCGAGGCGATGTAGCTCTTCTTCATCAATGGGAAGACGAGGAACTTCACGATGAGGGTGAGCAGCACGAGCACGATGCCCATGTTGAGACCCAGGCCTGTGAGGAAGTCGAAGGCATAGAGGAAGAAGAAGCGGTTAATCCACTTGATGATGGGCCAGCCCATATAGACGAGTGACTGGAGGTCGAGCTCGTCGCCGGCACTCAGCATCTTTTCGTTCTCTTTCAGTGTGGAGAACTTGTTGGGTCCCAAATAGAGATGGAAGCTGGTTGGCTTGATGCCCTTGGTGTCGAAGTCTGCAGTCATGGCAGTCTTGTAGGTCTTCAAATAGCCCGAACCTTCCTTCAGGTATTCAGAAGACATGGTGCTGACTTCCAGTGGCTGGTCGGCAATCAGTATCTGGCTGAAGAATTGTGTCTTGTAGGTAATCCACTTGATTTTCTCTTCGAACTCATCTTCTTCGGTGTCGCCTCCGCTGGCAGAGAGTTCGTGCGTGTCGCCATCTACATCGCGGTAGGTGATGGTGGAGTAGCGGTTCTCAAAGTCATATCCCTTCTCCTGCTGCTTCATGTCTTCAGTCCATTCCAACTGCATGGAGTTGGTCTTGGAAGAGAAGAAGCCTTCCAGGCCATTGGCCTTGACATCCATGTCGAGCAGGTAGGCGTTGGGCTTGAGCGAATAGATGATGTCGATGGAGCCTGTGCCCACGGGCAAGTGCATGGTGACACCGTCTTTCTTGAGGTCGGTGGGCTGGAAATAAAGCTCGTCGGTGATAATGTTGGCGGTCTTGCCGTCGAGCATCAGGCGCATGTTCTGGTCTTTTGCGTCGAAGAGCACCACATGGCCACCTTGGCGGCTCTTGTAGGCCTCATCCTTCAATTCCACCTTCTGCAACTGTCCACCCTTGTTGGTGAGTGTGACCTTCAGCAACTCATTTTCGATGATGGTTGTACCAGCAGTGCCCTTGCGTGCCTCAAAAAGAGGATTCAGGGAGTCGGCTGCTTCTGCTGCCAACTTTGCCTGCTTCTTCAGCTCGAGCTTAGCCTCTTTCTTCGCCTCTTCGTTGGCAATGGAATCCAGCACTCGGATTTCTTCTGCCTGATTGCGGCGCGAATAGTTCTCGTAGGTGGAGAAACCAATCATCACCAGCAGCATGAGGGCTAAGCCTGTCAATGTGTTTTTGTTCATTTTATTTTGTTCTTTTATTGTTGTTTCTTAAATTATACAAAAAACCGTGCAAAGATACGGAAAAAAAGAGAGTTTGGCGACACGAGTCAATAGTTTTTTCCTACCTTTGCGTCAAAATTCAACAAAACAACACAATATGAAAACAAAACTTTTACTATTCATCGCGATGATTGCTTTGTCGCTGGGCGTACAGGCCAAGAAATACCCACAAATCAAGTTTGAGAAGACGACCATTGATTTTGGCACTTTCTCGATGGACAATCCCATTCAGAAATGTGTGTTCAAGTTTACGAATGTGGGCAATGCGAAACTTGTGATTACTCAGGTGCATGCTTCGTGTGGCTGCACAGTGGCAGAGTATCCTAAGGACTTTATTGCTCCTGGCGCATCGGGCGAAATTAAGGTTACTTATGATGGCTCTAACAAGATGCCTGCTCGCTTCAAGAAGAGCATCCAAATTTTTACTAATAGCAAAGAAGAGATGACAAGACTCTTCATCACTGGCGATATGACAGATGTGCCTGTCAGCAAGAAAAGCAAGCAATGAGAGTTGACAGTTAGCTTCGCTGAGGTTTGGGCGCGACTCGGCATAGTTCAAGTACACTTGACTCTGCTCTCGCTGCTACAAACGTTGAGAGTTGAGAGTTAGCTTCGCTGAGGTTTGGGCGCGACTCGGCATAGTTCAAGTACACTTGACTCTGCTCTCGCTGCTACAAACGTTGAGAGTTGACTGAGAGACTATAGAGAGTTGGGGGTATCCGTTAGAAGGTCATTCGAACCTTGAAGCGGATGCCCCATTTGTTTGTGTTGGGGTTGTTTAGATAAGTGATGCGACGAACATAGTCTATCTCAATCAGCTTGAAGATGTTATGAATGCCAATTCTCCATTCTGCATAGGGCTTGTTCTCATCCATTCGAACGGTGTTCTGCTCGTAGGTTCCATCTGCTCGGAAGTGGCCCGGGAAATAGAAGAGGTCGGGGTCTGTGTAGTCCATTGAGGATGGATTGTTTTTGTTGGTCAATTGTCCCCAAAGCATATTGATGCCCACACATTCGCGCCATTTCAATCGCTTGAGCAAAGGAATGCGGTTGAAGAGCCATCCGTTGAGGTCCCATTCTGCCATGAGCGATGCGTAGCGGTCATTGAGGAACTCAAGGTTGGACAACAAGTAGAAGGTGTTGTCTTCAATGATATAGGAGGTGTTCACCGCAGGGTGTATCAGCAGAGGGAATGGCACCTTGTTCCATTGTGCACCAGCTTTGGCATCGACGTCGAGTTTTCCGAATTGTCTCAGATAGATACGCTTGTACAGCCCTAATTCTGTGATGTTGTAGTTGTATTGTCCACCTAAGAATCCGTCAATGCCACGTGTGTAGCTGAGAGAGAGGATAGGGGCGTCGTGGTTCACTTTCACACGGCGCTGTTTGGTGTTGATGTAGGTGACGTTGGGCTCATACGACACGCCTACTTTGAATTCGGAAGTGGTGATGCCCGATACCCATCTTGTGGGGTCGTTGACAGGTGTGCCTGTACCATCGAGGCGCTGATAGAAGAGGGCATCAACGGGATGGCTGCGGGTGCTGGTGAACTGTGCATTGAACTTGATGCCTTGTTCCCATTCACGGGTATAGTCAATGTGCAGTTCGCGGATATGGTTGTATTGGTCCACTTTCGATGCGTGCAGCGCGGTGAACATATTGTCTTTGTCTGTAGGCACATAGCGGTCATAAGGAGACATGACATCGTCCCACCAATACACGCTCAGATTGTGCTGCGGGAACTCACGAGGCAGGTATGCCTTCTTGTTGAAGGAGTAGGTGAGCTGCCCTTTCCAATACACATTTTGAGTCTTTGTGCCATAGGATACATAGCCATTGGCAAAGAGATGGGGAGACAGATGGGCGGTGGTGAGGGCTGAAGCACGAAGGCGTAGGCCATCGTAGTGGTTGGCAGAGATAATGGTGTTGACAGGACCTATGTCTATCTTGCTGGGATGGATTGAATCGCCTGTCTCCACAAAGTTCTCCACTAATGCCTTGAATCCGAAGAGCACGTATTTGAAGCCTTTGATGTGTGTGAGCCTGTCCAGAAAACTATCCATCTTGCTCTCCGAAGAGGAGAGTTTCACTTGCCGGTAGTCGTTCCAGTAGGAGTCATCGTGCATGGAGGCATCGGGCTCTCGGAACACATTGCCCTTGATGTGCTTGAAGAGGGAGCGCGGAATGGGCTCGAAAGACACGTCTGACATGCGAGTGACACGCTGCACCTGGAATTTCCCAATCCATTTGGTCAGTTGCAACTCTACCAGCATGTCGTTGGTAGAAGTGATGCGGTCTCCTGTCTCAAGTTCGGTGAAGTCTTGGGCAATCATCATGTTCTCTACGAAGTTCACATCGCTGCGGCGAGGCAAGGTGAGTTCCACGCGACGTACTTGATAGGTGGAGTCGGGAGTGAGCAAGATGTACAAGTGGCCCGAAAAGCCAAAATCCTGCTGATTGTTGGGCAAGAAACCTACGTCAACCACTTTGTCTTGCTCCATGTAGAGCGTGTCTTGCAGATAGTAGCGGTAGAAGGAAATGGCGTTGTCGGCAATGGGAGAGCGGAAGGGGAACTGCAACAAGCGGCACTCGTTGTCATAGATGTTGACATCTGTAAAGACATCCTTTAGCGTTGTTGTGAAGATTTCGCCTGAGTTGACAAGTTCTGATACTCCCTTATTGCTTTCTCCTTTGATGACTTGTTTCTCTGATTGTGGGTCTTTCCGGTAATACACCTCTGAAAGCGTTTCGTCAACCGTTAGCGGGAGAATGAGTTTGCCCGTCTGTGGAGAGCGCTCCACGTGGTCTTTCATGAAGGCAAAGCGCTTGTATTCATTCTCTTCAAACACTTTGTCACTCACTTCGTTCAGCGAGAAAGTCATCTTCTCATACTTGGTGTAGGTGAAGAAGTCCTTGGAACGGAGGTCACTCTGTTTCTTGTTGGCAATGACCTTCTTCATCAGTTCTACGGCAGGGTTGTTCTTGCGGCTGTATTTGCCTTTCTTTGCCGAAACGGTCACGCCTGACAAGGTCTTTGTGTCGGGAACCAACCTGATGGTGAGGTTTTTGTTTTTCCCGAACTCCTTCAACTTGAGCGTCTGTGTCTGGTATCCCATCGAGGCGATGGTCAAGACTTTCCATGTGCTGTCTTCCTTGATGACGAAACTTCCGTCTTCCTCTGTCTGCTCACCGACATTCTTGCCTTCGTAGTACACGTTCACATAGTCGAGTGGCTCATGTGACTTGCTATCGATTACTTTGCCCGTCACTTGAGCCTGCATGGTCAAATATGTGCATAGCAGCACTAAGAGTCCTGTTGCGCGTCTTCTCATTCTTGCTGGATGGCAGCTGGTAAGTCTTTTATATGGTTAATGATATGAGTCGGAACGGATTCATCTACTTTTTCCTCGCCCCATCCAATTCCTTTTAGCCACACGGTTTGGCAACCTATTGTTGTGGCAGGGAGAATATCCTTTGAATAACTGTCACCTACGACAAGAATATCGTTGGCAGGAAGTTCTTCAGGTGTCTTTCCTGTCACTTGACGAAGAGCCTCAACACCCAATTGGAATATCTTGGGGTCTGGCTTGCGCACTCCAACAACGGCACTTTCCACGATGTGCTGGAAATATTCCAGTTGGAAGTCTTTGAGGATGGTCTCAATGTTGCCATAGAAATTGCTGACCAATACTAATGGGTAGTGCTGTGCCAGTTGTGCGATGACGGGGCGGCTCATGCTGAGTATCTGCAGTACATACTGATAGCAGTAGGTAGCCACGGCGTTGCTCTTTTCCTTTCTGTCCTGTTCGCTGGTGTTCCATACAGCGCGTGTCACCAGGTCTTTTGTCTCAAGGTCGCACTTGATGTTGAGCAGGTCCAGAAAGTTGTGGTGAGGCTGTATGTATGAATGCTTTGCCAAGGCACGCTCTGCTGCCACATAGCTTTGCCGGAATTCCTCTTTAGATACTGGAATTCCAGCATGGAGGTATCCCTTCCACAGCACCTCGCTCCAATGGAGGGCATTCGTGTCGATGGTGCCTCCGTAGTCAAATATGATGCCTTGAATCATGATGCTTTACAGTTTGCCAATCAACTTCTTGCAGAACGTCTCATGGGAGTGCCGCATGTAGAGATATAGTCCTGTGAATACGGTGAATTCCATCACGAGATAGAGCCAAGGAAGGTCTGTCAGACATGCCACATAGAACGTGATGGCTCGTGTGTTGAACGTGAGTATGTTTGCCCACTTCATCATGGGCAGGCTCAATTGACGGAATTCGTCTCGGAATGTCTGCGGAATGTTTTCCGAGGCTCCATACTTCTCTTTGAGCACTTGCTTGAGTTGCTGGAACTGAGGTGTCTGTCGTTCTTGGCCTCGTGTGTAATTGATGTAGGTGAGCAAGAACAACTTATAGATGACATTGCCTTTCCATGGAGTCTCTTCATAGAGGTTTTTCTGCTGAATGGAAGAGTCCAGTTCGCTACCAGCCTTGCCCTTCAAGAAGAACAGGTGAATCTGTCTATAGTAGTCGGAAAGTCCACATTGACGTGCATGGAAGAATAGTCCTGAAACCCAAATGCTGACGTAGAAAATGCTGTTGGCGATGAGACTGTTCTGCTCATTGTTTTCTATGCCCAGCCATTCGAACTCTGCATCGTGATACTGGTAGAACCTGATGAATAGGGCATGGTAGAGAAAGAAGAACCATACGTCGCCAGCGGCACCGTCAAGGATGCGTCCCAATTGTGTCTTCTTGCCTGTCATTCGCGCTAACTGTCCATCTGCGCTGTCATAGAAGTTGGCCCATGCCAATAACAGAACTCCCACCACATTCATGATGAGTCCCTCTGTGCCTGCCATGCGATAACTGCCAAAGCAGAAGAAATAGGCTGAAGCTACGCCTATCACCATTGACAGCATCGTCACCGTGTTGGGATGAATGTTGAAGTAGTTGAAGAAGCGTGCCCACCAATAGCCGATGGGACGTGTCCACACGACATCAAGCCACTCTTCTGTGTCTCCCGATTTGAAAGTCTTTTCTATCGTCTCTTTCATCGCTGCAAAATTCGTTGAGCAATAGCCTCCGCAGCTCTCGCCTTGCACGAAGAGAAGCTGGGGAAGTCATTGAAGTCTATAAACCAAAATTCTCCTTCTTCATCAATCACAACATCACCTCCATATACCGGCACGCGCAGTTTCTTGGCCAGCATGTCGGCATAGAGTTTGATGCGGCTGGCATTAAATGCATAGCCTTTCTCTTTCCCGTTCACTTCTTCCTGTCCAAACTTGGAGTGTCCTTCGCTGGCATAATGCCAATGGAAGAAGTTGGTGCCTTCCACACCATAGAACTTCACTAAGTCGCCACGCTGATGCTCTTGCGCCATCCACAAATGCACATCGCGCTTCTCCATAGCTTCCAAAGCCTGGTTCACTTCCTCGTGAGTGCGGCAGAACACCACGTCGTCTGCTACCACAGCGCTGCTGTCGCTGTTCTTCAGCCAGAGTGGGGGAATAATATCTTCCTTGCTTTCCGTAGAACAGAACATCAAGCGATGCTGCTCACCCACAAGAAACTCTGGTTGAGGTATGCCTGCATCCAGCATTCGCGAGGCCACTGAAGCCTTGTTTGTACAAGTCAGAATACCATCGATGCTGTTGATGAACTTCTGTTGAGTGGTCACATCGGTGTCTTTCTCCAGCATGACCAGTGAGTAGATGTCACGCGCCATCGTGAATACACGATCGTAGGGGACATAGTTAAAACCTACCATCTCGTCTTCACGAATGGTGTCCACTTCATGTCCCATGGCTTTCAACTCATCGGCTACTGCTGTAAAGATGGCAGCATCGTTATTCGCCATGTTGGGTGAATAGGTGGCTCCTCTGCTAATTCCAAGTATTTTCATATTAGTCCCGATGTTTTATTCCTGACTCTTTATTTGATATTCGTTACTCTCTGCTTTTCAGTTCCATTCCCTACCTTCATGAGCAACAAGCCGATGGCTGTCCACACGAGTTCGCGCACTCGGCAAATGATGCTGACGAAGAGACCTATTTCTGCCGTCATGCCCATTTGGGCCACAGACATGGCAAAGCCTCCTTCGCGTCCTCCCAATTGAAGGGGCAGAAAGAACAGCAGATTGGCAAAGAGGCTGGTGAAAGAGAGAATGAGGAAGGCATAAATGAATGTCAGAATACCTCCTGTGCCTGCATCGAAAAGAATCAGCATAAAGTAGATTTCAAGGCTCTGAAGAATGCGTCCCGCATATTCAAGGAATAAACTTCCATAGAAACTGCGTCGATTCTGTGACTGGAGTTCTGAAATCTGCTGGTCTATCTTCTGCAAGTCCTCTTGATGATTCTCTGAAAATGAGCGAGCCCAATTCTTCAATCCTGGAATACGTCCAATGAAATGGATGAGCTTGACGACCATCCCGTTTCTGTAGCCACGGATAAAGAGATAGATGCCTATGGCACAGAAGCAGAGCATACAGAACAGCACAACACTCATTCCGATGCCTAAGGGGAGCAGACCGAACAGCGCCAAAGCCACATATACCACGATGCTGGAAACCCAAAACCAAAAGTGGGAGAAGATGTGCATCATGGCAAAGAGAAGCACGCTGGAGGTGGCTCGCTGTGTGCCAATGTAGGGCTTCAGCTCCAGAATCTTATAAGGTTCTCCACCCATCAGTCCTGCAGGAGTGGCGTAATTGAGCGCGAAGCCTGTGATGGTGAGTTTCAGTATCTTCCAAAAAGGAATGGGACAGTCGCCCGAACCCTGAATAATGATGCGCCATGTGAGGGCATTCATGATATACAGCACCACCCATAGTCCCAAGATGGCAAAGAGCCAATATCCCGCATGGCATATATCCTTCCAGAGCTGGTCAAACGACACCTTGAACGTGAACAGCATCACGATTACGGCGATGAGTCCAAAGGCGAAGAAGATATTGCGAGTGGTATTCTTCATTTTTATTGAATGAGGAAAATGGCCCTGTGAGGACTGATTAATTTTCCTCTTCTGTGACTTGATCCAGCTTCAGTTTGTCAGAATCGTCACGTTTCTCAAAATACTGGCGTTTCAGCGGATTGCTACGTTCCTGATCGAAGCGGATTCTGTTATGGGCCATGTCAACGGCCATATAGATGGCCTGACGGAAAGCTTGCTCATCTACTTGGTTCTTACCTGCTATCTCATAGCCTACTCCTATAGCAGGAGCGGTGCGAAGCACGGAAAGACCAGCCGTGTAGTTGACACCTTCATCCAAAGACCAAGCCTTGAAGGCTGAGACACCCTGGTCGTAATACATGGCCAAGATGGCATCGAAATGGTTGTGGTTGCCTGAACCAAAGAAGTCATCAGCAGAGTAGGGACCTACACAACGCACACCGCGCTTGAAGAGTTCATCTACTACAGGAGCAATCACTTCTTGCTCTTCCTTGCCTTCTGCACGAGGGTTGAGGGCCAACACAGCAATGCGTGGGTTGTCAATGAAGAAGTCGCGCTTGAGGGTATTGTGAAGAATGACCAGTTTCTCAGCGATAGCCTCCTTGTTGATGTGGGCTGGAATCTCGCTCACAGGCATTTTGTCAGTAGCCAAGGCAATGCGAAGATTGTTGCTGACAAATATCTTTAAGGCTTTCTTCTCCTCATCCAGTTGCTGCTCAATATAGGCAGTCTGTCCCAAGAACGCTTCACCATTTTCCAAACGAATGGTATTGTTGTTGAGTGGGGCAGTCACCAAAGCGTCAATTGTGCCTGCCTTCAAATCCTCCAGGGCGCAATCCAAAGAGATGCGCGCAGCATTGCCTGCATCCTCGGTAGCCTGTCCCAGGTCAATCTTCAGTTCTTCTTCACCAAAGCAATTCACCATGTTGACATGGCCATGCTTAGCTTGTTCTGCTGAATCTACCACCTGAAAACTTGTCTGGCACTCCAGTGCCTTGCGGTGATAGGTAGCAGTTTTAGGAGAACCATATATAACAGGGGTGCAGACAGAAGCCATTTCTTCTGCCTCAAACGTTTTCAATATCAGTTCATAGCCAACACCATTGATGTCGCCATGTGTAATGCCTACTTTAATCTTTTCCATGTTCTTTCTTTGAATTATCGTCTTCACTTGGAGTTTCTAAGGTGTACAATGCTGCTTCAAGTCGTCGAAGCATAGTGCGCTTCATCTTTTCGGGTGCATACACAAATCCTTCCACGACAATGACGCGTCCATTTTTGGCGTCGATGCGTGAGTGGCTTACGAAGGGACCGCCCATGGCATCGTTGCGCATTTCCCACAATCCGCGTGCTTCCATCGCATACATGCCGTTCACGCTGATGTTTTTGGTCCACACAAATTCAGGGTTTGTCTGCATCCACATGCCGGGGTGTCCGCCTGGGATGTTGCGCTTCATCACGGTGTCGCGCAAAGCAATATAAGGTTTCTTTGTGAACATCTTCTCGCTCACATAAGGAAGGGAGTAGATGCAGATATTCTGTATGGACGAAAGGCCATCGTCGCTGGCCCAGATGAAGTTTTCGCCCACTTTCATCTTCTTGATGTCAACCGGAATATAGAACTCACAATCAAACATCTCTTTCACTTTCTTGGCAAACTTCACATTGTGCTCAAAATAGAGGTCATTTGCCTCACGGTTGATTTCCGTGCTTGTAATTAGGCTCTCAATGCCCTTAGCATGCTCCGTGATATATATTGATGCTTCCACTTGGTTGGGGGCATTGAGCGTCATGATGAGCTGGGGAGTGGAATGCACATCCTTCTCCACAGTCAGTTTGGCCTTGGTGTATTCGTTGCCAATGTGGATGTGGAAGATGTTGCGGAACAGGTTTGTAATCTTGTCGAAGTGCTTTTCTGTAACGTGGCTCTTGTGGAACTGGGGCTCGTCTTGGGGAAGACCTCTCAGAGGTTTGTCCAAGATGTTCTGGATGGATTTGCCGGCATAGCCCGTCCACACGCTGTCGTCTGCCACTACCATCACTTCGTAGGGGTTACCTGATGAGGCTGGTGTCAGCAGGCTCGCACTTCTGCGGCGGCGTCCCGTATTGGTTGGTTCGTCGCAAGCGGAGAATACCAATGCTGTCAGTAAAAGTATTGCGATAAGTTTCAGTTTCATTCCGTTTGATTTTCAAGTTGTTTCTTTGTGGTTAGCAATCCGCATGCTGCCCAGATGTCTTGTCCTCTTGAGGCGCGGATGGTGGCGGTGATGCCATGATTGTTCAGATAGTCGCGGAAGTGTTCCATGGTGGCCATGTCCACCTCCTTCAGAGGTACATCTGGCACTCGGTGCCAACGTATCAGATTCACGCGGCAGTCTAAACCTTGCAAGAGCTTCAGCAGTTCCTTGGCGTGAAGCGTCGAGTCGTTGGTGCCACCAAACATGGTGTATTCAAAGGTGATGCGTCGCTGATGGCTCCAATCGTATTCCTTCAGCAAGGCTATGATGTCGCTGATGGGGAACTGCTTTTCGGCAGGCATCAGCTGCAAGCGCTGCTCATGAATGGGTGAGTGGAGTGAAACAGCCACATGGCACTCGCTTTCGTCCAGCAGACGTCGCATCGTAGTTTTCAGTCCTACTGTTGAGATCGTGATGCGTCGAGGACTCCAAGCCCAACCGTAGTCAGCCGTCAGAATCTGCGTTGATTTCAGTACGTTGTCGAGATTGTCGAGCGGTTCTCCTTGACCCATATAGACAATGTTGCTCAGCGGTGTCTTGCCTTCAGCGGCTACAAGCTGGTCAACGGTGTAGATTTGGTTGAGGATATCCCTGACAGTCAAGTTGCCTTGCCAGCCCTGCTTGCCTGTCTGACAGAAAAGGCAATTCATTTTACAACCCACCTGACAGCTCACACACAAGGTGGCTCGGTCTCCATCGGGAATATAGACAGTCTCCACAAACTTGCCACTCTCAGTGGGGAAAAGGTACTTCATCGTACCATCCTTGCTGCGAGTGGTTTCTATGGGTTCAGCACACCCCACACAAAACAACGAATCCAACTTCTCGCGGTTTGCCTTAGAGAGGTTGGTCATATCATTGATGGCACGCACATGTTTGCCGTATATCCATTGCGCCATTTGCTTGGCGGTGAATTTAGGCATAGAGAGTTGCAGGCACACGTCCTGCAACTCTTCTAATGTCATACCTAATAGTGGGGTCTTGTTCATTTACAATTGAATCATTTACAATGTACAAACTTTCCCATCTGTCTTACTGGACGAATGGTGAGAAACGTCCAGCGTATGGGCTGATTACCATGCGAACAATGGGTAGTTCTTCATGGTCTCGTTCACCTCACCACGAACCTTGGCGATAACTGCCTCGTTTTCTGGATCGTTGAGCACTTCCTCAATCCAAGCAGCAATCTTCACCATGAGGTCTTCCTTCGCGCCACGAGTAGTGATGGCAGGTGTGCCAAGACGGAAACCAGAAGTCTGGAATGCAGAACGAGTGTCGAATGGCACCATGTTCTTGTTGATGGTGATGTCAGCAGCTACAAGAGCGTTCTCTGCCACCTTACCAGTCAGGTCTGGGTACTTCGTGCGGAGGTCAACCAGCATAGAGTGGTTGTCTGTACCGCCACTTACGATAGCGAAACCACGCTTTGTCAGTTCGTCAGCCAATACAGCTGCGTTCTTCTTCACCTGCTTAGCATACTCCTTGAACTCTGGCTTCAGCGCCTCGCCGAATGCTACAGCCTTGGCTGCAATCACGTGCTCCAGAGGACCACCTTGCTGTCCTGGGAATACGGCAGAGTTGAGAAGCTGAGACATCTTCTTCACTACACCCTTTGGAGTTGTGTAGCCCCATGGGTTGTCGAAGTCCTTGCCCAACAGAATGAGACCGCCACGAGGACCACGGAGAGTCTTGTGTGTGGTAGTAGTCACGATGTGAGCATACTTTACAGGGTTCTCGAGCAAGCCGGCTGCAATCAGACCTGCAGGGTGAGCCATGTCAATCATCAGGAGAGCACCTACCTCGTCTGCAATCTTACGCATACGAGCATAGTCCCATTCGCGGCTGTAAGCAGAACCACCACCGATGATGAGCTTTGGCTTGTGTTCCTTGGCAAGAGCTTCCATCTCATCGTAGTCCACACGGCCTGTCTCCTTGTTGAGGTTGTAGCCTACAGGCTTGTAGAGGATACCAGAAGTGTTGACGAGAGAACCGTGAGAGAGGTGACCACCGTGGTCAAGGTTCAGCCCCATGAACACATCACCGGGCTTCAGCACAGCCAGCAGTACAGCTGCATTAGCCTGTGCGCCAGAGTGGGGCTGCACGTTGGCATACTCAGCACCGAAAAGCTGGCATGCACGGTCAATAGCCAACTGCTCAATTTCGTCCACCACTTGGCAGCCGCCATAGTAGCGGTGGCCAGGATAACCCTCGGCGTACTTGTTTGTGCAGTAGCTGCCCATAGCTTCCATGACCTGGTCGCTTACGAAGTTCTCCGATGCAATCAATTCGATGCCTTTCAGCTGACGCTGATGCTCTTTCTCGATGAGAGAGAAGATAACATTGTCTCTTTCCATTTTATGCTTTTATTGTGTTTATTGTTTTGTTTCTGCTTGGATTTTCCCTAAAAATCATGCAAAAGTATGAATAATTCTTGTAATGGGCAAACGATTTGTAAATATTCACATCTTGTTCCCTAAAAATGAGTACACTGATTGCTTCTCTCTGTATTTTTTGACGATTTGACTGTTGAGGAGCAATACAATAAGACCAAGAAAAGGAACCAACGAACGCTTTTCACTCTTTCTTTCTTGCTATATACCTCTTAATTAAAAGAAAAGAGACGAAAGGACTCGTGTCTCCTGCCTTGTGTGACGTTTGTAACACACCGTCTGTAACATTTGTAACACACCGTGTGTTGCATATGTTACACAGGCACTGTTACGGATGTTGCATAAGCACATGGAAGAGTTGTCTGTATAGCGTGCCGATGGGGAGCTTGTTGGCGTGTGGGTGAAGAGAAATGTTTTGTAGATTGAAACACTTTTCGTACCTTTGCAAATACAAATTTAAAACCAAACAAACACGAGATGGAAACTCCAGCCTTGAATATAGAGAAACTACAGAAGAAAGTGGCGCAATGCCAGCGCTCTGAATGCCCTTCGGCAAAGGTGTGTCTGCGTCAGATTGTGCGCAGCAAGTGTGATAAAACCTTGGAAACCGTGCTGATGGTGAATCCGGATGCCATTGTGATGAAAGGGGACAAGTGTCAAATGTATAAGGATGCCATTGGTACTACATATGGTATTGGCTTTGAGCGCTATTTAGACCTGCTGCCATACAAGGAAGCCAAGGCGGCTTATGCTGTGCTGCTGGCTTATTTCAATAATCGTACCCAATTGGGCCGTTACCGCTCCGGGCAATTACGCATTTCGCCAGAACGCAAAGCAGAAATAGACGCTTCCCTTCGAGCAAACGGCGTGTCAGTACCTTTTGAGTGCGACGCGTATGAAGTGGATTTGTAAAATAGATATATTAAATCATGCAGCCATTAGCAGAAAGATTGCGTCCGCAGACTTTGGACGAGTATATAGGGCAGAAGCACCTTGTGGGCGAGGGAGCGGTGATACGCCGAATGATTGAGCAGAAGCGTATCTCATCGTTCATCTTGTGGGGACCTCCAGGAGTGGGGAAGACCACGTTGGCGAATATCATCGCAAAGACCTTGGATGTGCCCTTCTTTACGCTGAGTGCTGTCACTTCGGGCGTGAAGGATGTGCGTGAGGTGATTGAGAAGGCAAGGGCCTCGTCGTTCTTTGGCAATGTGCGAGGTGGCGTGTCACCCATCTTGTTCATCGATGAAATACACCGTTTCTCGAAGTCGCAGCAAGACAGTTTGTTGGGGGCTGTGGAGCAGGGTGTGGTCACGCTGATTGGCGCTACAACGGAGAATCCCTCATTTGAAGTGATTCGCCCGCTGCTGAGCCGGTGCCAAGTGTATGTGCTGAAGAGTCTTGAGGTGGAAGATTTGCAAGGTTTGCTTGAGCATGCCTTGAAGACTGATGTGTTCTTGAAAGAACGAGAGATAGATGTGCAGGAAACAACTGCCATGATGCGATATAGTGGAGGAGATGCTAGAAAGTTCTTGAACATCCTTGAATTGGTAACTGAAACATCTTCAATCATCAACGATGAAATTGTTACAGAGACGCTTCAGCAGAATCCTTTGGCGTATGACAAGGACGGGGAGATGCACTATGACATCATTTCTGCCTTCATCAAGAGCATCAGAGGAAGTGACCCAGACGCTGCCATCTACTATCTGGCACGCATGATTGAAGGTGGTGAAGACCCTATCTTTATCGCACGCCGATTGGTCATTTCTGCCAGCGAGGATATAGGACTGGCCAACCCCAATGCATTGCTGTTGGCAAACGCAGCTTTCGATACTGTATCGAAGATTGGCATGCCTGAAGGACGCATCCCCTTGGCGGAAGCTACTGTCTATCTGGCCACATCCCCCAAGAGTAATTCGGCTTATGAGGCCATCAACGCAGCTTTGGGATATGTGAAAGAGACGGGAAATCTGCCTGTGCCGCTTCATCTGCGCAATGCGCCCACCAAACTTATGTCACAACTGGGATATGGGAAGGATTACAAGTATGCGCATGCCTATGAGGGCAACTTTGTGCAGCAGCAGTTCTTGCCTGACGGTGCCACAGATGCTCGTTTCTGGCATCCACAGGAGAATGCTTCGGAAAACAAACTTCACGAACGCATGAAGCAATTGTGGGGTGAACGTTTTGAGAAATAGAAAAGAAAAGCTTCGAAAGTCATGAGACCTTCGAAGCTTTTGGTTTGCTATAGCGCTATTTTCAAAATGCGCTTTCCATGTGGAAGTAGAGACCTAAGCCATGTGTGTCCTCTGCTTCACTGGCGTAGATGTTGAAAGCGATGCGGATATGCTCTCGATCTGCAAATGGAACAGAGATGGTAGCATCGGCTCGAGTCTCAGAACCAGCCAATGGTGTCACAATAGTCAGATTGAACGATTGGGCTGCTTGCTCAATAAAGCCTCCGAGCAAAGTGGAGGCGTTGAGGTTCTCAAGACGGTTTTCTACGCTGATGTGCACAGGAAACGGCATGGGTGATGGTCTTTTATCCATAGAAAGGTGCTTTTTTGTCATAAATAAGGTTAAAAAACCACGCTTTCGTTTAGTGGCACGGTATTAACGCTTATCTTTGCATTTAATTTGGAGACAAAGGTAAGTATTTATGTTGGAAACATTTGTTTTTTGTATCATAATTATTGGCATCGCCATGCTTTTCTTGAGTGTGCGAGTACTCTTCAAGAAGAACGGGCGGTTTGTGAAGACACATGTTAGCCAGTCAAGGGCCATGCGTGAGCGCGGCATCACTTGTGTGCAAAGCCAAGACTTTGCCATGCGCCACCAGTCGCCACATGCAATCAAAGAATAAAAAAACAGAACAATATAACTAGTATGAAGAAAATGACTACACGGGTCCTCAGCGGACTGATGATGACAGCCCTTGCTGCATCAATGGTATCATGCAACAAGGCAGGTGAAGAAGCTCCAGAAGTTGCAGCCACGCCAGCTAAAGTAGCTACAGAAAAGGCTGCAGGCTACAAGATTGCTTACGTGCAGATTGACACGCTCACTTCTCAGTATCAGAAGTGCAAGGATCTTGAAGACGAATTCACCAAGAAGCGTGCCAACGCAGAATCAACCATCAACGCCAAGGGCAAGACGTTCACGGCACAGATGCAGGAATTCAATCGCAAGTATCAGAGCAACCAGTTCACTCAGCAGCAGTTCGAAGCAGAACAGGCCCGTTTGGCTAAGTTGCAGCAGGATTTGCAGGACTTGCAGGCACGTCTGAGCAATTCGCTTCAGGAAGAGTACCAAAAAGAGTTCCAAGCACTGACTGACACTATCCAGAATTTCACCAAGTCATACGCTAAGGAGAAGGGTTATGACTTCATCCTCTGCAAATCATCTGGCATCGACAATGTGCTCTATGCTAACGAGGCATACGACGTGACTGACGAAGTGGTGAAGGCACTCAACAAGCGCTATTCAAAGCAGCCTTCTAAGAAGGATTCCAAGAAATAAATAAG
This sequence comes from uncultured Bacteroidales bacterium, assembly GCA_902786925.1. Lineage (GTDB taxonomy): Bacteria > Bacteroidota > Bacteroidia > Bacteroidales > Bacteroidaceae > Minthosoma. The sequence continues at coordinate 21,978 of CADAEK010000026.1, forward strand.
GAAGCTATACAAGTAATTCAAGCAATTAAAAGCAGCACTCAACCCTGAAAGGTTGGGTGCTGCTTTTTTGTGTGTTATAGAAGCTATATAGAGTATAGAAGCTATAGATGCTATAGTTGTTATAGATATTATAGTTTCTATAGAAATTATTGAGGGATAGGATTGGGGGAAAGTTATGGGGGATTGATGGAGGAAGATTAGAAAGAAATAGGCACAAAAAAGGGCTACCCCTTTTCTCACGAAAAAGAATAGCCACAACACAAACACAAAATAAAACACGACAAACGAATCTGGCATATAGCCAGATCGCTGTGGGGGCTTACTGAATGCCGTCTTCGCGCAACTTGCACTGCCATTTCCATGCAGATGCAAGAATGTCATTGAGCGGCGTATCAGCACTCCATCCGAGCACTTTGTTGGCCTTGTCGACATTACCCCAGATGGCTTCGATGTCGCCTTCGCGACGAGGAGCATACTCCCATGGAAGTTTTACGCCTGTAGCCTTCTCGAAGCCTTCTACGATTTCGAGGGTAGAGTAGCCGTGTCCGGTACCGATGTTGAATACTTCAACAGGGTCTGTCTCCTGTTCAAGCACGCGCTGCATAGCCTTTACGTGTGCCTTTGCCAAATCCACTACATAGATGTAGTCGCGGATGCAGGTGTGGTCAGGAGTGTTGTAGTCGTTACCGAAAATCTTCAGCTGCTTACGGATGCCGATAGCGGTCTGAGTGACGAATGGTATAAGGTTCATGGGCACACCATTTGGAAGTTCGCCGATAAGGGCAGATGGATGTGCACCAATGGGGTTGAAATAGCGAAGAATGATAGATTTGAGAGGAGCACCAGAATGGATGTAGTCCTGGATGATTTCCTCATTCACCTGCTTAGTGTTGCCATAAGGAGAGAGTGCCTTCTGGATAGGAGCCTGTTCGGTCACAGGAAGGTTCTCTGGTGTAGGCTGTCCATATACTGTGCATGAAGAAGAGAAGATGATGCCCTTGCCGCCATATTTTGTCATCAGCTCAAGCACATTCATGAGTGAGTTGAGATTGTTGCGGTAATAGAGCAGGGGTTTCTCGACAGATTCACCAACAGCTTTAGAAGCAGCAAAGTGGATACAGCCTTTAATTTGGTATTTTTTGAATACAGCTTCTGTAGCCTCAAAGTCATTCAAGTCCACCTTTTCAAATGCGGGACGGATACCGGTGATTTTTTCGATGCCGTCAACTACTGCTGCATTAGAGTTGGACAGATTGTCAATGATGACTACGTTGTAGCCAGCTTGTTGCAGTTCTACTGTCGTGTGTGAACCGATGAAGCCGGTTCCTCCTGTTACGAGAATGGTCTCTTTCATTTTGTGTATGGTTTAGTAATAATTAGTGTTATTGTCTATAATCAAAGGTAAAGAAAGATGATCTCTGTTCTTGCTTTTGCAGTGCAAATATAGGACAAATAATCCATTCTTTACCTTTGATTTGAGGGTTATTTCATTCTTACGCTAAAAAAACACCTTTTTATTTTACTTAATGACGAATTTGATGTGGTTCTCATCGCCAGAAGCAGTGGTTGCGCTCACAATATAGATGCCCTTAGGCAAGGTGCTTACATGGATAGTGGCGAACTTTTCGTTAGAGCGAGTAGTGACAGTTGCATTCACCTTCGTGCCTGCTGTGCTGTACACGCCCAGACGGGCAAGAGGCGCATCCTCACTCTTCACGTTCACAACACCATCAACATAGGCAATGGTGATGCCTCCGTCTTTTGAGTAAGAGCGGATACCATCAGGTTCTGGCTCATCAGGAACTTCATACAACTTGTCGTAAGAGCCAAGCTGGTTGGTCTTGCCAATTGTAGGAATGTTCATCAAATATGTTTCGTTGCCACCATCAGGATAACGTCCCACAGTCTGTACACCCAGATGTTCTGGATATTCAAACTTGTCGCTATACGTATCAGTAGTGAGGAGCACACAGCCACTTTCCTTCGCCAGTTTGAATGAGGCGTGAATGTCTTCGCCTGCATTAGCAAGTCCATCGCACCAGATTACTTTATGCCCATGGGCTGGAATAATGGTGTTAATCAGCGCATCGTCAACAGGAACCTGATACTTCATAGGCTTCTTCTCGTTGTCGGAGATGTACATGCCACGAATGTCAATGTCCTTTCCAGTGGTGTTATACAGCTCAATCCAGTCGTTCTTCTTGAAATAGTAAGGGTTGACGTACATGGAGTTGGCTGCACTCACTTCGTTCACACGAACAGGAGTGATGCCCTCTGCCTGTATATCCTCATCTGCCAGTTCCTCAAACACAGCCATCACCTTTGGTGAGCCGTAAATAGGAAGCGTGTATTCTTCTTCTCTTGAAAGAACTGCACCGCTCAAGTCTAGCTTGTTCACCACCAGTTCTGCGTCCCACAGAATGTCAGACGAAGTGGTGCTGTTGTTGTGTACCTCCACGGCAATCACATTCTCTCCTTTCTGGAAGAATGAAGAGCTGATAGTCATTGTGCCCGTGTCAGGGTTGTTGGGCGCGTAAGAAGTCGCAACGGTATTGTAATACACCGTTCCTGATGGCATATTGTAGCGTCCAGCCTCCACACCGTTCACATACACAATGGCACCATCGTCTATGGTGAAGTTCAGCGTGTAGTCCTCATCGGAAAGGGGTGTGCTCGTGAGGTTGAAGGTCTTGCGGAAATAGTAGCAAGTCAAGTTCTGTTTTGTAGAGGTAGCCTGCTCCTTGCCGTATCCGATAGGGCTTGCGCCCGTCTTCCAATTGGTCTCTTGGTATGAAGAGGACTTCCAGCTCTTGTTGTCCAAAGAGCCTCCGTCATAATATTTCCAATCAGTACCGTAGTCGAAGATGGTGCTTGAAACGGTACCTCCTTGCTGTTGCCAGCCTACAAACTTAAAGCCTGCAGGTGCTTGAGCTTTCAGGGTGATTGGAGCAAAGAGGTTACCGTTGAACTCATTATAGGGCAGTTCGATGTCATTCAGCAAAATCTTTGCCTCTGGCACGTTGCTGGAAATGCTGACCGCCTGAGCGCTCTTGCCGCTCAACTGCATATAGCTGCAACCTTTCAGTGCGGATATTTGACGGCTGTTGCGTGACTGGAAGCTGCTGATGACGCTATTGGCTGTACCCCAAGGATTCACAAATCCGCCGGTTGACAGGTAGCTCGCCATTTCATTGACAATAGAGGAAACATGCTTGGGCTGATAGACAGAGCCGCCCATGATACAGAATGTGTCAATAAACTTCTTGCGGAACTTGTCGTTCTGCAGCAAGTTCTTGAAGAGGGTGACCACCTGAATTTCTCCGTATCTCTGCTGACCTTCGATATTCTCATTCTTAGAGTAGTCGTATCCGTGTAGGGCGTTAAACGTATAATACTGCTTGTTGAAGAACATGGTGAAAGCATTCTCGTCGTTGTCGCTGAAGGAGCCATCAAGGTCAAAGAGCACAAAGTGGTATTTCCCGTCGTTCTTGTCACGGAAGCCTTTCACGTTGTTCTGTGGCCAGTCCCAGTTGCCCACATAAAGCTCTACAGCCATGTAGTTCACATACTCATCGAGGTCAAGTAGTTTGCCAATCTCCTCATATGTATCTTGGTCAGCTGCATTTTCGCTCAGCTCCATCAAGCGCAGGAAAGACTCGTTGGTTCCTTCCATCTGCACATAGCCAGAGTCAGGGGTGATTTCAAACTGGTCCATTTCATCGGTGTCGATACCATAATTGGCATAGGCAAAATGCTTGTTGTTTGCCTCACGCATATTGAGGACATTGTAATGCTGACCATTGATGAACACATGTACTGGCTGCCATGCCTGATAGTCCACATTCAATCCGCTTCGAGCAGCAATCTGCTGGATAGAAGCATCCTTGATGCGGCAATAGTTGTCATTGCCGCCATTGCGGATTTGCAATGTCTTTGTCTTCACATAAGGCTTCTCGTCGAAGAATTGAGCTCTGAAGAAGTTGTTGAAGTCGTAGGTCTTTGAAGCTTTAAGCTTGAAAGAATGGGGTTCCCATGCACGGCTCCATCCGCCACACATAGAGAAATCGCACTCCTGCGACACGATGCACTCGTTGTCGGTTGTCAAGAAGTCAAATGCCACAGGACGATCCCATCCCATGTTCCAGTTGCACTTCTCAGTCTGTCCATTGCCAGGACGGCCGTAAGGACCTTTCTGGAACACACCAATCTTTTCAGAATAGATGTGGTCTATATCCGTTACAACAGACACAATGGGGAATGGATATTCTCTATTATTATATATATATGTACGCGTAACTACGGGTGAAGGAAGGAATCCATCCTTGTAGAGACGGAAACGGAAACACTGGTTCCCGTTTACGGTAAAGATACCCGTTTCAGAAGTCTTTGCATTAGGATTGGATGGGGCAGGGAGGTCGCCGTATTCATCAGTGTACCACAAAGTGGCTCCTTCGGGAATGTTGACGCACACCTGCAGCGAACCCTCATAGAGTTGAGTGGGCTGGTCCACTTCAGGAGCTGGGAGCATCAATTCTGCAAATCCTCCCTCTGTCTCGTTTGAATAGCCTGGTGAAGGGAAGCCCGTCCATGCCCATGTGTCATTCACGCCATCTTTCATGCGTGCATAAGACATGCGTGACATAGCAGGTGGATAATCCTCTTGCGCAATGATGTTAGTACCGTCAGACACAATTATGGTACCACCCTCACAGTCCAGCTTATCATTAATCTGACGATAAGCCTCAGGAGTAAATACCTCAAAGTGGTCAAAGTTGAGCACAGCATAGCCGTGAGCAGGCAGAGCGCCGTAGCGGTTTACCAGACAGTGCTTTTTCAAATTGTCGGGATCATCTGTCACATAGAGTCCGCTCAGCGTGACACCCTTGTCTGTAGGGTTATACAATTCCACCCAGCTTCCATAGTTTTTGGATGGGTCAAGATACATGTCCACATTCGCAGCCATGATTTCGTTGATAATCAAGTTGTCTTTAGTAGCAGCATTCGTTGTCACCGTCACCTTGCATCGAGCAGTCACTCCACCTTGGTCTTTAGATTTTGCTTCAATAAAGCAGGTACCGGCAGCCCGTGCCACCACATGTCCCTTTGAATCGACAGTGGCAATACTCGTCTTCGTGGATGACCACGTTACATTCTGATAGGTAGCGTCAGCAGGGCTCACCCATGCTGAGAGATCTGCTGCCTCTTGGGGCACCAAGTCCAATGTGGTGGCAGACAGTTCGATGGATGTAACCTTCGTTACATCTCCGTAGTATTCGAGTTTCCAGTTGTCAATACACGTCCAGTCACCAGTTAACGTAGTATTCTTGCGGATACCAATTCGCAATATTCCGTTGGTTCCCACTTCGCAGTTCAATGTGTTATTGTAGTAGCCTGCTTCAAACCAATAGTGGGCTGCTATCATATTGTTGGGAATGTATTTAACATCCCAATAATCACCGACCCCCGATGTGGCACCTCCCAATGATGAATTCAATGCTGCTGATGATGCGGGAACAATCTTCTTTGTATACTCACCCTTCGTAGATACGGCATAGATTTCTGCATACTGCTTGCTGCTGTAATCGCCACTCTTGTATGCATTATAATCATCTCCTGAATTACCCATCCTGTAGAAGGCATCCAGGCTGACACGATATTGGCCTTCTTCTAACCCCGACAAGATTTGGTAAGTGTTATAATTTTTCTGATAATGCTCTGCATTCTCCATCGGGTTGTTGGCGCTCAGTCCTGTGCCACTCCATCCCGACAGGTCATTATTATCATATCTTGGATTGATGATGAACTTGTCTGTCACGTCAATCCACTCCTTCTGTGCCCAGCCTACAGTGGCAGCCACAGTCATTAATACGGTAGTAAATATTTTTTTCATATCATTAAGTTTTGTTTCGCTTCAGTTATGTAATATTCAATTGTTATTTATGATGTTAGTTGGACTGTTATGCATGGGATGTGCTCATTGTCGCTTGTGGGGTTTCTTCCAGAAGTTGAATCCCAGCAGATATTTGAGCGTCCCATAGGTGTTTGTTAAACCGAATTTATTCTTACGGTAGTCATAGGTATGCGTCTCCAAAATCAGACCGCTGAAAATCTTGGTGTTGTTCCAAAAGAACGACATACGCAGATTGAGGTCTGTTGAGATGCTGTTGAAGATGGAGTGTTTTACTTCTTGTGCCTCCGTGATGTTCGACCTCCGGTAGCCAATGCCAGGCATCAGCGACACCGCAAACAAGACATTTCTTCCCAGCACGCAGTTGTAATTGTAGCCCACACTCACGCTGTAGTCGCTGTAGTTCACATGGCTGAACAAGAGCGTGGAGTCTATTTCCTCCTGTAGGTAGGCTGGTAGCTCATACTTATTAAAGGAGATAGCCTGGTGGTTATATTGAAATCCTACACTCCAGCTGCCGCAACTCTTCCGCTGTACGGCATTTGCGCCAAATGCGGCAGGCCAAGAGAAATGCCTGTTGTTGAACATGTATACGGCGCTCAGACCATTGCAGCGCGAGTCCAGTCCGTGAAATGCTCTGTCCTTGCCGCGCAAGTCAATGTCGCTCACGCTACTGATTTCAGCTCCCTTGCCCGAGTTGAACATATAATACTCGGCAAAGATTTTTGCGGTATGAATGACAAACGATTGTCTCAGTGATGTGCCGTTCGTCTTTCCAGCCTTAATGCCCAAGTCATTCATGTTCCACACTGCACCATATCCAAAGGGGCCGAAATACACGAATCCTCCTAGGATTACAGAAGGGTCAGACTGAATCACCATCGTGTTGTTCGTCTCCGACGAGCGCATGAAGTAGTAGTCGTGCCAGTAGGACACCTCCATCTGGGTGGTAAACTGATATTGCTGGGGAGTCACGTATGTGGTATCACAGCCCATCAGGAACTCGGATACCCCGTCAATGACGCGTGTCACGAATGGCTTTCGTTTCTGTTTTTGCTCCACCACCACATTCTCCAGCACACGGGTCTGCTCCACATCCATACGCTCCATGTCCCAACCCGCTTGAAGAGTCGAATCGGCATATTGCTCCTCCTGAGCCATCGCAGTTCCTGCAGCCACCGCCATCAAGAGAACCGCTCCTATACGCTTCATCGTCTCGTGTAGTTTCACTCTGCTTCTTGTTTTTTTACTGTTATTTTTTTTATGAAGGAACTCCGTCTCGGACAGCCTTATAGTTTGCCTAACACACGGTCCATCACCCAGTTTGTAGGTGTGGCGCTCGTTGAGTCGCAGTCACACTTCTCTATGCCTCGCAAATGCTTCACCACCTTTTCAATCAGCCCCATCTGCACGTGTGGAGGATTGGGCACCACAATTTGTTCCTGTCCCCGTTCAGTGTCCAGCACAATAGGGGCGTAGTCAAATACAGAGAACACAATCTTGCCCTTAGTGCCCACAATCGAGATGCGGTCTCTTCGTGCCGACTCATGTGCCACAAAACACCATGATGCGCTGCCCGACAATCCGTTTGAGAAGCGGAAACAAGCATTGAATGTGTCTTCTACTTTGTAGAGCCCAACCATGTTTTGGCAGTATCCTTCTGCTTCCATAATGGGTCCAAACCAGTATTGAAGTAAATCCAACTGATGGGCTGCCAAGTCATAGAAATAGCCGCCTCCACCAGCCACTTCTGGCTGAAGACGCCAGGGCAACTCCTTTCCGCTCTTATAATCCAATTCGCGTGGAGGCACAGCAAATCGTATCTGTACGGTCAGAATCTTTCCTATTTCACCCCCCATTACAACCTCCTTCACACGCTCGAAATAGGGAAGATAACGGCGGTAAAACGCCACAAAACAAGGAATGCCAGTCAACTCACTGATGCGGTTTACACGAAGGCAGTCCTCATAGCTGGCAGCCAAAGGCTTCTCAATGTAGGCAGGCTTGCCCGCACGCATCGCCATAATGGCAAACGTGGCATGAGAGGATGGGGGAGTGGCAATGTACACCGCATTCACGTTGGGGTCATCCACCAGCGCTTGTGCGTCTGTATAGTATTTCTTAATGCCATGTCGTGCGGCATAGGATTTAGCCTTCTCCTTGTCACGGCTCATCACAGCAACCACCTCACTGCCCTCTATCAATCCGAAAGCAGGTCCACTCTTCTTTTCAGTCACTTCACCACAACCGATAAAGCCCCATTTTACAACTGACAGTTTATCCATTTCTCAAGAAAACACAACGGGGTATAGCCCATTTAACTGGCAAAATTACAAAAAAACAGCGACTGCGAATAAGACTTTGGCAATTATTGTCTAACTTTGTACCAAATTTTAACAATGTAAGACACAAGATGACTCGTAACAAGAAGAAAAACATGCCCCTCTTAGAGCACGTCACCATCACAGCCTGCGCAGCTGAAGGCAAGGCTCTGGCACGTGTGGAAGACAAGGTGGTATTCGTTCCTTTCGTGGTCCCTGGCGATGTAGTTGATTTGCAGGTGAAGAAGAAGAAAAGTGCCTACATGGAAGCTGTAGCCGTGAAATTTCACGAATACTCTCCTTTGCGCACAGAGCCCGTATGCCGCCATTATGGTGTGTGTGGTGGCTGCAAATGGCAGTGTCTCCAGTATGAAGAGCAGCTCAAGGCCAAGCAGCAGCAGGTTTATGACAACTTGACTCGCATTGGCAAGATTGAACTCCCAGAATTTATGCCCATTCTTGGCAGCAAGAATGTCTATGGATACCGCAACAAACTGGAGTTTGGCTTCTCCAACAAACGTTGGCTCACCGACGAGGAAGTCAAGCAGGACGTGAAATATGATGTAATGGATGCTGTAGGCTTCCACATTACTGGAGCCTTCGACAAGATTCTTGACATCTCCGAATGTCACCTGATGGATGATATCAACAACCAAATCCGCAACGACATTCGTCAATATGCTCTCAAGCATGGCTTGGAATTCTATGACCTCCGTCAGAATCAAGGACTGTTGCGCTCTCTCATGATTCGCACTTCCAATACTGGCGAACTCATGTTCTTGGTGCAGTTCCGAATCGACACCCCTGAACAGCAGCAACAAGCCGATGCGCTGATGCAGCACCTTAGTGAAACCTTTCCTCAAATCACATCGCTTCTTTATGTTGATAATCATAAGGCTAACGATACGTTTGGAGACCAAGAGGTACACGTTGTCAAGGGCAAGGATTACATCTACGAGCAGATGGAGGACCTGCGTTTCAAGGTAGGCCCCAAGTCCTTCTATCAGACCAATACAGATCAAGCATACGAACTCTACAAAGTGGCGCGCAACTTTGCTGGTCTGACCGGAAACGAACTCGTCTATGACCTTTATACAGGCACAGGCACCATCGCCAATTTCGTGGCCAAACAGGCGCGTCAAGTCATCGGTATCGAATACGTTCCTGAAGCCATTGAGGACGCCAAAGTCAACTCCGACATCAACGGCATCAGCAACACTCTGTTCTATGCAGGCGACATGAAAGATATCCTCAACAAGGAGTTCATTGAGACCCACGGACGCCCCGACGTCATCATTACCGACCCACCACGTGCCGGCATGCATCAGGACGTTATTGACACCATCCTCTTCGCAGCCCCACAGCGCATCGTTTACGTCAGCTGCAACCCTGCCACACAGGCACGAGACCTTCAGCTTCTCGACACCGACTACAAAGTCACACGCGTGCAGCCCGTTGATATGTTCCCGCATACACAGCACGTTGAGAACGTCGTCCTGCTCGAAAAAAGATAGAGCCTTTCCCGGCTCTTCCCCTTTAAGGAAAAGCAGCGTCAAGCTAATTATCAATTATCCATTGTCAATTCTTAATTAACCACAGTGAGTACATATTTCGATTATAAAGCCGCCAATCACTACACAAACTATTCAGTCAAGGAGCCAGCAGAACTCATGCAGTTCCTGATGACTAAAGTTTCAGGCATTTCTCGCACCCGAGCAAAAGAACTGCTCAGCCAGCGCATGGTGTATGTGGACAAGGAAATTGTCACCCAGTACAATCATCAGCTTAAGCCAGGACAATTAGTGCAGATATCCAAAAACCGGCATGTGCACACCCTCCGTAGCCGTTGGGTGCGTTTGGTGTATGAAGATGCCTTCATCATCGTAGTGGAAAAGAAAGAAGGCATCCTCACCAATGCCCTCCCAGGCGATCGCCGCGAGAACGTCAAAGCCATCCTCGACGAATACGTCAAGCGCCAGAGCAAAGGCTTCTCCGTCCACACTGTGCATCGTCTCGATAAAGGCACGTCAGGCATACTTCTCTTTGCGAAAAGACGTGACATCCAGAAGACCTTTACCGACAACTGGAAAGACATCGTCACCGATCGTCGTTATATCGCAGTCGTGCAAGGCGAAATGGAAAAAGATAGCGGCACCGTCACCTCATGGCTTACCGACAACAAAATGTTTGTCACCTATTCAAGCGTTATCGACAATGGAGGCAAATACGCCGTTACGAACTACCGTACTCTCAAGCGGAAAAATGGCTACTCTCTGGTGGAACTCAAGTTGGAGACAGGACGCAAGAACCAAATACGTGTTCACATGCAAGATCTTCATCATCCCATTGTGGGCGACTACAAGTACGGCAGCACCGTCGAAGACTACGCAGAACGTTCCAATCCCGTGGGCCGCATCTGCCTCCATGCCTTCCGCTTAGCCTTCCACCATCCCATTACAGGTGAGTTCCTCAAGTTTGAGACACCCTATCCAGGAGCATTCACATCGCTCATGAAATAACAGGCAATAAACAATTAGCTTCGCTGAGGTTTGTACGTCACTCAGCGAAGCTAATTTATTTATCAGTCAAGGTCTGTTTACTGACCAATATACTTCAAGATGATATCAACAATTTCGTCTTCCGTCTTATTGTCGGCAGAAATGACCAGTTGATAGTTGCGCGTGTCATAGCGAGATTTGCCCGTATATCTCTTGATATAATTCTCGCGCATCTCATCCACTTTTTTTATAATCTTCATAGCCGCCTCTCTCGTCATGTGCTGCTTGCGCATGACGCGCTCCAAGCGAGACTCAAGCGAAGCCTGAATAAAGATGTTGATGTGATTCGGATGGTCGCGGAACACATGGAATCCACTGCGTCCAGCCACCACGCAAGAGCCCTCATTAGCGAGGTTCTCCAGAATCAGCGTTTCTGTTTTAAACATCTCGTCGGTAGTAATCAAATCTGGCTCATCACTCATCTTAGGCATGTAATAGTAAGATCTCATGTCAAGACCAATGTTGAGGATGCGCAGCACATCTGCCCACCATCCGTGTTTGCGTCCCTTCAGCTTCTCAATTTCTGCAACGGTGAGGTTATATTCCTTCTGCAAAGCCTGGATAAGCGCTTTGTCATAAAAGGGTACGCCCAATTTATCGGCTAACAAGCGGCCAACGGTACGTCCGCCACTACCTAGTTCACGATTAATCGCGATAACAAATTTGTCGTTTTTGTTCATGCTATTAGTTTTTTGTGTTTTTTATTGTATATTAGTTTTTCTCTGCTTCTGTAATAGATTAGTTTTTCTGTTGCAAATATACGAGTATTCTTTTAACTTCATGCAATATTTGAATATTTTTTTTACTTTTTGATGAATTAGTCACTTTTCGGAAGAAAATAGTGAACTCACAAACGAAAGTTGAGAGCATTTTTTCCCCTCTCAGCAATAAAAAGTGTCCCATATCGTAAAAAAGAGAAACCGCCTCGTTTGTTCATCGCGAACAGCCGAAGCGGTCTTTTGTCTCTAACATCTTATGGTTTACGTAATTCTAAAGTTGGTGTCTCACGACACTTGTCCTTAATATTATTATGAGTAAAGATGCAACTGGCAAATCAATACGTTATCAAAGTACTTTTGCAATTGCGATGCAAAGTTACGGACTATCTTCACGTCCCACAATACCTAAAATATGTGATTTCATACCATCAGGTTGGTATAGTGGTGTTTGTCCCTAACGTTTTGTGTGATGCAATACTCACTTTCTTGCTGCTGATACTCATTGTTGGGGAGAGGCAGTCAAGGGTTCAAGGTGAAGGGTAAACTGAGGGCTGAAGGATGAGGGCTGAGGGATGATGTCTAATGTCAAAAGTCTAAAGTCAATTCTCAATTGTCAACGTTTGTAGCAGCGAGAGCAGAGTCAAGTGTACATGAACTATGCCGAGTCGCGCCCAAACCTCAGCGAAGCTAATTGTCAATTAAATTAGGCCGTGCAAGGCTCTACCATTTCAGGGCTTTGCCCCCAGATTTTTAATAGATTTTGATTGATTTGACTTCGTCGAGCTAAAGGTTCTTGCGCAGCAATAAAGCCCCTAAGAGCCGTCCGAGGCTCCCATTCGTGCCATTTGTGGGCGTTCTAAATCATCGCGAAGCGGTATGTTGGCTTAAACGAAAACTTTGTTGACGAAGACGAAAGGACGAAATCTGTGAACCGCATAATTGTAGCCATTAAATGCACGGGGTATGAAAAAGATTTGCTATCTTTGTGGCCGAATTCTAGAAAAAGCACGTATAATAATAGGTATTTAGACAATTTTGCTGCTCATCATGAGCAATGTGTTTATGACTTTCGCATAG
>CADAEK010000027.1 GCA_902786925.1 uncultured Bacteroidales bacterium
AAGAAACTGTCTTGTTATATCATCATCTAAGTACAGATATCATCATTTTTTTAAGAGATCTCTCTATTATCTCATATAATCTTCTGCAAACTTAGAGTGCAATCTGTGTGACTTTCCCGTACTACAGTAGGCTGTGAAAAGGTGAATTCGTGAAAAATGCTTGTGGGGTTACTCCTCCTGCTTCTTGATGGTATATAGTTTGGCGACGATGGCGCCGCTGATGTTGTGCCATACGCTGAAGATGGCACCGGGGATGGTGGCCATAGGGTAGGAGGCGAAATGCAGGGCGGCGAGTCCTGCGGCAAGGCCAGAGTTCTGCATGCCTACCTCTATGCTGATAGCTCTGCGTTTGGCTGAAGGCAGTCCCAAGAGGCGGCCTATCAGGTAGCCTATGCCTATACCGAAGAGGTTGTGGAGCATGACTACTGCGATGATGATGAGTCCGCCTGACAGGAGTTTCCCTGCGCTGGCGGCTATCACGATGAGCACAAGGGCACAGATGGTAATTGTTGAAAGGGCTGGGAGATAGGCGGTGACCATGGAGGTCTGGCGAGGCCATAACCGCTTGATCACGAGTCCTGCAGCAATGGGTAGGATGACTACCCAAAGGATGCTTAACAGCATACCCAGCACATCTACATCTACGGTCTTGCCGGCCAGCAGCAACACGAGCAGGGGAGTGGCCAACGGGGCCAGCAGGGTGCTGACTCCTGTCATGCCTACTGAGAGCGCAAGGTCACCCTTGGCCAGATAGGTGATGACGTTGGACGCTGTGCCTCCTGGACAGCAGCCTACCAGCACAACACCGATGGTGAGGGCTTCGTCGAGCGCAAAGGCTTTGGATAGCGCCCATGCCAGCAGGGGCATGACGGTGAACTGGGCCAGGCAGCCAATGATGACGTCTTTGGGACGGCTGAACACGACTCGGAAGTCTTCTGCCTGCAGGGTTAGTCCCATGCCGAACATGATGACGCCTAACAGCGGGCTTATCACGGTGGGCTTCACATGTCCCACGATGTCGGGAAATGCTAGTCCCACGATGGCTGACAGCAGCACGAGTGCGCCCATATAGTCGGATATCAATTTGCAGATGTGTTTCATTGGTGATGTTTTGCGTTTCAGTTTGATGTATAAAATGTAAGGTCGAACTTGAATGTCAGGGCAAAGTTAACACCTTTATCGGAATTGTCAAAACGCAGGAGTCACTTTTAATTGATAATCTTAGTTAGTTGACAATCTTAGTTAATTGACAGTTGATAGTTGACAGTTGACAGTTGGGCTCGCGCGGTGTTATTTAGGTCACACAGATTACGTGGATGACACGGATTTTGGAAGCCTTGGGCGGCTTGGTCGGTTTTTATTGCTTCGCAAGAAATCATATAAAATCTTGTTTAAATATTGGGGGCGAGGCCCAGAAATAAGAGAGCCATTCTTGGCTCTAAAATCTGTGAAATCTGCGGAATCTGTGTGCCTTTTTCTGTGCCGCAGGAGGCGGCGAATCTGCTCAATCTGTTTAATCATCGCGAAGCGGTATGTTATTTTATCTCACACAGATCACGTGGATTACACAGATTTTTGGAGCCTTGCACGGCTCTGGGCTGACGGTTGAGAGTTGACAGGTGAGAGGTCTGAGGGCTAATGTCTAAGGTCAAATGTCTAATGTCAAAAGTCAAATGTCTAATGTCAAATGTCTAAGGGAGGAGGGAGGAGAGAAGAGGGAGGAGGTCTGAAGGCTGATGTAGGAGGGCTGAAGGCTGAGGGATGATGGCTGATGTAGGAAGGTTCAACATAAATTTTAATGATCAATTATATGGAGTGATTAGATGATAATTATATGTTTATTCAACATTAATTGGCCATTAATTGGAACATTAATTTTTCATTAATTATATTTTTCCAGAGGTTCGAACCTGGTGGTGGGGACGAAGGGGAGAGTTGAGAGTTGATAGTTGACAATTGACAGTTGACAGGTGATGGGTCTGAAGGCTGAGGTCTAATGTCAAAAGTCTGAAGGCTAAGGGCTGAAGGAGGAGGGAGGAGGAAAATTCTATAATTCTCTAATTCTTGACCTTATGTTAGCCTATTTCTGGGCTTTGCCCTAAGATTTAAACAAGATTTTATATGATTTCTTGCGCAGCAATAAAAAATACACCACAGAGCCATTCTTGGCTCCAAAATCTGTGCCATCTGCGGAATCTGTGTGACATTAGAAAACAACCCTTAACCCTTAACCGTGAACCCTGAACCCTTAACCGTGAACCCTTAAGGGAAGGAGAGGAGCCTTGCGCGGCTCTGGGCTGCGATACTCAATTTTTGTTAATTCAGGGCTGTGCTTGCCGTGTTGCGAAACGTCTAAAACACTCTGTTTTGGGTATTGTGCCCTTGGCAATTCTGCCGTACCTTTGCACCAGATTTTGAAAGGGTAACAGACAATCAATTACAATATTAATTTTATAAGGTAAAATGAAAAAGATTCTATTTCCGATGGCAACAGCGCTGATGCTGATGCTTGCATTTACTTCTTGCTCAAGTGACGACAGCAACGATGACAACAACAATGGCTCTGAACAGTTTTCTTTCTCTGAACAGACTTACAGCACGTGGAGCAAGGTGGACTTTGCCTATGGCAGCATGTATGATGGCAATGAGACGGTCAATGTGACGAAGGAGGCTGTGACTTTCCACTCTGACACCTGGGGCGACGGCTCTTTCACAGTCAGCTCTTTCACTCGGAACAGCAACGGCTCTTATAGCATTGCTGCTGAGGGTACTCTCGCGATGAATGGTCATGGAACGGTCAAATCGTATGATGCAACTGTGACTGGCACTATTGCCGCAGACGCACAGACGTTTGTCATTTCTGTTCCCAGTGTCATGGGCGGCACCGTGCTCAATGTGACGGTGGGCGAACTGCCTGTTGCAGCCGCAGTTGAGGGCACTTACAAGGGTGGCACATACGTGAGTGCGGCGTACTTCCAGAAGCAGTATGCCACAGAGAATGAGAAGGCTGTTCTCAAGGCTAACGAGGCGCTTGACGCTCTTTCGGTTAGCTACACTTCCGAGACCTGGGGAGAGTTCTCTTACGAGAATGTGGTGGCAACCCAGAATGAGGACGGCTCGTATACGCTTGCAGGTGAAGGCAAGTGCCTCATGCCTGGCATGGGCGGTGGTGCAGCCAAGGAGTATATGGCTACTTTCGAAGGAAAGGTATCTAACAAGACGCTTGTGGCTACCTTCTCTGTGCCCAGCGTTATGGGCGGCACAACCGTCTATTTCAATGCTGAAGACTTTGCTGAGGTGCTTGCCAACGCGCAGGAGAATGATGGAAAATAAATACGTAGCATGAAGATGCACAAATCGTTTCTTTTCGTTGGAATAGCCTCACTTGTGGGGCTATTCTCGTCTTGCGACGCGCTGGAGGACGTGTATGATGACCCCGAAGTGGCTGTGCAGAAAGGGCAGTATTATGTGGATGCCACGGGGCGATTGGTCTTGTTCGTTATTCAATGGGGTGAAGGTGACGGAAAAGCTGGGGTGATTATTTTTTTTTATAATCATTATAATTCAAGTTATTATTGTACCTTTGCAGCAGATGGTGACCATATTAATCATAGGATTGTTGATTCCGCTCCTGGGCACGATGCTCGGCTCGGCATTTGTCTTTCTGATGAAGGACGAGATGTCTGAATTGTTGCAGAAGTTCTTGCTGGGATTTGCGTCGGGAGTCATGGTGGCCGCATCGGTGTGGTCGCTGTTGATTCCTGCAATGGACATGGGTAGTGGCAGTGGAGGATGGACGGTGGTGCCTGCGGCTGTGGGCTTCCTCTTGGGTATGGGCTTTCTGCTGCTGGTGGACTGCTTGACTCCGCACTTGCACATCGGAACGGATAAGCCGGAAGGAATTCGCTCGCATCTGTCGCGCACCATGATGCTGGTGCTGGCTGTGACTATTCATAACCTCCCAGAAGGTATGGCGGTGGGTGTGGTGTTTGCAGGGGCTGACAGCGGCGTGACGAATATTTCTCTGGCCAGCGCATTTGCCGTTGCGTTGGGTATCGCTATTCAGAACATTCCAGAGGGGGCTATTATCTCTATGCCCATGCGGGCGGCTGGCAATAGCCGTTGGCGCTCATTTCTTATTGGGTCGCTGAGTGGAGTTGTTGAGCCTGTTGGCGCTGTGGCAATTTTGATGTTGGCCTCATTGCTGACGCCCATTCTCCCTTATATGCTTGCTTTTGCTGCCGGTGCCATGCTCTATGTCGTGGTTGAGGAACTTATACCAGAGGCCTCCAGCGGGCAACACAGCAATCTCAATACCATCGGTTTTGCTGTTGGCTTTGTCCTGATGATGGTGCTTGATGTCGTGATGGGGTAGTGTTGTGGTGCTGTTTGATAGGGAACAGAAAAAAGGAAGGTGCCAGTTCGTATGGATAACGGACTGGCACCTTTCGTATGGTTGATAATTGTAGTTATCGGTTGTTTAGTAAGTGCGGTAGAGCAACCATGCGTCTGGATAAGAACCTCTGAGCTGGTCGCGTGACTGGATGGCAGATGCACGGTCGTCGAAAGAAGATGCGATGACGCGATACATGCCTGTCTCTGGGTTCTGAGCAACCTGTGCAGAATAGCCTTTCGCTACGAGTGTGTTGCGGAGGTTGTTGGCGTTATCGAGGCTGTTGAATGAGCCGCAGACAACATTGAATGCCTTGAGGCTGCCACCATTCATGACGGAGAGGCGTTCCTGACGGTCGTTCTCTGTGTTGGCAGGAGCAACGGGTGTGCTGATAACAGGGGTAACAGCAACAGGAGCAGTCTCCACTTGGTCGGCTGCAGCAGTACGTGCCATTTCTTTGGCTTTTTCTTTCTCGTATGCCTTTTTGTAGCTGCTTTCAGACGACTTACATGAAACAAAGGCTAAGGCTGCAACGAGTGCAAGGCCCATCATGAGTTTTTTCTTCATAAAGTGTATGCTTAATGTGTTAATGATTGAATGATGTGGACAAAGTTAGCCTTTATTTGCCACATTCTTGGAGAATTGGATGTAAAAAAACGTTAAACAATGGAAAAAGTATTGGTTTTCACGAATAATGTTGTACATTTGACTCAGAATACAAACAATTAACCTTTTTATTAACCTCTTAAATTTGTACGATTATGACTAAAGGAGATGGATTTGCATTAGTTGCTGCTTTTGTAGGCGGTGCTATCGCCGGCGCAGCGGTTGGTTTGCTCTTTGCCCCAGAGAAGGGCGTGGATCAGCGTGCTAAGATAAAAGAAGCGCTCCAGAAGCGTGGTATCAAACTGGACAAGGAGGGCTTTGACAAGCTGGTGGAGGACATCAAGAACATTGGCAAAAAGAAGGAGCCTGTTCCTGCCGTTGACTTTGATGTCGAGTAGTGACTTGCTAAGAGCCGAAACGGAACGGCTCGACACTCAAAATTATCGCTTCGCTCAAAGTTGATGCGCGTGTTGCCAATGGAATGGCGGGTGCTGCGGCTTTGAGTGTAGCGATAATTAGTATGGTTCTGAGAACTTTTATAGATAGAAATAGGCTAAAACAAGGATACTTTATACGTTTATGGGACTGGATGCTTCAAAGCAAATCAACAATGACCTGAAACGGGTGCTATACAGAGCGGAACGTTATTTGCGCTTGGCTGCGGCGGAACGGCTCACCGTGGTGACTTCGTGTGTGGTGTTTGCTGCCATCGCATTTGCGTTGGCTACAAGCGCTATATTCTTCTTAAGCACAGGTGTGGTGAAGACGCTGGCGTTGCTGACTGGCAACGAAATGCTGAGCTATTATCTCGTGGGAGCCGTGCTCCTCTTGGCTATTGGAGTCATTTATCTGTGCCGTAAACCGCTCATTGAGAACCGTTATGTCAAAGTGTTCAGCCGACAGCTGCTGGAAGGGCCTACCTTGACGGAGGAGCTTTTGGCGAAGTCGGACAAGGAGGAGCGCATTCATCAATTGGCTGAATCGTTGGCGAAGGAAATGGAGGATTATGAAGAGGAAGGAGGTGACCTATGAAAAAGGTGGCTTATCTTTCGTTGGATGAGATTCGTGCTGACAAGGTGAAGGCACGACGGCTCATGATGCGTAGCCTTGATGACCTGAAAGGCGATGTGTCTAACTGCTTCATGCCAGCGGACAATCTGTTCTTGAATTCGTCGAACAGATGGATGAACTGGATTGGTTATGGCATCACCGCCTACAAAACGTTTAAGACATTTAGAAGTGTGTTCAGCTTCATCGCAAGATTGATATAACACGCTCTCTATGTGTGAAAAGTGAGGTGTGAAGAGTGAAATGTTCTTGTGTCGGACCGTTGAAAGGTCATGTAGCAGGGATTTTTCACTCTTCACACTTTACTTTTCACTTTTATTCGTTATCTTTGCAGTCGATTAAGGGTTAACGTACAAGGGAACTGGTATGAATCAGCAGTATTCGTCAGCATTGCTCGAACGTGCAGTGGATGAGTTTTCTAAGTTGCCAGGTGTGGGGCGAAAAACAGCCATGCGCTTGGTGCTGCATATGTTGCGGATGGATGTGGGGCGCATTGATGCTTTTACGGATGCTGTATCAACACTATGTCATGAGGTGCACTATTGCAAGGTGTGCCACAACATTAGTGACGAAGATGTGTGTCAGATTTGTGCGAACCCTATGCGTGATGCTTCGCAAATCTGTGTGGTGGAGAATGTGCAGGATGTGATGTCGATAGAGCAGACACAGATGTACCGAGGACTGTATCATGTGCTGGGCGGCGTGATTTCGCCTATGGATGGTGTGGGCCCTGGACAACTGGAGATTGAAAGTCTGATAGAGCGTGTGAGTCGTGGAGGCGTGGAAGAGGTGATTTTTGCCTTGAGCTCAACGATGGAAGGCGACGCGACAAACTTCTATATCTCGCGAAAGTTGCACCGCTGGCCAGAGGTGAAGTTGACGATGCTGGCAAGGGGCATGAGCATTAATGATGAACTGCAGTACACGGATGAAGTGACGCTGGGACGGTCGTTGGTGAATAGAGTGCCTGTAAAGGATAGATGATGATTTATTGTTGAATTTATGGTAAAATATATAGAAAGACTTTTGAAGGCTCTGAAAGTGGAGCTGCTGATAGTGTGGTTGATTGTTGCTGCTGCGGTGGCATTGGGAGAAATGGGAGTCATCCCTAATGGCTTAGTGATTCCGAACTCGGAAATGGAGTTTAAGTGGAACACGGCAGTCATTCTTCTGACAATCGTGGGTATTCCTGTGGCATTGCGCTTGTTTGTGCTGAACACGACAAGGGGACTGCGAAGGATGAACAATGAGGAGGCTCTGAATGCGTATCATGTGTGGAGTGCCGTACGGATGGGCATTTTGTGTGTGACAGCAGTGCTGGGCGTGGTGGCGTATTACGTGACGATGAATCCCAGTGGCGTCTTCTGCGCGTTGGTGGCTCTGTTGACTACCTTGTATTGTTGGCCATCATGCGAGAAAGTGCAGGCTTATCTGGAAGGCGTCAATAACGAGTAAGACTGTAAAACACGATTGCGAAGCGGTGAAGTTATCGGTAGTCATAGTAAACTATAATGTGCGCTACTACTTGGAGCAGTGTTTGCTCTCGGTGGAGAAAGCGCTCTGTGGTTTGTCGGGTGAGGTGTTTGTGGTGGATAATGCCAGCACGGACGACTCGGTGACTTACTTGAGAAGCCGTTTCCCATGGGTTCAGTTTATTGAGAACAAGGAGAATGTAGGTTTCTCGAAGGCCAATAACCAGGCGATTGTGAAGGCGAGAGGTGAGTATGTGTTGCTGCTGAATCCCGATACAATTGTGGGAGAGCGCTCTTTGAGAGAATGCATCGACTTTATGGACGGAAATCCGAAGGCAGGAATGTGTGGCGTGGGAATGCTGAAAGTGGACGGCTCGTTTGCACCAGAGTCGCGACGAGGAGTTCCAACGCCATTTGTGGCTTTCTGCAAGATGTCGGGCCTGGGTGCGCTCTTTCCCAAAAGCCATCTGTTTGGACGGTATTACATGCAGTATCTGAACAAGCAGGCTATCAATCCGATTGAGATTGTGAGTGGCGCTTTCATGTTTATCAGGAAAAAGGCGCTGGATGAGGTGGGGCTGCTGGATGAGACGTTCTTTATGTATGGCGAGGACATCGACTTGAGTTATCGAGTGCTGAAGGCTGGATACCAGAACTATTACATCCCTACGAACATCCTGCATTATAAGGGCGAGAGCACCAAGAAGGATTCGCTGCGGTATGTGAATGCGTTCCACAAGGCAATGGCCATCTTCTTCAAGAAGCATTTCTCACATTACAGCTTCATCTACTCGTTCTTTATCACGCTGGCCATTGTGATAAAGGGGATGATGACGTATGTAACACAAAAGGTACGTGCGTGGTCGTGCAAGAAGACTGAGAAGCGCCAATTGAAATTCCTGTTGGTAAGCGATGGCATGAATCTGCAGGATATGCAGGCTATCATGGAGAAGCACCGTTTTCAATATGATGTATTCCATTCGCGCCAGAATGATTTGCCAAGTACGGATGTGCTGTATAGGGATTATGACTATGTGGTATTCGACACGGAAAGGTTTCCATACTACTCCATCTTGGATTTCTTCCGTCATGATGCTCCTGGACGTCAACGTCCTACGATTTCAACATACATTCCATCGAATAAGTCTATTATGACTTTTCATGGTGCTTTAAATTAACATTTACTCATTTAACAAACGAATAAAATATCTATTACATATGTTACGTATAGCAGTTCAATCAAAGGGCCGTCTTTTTGAAGACACTATGGATCTTCTGAAAGAGACCGGCATTAAAGTAAGCTCAAGCAAGCGCACTTTGCTCGTTCAGTCTTCTAACTTCCCATTGGAGGTGTTGTTCCTCCGTGATGATGATATTCCACAGACCGTTGCTGACGGCGTGGCCGATGTGGGTATCGTAGGTGAGAACGAGTTTGTGGAACGTGGCGAAAAGGCGGACATCGTGAAGCGTCTGGGCTTCAGTAAGTGCCGCATTTCTCTTGCTATTCCTAAGGCTGTGGATTATCCTGGCGTGGAGTGGTTCAACGGAAAGAAAATCGCTACTTCTTATCCTGTGATTCTTCGCAAGTTCTTGGAAGAGAAGGGCGTGAACACTGAGATTCATGTGATTCAGGGCTCTGTGGAGATTGCTCCTGGCATTGGCTTGGCTGATGGCATCTTTGATATTGTAAGCTCTGGCTCAACACTCGTGAGCAACAACCTGAAGGAGGTGGAAGTGGTCATGAAGAGCGAGGCGCTGCTGATTGGAAATCCAAATCTGTCGGAAGAGAAGAAGGCGATTCTCGATGACCTGTTGTTCCGCATCAACTCTGTATTGATTGCTGAAGATAAGAAGTATGTGCGCATGAATGCGCCTAAGGCACGTTTGGATGAAATTGTGAAGGTGTTGCCAGGCTTGAAGAGCCCTACAATCATTCCTTTGGCTGACGAGGACTGGTGTTCTGTTCATGCTGTCCTTGACGAGAAGCACTTCTGGGAGATTGTGGGACAGTTGAAAGCCCTCGGTGCTGAAGGCATTTTGGTTACACCTATTGAGAAAATGATTTTGTAATGTACAATGTATAATTCATAATGTATAATAAGGCTGACGCGATGTACACAAGCCGCATGGTTATTATAAATTATACATTATGAATTATAAATTAAGCAAACATGAACATTATTAAATATCCCAGCAAAGCAGAGTGGGGCAAACTGTTGGAACGCCCACATCGCGATGCCTCTGAACTGCGTGAGACGGTGCAGACTGTGCTCAATCAGATTCAGAAGGATGGCGACTCTGCGGTAAAAGCCTTCGAGGAGAAGTTTGACAAGGTGAAGCTTGACACTTTGGCTGTTTCTGAGGAAGAGATAGCTGAGGCTGAAACTTTGGTGTCTGATGAATTGAAGAATGCATTGGTTCTGGCTCATGCAAATATTGAGAAGTTCCATGCAGCACAGAAATTTGAAGGCGAGAAGGTAGAAACGGCTCCTGGTGTAGTGTGCTGGCAAAAGTCTGTGCCTATTGAGAAAGTGGGACTCTACATTCCGGGAGGTACAGCTCCGTTGTTTTCTACCGTGTTGATGCTTGCCACACCGGCCAAGATAGCAGGTTGTAAGGACATTGTGCTTTGTACACCTCCAAACCGTGAGGGCAAGGTGCATCCCGCTATTTTGATGGCTGCGAAAGTGGCAGGGGTTAACAAAATCTTCAAGGCTGGCGGTGTTCAAGCGATAGGTGCTATGGCATACGGTACTGAGTCTGTTCCGAAGGTCAGCAAGATTTTCGGTCCTGGCAATCAGTTCGTGATGGCTGCTAAGCAACAGGTGAGTCTGCACGAGGCGGCTATCGATATGCCTGCAGGTCCTTCTGAAGTGGCTGTGGTGGCTGACGACACGGCAAATCCTGTGTTTGTGGCTGCCGACTTGCTCTCTCAGGCTGAACATGGCTTGGACTCGCAGGTAATCCTTATCACGACGTCTGAAGCACTGGCAGAGAAGGTGAATGCTGAGGTGGCGCGTCAGTTGGCTTTGTTGTCTCGTAAAGAAATCGCGGAGAAGTCGCTCGAGTATTCGAAACTGATCATCGTTAAGGATATAGATGAGGTGGTTGAGATGACGAATGAGTATGCTCCTGAACATCTGATTTTGGCCATCAAGGATTATCTTTCATTTGCGGATAGAGTAGTGAATGCTGGTAGTGTCTTCCTTGGCAATTTCTCTTGTGAGTCTGCGGGCGACTATGCTTCTGGCACGAATCATACGCTCCCAACTTCGGGCTATGCTAAGGCCTATAGCGGCGTGAATCTCGACTCGTTCTGTCGTAAAATTACCTTCCAGGAACTGTCTGCAGAGGGCATACGCTCTATTGGTCATGCTGTGGAGCTGATGGCGGAAGCAGAACAACTGGATGCTCACAAGAATGCAATGACCGTAAGAATGCAATCATTATGAAGAATTTACAAGAATTAGTGCGTCCAAATATCTGGGCACTGAAACCATATAGCTGCGCTCGTGACGAGTTCAAGGGCGTGAAGGCGGATGCCTTTCTCGATGCCAATGAGAATCCGTATCCCAATGGCGTGAATCGTTATCCGGACCCTCTTCAGGAAGAGTTGAAGCAGGCGATTGCTCCAATGAAGAAAGTGCCTGTGGAGAATATCTTCTTGGGCAATGGAAGCGATGAGGCGATAGATTTGCCATTCCGCATTTTCTGTCGTCCCGGCAAGGATAATGTCGTGGCGATTGACCCTACTTATGGAATGTATGAGGTCTGTGCAGATGTGAATGATGTGGAGTATCGTAAGGTGTCTCTGACGGAGGATTATGACATTGATCCTGATGCTTTGTTGGCGGCTTGTGATGACAATACAAAGATTATCTTTATCTGCTCGCCTAACAATCCAACGGGTAATGCTTTCCAACGCGAGAAAATAGAAAAGGTAATTGAGGCGTTTCAAGGGATTGTCATCGTAGATGAAGCATACAGCGATTTCTCTGCTCAGAGACCATTCCGTTTCGACATTCAGAAATACCCTAATCTTATCGTTCTTGCCACCTTCTCTAAGGCGTGGGGCGCTGCAGGTATTCGTTTGGGAATGGCTTTCGCCAGCACAGAAATCATTGGGCTTTATAATAAGGTGAAGTATCCTTACAATGTGAATGTCCTTACTCAGAAGAAAGGTCTGGAAATATTAAGCAATGTGACTTTGTTGCAGCGCCACATTTCTATGATTCTTGAGGAGCGTGAGACGCTTATAAAAGCGTTGGGAATGCTGCCTCTCTGCAAGAAGGTCTATCCAACGGATGCGAATTTCATCCTTGCTCGTGTAACGGATGCTGATGGTATCTATAAGTATCTGGTGCAGAAGGGTGTGATTGTGCGTAACCGCACTCGTGTGCATCTCTGCGGCGACTGCCTCCGCATTACTGTGGGTACAAAGGATGAGAATACTAAATTGCTTTCAGCATTGCGTCAATACGTATAAATAATATGAAGACAGCTCTTTTTATTGACCGAGATGGCACCATCCTTGTGGAGCCCGCTGACGAACAGATTGATTCTTTTGAGAAGTTTCAGTTTGTTCCTGGTGTGATTCGTAATCTCAACTTCATCAAGACAAAACTCGACTTTGAGTTTGTCATGGTGAGCAATCAGGACGGCTTGGGCACTGCTTCCTATCCTGAAGCGGATTTCTGGCCTACTCATAACTTGATGCTTAACACGTTGAAAGGGGAGGGCGTTACGTTCGATGATATCCTTATAGACCGCTCATTCCCTGAAGAGCATCTGTCGACACGCAAGCCTGGTACAGGCATGCTGACAAAGTATATGACGGGTGAGTATGACCTTGCTAACAGTTATGTGATTGGTGACCGCGAGACGGATAAGCAGTTGGCGAAGAACTTGGGATGCAAGTATCTCATCTTGGGGGACAATGTACAGTCGTGGGATGAAATCACAGAGATTCTTTTTGCTGGCGAGCGTACCGCTTCTGTGCGTCGTACAACAAAAGAAACGGATATAGACATCAGTCTTAACCTTGATGGAACAGGACAGTGCGATATTTCTACCGGTCTGGGCTTCTTCGACCATATGTTGGAGCAGATCGGTAAGCACGGTTCTATAGATCTTCGTATTCATGTGAAGGGTGACCTCAACGTGGATGAGCATCACACCATTGAAGATACGGGCATCGCTCTTGGCGAATGTATTGCCAAGGCTCTGGGCGATAAGCGCGGCATTGAGCGCTATGGCTACACCCTTCCAATGGACGATTGCCTTTGTCAGGTGGCACTTGACTTTGGTGGTCGTGCCTGGCTGGTATGGGATGCCGAGTTTAAGCGTGAGCGCGTTGGAGACATGCCGACGGAGATGTTCCTTCACTTCTTCAAGTCTTTCAGCGATGCTGCTCGTATGAACCTTAATATTAAGGCTGAGGGCGATAATGAGCATCATAAGATTGAAGGAATCTTCAAGGCATTGGCTCGTAGCATTAAAATGGCTGTGAAGCGCGATATTTACAAGTTCCAGTTGCCATCAAGCAAAGGGGTGTTGTAATTCGATTCAGGGATTGCCAGTCTGGTAATCTTGAATATAAATAGAGCAGGGGGAGAAGCAGTATTCTGCATCTCCCCCTACTTTTTGTTCATGCTGCAAGGGTCATCTTTCACTATTTACTCAGCTTATGGAATCTTTCTGCATGCTGGATTCTCTTGTGTCTGTTGGGTGTAATATACAAAAAAAAATGTATCAGAAACCTCTCGGCCTCTGATACAAAGAATGCTATGAAAAAACGAATGTCTAAATGATGAGCGGAAAACGAGACTCGAACTCGCGACCCCAACCTTGGCAAGGTTGTGCTCTACCAACTGAGCTACCTTATTTATTATGAACCATTAAAATTAGAGCGGAAAACGAGACTCGAACTCGCGACCCCAACCTTGGCAAGGTTGTGCTCTACCAACTGAGCTATTTCCGCATGAAACTCTCACTTGAGTTTTGCTATTGGAATGTGAGATTGAGTGAAGAGGAGGAGACTCGAACTCCCACGGGCTGAGCCCACTACCCCCTCAAAGTAGCGCGTCTACCATTCCGCCACCTCTCCATTCGTGTGGTGCCCACGACAAGAATCGAACTTGCACGTCTCTCAACACTCGCACCTGAAACGAGCGCGTCTACCATTCCGCCACGTGGGCATTTTCTTTTGTTGTCAAAGAATCTTTTCTCTCATAAGAGAGCGGAAAACGAGACTCGAACTCGCGACCCCAACCTTGGCAAGGTTGTGCTCTACCAACTGAGCTATTTCCGCATTCTTTATGAACTTTCAGGAGTTTTCCAAACGCTCAAACATCAACATGTTTGTTCGTTGTGTCAGGCTCATTTCCCGATTGCGAGTGCAAAGGTAGCGCTTTTTCTCGAACTTGCAAAACATTTCAAGGAAAAAATACCTAAGGAAATGCTTTTTCTTTTGTAACGTTCCTCTCCTACATTATTATATATATGTAGCGATGGAGAGGAGCGTATTTTAGCGGATTCTGTCAAGCGAACGAACCAGTGCTTCATCCTTGCGAATTCCTTGGATGGCAAGGCAATTGAGGATGATGCTCAGTGTCGGAAAAATCGCTGCGAATTTTAGATGGAAAGTGGGTGAGATACACCCGGAGCCTTCTCCGCACAATGACTCAAGTTTCACTTGATAAACATAGGCAAAGAAAATGTAGGCTGCCACATAACCCACCAAAAGGATGGTGCTGATGATGGTGAGTCTCAGTTGGCGCATACGTTTGCGGAAAAGCATGATGCTCATGAGTGACAGGAACATGACCAGAATGAGCAATATACCCAAGCACCAAGGTCCGCTGGTAGAGTCTAACGCTTTGAACGCTCCCTCGGCTCCAAACGTGAAGTTGCTGAAATGGGCTACGACAGCATTAGCTATAGTCCATTCACCGATAGTGGAGATGAGCCCCACAAACGATAGAATGAGCACTACGGCTAAGTAGACGGTCTGTATGCGTTGAATCATGATTAGAGCTTTCTGTCAGCCTCCTTGGCGGGGTTACGATAGTAAACGTTGTCCTCAAGGAACTCCTGCGTAGCAATGAGTGTAGGCTTTGGCAGACGCTCGTAGTAGCGGGAAATCTGAATTTGCTCTTCGTTTTCAAACACCTCGTCGAGTGTGTCAGTGTGTGAACCGAATTCTACCAACTTTTTGCTGAGCTCATCTTTCATCTCAGCGGCGATCTGGTTGGAGCGCTTAGCGATGATGGCAACACTCTCATAGATATTGTTTGTGTCGCGGCAGAGATCCATCAGGTTGCGCGTTACAGTAGTGGTAGGTGCATTTGTTTTCTTGAAATCCATAGTTTTATTTATTTGTTCTTTTTTTTTATTTGGCTGATGCGGTTGTTCCAGACTCAACTTTTGAAGAAGAATGTTTGAATATTTGTTCTGCTTCCTTCATGTATTTGCTGTCAGGAAACTCGTTTTTGAAACCATAATACTCGTCAATGGCTTGGCGATAGCGTTCTTCGCGCTTTTCTATCACACTTTGTTGTGCCAGCTGGTATCGGCAACGTAAAATCATCATGTAGAGGTCTTCGCGCAAGCGAGTGTAAGGAAATGACTTGAGCGCATTCTCCGCAGTGATGATGCAGGCCTCATAGTTGCTGCCGCCGTTCGGACAGTTTCCGTTGTATCCACCAAGGTTGTAGTATAGTTTGGCGCTGTCATACTCTTTCTGTACCAATCGGTTTTGCAATTCGAAAAGCATGTCGGTCACCTCTTCCCTAAGGTCTGAATAAGGATAGAAGTCCAAAAAGTCCTGCAGTTGGCTGATGGCGGTGTAAGTAGGGGATTGGTCTAGACGTGGGTCTGGACTTTCCATAAAGGAGGCCTTTCCGCTATAAAAGCGAGCCAATTCAGTGTATTCTCCTTTGGGATATGACTTGGTGTAGCGGTCCAAATACATGGATGCGGTTTCATAATCGCGCAGGTTATAATAGCACATGCCCAACATGAAAAGCGACTCTTCTGCGCGGTCGGTACCTTTCATCACCATGAACAGCTCTTCCAGCAGCTGGTATGCCCTGGTGTATTGGCCAGCTACGTAGCATTCTTTGGCAACTTCATATTTGTAATCATAATCAGTTGATTTCAGCACTCTGTTGTAGGAGTTGCAAGAACTCAACAAAAGAACCGAAATCACTCCGATTGATAAGATTTTCCTCATGTGCATTATAATTGTGACTGCAAAGGTACGCTTTTTTTGTGGAAGAGTGTAACATCGTTGCCATTATTTCACTTTTCTTTAGAAAAACACTGTGTTTTAATCGCTATTTGCGAGGGAAAAGTCGTAATTTTGCAGCTCAATCGCGTAGAGAACATGATGGAATTCCAACTCACCTCAAAGTTTCAGCCCACAGGCGACCAACCACAAGCCATTGAGCAACTGACTCAAGGCGTGCAGGATGGCGTGCCGGCACAGGTGCTATTGGGTGTGACTGGCTCGGGCAAGACCTTCACGATGGCTAATGTGATTCAGAGGGTGGGAAAGCCTACGCTCATTTTCAGTCACAACAAGACATTGGCTCACCAGCTTTACACGGAGATGAAGGCTTTCTTCCCCAACAATGCCGTGGAGTATTATGTGAGTTACTACGATTATTACCAGCCTGAGGCGTACATCCCATCAACCGGCACCTACATTGAGAAAGATTTGGCTATCAATGAGGAGCTGGACCGAAGTCGTTTGGCTGCTGTCTCTGCCTTGTTGTCGGGCCGCCAAGATGTCATTATCGTATCCTCTGTTTCGTGCATTTATGGAATGGGTGCCCCTACCAGTTATGCAGACAACATCTTTTCCGTCCATGTGGATCAGGACCTCCCTCAAGAGACTCTTCGACGCAAGTTAGTTGACATGCTTTATACCAATAACGACTTGGCTGCAGCCGACGAATTGGAGCGTGGGCAGTTTCGAGTGAAAGGCGAGACGGTTGATGTGTATCTTGCTTATGATGAGAAGATTCTGCGTATTTGTTACTTCGATGATACAATCGAAGATATTCAAGAATTGGATGTCCAGACACTCTATCCCATCACCTCCTATACCGACTACAAAATCTATCCGGCCAATCTCTTCATGACAACGAAAGAGCAGACTCAAAAGGCCATTCATGATATCGAGGACGACTTGCATGAACGCATCGCTTATTATGAGGAACGCGGTGAAAAGGATAGGGCTCAGCAGATTGAATTGCGGGTGACCAACGACTTGGAGTGGATTCGGGAAACGGGGCATTGCTCAGGCATAGAGAACTATTCACGCTACTTCGATGGTCGTGCGGCAGGTGAACGTCCTTATTGCTTGCTTGATTTCTTTCCCAAGGATTTTCTGCTCATTGTTGATGAGAGTCACCAATCTATTCCGCAGGTGAAAGCCATGTGGGGCGGTGACCGCCGTCGAAAGGAAAATCTGGTGGAATATGCCTTCCGGTTGCCTGCAGCGCTCGACAACCGCCCTTTGCGTTTAGAGGAGTTTGAAGAGCTGACGCCCCAAACCATCTATGTGTCAGCCACCCCGGCTGAGTATGAGCTGGAGCGCGCGGAAGGAGTTGTTGTGGAACAGTTGATTCGTCCCACAGGATTGTTGGACCCTCCTATCGAAGTACGTCCCAAAATGAACTTTATGGACGATTTGATGGAAGAGATTCATCGTCGCAACGAGGCTGGCGAGCGCACATTGGTCATCACCTCTACCAAGCGTCAGGCAGAAGAGGTTTCTGCTTTTTTCAATGAAGTCGGCATCAAGGCCAACTACATTCATTCCGATGTGGACACCTTTGATCGTGTGGAAATTATCAACGATTTCCGTGCTGGTACCTACGATGTGCTCATTGGCATCAACCTTTTGCGTGAGGGACTTGATATCCCCGAGGTGTCTCTTGTCGCCATTCTCGATGCTGATTATCAAGGTTTTTTGCGCGACCATCGTTCTCTTGTTCAGATTATTGGACGTGCAGCACGTAATGTGCACGGCCTTGCCATCATGTATGCCGAAACCATCACGGAGACCATGCAGCAGACCATTGACGAGACCAATCGTCGACGCAAGAAGCAGATGGCATACAATGAGGAGCACGGCATCACACCTACCCAAATTCAGAAAGCACAAATCGCTATCAATCAGCATAAGCCGGTTGATTATGCAGGTAAGGCGTATATTGAGGAAAATGCCTCCTTGGCAGCAGAGTCAGCGGCTGACACCATCTACAATGCCATGACTCCCGATGAGCTTCGTCGTGCTATTGAGCGCAACCGCAAGCTGATGAAAGATGCAGCCAAACAGCTTGAATTCCTCAAGGCAGAGGAGTACAAGCAAGAAATCATTCGTTTGGAGGATTTGTTGGGCTCTCGCCAATAAGTTGTGCCTTCCACAACCTCTTTCTCATCAAATATTATCGGTTTTGTTTGGTAGATAGCCCAAAAAGTTCTTAATTTGCAATTACATTGTTGACCCTATAATACCATATGATAAAAAACAGTACCTATGAAAAGGATTCTATTATTGATGGCAGCGCACATGGTTTGTCTGTTCATGTGTGCCCAAAGCCAATTGGTGGTGACTGCCACGAATGGCTCTCAGACAAAAATCGGTCTTGACAAGAAACCTGTAGTGACCTTTGGCCTGTATGGCGACAAGGTGAAGATTTTCTATGGAAACACCGTGAAGGAACTTGATGTCAAGGACTTGAAAATCAACGGTGTGGAAGCTGGCTCGAAAGAGATGGTCATTGTCGATGGCGTCATGATTCCATTGGCAGGCATCAAGTCCATCATCCAGAAATCGTACGAAGCGGATGCGCACCATCTTGCAAACGCCATTGCAGAAGATCCGAAGGTGTCCATCTATTATGCAGCCTTGCAGGCGACACACATGGATGATTCCCTCAAGCACTATCTGGACGCGAGTTACACGTGGGCCAACGATCAGGACCGCATAGATTCGTGCACATGGACCAATCGTGCGTTGTGCATGCCTGTGGCAGTCGAGTATGACAATGTGGCTTACCCGGAACAACGTTATTTCAATTTCACAGCATTTCTCGTACCCGACGACATCTTGAAGGAAAAGTATGGCATCACCTCTCTTGACGATTTGCGCCAAAAGGCACATGAGCTGTACGACCCGATGTATCCAGAGTACGCGAATGTAACCGACGAAACAGACCGCCGCAATGCCTTGAACCGCTTCATCTCCTATCATGTGCTGGACCGTTATGGCGACTACTACGACCTGACAGCCATGGATAATGGTATTTTGCCGCTTTCTTTCAACCGGAGGAAGTCCGACATCACCGACTGGTACGAGACGTTGATGCCCCGTTCCATCATGAAGCTCTCGTTCCCAAGCGGTCCGCAGGAAGGACTCTATGTGAACCGTCGTGGCGTTCAGAGCGAGCCCGATGCACAAGGCGTTTTTGTCAGAGGAGCGAAGGTGAGCACACCTGAGGAAATGACCGTCAACCATACTTGTCTCAATGGCATTTACCACTATATAGATGACATCGTTGCCTATGACCAGACCATGCAGCAAGTTGTGTGCTACGACCGCATTCGTCTCGATGCGACAGCTATATCTCCTGACTTCATGACCAAGTTGACGGATGGCCAAATGGCACGCGGTCACTTCATGGGCAATGGCGAGAGATATGG
Organism: uncultured Bacteroidales bacterium; assembly: GCA_902786925.1. Classification (GTDB taxonomy): domain Bacteria; phylum Bacteroidota; class Bacteroidia; order Bacteroidales; family Bacteroidaceae; genus Minthosoma. Next base: position 19,255 of record CADAEK010000027.1, read on the forward strand.
ACAAAGTTCTAATTCCGCCTACCCTCCAAACAATCCAACCCGTTGCGTGGCATTCAAGCCAGGTTATGCACGCAATTTTGAGTACAATGTATCGACCCACATGCATGTCCGTAACCGTTCGATGTGGTTCTGGTCGTATTCAGCTGATGAGCTGTTGCTAAAGGGACAATTTGATGTGAACATCAAACTTCCATCGCTGCCTGCAGGCACATATGAGCTCCGATTGCAGACCTGTGCGGGCTTTGACAGCAGAGGTGTGATACAAATGTACATCGATGAGCAACCTTGGGGTGTCCCTGTGGATTTCCGTCCAGGCGGTTATGACCTTTTTGGTTGGCAGAGTGATGGCTCTTTGGGTGATGAAGAATCCATTGCGGCTTTCGACAAATCAATCCATAATTTAGGATGGATGAAAGGCGCTGCTAATTTTACTCCACTAGGTAATACCTATTCTGATGAATCTTCATCCATGCGCAATCTGGCCAATGTCATCCGTAAGGTGATTGGAACGTTCATCATGGATGGGCAATCGGATCATTACCTCCGGCTAAGGCAGATGCTGCAGACAACATCGGCAGAAATACCGATTCATTTCATTGAGCTCATCCCAGTCCCCTTGATCGAGACGGAAGACATTTATTAACCTATTAACACTCGTAAGCATTATGAAAAGATATATATTGACTCTGACCTGTGGGCTGATGGCATTGACCTCATTTGCCCAGTCGATGCTGATGGTGGAAACCGAAACAGGGAACAGGGAGTTCATCTACGGCAATACTATTGAGATTTCTTTCTGGGGCCAACCGCAAGGAGACGAACAAAATGGCGACCTGACCATCACGCCCACGGAAGTGAAAGGCACCAGCATGTCGTTTGTCATGAAAGTGTCCAACAAGAAATGTATTCCCCAGTGCGGATTCTACCTCTCGGAACAAGAAGGAGAATGGAATGCGCAAGAGGTGATTAATGTCAAGGACCCAATTGTTGCCTATCAGCAAGACCAGAAATACCGGCATTGCTTTTCCCTCACAGACGTGAACTTCGGCAACGAAGAGAAGTATGGAATGACCATTACAGAATTGAGCCCTCATACCACCTACTACATAAAGCCATACGTCATTGTCTCAACGGATACGATTTTCGGTTCGGAGAAATCTTTCACCACACAATGGACGCTTTCTTCTTTGGCCGCGTTGGGTGTTTTCGGCGATTGGTATGCTGATGCCGAAACCTTGTCGCTCATTTTGCCGACCGAAACTGCATGGCAGGCTCTTTGCAGCAAATACCAGTACTATTTAGGAGAAGAACCGACCCCATCTGTGAAGAAAATGTTGACCACAGAATGGGCGCGTCATCTCACACCAGCAGAGGCCAATCTGATGAAGGCACATTCGGTGGCCCATTACGATGATTGCGAGGAAGGGGATGTATATGTAGTGGATAAAGTCTGTGACGACATGATGCCCAATCTGATAAAAGCATCGGGAGATTTCAACTTGAATAATCCCAATCCTGATTATACAAGATCATGTACGGTTGAGAAAGTGACCTGTGATGCTTCGTATGGAATCAGTGGAAACCAGTATTGGAAAACGGAAGCGTATAATGCTTCTGTCAATCCTCAAGTTGGCTATGATTTCCCATTCCCGCTGCTGCCTAATCGCATTTACAACGTATCAGTCACCATTGCCCCCAATACAGAAGATATTGAGGACACACGTCCCAACCGGTTCAATGTGACCACTTATCGTAAAGGCGTGTCAAAGGGACAGAATATTTCCAATCCTCAAACCATCGAAGGAGGGGCTGAATACGTCTTTGTGTATGGTGGGCTGTTATTAGAAACATTCACCTTCCAGCTCGACACGCATAATGATACGTATTCCGATGTTTTACAGCTATCTGCAAATGTCGCATCGAGACAAAAGACAGAGTATTCTAGGACCATACGTATTGCCAAGATTACCGTTTCTCCTGTTGTGGAAGATGCTGTGCCTGGCGATGTGGATATGGACGGTACGCTGGATAACGACGATGTGCAGACTGTTGCCACAGCCGTGATTTTGAACGATGAGGCTCCGGAAGAAGAATCAGGGGAAAAGCCTGCAACAGACTTCACGGGAGACGGACAGACACGCATCGACGACCTCGTGGCATTGGTGAACTATATCAAGACAGGCCAATTCAACCCCTCCTCTGCCAAAGAACGTGCTCGCTACGCCGCAGCAGCCGCTCCTGCATTCACCACACAGAAGAACCTCTGCATCACGGCAGGCGAAAATGCAACCATGAGTGTTGACATGAGCGGAATGACTACCTACACAGCCCTGTCGTTCGACATCAAGGTTCCTGAGGGTGTGCGTGTCGCCATAGATGACAACGGAGTACCGCAAGTGGCGCTTGGCAATGCAACCGCCAGCACACACCAGTTGAAGGCAGCCATGCAGGAAGACGGAAAAACCATCAGCGTGGCATGCTATGCCGACGACAACGCCTGCTTCACCAAGTCTGACGGCTCTATCATCACTGTGGCATTGACAACAGGTTACGACATGATGCCAAACGAGAATGCTCAGATTGTGTTGGCGAATTGTATGGTGACAAAACCCAGCCTCTCTTCTGTCATGATGGACGATTATCCCATCAATGCTGGTATCATCAATGGCGTTGAAGCGTTGGATGCAACAGATGTGGAATCCCTTCCTGCCGCCTACTACACGCTGGATGGCATCCAACTATCTGCACCTCAAAAGGGCTTCAATCTCGTCAAGATGAGCAATGCTCAGATAAAGAAAGTGTGGGTGAAGTAATAATCCCAGATAAGAACGAAGAGGGTGGGCATCAGATTGGATGCTCACCCTCTTTTTTCTATGCTGTTGTACAAAAAAGTTCATGAAAAAGCAGGTGAAAAAGTCAAATGGTCAAATTGGCGAGAGCGAGGGGGACGAGAGAAAAAGGGAGTCGTGATTTACGAATCTTTAGGCATGCTGAATTCGCAGCCGCAGTAGAGTTGGTTGTAGAAGTTGTATTCGCGGAGGAGTTGGTTGCGGCGGTCTTGCAGTCCTCCTTTGCGCCAGTTCTGTGCCCAAAAGCGTGTGCCTTCCACGGTTTCCTCTGCGGCTAATCCTGCTTGCGTGATTTGTTCAAGGCTTTTCCAGCGCGAGGAGGCTAGTGTGGTGGTGAAATACTTGATGCCTAGGGCTTGGGCTTGCAGCGCGGTGGCTGTGAGGCGGATACGGAAGCATTGCAGGCAGCGTCCGCCGCGTTCGGGTTCGTGCTCCAGGCCTTGCACTTGCTGCAGCCAGGCCTCATGGTCATAGTCGCCATCTATCCAGCGCAAACCCAGGCTTTCCGCGTGGCGCTTGCTCTCGTTCTTGCGGATATCGTACTCTTCGCGTGGGTAGATGTTGGGATTAAAATAGAAGATGATAGGGCGGATGCCGTGTGCGAGCATCCACTCCACAATGGCAGAAGAGCATGGGGCACAGCATGCATGGAGCAGCACCTCCTGAAGGCCTTCTGGTATCTCAATGCTTTTATTCTTCATTCGTTCATGAGTTGTAGACTTTTTCTTTCTTCTATATCTCCACGAAGAGTAGGGCGATAAGCCGGGTATAAGAGAGGATGAGGATTGTCCACTGTTGCATATAACAGCAGACAATCCTTATTGCTTACTTGCTTGCTGCCTCTAATTCTTTGCGGATGGCATCATTGCCAGGGAAACCTATATGTTTGAAGGTTTGTTCACCCTTCGTGTTGTAAATGGCGTAGGTGGGAATACCATCTGATTCATACTTTTCGAGGATATGGCGGTATTGTTCTTGGGTGAGGTAGTAGTGGTCACCGTCAATGTCCTTGATCATCTCCTGCCAAGTGGCCAGCGGTGATGAGGGCGAGGTGATGTAGATGAACTGGACGTTTTGCCCCTTCATCTGTTCCTTCAGAGGCGCCATCGCCTTGTGGCCAGCGCGGCAGGGACCGCACCATGTGGCCCAGATGTCAATGAGCACAGCCTTGCCCTTGTATTTATCGAGGATGGTTTGAAGAATATTCTCTGGTGCTACATCATCAAACTTCTGATAGAATACGCTTTGTGTGCTGGCCAACTGCTGGGCAATGCGCTGCTGCTCTGCCTGATACTCGCGAATTACGTTCTTGCAGTCTTCATATTTCATGGTTTCGAGTAGTGTGTTCGCAAGGCCAGTATACTCTGGCTGCAGCAAGGATTGTATGCACTTGAGCTCGTTGTTATAGGCATTCTTCTCTGCGGCTTTCTTGTCGTACGCGTTCAGTGGTGCATCCCAGAACGTCTGGCTGCACGGCGATGTCGGCTCGTTCAGGTACTTCCAACTGTAAAGCGGATCTAGCCCTTCTTCTGTCAGAGTGAGCATATCCTTGTTCTTCTCCATATTCTCAAAGAGATTACGTTGAGACCAAACCACCGTTCCGTCCTCGTCCACATAATAACAGCTAAACATGAATGCAAACTGGTGCGTCCATTTCACGTAATCCTCTTCTGCTGCCATACAAATCAAGTCTTTTGCTGCTGTAGTAAACTTACTCTTCATGACGGCAGCGACACGTTGGTTGAAGATGTCCGTCAGGCACTTCATGCGTTCTGCAGGCGTCTTGCAATCCTTCACTTTGAGGTAAGTATTATCGTCCGATTGGTCTGTCTCCAATTCGTCCTCAACTATTATCAAGTCCATATTGGTCTTGGCAAGATAACCTTTGAAGGCCACGAATGGGCGATGGTCTGAGGTGACTTTCATCAGAATGTCGGTCTCCTCTCCTGGAGCGATGACGATGTTAGAATAGGCCATTCCCTCAACACCCACCGTTACTTCGCGGGCCAGCCAAAGGGGAATCTCCGCCTTCAAGGTGCCGTCGTCGGCAAAGGCAAACTCCTTGTCGAAGCGTTCCCTCTCACCCAAGGGTTGGAAACCACCCACATAGAACTGCAAGTTCATGCCTCGCTTATAGCCCAACATCTTCACCTTGATGGTTGCTACGCCTTTATTAATTTTGGCAGCAGGAAGGGTCTCGTCTTTAGCGTATTTCACATCCTTCCATTCGTCGGGTATCGCTAGTTTTGTTTTGGTATTGCCGTTGCAAATGTTCCAAAACTTGAAATCGCGTTCGTCGTAACCCTCCAGAAAGTCCATTTCCTTGGTGTCGAGCGGAACGGGCTTGAAGTGGAGAGCAAGATTGGCCGTTCCGCTCTCTGGCATCCAGAAAAGCGAGTCGAGTGTCAGGTTTGCCTCCTGCTCGTTGGTTTTTATACCGCTTGTGATGGCATACTTCTTGCCATCGGGCGTCAGCAGGAACGATTCCTTGGCAAAGCGAATCCATTGGTTTGGAGCGTAGTTGGCAGTAATGTGCAGTACTGTCTCGGTCTGCTTCAGCTCCACCTTGGTAATCTTAAACTCGGAATTGTACTGCCCCATAAAGGCTGAAGGCTTTTCCCATACAATTGGTTTCTGTGCCTGTATAGCCATTGCTATGAGCACATAGAGGAGGGTGATAAAGGTTTTCTTGTTCATAAAAAAACATTTCGCTTTTGGTTATTTCCTATTTATTGGTATGTACGTGGTTCGTATAGGATATCTTGCAAAACGAGCGTTAAAAGATATTAATAGTGCAGCTTTTTGCTTGTTGATGAGTTATGTATGATGCTTCGTCTGCCGGCTATTGCTTGAATAGGCTGTACTTCACTCTCATCTTCACGAAAGGCTTCACGTGGTCATACATTTTCATGTAAGTGTAGTTGTGTCCGCTCTCACGCAGTCGCCCGTAGAAAGGGACGGTTACTCCGATGCCAAAGTTCATGGCAATCTCTTTTGTGGCCTGAATGTCGGTAAAGAGTCCGAAACGCTCTGATACTTGGCTTATTTCCGCTTTCTCGGGCAGACCCTTTACTTTGGGACGGAGATAAATCTTGTCTGTCTCCAGTTCCATGCCCAATGCGTATTTCACAGTAGGCGATGCCTGATAGTACAGGTAGTTGTTGGTCTCCAGGCAGTTGATGCTCCAGTGGCTATCGAACTTGTGCGTGTAGATGAACATGGGGTAGAGGGGCCACGAAACTGATGTACCGAACAGGTAAATGGCACCGAGAGCCAAGAAGGTCTTTTGGTTGCGTGTGATGGAGAAGAAGCCTCCGAGCATGGCTGAGGCATCCTCGAATCCGTATTGGGAAAAGTTGCCTGAACTCATGCCCATGAGTGTGAGCGGTTTCCCGAAACACTTTGTGTTGTAGTTTGCCGTCAAACTGCCTCCGTAGTGGTGATGCTCGTTGGGCACATCGAAAAGAGGAGTGGGGGTGTCGGGACGCAGTTCCCGGTTGCTGAAATTATAGAAAGGAGAGACAGAAATAGAAAATTTCTGGTTTCCAGCCAGTTTCACGTTTGCCCTCACCTTGGCGCTGACACCATGTATCATGTGCCCGTCTTCCACTCGGTTCCCATGATGAGAATCCCAGTAATAATCTGTGTTTGTCGCACCGTCCACCGTTGCGGAGATGCTGAATTTTTCCCGTGGGTCGCTCAGTTGGGCATGGGCCGTAGCGAACAGAGCCCCACAAAATACTGCTGCAAAAAGTCTTGAATGTTGCACGTGCTGAATCATGTAAATTAGTTAGATGTAAGAAGTGGCTTGCAGACTTTGTCCTTTACCCCTCTATGGCGACAACCTTTTGGCCGTGTCAATCTCCTAATAAACGATTCTTTCTCCTCCATATTGTGTGTTAGAGCGTAAATGCCTACCTTTGTAACTCATTAACATAAATTATGTCATCACTCCTCAATACTCGTATCTCAATGCTCACTTTTGTGAAAAACTGGATGCTGCCCATCGCCATGCTTGCAGGTGTAGCGGCTTATTTTATATATGTGAATATTCCAGCCCTGAATGGAACCCATGCCGTTGTGAGCCGTCTGATTAGCTATGTACAGCCTGCCTTGCTTTTTTGTATGCTGTTTGTGAGCTTCTGCCGCATGAGCATTCGTGAGTTGAAACCACGGGCATGGATGCTGGAACTGCTTGCTATTCAGGTCGTATGCTTTGTGGCCATGGGGCTGTTCCTCGTGTGGAACCCCGATTCGGCAGGGCGTGTGGTCATTGAGAGCGGCATGATATGCATGATATGTCCTACAGCTACAGCTGCAGCTGTGGTGACGGCGCGCTTGCATGGCAATGCCAACGTGGTGGTGAGCTACACCTGTCTCATCAATATGGCCGTATCTCTCCTTGTGCCGGCAATGGTGCCATTCCTTCATGCGAGCACGATACCCGGCATGACCTTCGAGACTTCTTTCCTGCTCATCCTTGCTAAGGTATTTCCTCTGCTTATCATGCCTCTCGTTGCGGCATGGTTTGTCCGCCACCTTTTTCCTCGTTTTCATGCCTACATTTTGCGCCAAACCAATCTGGCCTTCAATCTGTGGGCGGTCTCCCTCTCTCTGGCCATTGGCGTGTCGGTGAAAGCCTTGGTGCATAGCAGCGAACCTCCCATCACCATGTTGGGCATCGCCCTTGTTTCCCTTGCCAGCTGTCTTCTTCAGTTTGGATGCGGGCGTCTCATCGGTCGTCGTCACCATGAGCCCGTCGCCGGCACTCAAAGCCTCGGACAGAAAAATACCGTCTTCGCCATCTGGATGGGCTACACATTCCTTGACCCCGTTACCGCTCTTGCTGGTGGTTTCTATTCCGTGTGGCACAACCTCGTCAACTCTTGGCAGCTTTGGCGGGTAAGAGCAAGGGGATGATTAGGGAAGAGTGAAAGTTGTGTCATGCTCAGGAACTGAATTGTGCTTTGCCCGGTGATTGAACTGTGGCTTGCTCGGTGACTGAATGGTGTCTTGCTCGGTCACTCTTCTGCATTTAGCCACTCACCATTCTGATGCTTCACAAACGTCGTCTTTAAGCCGTCGTCTGCTCCAATTGCATAGTGGCAGGTTTATTCGTAAAAACACACAAACAGTCATTTGTGGTTTTTATGTTTCTTTTTCAGTAATTCGGTGAACAAGTCCATCCATTGACGGACGATGTTCTCAATGCGGTAATTCTCCACTTCTTTCAGTGCTGCCTGTCCCATTGCCTTCCGTTCCTCGGGGTGTTCAATCAGGCGGCAAATCTGTTCAACAAAGGTGTTTTCGTCGTCAAGTGGCACAAGGATACCAGTTTTTCCATCCTTTACCAAATATTTGAAACCACCCGGACTGTTGTAACCTACAGTGGGAAGCCCCACCGATGCTGCCTCGAGAGTTGCCAGCGAGAACCCTTCCGAGCGGGAAGAAATGAGGTGGAGCGAAGCATGGCTCATCTGCAGAATGAGTTCGTTGGTGTAGCCCATCAATTGTACGTGTTCCTCCATGCCCAAATCAGCAATCAGTTGGCAGAGCTGCTGATGCTCAGCTCCTTCGCCCCAAATTTGTAGCACCCAGTCAGGATGGCGTTCACAGACTTTCGCCCATACACGAACAAGGGAACCGTAATTCTTGATGTAGGATAGTCTACCTGCCGCCACAGCCACCTTTGCATCGCCTGCAGAAGGAGGGTATTTCGTGTTGTCGGTCAAGGGATTAGGGATAACGGCCACTTTATCCCAGTGTTCCCATGCTCCCGACTTTCCTTCAGGGGTCAGCACCACGATTTTGTCGTATGCCTTAATGTTCTTCTTGAAATCTATCTGTACTTTTAGCCATCCCAATATTTTATCTTTCCAACCAGTGGCCTCTCTGAAGTAGTTGTGGATGGCATGGTGAATTTCACGGATGAAGACAGGATGAGAGGAAATGTGGATATGGGGCAGAAAGTTTCTCTCCATGAGTCCTGTAGAGATGATGACATCGGGTTGGATGTTGGAGAGTGCCTCCTTGCATCGTTGACGATACAGGTGTCTTTTCTTCATCATGTCGATGGTGGCATGGATTTTTCCCTTGTAATCGTTCTCGTAGAAGTGGATCGCAAGGTTGACAAGGTTGACGTTCTTTAGGGGCAGGATAGGGGAGCCGTCGTGATCTGGCACCACAATCCACACCTGGTTGCCAGGAATTTGCGCTAGTGCATTCGCCTTGACAATCGTGATAACTTCGATGCCACCTAATGAGCAGATACTGTTTGTACAGAAAACAATCCTCATATCTTCTACGTTTTCAAACTTTTGAACGAAGAACTATCTAAGCAACTGTGGCTATTTGGCCTTTTTGATCATAAGAGGCTTGATGCATTTCGTAAATACAAAGATGCGGAGGAAACAGACGATACTGTAAATGATGTAGGAACGCCCTGACATCTCTTGCAACCATCCCACCGTCCGTGCCACCCTACACGATCCTTTCAGTTGTGCGTGGAAAGTGGGGAGTGCATCCATCTTTTTGCGATAGTGCCGCCACAACGACCACGGAATGTATGTCTTCAGTATTTTCCGGTGGTAAACGTTCAGAAAATTGTTGATGTTCCGCTTTGCTGCGGGAGCAATCACTGTGTTGCCAGCCTGCAGATAGTCTGTCATAATAGTGATGTTATCGAATAACTGCTCCAGATGCACAAGAATGGATTTTTTGTTGGCTGTTCGCTGGATGGAAGTCTCGTTGCCCTGCTCGTAACGGTAGATGCGGCAGTTTACGATAAGAGTGTATGGCTGGTTTTGGAATACGTCAAAATTGAATAATTCATCCTGGCAGACCACTACCTTCGACCAGATGTTGTGCTGCTGCAAAAAGGAGCGTTTGTAGAACTTTGACCATACGCATACCATGGGGTACTGGTTATATGCCTCTGCTCCGTTCCCCTCAAACATCACCTTGCCTTCAGGCTTGGCATCGGGGTCAATCAGAGTGCTTCCATTTGTGTAAATCCATTGATTATCGTATACTACCACATCGGGTCTTTTATCACGACAGAACTGATCGTAGATGAAGCGGTAGGCATTGTCTATCACATAATCATCGCTATCCACAAAAGTGATGTATTCACCTTGGGCAACAGCCATACCCGTGTTACGGGCGGCACCTAATCCTTTGTTTTCCTGCGTTATTACTTTAAACAGGTTAGGATATTTTATCTCGTATTCTGCTAAAATGGAAGCACTGTTGTCTGGTGAACCATCATTTACACAGATAATCTCGTATTCACTCTCTTTTAACCCTTGGCGCAAAAGAGAATCAAGGCAACGAACGAGATATTTTTCCACATTGTAGACTGGAACGATGATAGATAATAGCATCATTTTCTTATCGCAGTATTTGATGAATCAAATGTCGTATTTTAATATCGTTTTCTAAGCGAACTATTGTTCGTGTCAATTATTTAATGTGACAAAGATACCGATTTTTTATATAAAATAGCTTGTGAGAATAAAGAAAACAGAATAAAACAATATGATTTTTACTTTTTTGTTCTTTTTGCTTTTAAAGAGATTATTCTTATATATGCTTTTACATTAAAGCAATGATACCTGCACGAATCTGATTCTTGACGACATTCTCTGTTCTGCCCCAGCATTTCTTCATCTTCAGATGCTGCTCAGCCGCTTAAAGAAGAGATGAATCACTCCTAAGGGTATGTTGTTTTAATGTGAAAGCTGAAAAGGAATTATATGTCTTGCTCGGTCACTCTTCTGCATTTAGCCCACCACCTTTCTGGTGCTTCACAAACATCGTCTTTAAGTCGTTGTCTGCTCCATTCAATCAGTCACACCAATGAACTTCCCTTCTCTTTAGGAATCGTACAAAATGACCAATTGTTTTTATATGCAAAATCGGTGTGACTCAGACCGACATGTGCGGTGTGAGTCACACCGGCATCATTGCTCTGAGTCACACCGAAAAAGTGGTGTACGGTGCGTACATAAAGGACAATATAGGCAATACTCAAAAGCAATCACCCGTGAGCAGATCGCTCACGGGTGATTTGTATAGAGGGAACAGCAATTTTGAAACTGTGCTTCAATGTGAGTCTGGGTAACAGTCTCCTTGATGTGCAGAATGTGCGCCAAGACGAGGTGTTACCGTCCTCCGAACAGTCGTTGGATAAGGTCTGTCCGTCCCATCTGGCGAAGGAGACGGAGCAGATTCTGACGCTCTGACGGCTTGTACCAGAAGAAGAACTGGCGCTGAGCAAGCTTTTCTTTTTGTGTCTTGGCCGAGAAGACGGGCTCGAGCGTGTAGGGGTGAAGGCCGGTGTACCAGGCTTCTGTGGAGACCGTCATGGGGGTAGGCGTGAAGTCCTGCACCTGCTCCAGCTGGAAGTTGAGGTCTTTGGTCTGTGCTGCCAGTTCTGCCATATCCTCAGCTGTGCAACCAGGGTGCGAGCTGATGAAGTAGGGGATGATTTGCTGGCGCAGGTTTTTGCGGCGATTGATGTCGTCGAAGATGCGCTTGAAGTCGTGGAAGAGCTTGAAGGAAGGCTTGCGCATGAGGTTGAGCACACGGTCGGATGTGTGTTCGGGAGCTACCTTCAAGCGACCGCTCACATGGCGCGTGATGAGTTCTTCGGTATATTTTCGGTTGATGCGGTTGATGTGCTCATCGCCCGTGTCGTGGAGCAAGAGGTCGTAGCGTACGCCTGAACCGATGAAGCTCTTCTTGATGCCGGGTATCTTATCAACGGCATGGTAGATGTCGAGGAGCTGGGAATGGTCTGTGTTGAGATTCTTGCAGACGCCTGGATGAATGCAGGAAGGACGTTTGCACTTGTGGCAGATGTCAAGGTTCTTGCCGTGCATGGCGTACATGTTGGCAGAAGGACCGCCCAGGTCGCTGAGGTATCCTTTGAAGTCGGGCAACTGGGTGATGGCTTTGACTTCACGAAGAATGCTCTCCTTGCTGCGCGAGGTGATGAACTTGCCTTGATGGGCAGAGATGGTGCAGAAGGCACACCCGCCAAAGCATCCTCGGTGCAGGCATACGGAGAATTTAATCATGTCGTAAGCCGGAATGCGTTTGCCTTTGTATTTGGGATGGGGCAAACGGGTGTAGGGCAGGTCGAAGGAGCGGTCGAGCTCGTCCTGTGTGAGGGGCTGATAGGGTGGATTGACCACGGCATATCGACCATCTACTTCCTGAATGATGCGCTGTGCAGCATATTTGTTGGATTCTTCCTCGATATGGCGGAAGTTCTCTGCTTGTGCCCGTTTGTTGCGCAGGCACTCTTCATGGCTGTGCAGCAGGATGTCGTCGGGACGGATGCCGCCCGGAATCTCGTTTTTCTGCAAAAGAGAGACGGTCTGTCTCTGTGGAAAACGAGCCATGAGGTTTCGGAACATCTTCACGTCTATCTCGCAGTCTTGTTCGACCAGCAGCTGTGCCAAGGAGACCATAGGTTTCTCGCCCATGCCGTAGATGAGAAGGTCTGCACCAGATGGCTGCAGAATGGTGGGCATGAGGCGGTCTTGCCAGTAGTCGTAGTGGGTGAGGCGTCGGAGGCTTGCTTCGATGCCGCCAATGACGACGGGCACATCGGGGTAGAGTTCTTTGAGAATGCGTGTATAGACGATGGTAGGATATTCGGGACGGAGGTCATGGCGACCGTCAGGGGAGTAAGCGTCTTCGGAACGGAGACGTTTGTTGGCTGTGTATTTGTTTACCATGGAGTCCATGGCTCCAGGAGCAATGCCAAAGAAGAGGCGTGGACGACCCAGTTTCTTGAAGTCTCTGTAATCTCCATGCCAGTCCGGTTGTGGTACAATAGCCACTTTCAGCCCTTCTGCCTCAAGAATGCGGCCGATGACAGCAGCCGCAAACGAAGGATGGTCAACGTATGCGTCGCCCGAGAAGAGGATAACATCGAGTTCATCCCATCCGAGCCTTTCTAATTCTTTCTTCGTGGTTGGTAACCAAGTCATTGAATGCTAAATGTCAAATGTTATTCAAGGAATGTGATGAAAGCACGGGTAAGCGCATTGAGTTTGTTGCGCTCCTTGATGCTTTCGAGGGGGAATCCGAGACGAACAAATCGGTGTGGCTCGGCAATGGCAGCGTAGGAGCCATCGGCATAGGTGAGGATGGCGAAGGCATTGCCTGATGGTGTCAGCACGGATAGGGATGGCACGCAGTAGCTCTCCGGATTCATCTCTCGATAGATGTCAAAAGTGAGTCCGCAGCCTGTAATGGTTGAACTTTTCCCTTCAACTGTCAGTCCTTTTCTCTCAGCCTTGGACTGTTGCACTCCACCTCCAATGGCGGGACCGCCAGGGTTGGCTGTGCTGAGCAATAGTTTGCCGCCTTGCTGGTAGTATTGCTCCACCATGCGGTTGGTTTGATTGTTGAACTGCTTTTGTGTGCCATAAATCAGGTCGGCAATGGGGTAGTCGTTCAGGGCGACTTTGCCTGTCAGCAATGCCTGTTCGCTGCACGATGTGAATGAGTGCTGGCCGGTGAGCATGATGGCGCGACCGTGAATGACTGGATAGTCGAAGGTATTGCCCATCATGAGTTGCCCCTCCAGTTCCGAACCGCTGGCGCCTAATCCATCGCTGGCCTCGCTGCCTGCCTTCGAGCGGTCAAAGCTTTGTTGGCGACCACAATAGCCGGTGAAGGCTCCGTAAGGGACACCAGGGTCTGCATCGATGTCGAAGCCTGCTTCATCCTGTGTATCAATGGCTTTAGGACCTTCTAAACGCGTGAAGGCATTGACGACCAGCACCGTCCCCTTGTTCTGTGGAGCGATGCCGCATGCCAGCACTTCGGATGGGAAACTTTCACCTCCTTCATTTACAGCTGTGATTTTGAAGGAATACACCACGCCGGGATTGAGCGTTACCGTATGGCTGGTTCCTTTCACGACCGTGCCGTTGTCAAAACCCTGATAACCGCGACGTGTATAAAGAATGTATTCTTTAGGTTTAGCGGTTGGCTCTAATGGGTCATTCACAGGAGACCAAGTCAATGTGGCGGTTTGCTTCTGCTCGTTGAGCGTGATGGCAAAGTTCTCCACGGGTAAGGGCTGAATGACGTAATCGCACTTGTAGAGAGTGGAGAGGTACTTGACAATGGTCTTGTACACGGAACGTGAGAAGTCGAACTTGAAGTGTGGGTCGTATGCCAATCGCATGTCGGCAAAATTCTGATGCGAGAGCATCTCGAGGATGCAGGCTGGCGTGAGAGGCACACGTGCTTCGCCATAGTTTCGATTCCACAACTGGCGCACCTGCCAACCATACTTCTTCAGGTCGGTGGTGAGGTTGGTGAGGAACATGCTGGCAAGGTCGCGCGACACATAGCGGTCCAGTCCTGCTCCGGTTATCCCATTGTTGAAGTCGGTCATGTAGATGCCTAATGACCCTACAAATTCATCGTTTTCTTTGACGCCTGCATCGGTGTGGAAGGCAACGGTCAAATCCAAAGGCACTTTCAAGCCGTCTGGTTGCTGTGGGTTGTAGATAGAACCTCCCGACAGGTAATTGATGGCGGCTGAGCGGGAATTGATGTCATTGTTGTAATCGTTGGTGCCAAAAGGTTCTGTGTGGACTTTGTAAGGGAATCCAAACCATTGTACGCTGTACTTGGCAGCTTCAGCCCAACGGGGAAGACCCGATGGCTGGATGCTTTGGTTGTAGCTTGCCGGAACGATGTTGCCCATGCCGCCGCCAAACCTGACAGCATCAGCTGTGACCACACCTTTGTGGCTGCTTCTGTTGGAGAGTACCACCATGCCGTAGTCGTGTTCTCCTTCATCAAATTCATAGGTGCCCAGATAGACCCATGTGCCTCCACCCATCTGCTGGTTCACTTTCAGCTCTGTGGCTCCACCCTTATGATAGATGGTGTAGGTGGCGTCATTCACTGAGTTCTCCAGTGTCTGGTAGGTCACATATACGGCATACCGTCCTTCGGCTGGGATGTTGGGAATCCATTGTGCCAATCCCTCGTCTTTCTGTGACGATACGGTGGGAACATAGCGTGCACTGCCATCGGTGAATGGTGAGTCGCAGGCTTCATAGATATCCTTGTAATGGGCGAATCCGTAGCGTGCGGTGTTTTTCCATTTCAAGTGTTTCTGCTTGTGGCGGAACGACTCAAGATAGATGCCGTTCTTATGGGGCTGGTCGTTGTCTACAATCACTTCGTGAACTTGGTAGTCACGTTCGCGGGGTGTGAACACTGTGGCTCCTGCATTTTGGAGCATAGGGATGATGTAAGGTACGACGAAGGTCTGTGACAGGAGGTCTTCGGTAGTGCAGAACAGGCGTGGACGTTGCCAATACCAGTCACTTTTTTCACTTTTATAATAGCGACCGTGACTTTGCCACAAGGCGATGTGACGCCCTTCCAATCCATGCTGGGCTATGTAGGGGCGCGACACATTCGTTATCCATGGTTCGCCTTTGTACACGTCGTTGAGTTGCCGGTGATGGTCTCTTTTGCCTTGGCGAAAGAAGTTGGGTACCAGTTCCTCAATGGGGCGTCCGTCTGTCTCAATGCTGATATCGTAGTTCTTTTGGTCTTCTGGCAACAAATTCTCTACCGCCTGATAAGCGGCTTCGACAATTGCTGGAGTGAAGTGTTGTTCGGGGAAACCTCCGCCCATAACGATGCTGATTGTCTTCTCCTCCTCGTCAATCTGGCACGAAACCAGGGTAGAAGGCTTAATGTTGGCATCTGTCCGCACATAGTTAGCTGCCCAGTCTTTCAGTTTGTTCTCCAGATTCTGTGCATGAAGTATCCCCGAAAGACTTAGCAGTAACAGCGTGATGTATATTCTCATTCCTTATAATTGATTTTTTGAAATCCCACAAGTTTGTCGTATCGCAGTCCGAACGGACGGTGATAGACATACACGCAGTATTCGTTCTCTGTTTGATGAAAATCACCTTCGCAAGGGCGTGTTTCTCCTATCGTATCGTCTTCTCCCTTAAATAGGTACATGTAGTTATAGGAACCTTGCTTTAGAGGTGTGATGAGTTCGTATTGGTGGTCAATCAAATTGTATTCCATCTTGTAGGCTTCGTCAACGCGGTTGCCTGTCAAGTCACCGAACAGATAGACATCGCCACCAGGGGCTTGGGGCATCTGTAAGGTAAAGTGAGTCATGATGTAGTCACTTTCTGTGTCGTTCTCCCAATCTTCGTCGTTGCGCACAAAGTAACGCCCATTTTGGTCTTGGTCATAGAGATAATTGATGCGCTGTTCGTCGGCATAGAGAACTGCATGATAGTAAGGGTCATCGTAGAAAACACGGTCTATATGCATGGTGGGTACATACTCGTCCAGAATCTCAAAGCGCCGGTATTCGTTGCCGGCAGTGAATATCAGTCCACGGTTGTGGTTGAAGATGAGCTTGTTCACTTGCATCAGCGTGGGGCGCAAGTTGGAGACGTGTGTGTCCCAGCGGCGATTCTGCTGTACAATGTATTTGAAGTCAGTCGTCGGATTGCTGACCGCATATCCGCTGTAGTTCACGGCAAAGTTCACCTGCTGATGACTTTCATACGTGTCTATGTCTGTATTGGCGGTCACATCAATCTCTACGCCCACATGTGGCTCCATGATAGAGAAGCAGGCTTGTGCCACAGGCTCGTCCTCGCCGTCTTCAAAGATGTTCACTCGGTAGTTGCCCGACACCAAAAGACGTGTATCGCGATTGGGCAGCGATAGGGTGTAGTGACAGTAATTCATCTCCGTGCCCATTGCAGGCTCGTAATCTTCGATGCGTAACTCGTCGAATCCCGTCATGTATTCGCTGGTGAGCAGTTCGCTGGGTGTCCAGTCAGCATTGCAATGGGTGATGGTACAAGTGTAGCGCTGGTATTGTGCCTGCAAATCATCAAAACTGATTTCCACACCGTGGCCTCGCCCCATTATCACAACGGGATATTGTCCCCATTCACCATCTACTTTCACCTGCAAGGTCTTGATGCGTGGTGAAAAACAGATATTCTCCTGTGCCTGCAGCAAGCAGGGTAGGGAGCATATCCAGCAGAGTATGAACAGGGCCCTCTTCATGCTTTACCGTTAGTCAATCGTTATCGTTGCGTGTCCACGGATATCATTCACGCTCGCTCCCACATGCAACGTGTAAGTGCCTTTAGTGAGTGCCCAACCGTGAGTGGTCTCGTCATAATAGCGCAAATCGTCCTTGGGAATGGTGATTGTCAAGGTCTCGCTTTCGCCGGGCTGCAGTGTCCGTGTCTTGGCAAAGCCTTTCAACTCCTTGACTGCACGTGGCAATCCCGTCTTAGGAGCGGTGGCATAGATTTGTGCAATTTCTTTGCCTGCCACCTTTCCTTGGTTCGTGATTGTCACATTCACCGTCACGTTGCCGTTCTCTTGCGTTGCCGTAGGTTTCCCGTATGTGAATGTCGTGTAGCTCAACCCATATCCGAAGGGGAAGAGTGGTTTCACGTTGTTGGTGGTAAAGTGCCGGTAGCCAACAAAGATGTCCTCTTTGTAATAGACCTGCTTGTTGACGCCAGGATAGGCTTCAGCACCAAACTTCACATACGGATAGTCCTCGTATTTCTGTGCGAATGTTACAGGCAGTTTGCCGCTGGGGCATACCTTGCCGCTGAGCACATTGGCGAGTGCCGTTCCTGCTTCGCTGCCGAGATACCAGCAGTGGGTGAGTGCCTTCACTTGGTTGAGCCAAGGCATTGCGTATGGATTGCCGCCAAAGATAACCACAATCGTGTTCTTTTGAATCTTTGCCAATTCTGCAATCAGCTCGTTTTGACCAAAGGAAAGGTTGTATGACTCACGGTCACCGTTCTCGCAGTCTTGGCGGTGGTTCTTGTTCAGGCCGCCTACAAAGATGATGAGGTCGGCAAATTTTGCCTTTTGAAGGGCTTCTGCCTTGAGCGCAGCCTGCTTTTCTGGGTCAATTCTGTCCACGTGGTCATAGACTGCACGCCCCGAGTAATATCCTTGTGCATAGTCTATCTTGTCACCATAGAGACCCTGGAAGGCTTCTAAAGGAGACACGTCACGCAGCGTCTTCAGTTCCGAAGAACCGCCACCTTGTGTGAGGGAGCGTGTGGCATTCTCACCGACTACAAGTATCTTCTGGTATTTGGATGCGTCAAGCGGCAGGATATTCTTGTCATTCTTCAGCAGCACGATGCCTTCTTCACCCACTTGACGGCATATATCGTAGTGGTCTTCTGAGCATTGCGAACCAATCACCTTCTTAGGATTCATCGCAGTTCGGAAGATGGTGCGCAGCACTCGGCTGGCTTTCTCATCCAGCACAGACATCGGCACTTTGCCTTCCTCAATGAGCTGCTCGAAAGGATTGCCCAAGTAGTATTGGTCATAGCCAAAGTTGCTCTCCTTGGTCTTTCCGTCTGTGTAGGTGCCCATCTCGATGTCCAGACCGCCATGCACAGCCTCCCAGGTGTTGGTCGTTCCGCCCCAGTCGCTCACCAAGGCGCCGTCCCAGTTCCAGCCTTTCTTCAGGATGCCGTTGAGCAGCGCATCGTTGTGACAGCAATGCACACCATTCCAAAGGTTGTACGAGCCCATGATCGTCCACACATGTGCCTTTTCCACAGCGCGTTTAAACGGTTCCAGATAAATCTCATGCATGGCACGTTCCGACACGTTCACATTCACGCTGAAACGGTCAGTCTCTTGGTCGTTGAGCACAAAATGCTTCAGGCAGCAAGCCACACCATTGCGCTGGGCGGCTTGGATGTATGGCACGACCATCTCACCAGCCAAGTACGGGTCTTCGCCCATGTACTCGAAGGCGCGTCCGTTCAGAGGGGTACGCTGGATGTTTACACCCGGGCCTAACATGATATCTTTGCCACGGAAAGCAAATTCCTCGCTCACGGCATCACCGTAGGCCAAAGAGAGGCCGCGATTCCATGTGGAAGCGAGACAGGTCAAGGATGGGAATGCTACAATATAGTCATTGGTCCATCTGGCAGGATTCCAAGTGTTCCACTCTAACTCTTCGCGCACACCATGAGGACCGTCGTCCATATTCAGTTGGCGAATGCCCAAACGAGGAACACCGGCACTGGTGAACTTGCTCTGGGCGTGCAGCAACTTGATTTTTTCGTGTGTGGTCATGCGGCTCAGCGCGTCCTTTACTCGCTCTTCCAAGGGAGCATTGGGGTTCAGATACGTCTGTGCCCCGGCGTTCATGGTCGCCAATGCCATGAAGGCTACCATCAAACCTGCTTTCTTGATGTTTCGTGTCATCATGTTGGTTAGAGTGTTTGCTATGGAAAATTATTCTACTGTCACAGACTTGGCCAAGTTTCTTGGCTGGTCCACATCCTTGCCCTTGGCCACTGCAATATAGTATGCTAGCATCTGGAGTGGGATAGAGGCGAGCAGAGGCTCGAGACACTCTTCCGTGTGAGGTAGTTCAATAACGGCATCAGCCATCTTGCGGATGGTCTCGTCGCCTTCCGACACAACGGCGATGACACGAGCCTTTCGTGCCTTGATTTCCTGGATGTTGCTGACCACCTTCTCGTAAAGCACGTTCTTGGTGGCTACTACGACCACAGGCATCTCGTCGTCAATCAATGCGATAGGACCATGCTTCATCTCTGCTGCAGGATATCCCTCAGCATGGATATAAGAGATTTCTTTCAGTTTCAATGCACCCTCAAGGGCCACGGGATAGTTATAGCCACGACCCAGATATAGGAAGTTGTGGGCGTATGTAAAGATGCGGCTGATGTCCTTGATGGTATCACCCTGAGTGAGCAGCTGCTTCATCTTCTCTGGCACTTCGTTCAGTGCCTTCAGCACACGTGAGTAGCGCACGTTGTCAATCGTGCCACGCTCCTTGCCCAGTGCCAAAGCCAGCATGGTGAGCACTGTCACCTGACCCGTAAAGGCTTTGGTGGATGCCACACCAATCTCGGGTCCTACGTGAATGTAAGAACCCGTGTCTGTGGCGCGTGGAATGCTGGAGCCAATCGCATTACAGATGCCGTAGATGAAGGCACCTTTGCTCTTGGCCAGCTCGATGGCAGCCAGCGTGTCTGCCGTTTCGCCCGACTGGCTGATGGCAATCACCACGTCCTGCTCGTTGATGACAGGTTTGCTGTAGCGGAATTCACTGGCATATTCCACTTCAACCGGGATTTGGCAGAAGTCCTCAATGAGTTGCTTGCCAATGAGGCCGGCATGCCAAGATGTGCCACAAGCCACAATGATGATGCGTCGTGGGTTGAGCAGGTGTTTGCGGTTATCGATGATGGCTGAAAGAGTGACGTTGTCTGCCTCTACGTTCACACGGCCGCGCATACAGTCTTTCAGGCACTCTGGCTGTTCGAAAATTTCCTTGAGCATGAAGTGTGGGTATCCACCTTTCTCAATCTGCGCCAGATTCAACTCAACGGTGGTCACCTCATGTTCCATCTTCTCATTGTTGAAATCGACCACTTCTACATCTTTACCTCTACGAATCACGGCAATGTCCTTGTCATCCAGATAGATAACCTTGTCTGTGTATTCGATGATAGGGCTGGCGTCCGAGCCCAGGAAGAATTCTTCCTCGCCGATGCCCACTACCAGCGGGCTGCTCTTGCGGGCTGCGATGATTTGGTCTGGATCTTCCTTGTCGAGAATGGCGATAGCATAAGCGCCAATCACAGCACGCAAGGCGATGCGTACGGCTGTGAGCAAATCGACGTTGCGCTTTGTACGTACATATTCTATTAATTGTACCAGCACCTCAGTGTCCGTGTTGCTCTTGAACTCGATGCCATGCTCCTGCAACTGCTTCTTCAGCACCGCATAGTTCTCGATGATGCCGTTGTGGATGATGGCCAGATTGCCTGTATAAGAGATATGAGGGTGGGCGTTGGTCGAGTTGGGTTCGCCGTGTGTGGCCCAACGTGTATGGGCAATTCCGACGGTGCCCGTCGTGTCCTTGTCTGCTGCAAAAGCTTCCAAGTCGGCCACTTTTCCTTTGGTCTTATAGACTTGCAGGTTGCCGTCTTTTGTCAAGAGCGCCACACCTGCGCTGTCATAACCTCTATACTCCAGTCTTTTCAGTCCCTTGATGAGGACGGGGTAAGCGTTGCGCTTGCCTAGGTATCCAACAATTCCACACATATTGATATTCTTTTAAATGTCCAACAAATAATCGTATAATGTATGGGTGCAAAGATACACAGAATATTTCTTTTTGTTGTCAATTTATAGGCAGAACCTCATGGAAAAAAACAAATTGGAGGGCGTTTTATGGAAATTACTTGCCAATAAATACAATGCTTTGCTAAAAAGAGAGAGATTTGTTTGGCGCAGACGAAGGAAATGCCTACTTTTGTGCTGTTAATTCATTCAATCTAATAAAAGCATGAACAAGAAAGTGTTTATTTTCGTCATGAGCGTGCTCATGAGTTGTGTGAGTGTTTGTGCGCAGCAGAAGAGCGATTTGCAGCAGCGTGCTGAACAAGAAGCGGCCAAAGGGATGTCTATCAGTGCACGTGCATTGTGGATTCAGGCTTACAAGGATTATGTGGGTAAGGGACAGCTTGCTCAAGGTGTAGAATGTGCCTTGAAGGCCACTCCGCTCTATTATCGTGAAAACCTTTATAATGAGGCATTCGACCTGCTGCGTGGTGTTGATGCGCACATTGCAGTCAGCAAACAGAGTAGTGCCGTGAAGGCTTCATTGCGTTATGCCGTGTCTAAGGAGCGTATGTCCATGTATATGCGGATGCGCAAGAGTGAGCGTGTGAAGGAATACATTGAGCAGATGGAGAAGTGGGCCAACGAGTCGGGCGATGATGATATCAAGAATGACTTCCTCTATCACAAGGCCATTTACTATTACACCTTCGGAAAGACAACTGAAGGCAATGAGGTGGTGAAGGAGATGACGGTGAAGATGACTGCCGCCAAGGATTATAAGAAGGTGGACGAGGTCTTCAAGACCTTGATTGCAGGTGGACGCCGTTCAGGCAATGCCAATATGGTGGCACAGGCCTACGACAACTATATCGCTTGGAAAGACTCTGCCAGCGCCAAGATTCTTGCTGAGCAGACAGGAGCCTTGAAGAAGCAGATTGCGGCTCATGAGAACACGATTGAAGAGAAGGACAGCACCCTCGCTGTTCGTCAAGGTGTCATCGTGGGTCTCAGCATCTTGGCCGCAATATTGGCCATCGTGCTTGTCTTGGGCGCATTGGTTTTGTTGCGTTTCATTGCGATGACCCGCAAGCAGAAGAAGACGATTGCCCGCCTGAACGAGAACAATGCTCTGAAGGCTTCGTTCATCAGCAATATCTCTGCCCAACTGAACCCCACCTTGCAGCGTCTTGACGCACAGCAGCCTGAGGTGAAAGCCCTTGTGAACTTCTCTGATCACATTCAGACTCTTTCGCAACTGGAAACGACTGTGGGCGAGACGGTTGAAGTGGAGGATGTTCAGTTGTCTTCTTTCTGTGAAGGCATCATGGACCAGGTTCGTGGCAAACTGAACCGAGATGTGGAAGCTACCGTAGATGCACCTAAGATGAGCGCATCTATCAACAAGGAATATGTGTCCCACATCCTGCTGCACTTGCTTCGCAACGCAGCACAGTACACGCCGGCAGGTGGTCACATTGTCTTGGCCTTCAAAAAGCGTGGTGCCCACAAACTTCAGTTCCTCGTGTCCAACACCGGCAGCAGCATTCCTGAAGAGAAGCGTGAAGATGTCTTCAAGCCTTTCCTTGAGGTGAAAGACCTCACCACAGGCGATGGTCTTGGCCTGCCTATCTGCAAGCAAATGGCCATCAAGATGAATGGTGACCTCGATATCGACCCCGAATTCACGAAGGGCGTTCGTTTCGTGCTGCACCTGCAGGGTTAACAGCCCCACAGAATCCAGATGTAAGCATGCCCCACACCCGTGCAAGGTGTGGGGCATGTTTGCATAAAGAGCGGATTTTAATTCTCAATTGTCAATTATCAATTATCAATTAAATTAGGCTCCGCCCCATATAGGCTAACATAAGGTCAAGAATTAGAGAATTTGAGAATTTGACTTAAAATCATCCGTATTCGTTTAGAGTAAATTCTTCAATTCCCCAATTCTTGATAAATTGAAGATTAAAGAGGAAAATTCTCTAATTCTCCAATTCTTGATTATAAAATATTACCTTGTTGCTGAACTAAGGTCAAGAATTAGAGAATTATAGAATTTTCCTCATCCCTTAGACATTTGACTTTTGACATCAGACATCAGACATCTCACCTCTCACCTCTCAATTGTCAATTATCAATTATCAATTGTCAATTCTCAAATCTCTTCTCCACCACATTCCAGTCGATGATAGACCAAAGAGCGGCGAGATGGTCTGGACGGCGGTTCTGGTAGTCAAGATAGTATGCGTGTTCCCATACATCGAAGGTGAGTAGGGGAGTCAAGCCGCGTTGCACGGGATTGGCCGCATTCGTTTCTTGTGTGATGACAAGCTTCCCGTCCTTGTCTGCTGACAGCCACACCCATCCGCTGCCAAACAGCGTGGCGCCCTTCTTCTGAAACTCCTCCTTAAATGCGTCGAAAGAGCCAAAATCCTTTGCGATAGCCTCCGCCAATGGGCCTGTAGGCTCCTTTTTCGTGGGCTTTCCGCAGAATTGTCCGAAGTACAGCTCATGGTTCAGAATCTGTCCTGCGTTGTTCAAGATGCCACCACTGGCCTTGCAGACAATCTCCTGCAGCGTGGCATTCTCAAAGCCACTCCCTTCCAGCAGACCATTCAGATTATTCACGTAAGCAGCCAGATGCTTCCCGTGGTGAAACTCCAATGTTTGTTTGCTAATCACTGGCTCCAATGCATCTTGTGCATACGGAAGAGCCATCAAAGTGTACTTTCCCATAACGTTTGTGTTTTTAAGATTAATTTAAGTTCTGAAAGTCTTATTGTCTTTTTACTTTCAATGAGTTCGCAAATGTATAGGAATTAGAAGAAACGTCCAAATAATTGTTCCTTTTTTATTCAATCGTCCTGCATTTTTCCATCTGTAAGTGCGCTACTTCCTCTTGGATTCTTTCTTTCAAATCCTCTGTTACTCTCAAAGTCTTGTGTGACACACCCTATGTAACGTTTGTAACACACCGTATGTAACAAGTGTCACACTGGGCGTGTAACAAGTGTAACACAAGAAGGCTTGCTTGTGTCAATGGTAGGGGGGAGGAGTGGAAAAAGGCAGTACCTCTCAGGATAGACTCTTTTATTGAGGTTCGACATGCACGACGACGTGGGTCTCCCGTCCGTAATGCTTCCGGAGCAGCGCCTCCACCTCTGAGGCTTTGCTGTGAGCTTCACGCAAGGTGATGTCGCCATCCATCAGAATGTGCATCTCAATGGCATAGTGGTTGCCAATGCGACGTGTGCGCAGGTCATGGGGTAGGGTGACACCGTCCACGGAACCTGCCAGTCGCAGAATCTCCGCCTCCACCTCGTCGGACAGCGACTCCTCCATCAGGTCACCGATGCCGCGCCGCAACAGACTGATGCTCACTTTGACGATGAACAGACCCACGATGACGGAAGCCACAGGGTCGAGCACGGTCCAGCGCTGCCCCAGGAGGATGGCGCCTCCAATGCCGATGGCCGTGCCAATGGATGAGAGCGCATCGCTGCGATGGTGCCAGGCGTTGGCTTCGACGGCCTGAGACTGCAGTTGGCGGGCTTTAGCCATCGAATAGCGGTAAACAGCCTCTTTCAGCACCACTGACAGCAGCGCTGCCCAAAGTGCCAACAAGCCTGGAGCTTTCAGCTCTTCGCCGTTCGCCCATGCCACAATTTTCATGGCACCGCTGTAGAGAATGCCGACTGCCACAGCGAGCAGCGCTATCCCAATAAGGGTCATGGCCAGCGTTTCATACTTGCCGTGCCCATAGTCGTGCGACTTGTCCTTGGGCTTTCTGCTGATGTGCACAAAGACGAGCACAATGACATCTGTCACAAAGTCGCTGAGCGAGTGCATCGCATCTGCCACCATCGCGGCACTGTGTCCCACAATGCCCGCCACAAACTTGAACAGCAGCAGCACCACGTTCACCACACCACCTACCAGCGTCACCCGATAGATGTCCTTCTCCCGATGGCTGTCCTTATGGCTGTCTTTGTTTCTTTCCATCTTCTTGTCGCTTCTGTATGCAAAGGTAATACAAAAAAAATGAGTGAGTGAACAAATGCAGGCATAATTTGTCATTCGCTCCACTCTGTTTGGGTGCAGGCAGCTTTGTTTCAAAGAAAATAATCGCTATCTTTGCTGCATCATTCAAAAGAACGCTTATGGACGTAACTATCTTCCAAACCCGCATGCGGAACCTTCTGGCAGGTCTGCTGGTATTGGTCTCGATGCTCCCTGCATACGGTGGCGAAACCAAGGAAAATGAGACAACTGATGAGTGTGCTGGTAGTGTTCAACGCTCGCCAGAGGCCTCCCGATTGCTGAACTACCTGCAGGGCATTTATGGCTCGAAGACGCTCTCTGGCACCTGCGCCAACGTGAACTGGAACATCAACGAGGCGGAGTGGGTGCATCAACATACGGGCAAATGGCCAGCGCTCAACTGCTTCGACTTCATCCACTTGCCGCTCACGAAACCAGGTGGGTGGATTGACTATTCAAACACGAAAGTAGTGGAAGATTGGCATGAAGCAGGCGGCATCGTGGCACTCATGTGGCATTGGAATGTCCCTGCCAACAACGGCCGTGGCTATGCTTTCTATTATGGCAAGGAAGACGAAAAGACCCTCTTCGATGTACGCAAGATTTTTGAAGAGGATTCTGAGGAATATGCTCGGATGATGAAGGACATTGACCAAGTCGGCACCTATCTGAAAAAACTGGCAGACAAAGGAATCCCTGTCATTTGGCGACCACTCCATGAGGCAGGTGGTCGTTGGTTCTGGTGGGGCATGGATGCCGAAGCATGCAAGCAGTTGTGGAAGGTGATGTATCGCCGTTTTGCCGATGCTGGCATCAACAACCTCATCTGGGCTTTCACCCCCGCAGCAGCATGGAAAGAGCCCTACAGCAAAGGGTTCGACTGGTATCCAGGCGACAAATATGTGGACATTGTCGGCATGGATGTCTATAACCAGCCTTCAGCCGCCGACTGCTATCGCCTCGACTTCCAGTTCCTCCAAGAGCAGAAACCCCTCAAGATGGCAGCCCTGACAGAGTGCGGTTCTGTCGCCCCCATCTCCGCCCAGTGGGAAGCTGGTGCCAAATGGCTTTTCTTCATGCCTTGGTATGACTATGGACGCACCGCCCATCCCTCCTCCGAAGCCTTCGGCAGCCCCTCCCATAGCAACGCCTCCATCGACTGGTGGCAAGATGCCTTCAGTTGCGATTTTGTGCTGACACGTGATGAGGTGAAGCGAAATCTGCATTTTTATTGAAACGGATCAGAGGACGGTTCTTTAATCCGAAAGCAACACTTAGGGCTGAAGATAGAAGAAGAAACTCTGGAGAGTTAAAGTGGATGGAATAAACTGTGAAACAGAAAAATAAAGAATAAAGAGGGGTACAAAAAACTGTACTCCTCTTGCTGTTTTAAGTGTCACTCGTATACACACTTCAACGTCACTAATATACACCTTCAAACGTCACTAATATACTCAGCTCGATGTCACTAATATTCTCGCTTCTGTGTCAAGGCTATACTCGTTCGTGCTTAAGGGCTATTCTCACTCCTGCTTATGAGGTACGGATTGGCAATCAGGTGGCGACGAGGGCTATGGAAGTTATCCCAGTTAGGAGCCCGTGCAATCGCACAGGCTCTTATTGTTTTCATCTATGCTGTTCTATACTGAATTTCGTTCCATGCTTTGGAACAAGCAGAAGATGAGGAGTTTAAAAAAGGATGCCGAACCATGATGGAACGGCATCCTTTGGATTGATGTTATGTAGGTTTATTACTCTGCTGAATAATCAATCTTGCTCATGCGCACATAGGTAGCGTAGCGGTGCTGTGCTGCCTTCTTGGCTGCGTCGAAGAGCTCCTGAGCCTCGGTTGGACGTACCTTCTTGAGAGAGAGGTAACGAACCTCACCGTCGAGGAATGCCTGGAAGTTATCCCAGTTTGGAGCCTTAGAGTCGAGCTGGAATGGGTTCTTGCCTTCCTCAGCGAGACGTGGGTCGAAACGCCAGAGGTGCCAGTAACCGCACTCAACTGCCTTTGCTTCCTCAGCCTGTGACTTACCCATGCCGCCCTTAGCCTTCAAGCCGTGGTTGATACATGGAGCGTAAGCGATGACGAGTGATGGGCCAGGATAAGCCTCTGCCTCGCGGAGAGCCTTGAGGCACTGTGCATTGTCGGCACCCATTGCTACTTGAGCCACATATACATAGCCATAAGTTGACTGCATGAGACCGAGGTCCTTCTTGGTGATGCGCTTACCACCTGCTGCGAACTGAGCGATAGCACCGATTGGAGTTGCCTTTGAAGACTGACCACCCGTGTTAGAGTAAACCTCAGTGTCGATTACGAAGATGTTGATGTCCTCGCCAGATGCAAGTGCGTGGTCAAGACCACCGTAGCCAATATCGTAAGAAGCACCGTCACCACCGATGATCCACTGGCTGCGCTTCACGAGGTAGTGAGAGAGCTCAGAGAGCTGCTTGCAGATGGGGCAACCTGCGTTGCGACCAGCCTCGATGGCTGGAGCGAGCTTAGCTGCTGCTGCCTTTGAAGCGTCTGCGTTGTCCTTGCCTGCAATCCACTCTTCAGCGGCTGCCTTGAACTCAGCAGGAGTGTCTTCCTTGGCAATAGCCTCGTTGAGGAGAGCTACGATGCGAGCACGCATCTTCTTGTTGGCGATGGCCATACCCAGACCGTATTCGCAGAAGTCCTCGAACAAAGAGTTAGACCATGCTGGACCCTGACCCTTAGCGTTCTTGGTGTATGGAGTAGATGGGATAGAACCTGAGTAGATAGATGAGCAACCTGTTGCGTTAGCTACCATCTGACGGTCACCGAAGAGCTGAGAAATCAGCTTCACGTATGGAGTCTCGCCGCAACCAGAGCATGCGCCTGAAAACTCGAAGAGTGGGGTTGCGAACTGGCTCACGCGTGGGTTGGCCTTGTAGTCGATGAGGTCTTGCTTGCTGGCTACGTTCTTCACGCAGTAGTCCCAGTTCTTTGCCTCGCCGAGCTCGCCCTGCAGAGGA
>CADAEK010000028.1 GCA_902786925.1 uncultured Bacteroidales bacterium
GTGTCCTTCAGCAGGTTTGGTGGAAGGTGATACCGAACTGCGTATCTCTGGCGGTCATATCCTGACAAACGTCTATGGCGGCAACGAGATTACCGACGTAAAGGGTAAATCTATCGTGAAGATGACTGGCGGTACGATTGGTGTGCCGCGCACTCTGGAACAGATTGTCAAGCACCCATTGACCTGCTACCTCTTTGGCGCAGGTAAGGGTGACGAGCGCTCTCGCTTCTACGACTACACCAATACGGGCAGTGTAGAGGTTGAGGTATCGGGTGGTATCATCTACGGTTCTGTCTTCGGAGGATCGGAGGATGGCCACGTCACAGGCGATATTAAAATGGATATCAAGCCTGGAGCAATCATCGGTACCTGGGGCACATCATACGTGGATGGTAACGTCTTCGGTGGTGGTCGTGGCTTCTCCGGCAATACCCTCACAGCTGGTAATGTCGGCGGTAATGTGACCATGAACATCACAGGTGGTAACATAATTGGTTCGGTCTATGGCGGCGGACGTCTGGCTTCCGTGGGTACATATCTTGTAGAAACAACTGATGCCAACTACGGCAAGCAGATTCCAGACGTTGGAGATGACAAACATGGACATATCACCATCAATATCAGCGGCGGTACCATTGGTAACGATAAAGAATATATCTATAATCCTACTGCTGAACAGAAGGCAGCGATACCTAACACAACCTTCGACTATCAGAACCATCTGCAATACGCCAAGGGTGGTAATGTGTTCACAGGCGGTATGGGCCGACTCTACGCGCTGGATAATACAACTGTGTTGACATCATGGCAAAAACTGGGTCAGTGTAAGAGTACTACATTAAACATGACAGGCGGTACCGTGAAGAGTAGTGTCTATGGCGGTGGTGAGATAGGTATTGTAGCCCAGAATGCAACGTTGAATATCGATGGTGGTACTGTAGGTACGAAGGTTGTTGATTCGGAAGATGCTACTAAGTACTACTACTTTGGCAGTGTGTTCGGAGGTGGTAAGGGTAGCACGGAAAATATCGACGGTATCAGTGCGGCAGGAACCACACAAGGTGATGTGGAGGTGCATCTGAATAAAACTGTTGCATCGAATGATAGCAAAAAGGGTGCTATCGTCAACCAGGTATTCGGTTGTAACGATATGAACGGTTCGCCAAAGGGGGATGTCACCGTACATGTCTATGCTACACAGAATGCAGACAAAGAAAATATCAGTACCAAACCCACTAAGGGCACAGAGACCTTTGACGTCGAGGCAGTCTATGGCGGTGGTAATCTGGCAGCTTATGAGCCTGAAGGTGGCAAGAACACCACTAAGTCAACCAACGTCATCATCGACGGCTGTGGACTGACGAGTATCAAACAGGTGTATGGTGGTGGTAACGCTGCTTCTACACCGGCCACCAATGTAGAGATTAATGGCACCTACGAGATTCTGGAGCTCTTCGGAGGCGGTAATGGTCTTGACAATCTTCCCGACGGAAGACCTAACCCGGGTGCCAATGTGGGTTATAAGAACTATTCGGAGTATTATCAGGAAGAGGGCAGCATCACGTGGAAGGTAAGGGATAAGGCTGCTTATGATACTAAAGAGGAAAGAACCGCATCAACTAGTGCTATCGTCTATGGCTCAGGACGGGCTTCCTTAAATGTCTATGGTGGTACGATTCACCGTGTCTTTGGCGGCTCTAACACCAAGGGTAATGTGCGTCAGACGGCTGTCACCTTGCTGGAAGAAAGCGGCGGATGTGAATTCTGCGTGGATGAGGCCTACGGAGGTGGTAAGAGTGCGGAGATGGATGCTGAGGCTAAGTTGCTGATGGCATGTATCCCAGGACTGAAGGCTGCCTATGGCAACGTGACGCTGAATATCACCAACGGCACGTTCGACCGTGTGTTTGGTGGCAACAACCGCAGCGGAACTATTGGAGGATCCATCACCGTCAATGTGATGGAGATAGGTTGTAAACCCGTCAAGATTGGTGAACTGTATGGCGGCGGCAACCTGGCAGGTTACTCCGTCTATGGCTACAACAGCGACGGCACACCTAAAGAGTCGGGTATCAAGCTCTACAACGACCCGCAGGTCAACGTGATGTCGTTTACCAGTATCGGACAGATCTTCGGTGGTGGCTTCGGTGGTGGTGCCACGATGGTGGGTGATCCGACGGTGAACGTCAATGTGGCCTACGGCAAATACTATAATAATACTTCTGGTAATACTTCGTCCGTTGTCAGCGAGAATACGAAAATAGGTGATTACCCCATCCCTTCACATGCTGCCGGAAAAATGGGAGCCATCAACAATGTCTTTGGCGGTGGTAATGCGGCCAAGGTTATCGGTAATACTACTGTCAACATCGGTACCCTCGAGGAGGTTCATGTGGTGAAGCAAGTGAATGCAGGTGCAGCTTTGCCAGAAGGCTGCTACACTCGTTCCGGTGCAGGAACAACTGAAGATCCATTTGTATACACTGCTGCCTCCGGCAATGCCGTAGATGGAACCACCTACTACGAGAAGAAGGATGTTCAGGGTGTCGATATTCGTGGCAACGTCTATGGTGGTGGCAATCAGGCTGAGGTGACAGGCAATACGCATGTGAATATCGGACAGAAGGTTGGAAATTGAATATTGCTATGCGGTATGTTCCCAATCGGTGCATCGCATCAGCCTAATTATTAATTATTCATTGTTAATTGTGAATTATCCCCGTCCGCTCATCTCCTTGACCACTTGGCTGCTCTGTGTTGCTGTATGGGCACAGACGTCTACGTTTCCCCTGCCTAGCGTGCCCGATACTCTCCAACAGGAGGAACGGCTTGCCTATGTGCTTGACCACTACTGGGACCGCTACTTGTGGAGTGATGCCACGCAAGAGAACTTGCTGCTGGGCGAACAGGGATTAGTCGATTTCCTTAACTTGATGCAGTATGCTGATTCGTTGGTGGCCGACCGCTGTGCAGCTTCTTTCGTGCAGCAGGCTTTTGCTACCGTCGAACTTGGGAAACACTATGACGGGCTCCTGGAGCACTATCTCTACAACCAGCATTCTCCATTGCGCAATGACCTTACCTATGCTCATCTGCTTCGTCACCTGTCGGCAGTTGACGCCCCCATCTCGGCATCCGACAGACAGCGTTATCGTGTCCGCCTCATGAATGTGGAGAAGAATCAGGTGGGTTCCGTTGCTGCAGATTTCCGTTTCCGCGACACCGATGGTCGCCAGCGGCGTCTTCATGAAATAGATGCTCCGCTGACGTTGCTGATGTTTACCGACCCGGAATGTGCTACGTGTCAGTCGGTGGAAGAACAAATGAAGCACGAGCCGTTGTTTCACGATTCGCGCCTCAAGATGGTCCGCGTGTTGCCTTTTGACGATTCAAAGCTGAAGACAGAGGGGGCTTCGGCTCGGGATATCGGCAACCGTTATTTCGTCCCCGTCACTCCTGCTTTCTATCTGCTGGATGCCAACAAGCGTGTCCTGCTCAAGAATGCCACGTTTGGACAGACGCTTCAAACGCTTCAGGAGCTGAAGCGTGAAAGGGAAAAGGAGTAAGGAAGTCGTCTTTCCTCTCTTGCCCTTTTTTCTTCTCTTCCATACCTCTAAAAACGGTCTGAGTCACACCGAGGGTGCCGGTGTGACTCAGACCGAGGTAGGCGGTGTGACTCACACCGCTTTTGGAGTGCAAGGTGCACCGCAGATGGGGCTATTGCTTAAACCTTACTTTAAGACCGACGGTGAGCATTCTGCCAGGATTGTAGAGGGCGAATTTTCGCGTTGACGAGTCAATGCGATTGTCTGTCTTGTCGAAGATGTTGTCAATGCCGATGCTGGGCTCAAGGAGGGCCCACTTTGTGCAGTCGAATGTGTGGGTTGTGTTGAAGTTCAGCACGCCATAGCCCGGGGCGTCCTCATAAGTGCCAGTGTAGTATGTCTTTGACTGGAAGCGTCCGTTGAGATTGGCGTTGAGCGCATACAGTCCCCATGCGTGATGGTAGTTGAGCGCCACAGTGGCGGTGTTGCGGATGCTGCGCTCCAGCGTGCTCCATTCACCGTCACTCTTGGTACGAGCGTAGGTATAAGCATAGTTGGCTGAGAGATTGAAGCCTGGGAAAAGATTGGCTGACAGGTTGACCTGCACGCCCTTCACGTCGCCCTTGTCGCTATTGCGATAGAGTGAATAGCGTTCCAATTTCTCGGCTTCCTCTGGTTTCATCTCGGGGAATTCACCTTGCAGGCGGTTAAGCACAGCTTCGTCCACGGGCACTTCTTGACGTACCACCATGTCGTTGATGCGGTTCATGTAGCCTGTGACGCTGAACACTAGCACATCGGTGTGGTATTCGGCGTTAAGGGCGAAGTAGTTACTCTTTTCTGGCTTCAGCGCTTGGTTTCCGAAGATGATTTGTGGTTTGCCGCGATTGACAGAGTAATAGTGGTAGTAGAGCTCATCCAATCCTGGTGCACGGAATCCCGCAGAGTAGGTGGCGCGGAAGTTGAATGCACCGGGTGAGAACATCAGTGTGGCCTTGGGGGTAAGATGGCTGCCAGCCGTCTTGTGGTCGGTGTAGCGAGCGCCTACCGTTGCTGTCAGATTGCGCAGTAGCTTGTGCTCGTGCTGTCCGTAGAGGGCAAATTGGTGCACACGCTCATCGATGTTGCCCGAGGTGGCGTCGAGCTGGTCAGTGCGCCAGTTGGCTCCCACAATGGTTGTTGAGTTCTTCATCAGTCCGAAGATGCCTTTGAGGTCACCCTCGTAGGCATGCTGCTTTTTAGACCGCACGAAGTCGCCCACCTTGTTGCTCTTAGTGGCTACATCGTACTCCTTGCCGTAGCTGAAGCGGTCGGAGGTGAAGGTGGCTTGCAGGGAGTTCTTCTGCGTGAACTTGTAGATGCCGCCCACATTCCAGCGAAGTCCCTTATACCGCATCTCGTAGTCGGTGCCCCCCTTGATGTCGGTGCGTGAGTTGGGACGGTCGGTCATCTTGTAGGAATAGTCGAAACCTGCGTTGAAGGCCAACTTGGCATTAGGAGAGAAGGTGAACTTCTGTCCAAGGATGTTGGAATGGTAGCCAGTAAACAGGGGGGCAATGCTCGGCTCAGTTTCTGTAGTGGAGCCCTTCTTGTATTCCAGCCCGTTGATGCGGTAGCTGTCAGCGCGGTCGTGGGTGAAGGAGGTGTAGCTGCCAAAACCATGGGTGAAAATGTCGAGCGTGACGGCTTCTGTCAGTTGTCCTTTTCCCGATACGCGTGTGTCACTTCCCACGCTAATCAGCTGCTGGGTGGGTTGGTCTGTGATGATGTTGATAACTCCGGCAATGGCGTCGCTTCCATAGAGTGACGATGCCGCTCCGTCCAGCACCTCAATGCGCTTGATGCGGGAGAAGTTGATGCGGTTCAAATCTACATTATTTGAGATGTCACCTGAAAGCCGCTGGCCATTCACAAGGATGAGGATATACTTGTTGCCCAGTCCATTCATTCGAAGGAAGGTGCCCATAGAGTTGGGAGCCATTGACACCTGCGGCATCATGCGGGTGATGGCAGCGTCGAAGGTGCTGATGCCTTGTTCGTGCATCTCTTGTGCAGAGAGTACACGCACGGGAGTGGCCGTAGATTTCAGTCTCTGATGGTGACCTGAACCTGTCACCACGATGGGGTTGAGGTTGTAAGTTCGCTCAGTGGCGGTGCTGTCACGGTGCTCCATGCGGTGCACTTGCGCAAAAGCAGCGCTCCCGCATGAGAGCGCTGCTAAGATGAATATTTTCTTCATGAATTAGAATGGAAGTGTCTTATTCTTCAGGGTACTTTGAGTGATAGTAATCAACAACTTCTGCGTCCAGGGTGTGCTGGATGTAGATGCTGCGGATGTTGTCGTACTCAAGCAGGCCATGTACGAGACCTGCTTCACCGTCGGTGTAGTCAATCTCATCGATGTCGTAGCCTGAATGCTCGAAGTACTTCTTCCAGCTGGTGTCTTCTACCTCACCGTCTTCATTCTCCTCGAAGCCATTATCCCATGCGTCGTCGTTACCGGCCATGTCATTGTGAGCGTGGTCACCGGCGATGGACATGAGTGGAGCGCAGAATACGCTGCCGGAATAGATACCTTGGTTTTGCATGCGCTCGAGTACTTGTACCTTGAAGTTTTCTTTCATGTCAACAGTACCTACGAAGTAGTTGGTGTTGATAGCCTGCAGAGCAGTTTCCAACTGGCTGTAACGAATGTTGGCCTTGAAGGTGTCGTATTCGTCAGGGTTACCGTGACCCATGAAGAGCATAGCGCCTTCGCTGACGTAGTCTTTGAAGTTTGCGTGTAGAGCATCAGCCAGAATAGCGGCATCATCCTCTGTGTACATGAGTGGCATACCCAGCTTCAGGGTTACCTCAGACATGTACTTGTCGTCGAGGTCACCGTTAGAGTTGTTGCCAAAGTCCTTCATGGCGTTCACTACGCGGCTGAACTCCTCACCAGGAATCACCTGCATAGACTGCACGATGATTTCGCTGTACTTCACGCGACCGAAGGCCTCAAGCCAGTATTTAGGCTCGTAGAAGTTGCGCTTTGCAGTGTTCTCGCCAGCGGCAGCACGGTTGATGCAGATGGCAGAAGAGAATGAGAGATACACGTCATAGTCGGGGAACTTAGCCTTGTACTCCTTGACGGTGTTGTCGAAAGCATCGTAAGCCTGTTGATAAGTAGAACCGAATGCAACAAGCAGAATGGCCTTGTCGCTCTTCTTCTGTTTTTTCACGGTAGCGTCAACAGCGCGCTGGTAACGTTCCATGTTTGAAAGATTGTCGTCGTCATCGCTGCATGCTGTGAAGCTCACAGCTGTCATGAGGGCTACTGCTGCCATCATGAGAAACTTAATTGTCTTCATAATTGGTTTGATTAATTGAATTGGACTTATATTTGTTGATAAGTTTTTTGCCTTGATTGAAACGGATGGACAGTGTTGCGTAGAAGGTGGTGCCGGGCGTGGTGGTGCCGAGGTGCAGACCGTGTGGTGTGCGGTCCACATAGTTGAAGATATTGTCCACACCGGCTTCTACCTTATAGTTCATGTGGCGACTATTGCCCAGCGTGTGGGTGGTGGAGATGCGCCATAGGCAGAATCCTTTACCATTGCCGTCCACTTGGTAGTAGCGCTTGCTGGACATGCGGCCATAGATGCCGATGCCTAACTGATAGGTGGGAACGAAACGGTGTTCCCATGTAGCGAACAGGTTGCCCTTATGATAAGCCATGCCGTCAATGACTACACGTACCAGGCGGTCATGGCTGGAGTCATACACGTGAGCTTTTGTGTCGAGGTAACTGTAGCCGATGCCTCCAGCCCATTCTTTATGGGTGTAGCGCAGACTCACATCAGCACCGCATGTGCGGGCGTCTTCCATGTTCCTGTATTGGCGCACCTTGCTGAGCATCTCACCGTATTGCTGACGGTAGATCTCAGGTGCGTTTGTACGTGGAATGGTGGCCAGCGCAATCATGTTCTCCACCTTGTTATAGTAGCCGGATACGGTTACGTTGAAGCCTTTGTAGTTCCATTCACCGCTCAGCGAGAAGTAGTTGGAGGTCTGTGCCTTCAGGTCTTTGTTGCCCAAGTACATGATGACAGAGTTCATCTCGCGGATGTAGCGGTAGTTCATCTCTTTCAGTGATGGCGATTTGAAGCCTTGGCTCCATGTGGCACGCAGCCTAACATCGCCCATGCTTACCATGGCTGACACTTTAGGAGTCAGTTTCCATCCAAATCCTTCGTTGCGGTTCAGTCGAAGTCCACCTGTAAGCTGCAACCATTGGAGCATGTTCCATTCATCTTGTACATACAGCGCTTCTGTGTTGTCGCTTGCTGTTCGGTCTTCCAAGCTGGTGGGCGCTTTCAAATAGTCGTAGCGTGCTTCAATGCCAGCGCTCAGCCGTTGCTCGAAAGGCAGTGAGAACACGCCCTTCAAGTGCGCCATCGTGCGTTCTTGGTTGCTCTGTAGCAGTTTCTGTCCTGCAAAGTAGGGGAAGTCTATGATGAGTTTCCCGTCTGCATCGAAACCCTCGGCCAAAGTGGTGGAAGTGAACGAGTGGTAGTAGGCGTGTTTGTTCCAATCGACATCGAGTGTGATGACATCACCAGCATGGGTCTTCCACTGTCCACCTATTGCTGCTGACGCATTGCGGTAGGTGAGGTCGAATGTCTTCACATCATACTTGGGGTATTTGCCTTTAGGACGATAGATGCCTTTGCCGTAGATAGAGCCACTAGCATAGAACTCCCATTGTTTGGAAGGAGTGAATGTCAACTGCTCGGACACTTGCCAGCTGGTGTGCTCATTCACAGTCTTGTTGCGTGAATCGGTAATAGGGGCTGTACTGCTGGGGGTGTATTCCCGACCCGTGTTCTGCCAACCGTCACTGTGCTGCAGCTGGAAGTTGGTGTAGCTCTTCCACTTGCCCCATGCCAGCGCTACGCCATTGTGTTGGCGCACATCGTTGTAGGTGCCGTATCGGGTAGTGTTTTCCACCATAAGACCTTCGTTGTGCTTCTTCGTGATGATGTTGACCACACCGGCGATGGCGTCGCTTCCATAGAGTGCTGACGATGCTCCCTTCACAATCTCAATCTTCTCAATGTTGTGCGGATCAATGAGTGAGAGGTCGTTCTCGCCGCCTACATCGCCATGGATGCGTTTGCCGTCAATAAGTATAAGGATATAATTGTTGCCCAGGCCGTTCATCTGCATTTGACTACCCATGTCTCCTTCGTTGAAGGCAAACGAGGACGTTAAGCCGGACAGAATGTCAGCTACAGAACTGCCTGAGAAATTGCGTAGCATTTGTCGTGAGATGACTTCGGTCTGCACAGGAGCATCCTTCAACAGGTGCTGTGTGCCAGTACCTGTTACTACAACTTCTTGCAGAGAATCACTCCGCACGATGTCTTGTGCCATCACTGTCTGGATGAAGCAAATCAATCCCCATCCAAGAAACCATCTCTTCATTAGTCTTGTGTATTGCTGCGTATGTTCCTGTACGCCGATACATGCTTGAGGGCATTAGCCCTATCTTTTGATAAGTGTTTGGCAGGTATTCTGACTTTCCTCCTGTCCACGCGCCTTCCCGATTCCTCAGTGGCTTTTGTTGGTGGATGTTGATATGAGAGGATTACAGCTGCAGGTACAGCTCCGGAATTGCACCGGATTCCCTTGCATCGGAAGCGTCGCTTCCTTTTGAAAAGTTGTTGAGAGCGTTCCGATTACCAATCTGCGGCAAAGGTACAAACTTTTTTAGGATTCATTCATCTTTTTCGGAGTTTTTTTTCTACCTTCGCATACTGATGGCACCTTCATTTCTTATAGCAGCACCAACAAGTGGCTCGGGCAAGACGACTATTGCTCGTGGGCTGATGGCGTTGTTTACACGGAAAGGTAGGGTGGTGCAGCCCTTTAAATGCGGCCCTGACTACATTGACACGAAGTTTCATGCAGCAGTGTGTGGACGCCCCAGCATTAATCTTGACACCTTTATGGCGTCGAAGGACCATGTGAGGGAGCTCTTTGCCCGCTATGGTGCCGATGCTGATATGTGTATAGTGGAGGGCATGATGGGACTGTTCGATGGCTATGACCGTGACAAAGGCTCGTCTGCTGAGATTGCGAGTGTGTTGGATTTGCCCGTGGTGCTGGTGGTGGATGCTAAAAGTGCTGCTTATTCAATGGCGGCATTGCTCTCTGGCTTTCTTCATTTCCGCAAGGATGTCCGCATTGTTGGTGTTATCTTCAATAAGGTCGGGTCAAAACGCCATCGAGAGATGCTTCGTCAAGTGTGTGAGGACTTGTCTATCACTTGTTATGGCTTTCTCCCGAAACATGCAGAACTGGAACAAGGTTCGCGTTACCTCGGACTGGACTTTTCTGAGGATACAAAAGACGATTCGTTAGTGAAATTATTGGAGGAGAACGTGCAATGGGAAGAACTGTTAGAGTTGTGATGGCAAGGAATGGCGAGTCATTCTCTTTCTATTATCAAGAAACGATTGATCAATGGGCGCGCGAGGGGAAAAGCGTGACGTTCTTTGACCCCGAGAAGGATGTTCCGGACTTGAGCGATTGCGACTTGCTCTACTTGCCTGGAGGCTATCCTGAAAAGCATTTGGACGCTCTTGTGGAGGCTGAAAAGGCACGAGAGGCTATCCGCAACTATGCAGAATGTGGAGGTCGTATTGTGGCTGAGTGTGGAGGAATGATGTATCTGTGTCAAAGCATCATAACAGACGATGGTGGGTTTCCGATGTGCGGTGTTCTCCCTTATCGTATCACAGCGCGGAAGATGGACCGTAAACTCTCGTTGGGTTATCGTCGTTTTACTCTTGACGGGAAAGAGTGCCGGGGACACGAGTTCCACTACACGCAGTTTCTGGGCGATGTGCCCTCGTCTGCCGTACAAGTCTTTAACGCTAAAGGAGAACCGGTTCCCACACCCGTGTTTAAGTACAAGCAAGTGTTGGCAAGCTATACACATATATATAACATAGGAGATATCGCAGGCATATGAAGAAGCTTCACCCCATCATGTTGGCAGGTACAGGCAGCGACGTTGGCAAGAGTGTTCTTGCTACGGCTTTGTGCCGTATCTTCCTGCAAGACGGCTATCGTCCTGCTCCTTTCAAAGCACAGAACATGGCATTGAACTCGTACGCCACCCCTGAAGGGTTGGAGATAGGACGTGCGCAAGCTGTGCAGGCTGAAGCGGCGGGCATTCCCTGCCATACGGACATGAATCCTCTGCTGCTGAAACCACAGAGTGACCATACAAGCCAAGTGGTGCTGAACGGCAAGCCAATCGGCAACCGCGATGCTTACGACTATTTCCGCAAGGAGGGTAGGGAGGAACTGAGGCGTGAGGTATGTGCCGCTTTCGATCGCCTGAACGCTCGTTACAATCCTGTTGTGATGGAGGGAGCCGGTAGCATTTCGGAATTGAATCTACGCGACAGTGACTTGGTGAACATGCCGATGGCTCGTCATGCAGACGCGGATGTGATTGTGGTGGGCGATATTGATAGAGGCGGAGTATTTGCGTCGGTTTATGGTAGCATTGCGTTGCAGACTCCTGAAGACCGAAAGCGCATCAAGGGCATCATCATCAACAAGTTCCGTGGCGATTTGCGGCTGTTTGATGATGGACGAAAGATGTTAGAGGATTTGTGCGGTGTGCCTGTGTTAGGTGTGGTGCCATATTATAAAGACATTCACATTGAGGAAGAGGATAGTGTTGACCTTGCCAGCAAGTCGATGCAAGCCGAGCGTGGCAAGGTGAATGTAGCAGTGGTGCTCTTGCGGCATCTTTCCAATTTCACCGATTTCAATGTGCTGGAACGCGACCCGCGTGTGCACCTCTTCTATACAAATAATACGGATGACCTCATGAAGAGTGACATCATCATTTTGCCAGGCTCTAAATCGACCCTGAGCGACCTGTATGAACTGCGGCGCAACGGGGTGGCACAAGCCATTATTCGGGCGCATCGCGAAGGAGCGACCGTCATGGGCATCTGTGGGGGCTATCAAATGATGGGCGTGGAAGTGTGTGACCCGCACCATGTGGAAGGAAACATTGACCGTTTGCCGGGTTTAGGACTATTACCTACCACGACGATTATGTCGGGCGAGAAAGTGACACGCCAGGTGACCTGTGAGTACGGTGCAGGCTACGAGATACACATGGGCGAGACTCGTCCTCTCGATGCAGCTTCTTCCCCTCTTCTTCATTTGAACGACGGCACAGAAGATGGCTACTATGTTGATGAACATTGCATGGGAACTTATGTGCATGGTATCCTTGATAACCCTTCCTTTATCGAGAAGTTGCTGTCGCCTTTCAAAGACAAGATGGCACAGACAGAGCAGTCTTTCGACTACCACTCTTTCAAGGAGCAGCAATATGACTTGTTGGCTGCCCATGTGCGTCAGCATGTAAACTTAGACTTGCTCTACCAAATCTTACAGAAGAATGATTGACGGACACGGTGACGACATCTATAGCTATGAAGGCATTCGCGTGAACTTCAGTTCCAACATCTATGCTCATGCCGACCTCTCGGGGTTGGAGGCGCACTTGTGCCGTCATTTGAATGCTATCCGTTCCTATCCTGAACCTTCAGCCCGTTCGTTGGAGAGGATGATTGCCGATGAATGTCGCATTGATGCCGATGAAGTGCTGGTGACAAGTGGTGCTACCGATGCCATTTACTTGATTGCACAGGCCTTCCGCGACAAGAAAACCTACAGCGTCTATCACCCTACATTCTCCGAGTACGATGATGCATGTCGGTTGTTTGGCTATGAAGAGCGTCCCGATGGCGCGCTTTGCTGGCTTTGCAATCCCAACAACCCGACGGGCCGAGTCGTGTCCAAGGACTTCATCAAAGAAGCTTCCTCTGCGCATGAGATATTGGTGGTAGATCAGTCGTATGAGGACTATACAGATTGTCCAATACCTCAGCCCGCTGATATGTTGTGCTGCGATAACATCATTCAGATTCACTCCATGACCAAGCGGTACTGCGTCCCCGGATTGCGCTTAGGATATCTTACAGCGCCGGCTGGCATCATCCGTTCTCTGCGTCAGCAATACAGACCTTGGGCAGTTAATGCCATTGCGATGGAAGCGGGCAAGTGGCTGCTTGCGAACAAGGTTCGACTTATTCCCGGCTTGAAGGCTTATCTGCAAGAGGCTCAACGACTTCAACAGAACTTGTCCCGTCTTGCAGGTGTCGAGTGCTTTGATACTCAGACAAACTTCTTTCTTTGTACCATTCAGCCCCGTACAGCAACTGAGCTGAAGGAGTATCTGGCTCGTGAGCATGGCATTCTTATTCGTGATGCTTCCAATTTCCGAGGCCTAACACCTCATCACTTCCGCGTTGCAGCACAGACTCCCGAAGAGAATGATGCACTGGTCGATGCCATCGCTCAATTTATTCAGCAAAGATGAGTGCATTAACCAACATATTGCCCTTGCTTGTAGGTTGGACACTCGACCTCTTTCTTGGTGACCCGCTGTGGATGCCGCATCCTGTTGTGTGGTTTGGCAAGATGATATCTATGGGAGAGAAACACCTTAATAAGGGGCAGCATCGCAAACTGAAAGGGGCGATCCTGTCATCCTTCCTCGTTGTCTTCGTATGGGGAATCACATGGGCGATTCTCCACTTCACTTCTTGCATTGCTGCAGATGCAGAGCTTTTGCATTCTACATTTCACCTTTCGCTTTCCACCCTCCTCTCCATACTCATTATCTTTTGGTGTCTTGCTGGCACCACTCTTATCCGCGAGGTTCGCCAGACCTTCCTTGCTGTAGACCGCTCCATCGCAGAAGGACGCAAGCAGGTGGCTCGCATCGTAGGCCGT
Source organism: uncultured Bacteroidales bacterium (assembly GCA_902786925.1). Lineage (GTDB taxonomy): Bacteria > Bacteroidota > Bacteroidia > Bacteroidales > Bacteroidaceae > Minthosoma. Next base: position 13,422 of record CADAEK010000028.1, read on the forward strand.
GATACAAGTGAACTAACGGCACAGGAGATTCGTACGGCAGCGCTTGAGACTCTTGCCGAAAACCTGAGTGATGGTGTGATAGCCCCGCTTTTCTGGCTGGGCATCGGTGGTGTTCCAGGTATGTTGGCCTACAAGATGGTGAACACGCTCGACTCTATGATAGGTTATCGTACCGACCGTTACCGCAACTTTGGGTGCTTTGCTGCCCATCTTGACGATGTGGCAAACTATATTCCGGCACGTCTTACGGCATTCCTGATGGTATTGGCATCGGGGCGTCTCTCTTTGCTTGGGTTCGTGATGAAGTATGGTCCCAAGCATGCCTCTCCCAATAGTGGTTATCCTGAAGCAGCCCTTGCTGGAATCTTGAATTGCCGCTTTGGTGGTCCTCACACCTATTTCGGCGAACTATTTGACAAACCATACATCGGTGAAAACGAGCGCCCGCTTACGACGAAGGACATGCGGGTTTCCATTAGAATCAATAGGGTGGCAGAGTGTTTCGCCATCATGTTGCTGCTTGCTCTTTATATTGTCATGCAGATATTGATATGAAAAAGATTATAATCATCACAGGTGGTCAGCGTTCGGGCAAAAGCCAATATGCTGAACGTCTGGCCCTTTCCCTCAGTCCCAATCCCGTTTATGTAGCGACTGCTCATGTGTGGGACGAGGAGTTCCGTCGCCGCGTCATCAAACATCAAGAGCGTCGCGGCCCTGAGTGGGACAACATCGAAGAGGAGAAGACTCTCAGTCGTCACGACCTCACAGGACGTGTGGCTGTCATTGACTGCATCACCCTGTGGTGCACCAACTTCTTTTTTGAATTGCAAGACGTGGACAAGGCCTTGACGGCCCTCAAAGCAGAGTTCGACCGCTTTACGGCTCAAGATGCCACCTTCATTTTCGTGACAAATGAGATAGGCTCTGGCGGTGTGAGTGAGAATGCCGTGCAGCGTCAGTTTACCGATTTGCAGGGGTGGATGAACCAATACGTGGCCAGTTGTGCCGATGAAGTGGTGCTGATGGTAAGTGGCATCCCTGTAAAGATTAAATAATTATTGTAGGCTTTATGATACAGTTCCATATACAAGCTCCCGATGAGGCTCTTCGCCCCATCATCCAATCCAAGATTGACAACCTCAATAAACCCAAAGGTTCATTGGGACGCCTCGAAACATTGGCCATGCAGATTTGTCTTGCCCAACAGACGTTGTCCCCTTCGTTGGCTCATCCATGTCATTTGTTGCTGGGTGGTGACCACGGCATTGAGCGTGAAGGTGTGAGCGTGTCGCCGCGCGAGGTGACTTGGCAGCAGATGATCAACTTCACCAAGGGTGGTGGAGGAGTCAACATGTTCTGCCGTCAGCATGGTTTCCATTTGCGTATTGTGGACGTGGGCGTCGATTATGACCTCACTCATGTGGAAGGAATTCTCGACAAGAAGGTGGCACGTGGCACGCGTAACTTCTTGCATGAGCCAGCCATGACGGTCGAGGAATATGACCGTACCTTGCAAGTGGGCATAGACCTCGCCAATGAGTGTTATGCAGAAGGATGCAAGGTGCTCTGTATTGGCGAGATGGGCATAGCCAACACCTCTCCCTCTTCCATATGGATGAGCCTCTTCTGCCATATTCCGTTGGATGAGTGCATCGGTGCGGGTGCGGGTCTGAATGCTGCTGGCATCAGCCATAAGCGTGACATTCTCCAGCATGCTCTTGAGCATTTCGGTGCACAGATGCCTGCCCCTACAGCTGATGATGCTATCCGTTACTTTGGCGGCTTTGAGATGGTAGCGGCCATTGGAGCTATGCTCCGTGCGGCAGAGCTGAAGATGCTTGTTCTTGTCGATGGCTTCATCATGACCGCTTGTGCGTTGGCTGCCTGTCAGCTTCATCCTGAAGCCCTGTCCTATATGGTATTCGGTCATTGTGGCGACGAAAGCGGTCATCGCCGTATGCTTGATGCCCTTGCCGCAGAACCGCTCCTTTCATTGGGCCTGCGCTTGGGTGAAGGGACAGGGGCACTTTGTGCTTTCCCTATTCTTGATTCTGCTGCTCGCATGATGAACGAAATGAACAACTTTGACAATGCCAACATCACCAAGTACTTTTAACCAGCCCACGCACAGGGCGATTCTCTTTTAGCCTATGCCCATCAAATATCACGAACGTATCTTTGCCTCCTTTATCTTCTTCACCAGAATCCCTTTCTGGCGGCTTCATCAGCCTCCAAAGGAAGCATACGCCACAGTAGTGGAGCATTGGCCTCTCACGGGCTGGCTCACGGGTGGCATCATGGCAGCGGCTCTCTTTGGCGCTTGCCACATTTTCCCGTTTCCTATTGCTGTAGCCCTTGCCATTGTGGTGCGTCTGTTCGTGACAGGCGCCTTGCATGAAGACGGTCTAGCTGACTTCTTCGATGGTTTTGGTGGAGGAACCGACCGGCAGCGTATTCTTGTCATCATGAAGGACTCTCACATCGGCACCTACGGCGTGATAGCCCTCATCTTCTATTTCCTTCTTCTATGGGGCGTGCTTTGCTCCATGCCGCCCATGACGGCTGTGTTTGCCATTCTTGCTGCAGATCCTGCTGCAAAGATGCTCTCCAGCCAGATTGTTAACTTCATGCCTTATGCTCGCCGTGAAGAAGATGCCAAAAACAAGACTGTCTATCGCCCCATTAGCATGGGGGCAACAGCCGGCCTCGCCGTGCAGGGACTGCTTCCTTCCATGCCTCTTATTGTATTCACGGGGGTTACATGGTGGTTTGCGGTACTTGCTCCCATTCTCACCGTGGCTTTTCTCTTCCTCTTCATCTGGCGTAAGCTGCACGGCTATACAGGTGATTGTTGTGGTGCAGTCTGTCTTATGGCAGAACTATCCTTCTATCTGGCTGTGTCACTCATGTAATTGCCGGTGGCGAGATGTGTGCATTTGCCATATAGAAGGTCCATAAGTATCCGTTTTTCCGTTGCTTCTTGTGTGGAAACTCCACTGCTCATCAATAAGCCTTTCCACGGCCTCAAAAACGGTCTGAGTCACACCGGCACCCTCGGTGTGACTCAGACCGGCACTACCGGTGTGACTCACACCGTTTTTGTGGTGCTGGAAGCATGTCTTTTGAGATGTGCTGAACGGATGAAAAAAGAAAAAGCGGCAATGTCGAATGACACTGCCGCTTTTCGTAGCGGGGGAGGGGCTCGAACCCTCGACCTCCGGATTATGAATCCGACGCTCTAACCAGCTGAGCTACCCCGCCATCACTATGGACGTTTTCCTTTAGCGAGTGCAAAGGTAGCGCTTTTTCGACAACCGGCAAAGAATTTTGCAAGTTTTTTTGCGCAGGGAACTGAAAAAGTGAGAAAAAGGGGAATCCCCTTCGCTGTATGAACGAAATGTCGTACCTTTGTAGCCGATTTTAAGAAGGACTATAATATTCATAGGTAAAGAAACAAATTATGGCTTACAATTTGCTAAAAGGTAAAAAGGGAATCATCTTTGGTGCATTGAACGACCAGTCCATCGCTTGGAAGGTGGCAGAGCGTGCCGTTGAAGAAGGTGCACAAATCGTGCTTACTAATACAGCTGTTGCTTGCCGCATGGGTACCATTGCGGAACTGGCAGAGAAGACAAACGCAACTGTGATTGCTGCCGATGCTACCAGCGTGGATGACTTGGAAATGCTCTTCACTGAGGCGCAGAAGGCTCTCGGCGGAAAGATTGACTTCGTCCTCCACTCATGCGCCATGAGCGCAAACATGCGCAAGAAGCGTACATACGATGACCTCGACTATAGCCTGCTCGACAAGACACTTGACATATCAGCAATCTCTTTCCACAAGATGCTGCAGGTAGCTAAGAAGCTTGATGCGCTGAACGAGAATGCCAGCGTGTTGGCGCTCACTTATGTGGCCAGCCACCGTACATTCTTCGGCTACAACGATATGGCTGACGCCAAGTCACTCCTTGAGTCTATCGCTCGTTCCTTCGGTTACATCTATGGCCGTGAGAAAGGCGTGCGCGTGAACACTATTAGCCAGTCTCCTACATACACGACAGCAGGTTCTGGCATCAAGGGCTTCGACGGTCTTTATGACTTCTCTGACCGCATGTCTCCTCTGGGTAACGCAAGCGCAGACGAGTGTGCAGACTACTGCATCGTGATGTTCTCAGACCTCACCAAGAAGGTGACTATGCAGACTCTCTTCCATGATGGCGGTTTTTCCAACATGGGTATGTCTCTGCGTGGCATGACTCAGTACAACAAATCCTTCATCGATGAGAACACCGATAAGGAAACTGGTAAGATTATCTACGGATAAACAGTATTTGTTTATCTATAGCAATAAACAAAGAAACGGCTGCCCCATCATGGAGCAGCCGTTTCTGTTATCTTTGTCTTATTCTACTCGTGTGGCTTTGCCGTCGATGATGTAGATGCCGTTTCGTTGAAGGTCGGCTTCTTCAATCTTTATCCCTTGCAGCGTGTAAATACCTTTCGGGGAATGGATTGGACGGATGGACTGGATACCATCGGGTTCCTCTTCGGGAATGTAAGTGAGGGTGAAGTTGTCGAAGATGGTCCAGTCCTCACTGATGGTAGTTGTCTTTTTTACTCCGATGCGCAATTTGCCGTTCTCGCCTACGTTGCAGATGAGAGAGTTTGGGTAGAGCCCTGCATGGAAATAGACGCTGGTCTGTTCCATCGTGTTGGGCACGTAGCCATAGCCTGTGGCCATCACGCCGATGGCTCCTTTCTTGCCGGCCTCTTCGATGATGGACAGAAGGGGAATGCTGACGTTTTCTGAGCCGTTAGCATAGAGAATGGCGTGGAGCCGTTCGTTGGCTGCATTGTGAGTGGCGGCTGCGTTGGCAGTGTTGCCTGAACGGTAGAAGCCTTGGCAGGTGAGGAGATACTTGCCTTGTGGCAGTCCTTCAATCGTCTGATAGACATCAAAGTTGGTGTTGTATTTCTCAGCGCAGTCGTATTCTACTGTAGGAGAGCCTGACCAGCCTACTTTCGAGTCGCCTTCGAACGACGGGTTGATGATGTAGTCCGTGTAGTCCGTCTTTTTGACTTCGGGAAAGGGGGACACGCTTTCAGCGCATACCTCGTTGTTATCATTCAAATAGACACGGATGGTTTGGTTCTTCTTCAGATTGTAGCCCTCAAGATAAGCAGCTTCCTCTTGCCCCTTGACGGCAATGCCTACAGAGATGGTGGCATTGGCGTTAGCTGTGATGTAGGCAGAACTCTCATCGATGAGTTGTGCGGTGAGGTTATTGCCTTTCGCCATGATGGTGATGGGCTGTGCAACAGAGTGGTTCTGCTGGGCAGTGAAGGTGACGGTGGAAGCGTCATTGGTGATGGCGGTCGGTTGCTCGAACACGGGTGCCCACTTATAGTATTGCAAGCCTTTCACCGTGGCGGTGTTTTCTCCCTTAAAGTTGCTGACGATGAAGTAGGCGCAGTCGTTATCGGGAGCAATCACTCCGTTCCATCCTGCAGGTAAGAAGTCTTTCAGTGAAAGGAGGCTGCTGGCCATTATTTTGGTCTTTTCTGCGTTAATGTTGCTGTAGTAAACCAGATTGCGTACATCTACTACGGCACCAGCCTTCACTTCGCGTGAAGTGTTGGAGTACATCGGGTATAGTTTCGATGTGTAGATGGAGTTGTTGGCGCCACGGTCGCCAAAGCCAATCTTCTTGCCGTTGCCAGTCGAGATGACACCCAGCTCGTTGTCAATGTTCACCCATTCACTCTCGAAGGTGGTGAAGGCGCTTCCGTCCAGTTGCTTGTGGCTAATGCCTTCGCCCTTATTATAGTATAATGTACGTGTGGTCTTCATCAGCTCGTCTGTAGAGATGGCAAGCAGACCACCTTTCTCGGTGTTGATAGTGGCTGCAGCGTTGGCTGTCACGTAGTCGAGATAGATGAGGGCGTTCTGTGGGGTGGAATAGATGGCAAAGCGGTTATTGAGTTTATTGCCGTTCACATTCAATTCACCGTTCATTACGTAGCTGTTGCCCTTTAGTTGGTAGATACCGCTCACTACAGGCGTGGCATTAGTGCTTTGGCCTGATACTTCGTACCAGCCAGTCAAGTTACCTGTGTTGTTGGCACGGTAGGGCACCACTATTTTGTTCTTGTCGGGGGAGTTCGCTGCAAAGTAGCCGGTGTAGGACTTCAGCCCTTTGCTCCACGAGAAGCAAGAGAAGCGGTCGTCTGTTGATGCGCGGACAATGTTTTGGCAAGGAATCATGCGGGCCTCTCCATACTGCTTGTTAAAGTCGTCCCATGTGGTTGGGGTGAGGTCGGCGGTGGAGAGTGCATCGTGCATCAGGTAGGTCATCATCACTCGGTGGGCCTCCACGCCCATGCGGCGTGCACCTACGTCGGCACGCAGTAGCCAAGAACCGTCGGTGGTTGTCTTTTGACGTGCTTGAATATACTTGTAGGCCATGTTCTCCAGCATCAGGGCATGTGGGTCTCGCAGGAAGCAGGCCATGGTTGAGTAGCTGGTGATTTGGTCATAGAGGAAGAGGCTCCAGTCATTGCCATTTGGCATAGCCAGTTCGCCATCAGGCAGTGCGAGCCAGTTCAGGATGTTGTCCTGCACCTCTTGATTGTGGTGCATCAGGGCATTAGTCTTCCACTTTTCTGTGCCGTACAGTCCCAGCTGGAACATCTTGAGGGCAAGAGCTGCCTCGCCCAGCTCTTGTTGTACTACATTCTGATAGGAAGTGTGGAAGAGATTGTGGTTCTGAAGTGAATAGTCATCGTAGAGGTTTTGTCCCTTGTAGAGATCTGCGATGGTTGTATTGTCGTACCATTCGTCGATAATAGTGGTGTTGTTCACATCGGAGGGGTGTGAGTAGCTGTTGATGGCGAACTCGCGCAGACGCTTGAACCATTTGTCGGCCAGAGGGTCATTCGGGAACAGTCCAAGTGTAGCGGCGAGAATGTCAGCCTCCCATCCGTTTTCCTCGGCCTTGGTGTCGCCTGCATAGCCAGTGGGGATGTTGCGGTAAAGCTCATAGTTGCACTCGGCTTTCAGCAGTTCGTAGATGTATCCTTTCTGTGCATCGCTGAGGTCATTCCATTGGAAGAAAGCGGAGTAAGCTACAGACATCGCCCAGAGAGAAGACTCCCATGCGACATCACTGGTGGAGGTGCTGCCCCAATAGTTGCCTCCTGAGCAGACCTTGAGTTTGTTGGCCTTGTGGGTAGAGTATGCGAAGACGAGCGACTTCTTGGCCATATCTTTAATCTTATCCCAGGTCACACCTGTAGGCAAGGTTACGCCAGCAGGCTTGCCGTACTTGACGAGAAAGGCACAAATCATGGAGAGGTCTGCATTGGGACGCACGCCACGTTCATCGTTGCCCATTGTGTTTTCGCCTTTGAACGCGCCGCATGCCTCACCTTCGGAGTTTGGGGCTTGGCATTCCTGGAAGTCGTTAACGAGGTAGGTGGAGAAATTGGCGAGCATCTGCAGAAGGTCGCGCTTCATGGCTGCTTCAGGCACGAAGTCGGCCTTGATGACGCCTTCGGTGAAGGAGGAAACTGTTTCTTCTGTGGGATCTTCAGGTTCTGTGTATTCGTTAGGGAGACGGTAGAGCTTTATGTTGTCGAGAAGAATAGATGCACCGGCTCCATTCACGAAGTTGATGTTGAGGCCTAAGTCGATGGTGGTCTCTGCCGTCAGTTCAAAGACGGATTCTGTGGTTGCCCATGTGGATGGAATGCTTGTGGCGAAGGATAAAGAAGTGGATGCGGTTCCAGCCACGACAGAAGCTGTGGTTGCCGAGGTTGTAGCTGCTTTGTTGTCGATGACAAGCTTGTATTTGCCTGCTTGTAGTTTCACTTTCTGAGTGAGCGAAACGTTTTGGGCTGTCCATGCGTTGCGAAGGTAAAGCATCTGTTGTCCATCGGAAGGTGAGCCTGGAGCACCATAGTTGTTATCGGTGGCGGTAGCAGAGGCAGTCATGATGTCCACCACTGCATAGCCTCCAGTGGGAGCCGTGAGTGTCCAGCCTGTGACGGATGATACTGCATATCCACCACGCGAATCGGTGGCTCCGCTGGTTGCATCTTGTTCGAAGGATGGATTCTGAATGTATTGTGAAGTGATGTCTTCTTGCGCTGTAGCGGTAAGCGCCAAGGCAAAAAGAGAGAGAATGAACGTCTTTTTCATAAATAGGTTAGGGAATAGTTGTCAGTTAGTGGGAAAAATGTACCCCTCGGGTGCGGCATGCTGTACACTCGAGGGGTACGCTTAAAAGGAAATAAATTAGAGGAATTACTTGAGGCGTGCCAAGGTTTCCTTGATGCGCTTCATGGATTCCACAATATTTTCATCGCTGGTAGCGTAGCTCATGCGGAAACATTCAGGCGAACCGAATGCGTCACCGCCTACGGTAGCCACGTGGCCAACTTCGAGCAGGTACATGGCAAAGTCGGTAGAGTTGTTGATGACACGGTCACCATCCTTCTTGCCAAAGTAGCTGGAGCATTTAGGGAAGAGATAGAAGGCGCCCTGTGGCTCGTTCACCTCAAGGCCAGGAATCTCTTTGGCGAGCTTCACGATGAGGTTCTTGCGGCGCTCAAAGGCCTGACGCATGTCTTCTACGCATTGCTGGTCGCCAGCGAATGCTGCCTCAGCTGCTTTCTGAGATACAGAGCAAGGACCTGAAGTGTACTGGCCTTGAAGTTTATTGCAGCCCTTAACAATCCAATCGGGTGCAGCGATGAAACCAATGCGCCAGCCTGTCATGGCGTATGCTTTTGATACACCGTTGATGACTACCACGCGGTCTTTGATATCGTCGAAAGATGCCATTGAGGCGTGCTTGCCCACATAGTTGATGTGTTCATAGATTTCGTCAGCGATGACGATGACGCGCTCATGCTTCAGCAGCACATTCTTCAGACCTTCCAACTCTTCCTTGCTGTAGACAGAGCCTGTAGGATTGCTGGGTGAGCAGAGGATGAGTGCACGAGTCTTGGGTGTGATAGCTGCTTCCAACTGTGCAGGAGTAATCTTGAAGTCCTGCTCAATGGGAGCATCGATGAATACGGGTGTGCCTTCAGCCAAGAGCACCATCTGTGGGTATGAAACCCAGTATGGAGCAGGGATGATAACTTCATCGCCCGCATTGATGATAGCCATGATAGCGTTGCAGACAGACTGCTTGGCACCATTGGAACAGAGAATCTGAGAGGGCTTGTAGTCCAATCCGTTCTCATTCTTGAGTTTGTTGACGATGGCCTGCTTCAATTCAGGGTAGCCTGGCACAGGGCTGTAACGGCTCCAGTTTTCTTCTACAGCCTTGATAGCTGCTGCCTTGATGTGGTCGGGGGTGTTGAAGTCGGGTTCACCAACACTCAAGTTGATAACGTCTACGCCCTGAGCTTTCAGCTCGGAGCTCTTCTGGCTCATAGCGAGCGTAGCAGAAGGGGAAAGTCTGTTAAGACGGTCTGATAGTTGTTCCATATATAATTTATGTTTATGTTTATTTACTGATGTTGAATGAAAGGCTTGTTTCCTTACTTGTTGAAGTGCAATGTGTGTCCCATGCGCTCTTTCTTCGTGTGCAGATAGCGCTCATTGTATTTGTTGGGGGTAATCTCAATAGGCACGTTCTCGACAATCTCAAGTCCGTATCCTTCAAGACCAACACGCTTTACGGGATTGTTGGTGAGGAGGCGAATCTTGCTGATGCCAATCTCGCGCAGGATCTGAGCACCCACGCCGTAGTCGCGCAAGTCGGGGTCGAACCCCAGATGAATATTGGCATCTACAGTATCTAGTCCTTCTTCTTGCAGCTTGTATGCGGCTATCTTGTTCATCAGGCCAATGCCACGACCTTCTTGAATCAGATAGACAATAGCGCCCTTGCCCTCCTTTTCGATGAGCTGCATGGACTTGTGCAGTTGCTCACCGCAGTCGCAACGCTGACTGCCAAAGATATCGCCTGTGGCGCAGCTGGAGTGCATGCGTACCAGCACGGGTTCGTCGGGCTTCCATTCTCCCTTGATGAGTGCTACATGCTCAAGGCCGTTACTCTTCTGGCGGAATGGAATAATGCGGAAATGCCCATACTCTGTTGGCATGTCAGCCTCCACACCTTTCTCTACCAAGCTCTCCTTTTGCAATCGGTATGCGATGAGGTCTTTGATTTGAATAAGCTTCATGTCAAATTCCTTGGCCTTCTCGATAAGTTGTGGCATACGTGCCATGGTGCCGTCGGGATTGAGAATCTCGATGAGGGCAGCAGCGGGGCGCAGGCCTGCCAAGCGAGCCAAGTCAATGGCTGCTTCTGTATGGCCGGAACGGCGCAGCACACCATTGTCCTGTGCATAGAGGGGATTGATATGTCCTGGGCGGCCAAAGTCCGTGGGTTTCGCATCAGGATTGGCCAGCCACTGAATAGTGGCGGCACGATCGTGGGCGCTGACGCCTGTTGTACAGCCCTCGAGTTTATCAATAGTCACCGTGAATGGAGTGCCCAGCATAGAGGTGTTCTCTTCCACTTGATGGGGGAGTTCCAGCTCTTTAGCGCGCGAAAGGGTGATGGGCGAGCAAAGCACACCACGTCCTTCGCGGAGCATGAAGTTTACCTTCTCTGGAGTTATCATCTCTGCAGGAGTGATGAAGTCGCCTTCGTTCTCACGGTCTTCATCGTCAACCACAATGACGAACTTCCCTTGTCGGAAGTCCTCGATGGCTTCTTCTATCTTACTGAACTGAAAGGATGTTTTCATATATGTATGTTTTTATTTGCTCTGAATATTTGATGATGGCGCGCAAGTCTTTCCTGCGACGGCGATAGAAACGAAAGTTTCGTGTTTCCAAAACGGGGTAGCCGTTGAGGAGGCGGAGCACTTGTCGGTCTTTACTGTTGGAGAGCACATCCACGATATATTCTGTCATCAGCATGATGCCCTCCGCCTTCATGTCTTCACGTTTAGAGAAGAAGTAGCGGGCAATGTAGGCCATATAACCAAAGAAGGTGGAACGTGGCAATTCTCCAAGATACTCTCGACTGGTTGTGATAAGCTGCTCCAGCGTCTTGTGCATGTCGGCATAGTCAGGATCGTTGATGATGACCTCCTTACGGGTGATGTTGCGCTTTGGACGGATGCCTAATAGCTTTCTCCATAAGTTTACGTAGGCATCCATGTTGAATACTGCGGAATCGTTGTTGGACTTGATGGTGAAGAACACGCCCAATGGCGTCAGTACAATAGTGCTGAGCCACATGCCTAACCATACGGGCATGCCGCCTTCACGGCCCACTTTCATGCCAAATGTATTGATGATGTAGTAGGTGATGAAAATGATGACTGCTACAACGACAGGGAAGCCTAAGCCACCTTTGCGGATGATGGCTCCGAGCGGCGCGCCGATAAAGAAGAACATTAGGCAAGCCAACGACATGGTGATTTTCTGCCAGTATTGTATCCAGTGGCGGCGAATCTGCTTGTCGCCAGACTCCATCATGTCGGCTTTGTAGCTCACATCCATTTCTTGGAAGCTGGCTTTCTGTAGGGCGCTCATCAATATGCGCTGCTTGGCTTGTGAATCGCTTTGACGATATAGTGTGTCAAGGTTGACGCTTGATTGTGGTGCAGTCTTGGCGTGGCGATGTGCAAGATAGTTGTCTTCCGACTTCTTCAAGACCTTTCTGAGGCTGTCTGGCATCTCTGCAATGGAGAGTGAGTCGTAGTCGGAAAGGCGTGCCACATGGGGATAGGTAAGTGCACTGCGTTGCATCTCGGCATAGAAGACAACGCTGACACTATCATAGTAGCTCTCCATCGAGTCAATGTCGTGTGTCAGCTGTTTCATGTCCTTCGTCATGGCATTGCCTGCTATATCCTCTTGGTCGGCCATGTTGAAGTTTGTGTCGAAGTCAATAATGAAGTGCTTCTCCACAAAGGTCTCTCTGCGGTAGGGCACGTCTTGGGTCTGCAAAGCGTCGCCCTGCAAGTTCTCAAACTGTTCACCCTGGTAGAGGTGGAGCAGCAAGTGCATCTTATTGCTGGTTGTTTCCAGACGCCCGGAATCGGCGAGAATGATGTGCGCTTGGTTTACACCGTCCTGAAAATTGTAGATGATGATGTCGTAGAGCATTCCTGTCTTCTCATTCTTCTTTTCTACATAGAGGTTGATGTTCTCAATCCCATCGTAGAAGACACCCTCGGGAATGTCCAGCTCAGGCGACTTCATCTTCATGGAGGTCAGCAGCTGCAAAAGCTTCTGTTGAGCATCTGGGGCAATTCTGTTTTGAAAGTGAAATGATGCCAATGACAACAGCGAAATAAGGATGATGAGAGGACGAAGCGTTCGGAACAATGAAATGCCTGCAGCTTTGATGGCCAGCAACTCAAGGCGCTCACCAATATTACCGAATGAGATGAGCGATGCCAGCAGGATGGCCAAAGGCAATGCTAAGGGAACGAGGGTCTCAGCAGCATAGAAAAAGAATTTGACGTAAATGTCGAATGTAAGTCCCTTACCAACTAATTCATCAATGTATTTCCAAAGAAACTGCATCATAACGACAAAAAGACTGATGCAGAAAGTGCCTGCAAACAGAGAGAGGAAATTCCTCAAGATGAACATGTCAAGTCGTTTGATGAGTCTCATTCTTATGCACCTGCGTGCGCACGCAGACATTTTGGGGTGCAAAGGTAATGATTTTTAATCGAAAAGCACACTTTTCCCCTAAAAATCATTACCTTTGCATCAAAATTGGCTCATTATGATTACAGTAGAACAACTTAAAGACATTAAAGACAGAACAGAATCACTACATCGATATTTGCAAATAGACCAGAAACTGATAGAGGTGGAAGAGGAGGAACTTCGAACACAAGCACCAGGGTTTTGGGATGATCAAAAGGCGGCGGAAGCTCAGATGAAGAAGGTGAAAACCTTGAAGAGGTGGATCGACGGATACAATGAAGTGAAGGCTGCGACAGATGACACAGAAGTGGCATTTGATTTCTACAAGGAGGAAATGTCTACTGAGGAAGAAGTTGATGCATATTATGCAAAGGCGTTGGCGCTGATTGAAGACCTTGAGATGAAGAACATGCTGCAAGGAGAGGCGGACAACATGGATGCTGTTTTGAAGATCAATGCTGGTGCAGGTGGAACGGAAGCGCAAGACTGGGCGCAGATGCTTATGCGTATGTATCAGCGCTATGCTGAACAGCATGGCTACAAGGTGACGATTAGCAACTTCCAGGACGGTGAAGATGCAGGTATCAAGACGGTGACGATGGAAATAGCTGGCGATATGGCATACGGATACCTGAAGGGAGAAAGCGGTGTGCATCGCCTGGTGCGTGTGAGCCCTTACAACGCACAAGGTAAGCGCATGACGTCGTTTGCAAGTGTGTTTGTGACACCATTGGTGGATGATACCATTAATGTAGAGATTGAACAGGCGCGTATTTCATGGGATACCTTCCGAAGCAGTGGAGCTGGTGGCCAGAATGTGAATAAGGTGGAGTCGGGTGTCCGTTTGCGCTATCAATACAAAGACCCATACACAGGCGAAGAAGAGGAAATCTTGATTGAGAATACCGAGACTCGCGACCAGCCAAAGAATAAAGAAAACGCTTTGCGCTTGCTGCGTTCGATGCTCTATGACAAGGAACTGCAGCATCGTATGGCAGAGCAGGCGAAAGTGGAAGCAGGAAAGAAGAAGATAGAATGGGGAAGTCAAATCCGTTCTTATGTATTTGATGACCGCCGTGTGAAGGACCATCGTACGAACTATCAGACAAGTGATGTGGGCGGTGTGATGGATGGTAAGCTGGATGATTTTATTAAGGCCTATCTGATGGAGTTCGCTACGGAAGACTAATAGAGATGGTGCATCAAGAAATTGAAAGAAAGTTCCTAGTCAAAGGGGACTGGAAGCCCTTCGCAGATAGCAAGACGCATATTGAGCAAGGGTATTTTGCTACGGAGCCTGGTCGGACTGTGCGTGTTCGCATTCGTGATGATAAAGGGTATTTGACAATCAAGGGCCCGTCGAGAGGAAATGGCATTGCGCGATATGAGTTCGAACGAGAAATTCCGTTGGAGGATGCTCGTGAGATGATGGGACTATGTATGCCTGGTAGAGTGGATAAGGATCGCTATCTCATCAAGAGTGGTAAGCATGTCATCGAAGTGGATGAGTTCTTTGGCGAAAACGAGGGGCTTGTCTTAGCAGAGATAGAATTGGAAAGTGAAGATGAAGCTTATGAGAAGCCCGACTTTCTAGGAAAAGAGGTGACGGGTGACTATCACTATTACAACAAGTACATGTTGCGTAGACCATACAAATTGTGGAAAGATGAAGTAGATTTTGAACAATCTGATGATTCGACGGAACGCTTATGAACCTCTATAAATATCTATACACAGAGATTGTGACTGTGGCCATAGTGGTGCTTTGTACCATTCCTGTGCCGGAGCAGGCTCCGATGAGTGATGTCCCTCTGATTGACAAATGGGTGCACATGGTGATGTATGGAGGCCTTGTTTTTGTGATGTGGGTGGATCGCGTGGTAAGGAATAAACAAAGGTTTTCGTGGGTTGCCCGTGTTGTAATGTTGCTCTATGCGGCAGCTTTGGGCGGAGCGATGGAGCTGGTTCAGGCTTACTTGACAACTTGCCGCTCAGGCGATTGGGTGGACTTCGAGGCGGATGTCGTGGGCGCTTTGTTAGGTGTATGGGCATGTATGGGACTAAATTGGAGACTGAATACTTATAGCAAATGATATGGAAAGAGAGAACTTTGGTTCAAAGATAGGAGCTGTGCTGGCAGCTGCCGGGTCTGCTGTCGGTTTGGGGAATGTGTGGCGGTTCCCTATAGAAACAGGCCAAAATGGCGGTGCGGCGTTTATCATTATATATGTGATATGCATCTTGCTGCTGGGATTGCCTATTATGATAAGTGAATTCCTTGTTGGACGCTATACGCATGCTAATACGGCAGGCGCATTCCGTATTGTCTCAAACGGCTCACCTTGGAAGTGGGTGGGGCGTATGGGCATATTTACGGGCTGGTTTATTCTGTGCTACTATGTGGTAGTGGGCGCATGGACCATGCACTACACGTTCCTTTCTGTCACAAACGCGTTTCACGAGGTGCCTGCAAAAGAATATGGGGACATCTTTGATAACTTTGTCGCTCATCCTTGGCTCCCGACGGTGTGGCTTTTCGTGTTCATAGGAGTCATTCATTATGTCATTACGCGTGGCGTGCAGTCTGGCATTGAGAAGTCTGCCAAATTGATGATGCCCACGCTTTTCCTTATTACCATCTTTTTGGCAGTTTGCTCAGTCTCTCTTCCTGGTGCATCTAAGGGCTTGGAATTCCTTCTCAAGCCTGATTGGAGTAAGGTGGATAGCACCACAGTGCTGGATGCGATGGGACAGGCGTTTTATTCGCTTAGTTTAGCCATGGGGTGTCTTTGTACATACGCAAGCTATTTTGACAAGAAGACACCACTTGCCAAGTCTGCTGTGAACGTGTCCATCATAGACACATTAATTGCTATTATGGCAGGGTTCATCATTTTCCCGTCGGTGTTTAATATTGGCGTGGATCCTAATGAGATGGGAGTTGGTGCAGGTCTTACATTTGTCTCGCTTCCGAATGTATTCCAGCAAGCATTGGGCAATGGGAGTTTCTTGGCAGTCGTCTTCTCCTCGCTTTTTTATTTCCTGCTCTTTGTGGCAGCTTTGACTAGCGCGATTTCTCTGCACGAGGTAGCAACGGCTTATGTGACAGAGGAGTTCAATATGACGCGCAGGAAAGGTGCTACGTTGGTTACGGCTACAGTCTTGGTACTGGGAACGATATGCTCTCTTTCGTTTGGCCCTTTGAGTGGCGTTACATTGTTTGACCGTAACATATTCTCATTGTTTGACGATTTTTCAGGGCGTTTCCTTTTGCCATTAGGTGGTATGCTCATCAGCATCTTTGCAGGCTGGGTGCTTGACCGCAAACTATATCGTGATGAACTCAGCAACCAAGGCGATCTGAAGACTCCATATTTCAAAATGCTCGTATTCTCTTTGTGCTTTATTGCACCGCTGGCTATTGGTCTCGTATTCCTTGACCAACTGGGTGTGTTTGGTTTCCTGAAATAAAGCTAAAGAGTGAAAAGATAAAAGAGAAGAGTGAAAAATCCAAGTTACTTTTGCCAATAAAGGTGCTAACACCACGCATGGCAGGTAACTTGGATTTTTCACTCTTCGTTTTTCGTTTTTCGCTTCTGTTTCACTGAACCTAAATCTACTTCACGAACACCTTTCGTGTCTTGCCGTCAGCAGTTCTGATGATGTTCACGCCAGGCTGCAGTGCCGGTATTCGTACACCTGCGGAGTTGTAGATTTCAACAGATTCAGTTGCTTCGCCATCATTGGCCTCTATGGTTGGAATGTCGGTGCTGTCATTCAGCTTTCTCACTCTGCATTCGGCCAGCATGAATTCCTGCATGCCACTGCCAATTTCAGCAAACTGGATGATATAATTGCCATTAGTCTTAATTTCGAATTCCAGCGTATTGCGTGTGGCAGAAGAGATGTCACCCGCAGAGTTTCCATTCACATTGGGCTTTGCCGTCTGTGTAGTCGAAGTCTTGATGGTGGTGCCATTGCTGTTGAGGATTTTAGCCCGATAAGTGGGGGTACCTTTCCATGCGGCCATTGCATAGATGAGTTGATAAGTGCCCGGCTCTAATGCCAACTTGTAATTGTTCAGACGGCCATATTCAGCACTGGTCGTGCGCCAATAGAGCGCCTTCCCCTGATAGCCTGTCAAACCTGCGAAGGTGCGTGGACCTGAGCTGTTTGAAGTCGGATAGTTGCGAACGCTGCTGCCATCAGTGGTGCGCCAACCTTCAGGGAATGCTCCTGCAGCCACATTCATGAAGTCGAGGTTGTAGATAGCCTGTGTGTCGGTGAAGATGGGCTGAATAGTCATGTTCTCATCCGTCATGGTGAAGGTTATTTCTTTTGCTCCTTCCTCGACAGGGATGGTCAGTCCTTGCGTGAAGAATACAGAATTGATGACCTTCAGCGCTTTGATGGCATAGCCGTCTTCAGGTTCGATGGTGAGAGTCACCTCTTGACCTGCGGCAGC
>CADAEK010000029.1 GCA_902786925.1 uncultured Bacteroidales bacterium
TCTTCTATGTTCGCAGTCTGTCAAAGAGCTATTCTGTGCGCCTCCCTTCCGGAAAGCGAGTGCAAAGGTACTGCCTTTTTAATTAACGGCAAAATATTACAGCAACTTTTTTGAAAGAAAAATGAAAAAAGTACGTTCTAAGCACGTTATTCTTCATCTATAAGCAGTAAAAAGGCTACGAATTTTGTCAAATTCAAAAAACATTGTACCTTCGCACTCAATTATGAATAACAAAACAACTTCCCCTGCATATAGCCACAACGTGATAGAATTTATCACTGTTGCCATTGAATTCTGTGCTTTTCTAGAACAGACCGAGGACAAGAATCGGGAGACATTTACAGATACAATCCTCAAGTTAATCTCCCTACTCTATCTCAAGGCATGCCTTTTGCCCCAATATCAAATTCTCGACAATAGCAACCTTCCCGAGGATTTCGTAACAGAAGATAATTATAATATAGTACGCGCGAACATTAGCATTATTATGGGGGGGCATGATGACTATTTGGATGTATTTATAGAAGACATGAAATACAGCGACACCCCTATTCTAACTACTATCAGCGAGAATCTTGCCGACATATATCAAGAACTAAAGAATTTTGTAATGGCCTATAAGCATGCCATAGACGAAGAGCTAATGCTAAATGCTATAGCTGAAGTAAAAGAAGAGTTTGAATACAGCTGGGGACAGAAGTTGGTTAACGTGCAGCGTGCCATACATGAAGTACGGTACAATGCTACCGAAGAAGAGGAGGACATGTAATACACCATGAAATTGATTTACGATAAATACGACAAAAATCTCATCTCAAAATTACCCAGAGTATTGTTTGAAGGCAGAATTTTTGTGATCTTTTCAGAAAAAGAGGCTCAAAAAGCGGTTGACTATCTCATGCAACAGACCATTTTGGGCTTTGACACCGAGACTAGACCGTCATTCAAGAAAGGACAGATGCACCAAGTAGCCTTATTGCAAGTTGCGACTCACGACACGTGCTTTTTATTCCGGCTCAACCAAATAGGCATTACGCCCCCCATCCAACGCTTACTTGAAGACAGAGACATCACAAAAGTTGGCCTGTCTTTACAGGACGATCTACGGATGTTACGTCATAGGAATGATTTTACTCCAGGAAGCTTTATTGAGCTGCAAAGAGAAGTGAAGGATCTTGGTATTCAAGACATGAGCCTACAGAAAATCTATGCGAATCTATTTGGCGAGAAAATTGCAAAAGGGCAACAACTCTCCAACTGGGAAGCAGACACACTATCTGAAGCCCAACAGCGATACGCCGCTACAGATGCATGGTCCTGCATTCGTATACATGAAGAAATCAAGCGGATGCAACAAGCGCAGGATTACCGCCTAATTATTACAGAATCAACAAATAGTAAGAATCTAATTGAAACCCATTAATAAACCACGTACATACAAATGAAGAGCATTTTTCTAAAGAGAGGCAAAGAAGATTCACTGAAGCGCTTCCATCCCTGGATATTTTCCGGCGCCATTCACCATACAGAAGGAGATCCCCAAGAAGGGGAAAAGGTAATGGTATACACTAGCGAAAACGAATACATCGCTACAGGCCACTACCAAATTGGCAGCATCATGGTTAGGGTACTCACTTTTGACCAAGAGGTTATAGACCAATCCTTTTACGAGAAACGGCTTGCCATTGCAAAAGATGTACGCCACCGAATTGGTGTGATTGGGGGCAAGAACAACACTTACCGACTTGTACATGGAGAGGGAGACAATTTGCCTGGGCTCGTCATTGACATCTATGGCAACACTGCTGTCATGCAAGCACATTCCGTGGGAATGCATTTCGACCGCCAACAAATAGCCAATGCCCTATCGAATGTTATGGGAACTGAATTGCAGAACATATATTACAAGTCTGAAACCACATTGCCATACAAAGCAGAATTAGGTCAAGAAAATGGATTTCTGCTAGGTGGTGACACAAATGATGTGGCCATCGAAAACGGTCTAAAGTTCCACGTCGATTGGCTACGTGGCCAAAAAACGGGCTTTTTCGTAGACCAACGCGATAATAGAAGTCTTTTAGAGCGTTATTCCAGTGGAAGGAAAGTGCTAAACATGTTCTGCTACACAGGAGGGTTTTCTTTCTACGCCATGCGTGGAGGTGCCGAGCTTGTACATTCAGTCGACTCTTCCCAAAAAGCCATTGACCTGACTAAAGCCAACGTAGAACTAAATTTCCCAAATGACAAGCGACATGAAGCATACGCAGAAGACGCATTCAAATTTTTAGATGAGATGGTAGTCCCATACGATCTAATAATTCTTGATCCTCCTGCTTTTGCCAAGCATAAAGACGCACTACGAAATGCCCTCAAAGGATACACAAGACTCAACAAAAAGGCTTTTGAGAAAATACAGCCAGGCGGCATCCTTTTCACCTTTAGTTGTTCACAAGCCGTCAACAAGGATCAATTCCGAGCTGCAGTATTCACAGCAGCAGCAAGTGCGAAACGCAACGTTCGTATCCTCCACCAACTCCATCAGCCAGCAGACCATCCTATTAACATCTACCATCCAGAAGGCGAATATTTAAAAGGATTGGTATTGTATGTAGAATAACAACAATACAGAAAGGACTGACAATCGTCAGTCCTTTCTGTATTGTGTATGTAATCCCCATGAAGCTATACCGACAACCACTTAGTTATCCAACGGTATGGCAACTATACTATAACACGAAAGACAAAGATTGCCCCTAAAAGAATCTCACAATTACCGCCTTGCTAGCGGTTTTACATAAATACCATCACCATTCTTGACACAACGACTCTCACAATTCACCATTCTTTACTACATTTAGGTTAAAAAAACTTAAATATGACAGAGATTGCATATAAAGATGTTGTATAATATAAAATATGTACATACCTTTGCCATGTGTTTTTCATGGTATTAGATTTATTTTAAGGTTAGTAAAGATTGCTTGTCGTGAGATAAGCAATTTTTTTTGAAGGTGTATGATCTGTCGAACGACTATCATACACCTTCATACATATATGACTTTACAGTATGCTATTTAATCTGATCGTTCTTTGTCCGAACAAGATCAAATAGATATGTTAATTTGACCATAAGCGTTTGATTCGCAGAACGAGCGAACTTTCCCCGTTTACTATTATCATACATATCGCCAAGCCCATAATAATATCGACCTTGTAAAAGAAAATGACCTATGTCTGAAGAAAACTCCAGACCGACACCACCCGCAATGCCATAATCAATCCTATTGTCAGGCTCTTTACCATACTGATAAACAACACCATTAGGACGACGAGAAGTATCCCATGCACCAGCGCCCCCCTTATGTTCTTCACCAGAAAGATAGAGCCCAACTTGAGGGCCTGCTTCAAAAAGAAATTTAAGGCCACGTCGTTCACGTCCCCATCCCATTTGCATCAAGATTGGCATCTGAATAAAATGCCAATCACGCATGTAAGTGTTATTGGAACCATCCTCAATTACTTCTTTCCAACCAAGGTTATTATACAGAACCTCCATTTCCACCGCACATACAGTAGAGAAATATTTTTCACATACATAACGTGTTACAAACCCAAACATAGGCGAATTCTTGCTACGCTGCTTGATAACAGGTGAGAAATCCATCCTATTCATTGTATAGCCAGCCGTTAGGCCCATAGAAAAATCCTTACGAGGCTCTCCCACTTGCGCTACTGCACGTCCCAAGGATGTCAGCAACAACAATGTAACTATAATTCTAATTTTCTTCATTCTTTCTTCGACGTACAGAAGCTTATCTTACCACTACAGTACCATCAGGACGATAAGTTACGAAAAGGATTGTTTTATTTTGATACCCTGACCAAGAATTTTTCTTCTCAAAATTCATCGGGAACTCAATAGAAGGACTAATAAAACTATGCAAATTTTCGTAAAATGCAGAACCATAATCGTGCAATCCTTTCAAGAAATAGGCTCCAATATCATGTCCTAATTCTCCATATTTGGGAAAGCTATTGTGCTGTTCTTGATTGAACCACCTACGGAAAAGTGTGTTGAAACGTTGTGTGTGAACAGCATTTGAATTACTATAAAAAGAAGTATAGAATTGACACTGATACTTACACAGCCACTTATCATATCGTGAGGAAAAAGTCTGCCATTCCGGATAGCCAAACAACATGACAGAACTTCCATTAGGAATCTCCATACTATCCAATTTCTTGCATAAGGTTTCGAAAGCAGCAGGAGAGCCACTGGTAGGAATAAGCACGTTTACTCCATCAGACTTCAAAGCATTGATTAAGGTTGTTTCATCTGCCACACTAACAGAAGAATATTTGATAGACCTTGCATCGAACTCTCTTTTGAAATCATTGATATAAGCCATGTTATCCGCCCTGTCATTCATGCTTACAAAAACGACATTATGCCCTTTATGAAAAACCGAGAAACGATTATACACTTGTGAATACATCAGTGAATAATTCGCATTAATTTGAAATGTATTCGGCCGTTCGTTGACAAGGGAAAGATCATTAGAAAGTGGAACAACATGAGTGATACCCTTTTCATGGGCAAATGTGGCGACGGGCTTGATATTCCACTTGCGAATAGGGCCAACGATAAGCTGCACATCTTGTAGTTCAGGAAGCTTCAGAACATTATCAATAGATGCTGTATATTTCCCCACCTCATCGTATGCTCGAACCTCTACATTGTAGCCGTGCTGTTTAAGAGAGTCAACAGCAAGCAGAAAACCTTGGTAAAGATTCGTCATCTTTTGTGCTTCTAGGGTCATCTTTTCTTCCATCGAAGAGAATGGAAGAATAACCGCAACCTTTAGAACTGGATATTTCTTCACCATAGCCTTGCGAGCCTCATCTTGCAAACGACGTTGCTCCTCCTGATACTTTGCCTCATCTTCAGCGGAATATGGAATATTTATTATGACTCCTTTTTTCAGCTTTCCCTTTTTCAAATCAGGATTAGCTTTAATCAGCTGCTCCTCTGTCACTCCGTACTGACGTGAAAGAGAATAGATAGTTTCTTTTTTCTTTACCTCATGTTTCGTTTTATATCGAGGACGGTTAACCGCTTGTAACACAATCGACTCTTGAGGCTGGACTGCCGTAGCAGGTACACTAACAGAACGTTTCTCTTGCTGCGAAGCTGCAGGCACATTAAGCCGTTGTCCTGCCATAATATGATCAGCCTCCACGCCTGGATTCAGTTCCAACAACGAAGATACCGACACTTGGTATTGGCGAGCTATACTATAGAGGGTCTCTCCTGATTGCACTTCATGCTTTTGTAGAGAAATAGTTTGTGCATTGATCGCTAAAGACAAAACCCATGATGCGATAAATAATGCGATTGTTTTCATCTTACCTTAAATTGTTCGAACGATTTCGAAGGACAAAATTACTAAAAAAAAGCATTGCCAAACAAATTATCTTGCTGCTTTGAGCTATTTTATAAAGGAAAAATATTATTTTAGGAATAGAATCTGTAATTTTGCACTGAAAAGAACAACCCAATGACTCTATCAAAAGCTTTCTTTTTCGGGGTAAAACTGCTCCTCGCTGGGATTTCAGTAATGGCCCGAGCACAAGATGCTACGCCTATAGCATCATTCTATTCCTTGGACGAATCCTCTACTGTTGAAATGACGTCAGGGGATTCTCAAACCGCTCAAGCCCCTCTAGATGTAGCATTAACTGCCAATGTGAACAATCCAGAGAACTATAACTATGTTTGCGAGTGGAGAGTGTGGAACACCAAAAACAATGAATACTCGCCATTGGTAACACGTTTTGAAGAAAACACTAGTTGCACCCTCACCCAATCTGGTGGATACGGAATCAAACTATATGTGACATTTTCTCTCGATGGTGACACCATTGAATACGAGAGTGATCCAATGATCATCACTATCAGCGAGTCTAAGCTATCATGTCCTGATGGTTTTTCCCCTAATAATGACGACATCAACGATAAATATCGTATCACGGCACAATCCATTGTGCACCTTGATGCCAAGTTTTTCAATAGATGGGGGCAATTGATGCATTCTGTCTCGCTTCACAACGCTGAACGAGCAACAGATGAAGTTAACAAATTGGTTCTATGGGACGGAAAACACGATGGCAAAGTTGTAAAAGATGGCGTGTATTTTCTTAATCTTCATGCAACAGGCAGCGATGGTGTTGAATACAAAATTAAAAAAGCCGTTAACATATTGACGGGCTCTCGCTATAGCGAAACTACAGGAGGAGAACAATGATCAAAATAGAAGGAGCAAGGGTACACAATCTAAAAAACGTTGATGTTGAGATTCCTCGCAATAGTTTAACGGTCATCACAGGACTAAGCGGTAGCGGTAAATCATCGTTAGCATTTGATACCATTTTCGCTGAAGGCCAAAGACGATATGTCGAGACCTTCAGTGCTTACATTCGTAACTTTTTGGGAGGGATGGAACGTCCAGACGTTGACAAAATCAGTGGACTTTCACCCGTCATCAGCATTGAGCAGAAGACCACAAACAAAAATCCACGTTCAACAGTAGGAACCGTAACAGAGGTATATGACTATTTACGCCTACTGTATGCTCGCGCCGGTGAACCATACAGTTATGAAACTGGCGAGAAGATGGTGAAATACACCGAGGAGGACGTACTACGTCTTTTATTAGAGCAATACAACGGGAAACGCATTTTTCTTTTGGCACCATTGGTACAAAGCCGTAAAGGCCATTACCGGGAATTATTCGAAAACATTCGCAAAAAGGGCTATCTGTATGCCCGTGTAGATGGCGAGATTGTGGATGTGACCGAAGGAATGAAAGTTGATAGATACAAAAATCATGACATCGAAGTAGTGATTGACAAGATGGCTATCAATTCCAAGGACGAAGAACGCCTAAAGAAAAGCCTTGAAGTGGCGATGAAGATGGGTGAAGGACAAGTAATGGTTGCTCCATATCCTCCAACAAAAGATGTTAAGCACTTTTCCAAACGCCTGATGTGCCCCACTACAGGATTATGTTACCGTGACCCTGCCCCAAACAATTTCTCATTTAACTCTCCACAAGGCGCCTGCCCCCACTGCAAGGGGTTGGGATTTGTTCCTGCCATTGACATTGAAAATATTAATTATCAAGAAATGGCAGACTACGTTCAAACACTCGGCATCGAAGAACAGAAAGCCTGGAGCGAGAAGTGGGAGGATTCGGTAGACAAGATGATAGAGTGTCCAGAGTGTGGAGGAAAACGATTGAACAAAGAGGCTCTGCACTTCCGCATAGACGGGAAAAACATTGCTGAAGTCTCAGACATGGAGCTACAAGAGCTTTACAATTGGGTCTGCAATGTTGAAGAACGAATGGAGCCCAAACAACGTGCCATAGCCCATGAGATTATCAAGGAAATCAGCATACGATTAAAGTTCCTTCTGGACGTAGGACTAAACTATTTAAGCCTTTCGCGCGGGTCAGCCACTCTCAGTGGCGGAGAGAGCCAACGTATCCGTTTGGCAACTCAAATTGGCACGAAACTTGTCAACGTGCTCTACATTCTCGACGAGCCAAGTATAGGTCTGCATCAGAGAGACAACGTCCGGCTAATCAACTCCTTGAAAGAATTGCGTGACGAGGGCAATACTGTCATTGTGGTAGAGCACGATAAAGACATGATGCTCAATGCTGACTACATTGTTGACATGGGACCTTTAGCGGGCAGGAAAGGAGGCGAGGTCGTGTATCAAGGAACACCTCAAGACATGCTGAAAACAAACACTCTGACATCTCGATTCCTCAATGGAAAAGAAAGAATCGACGTTCCCACAGAGCGCAGGAAAGGCAATGGGAAAACTCTACGAGTCATTGGCGCCAAAGGCAACAATCTAAAAAATGTGAATGTCACAATTCCTTTAGGTATGCTCATTTGCATCACAGGTGTCAGTGGAAGTGGCAAGTCAACTCTTATCAACGAAACATTACAGCCATACTTAAGCAAGTATTTTTACCGCTCTCAGAAAGAGCCACTTGAATTCGACAAGATTGAAGGAATCGAGCACATTGACAAAGTAGTGAGTGTGGATCAATCCCCTTTAGGAAGAACACCTCGAAGCAATCCTGCCACATATACAGATGTATTCACAGACATCCGGAAATTATTCGTTGCAATGCCCGAAGCCAAGATGCGTGCCTATAAACCAGGCAGATTCTCTTTCAATGTAGCAGGAGGACGTTGTGAAACTTGCGGTGGCAATGGCTACAAGACCATTCAGATGAATTTCTTGCCAGATGTACTCGTACCCTGTGAGGCATGCCACGGAAAACGCTATAACCGTGAGACCTTAGAGGTCCGCTTCAAAGGAAAGAGCATTGCAGATGTGCTTGACATGACCATCAATCAAGCTGTGGAATTCTTCGAGAACCAGCCCAAGATTCTTCAGAAAATAAAGGTTCTACAAGATGTAGGATTAGGCTATATCAAGCTTGGTCAACCCTCTTCCACCCTTAGTGGCGGAGAAAGCCAACGTGTAAAGCTTGCCACCGAATTGGCCAAAAAGGATACAGGCAAAACACTTTACATTCTTGACGAGCCTACCACAGGCCTTCATTTCGAAGACATACGTACCTTGATGACGGTGCTCAACCGCCTAGTAGATAAAGGGAATACAATCATCGTCATTGAGCACAATCTTGATGTTATCAAACTTGCAGACTATATTATTGATATGGGACCCGAGGGTGGCAGAAAGGGAGGTGAGGTTGTTATTGAAGGAACACCAGAAGAGGTCGCAGCAAGCAACAAGGGCATCACTGCCGCATTTCTTAGAAGCGAATTAGATGAGGTAAGACTGCTACAAAACAGACAACTAAACCAAGATAAAGCGATCATGTAGTGACCGAGCAATCCATCACGAAGTGACCGACAGGTCTACCTGTAAAAGACCAGACAACGCACTCACAATCGTAACTATATACAAAAAAAATGGCATAACGTATCGCTGCCTTTTTTAGAATTTAGTGGTACAGCAATGGCTGGCATGATAGTTTTCCTCATGCCAGCCCTTATTGTATAACCATCAACATTTAGAATCTAAAACCGAAGGTAGCCATCAGCTGAGAGCGATTATTAGAGATCTTAGTAGCTTTGAGATTCTCATCATCAAAAGCATAGAAGTCACCCTTCTGCATCTGGTATTGATACGTCAAGTCAATGTAACCAGTCTTGTACCGATAGCCAATACCAAAAGTCAAACGATTGATATCCCCCCAGTTTGTATAGTCTGTCTCCGTATATGGATCATCATACAACAAGGTTCGGTAAGCATTCTTCTTAAAGGGTGACGACACAAAGTTATATCCGAAACGGATAGAGAAGGAATCTACAGGCTTAATCTCTGCACCTATCTTGAGAGTATGCTGCCCGCGCAGAGTCTCTTTAGTCACTTTATTGGCATAACGAAAATATTCAGAAGCGTACCCATCTATATCGCTGAACTTAGCCGTGCTAAGATCCTGGTACTCATATTCAGCGCCTACAGCAAAGAAATTGCCGATAGTGTGTCCGAGGCTAACGCCAAACTTCCAAGGAGTACGATAATTATAATCAAACTCCTCATTTTCAGCGTAGCCAACCTTGTCATTCCCATAATAGAGAGTTGCACCGTTAGAATCTGTCATGCGATACCATATAGGTGTATGAATATATGCACCTATGCGGAAAGGACTACTCTCTATAGGGCGACAAATGAAACCTAACTTCACATCAAAGCCATCACCACGAGTTTTGTACCAATTATCCCAATCGTATGTATGTCCATCGACTCCCAACTCCTGATAGAATGATTCACGGCTGTAATCGATATCATAGACTCCTACTGAGAGCCCATAGAAAAACTGGTCGCTCATATTAAAGGCAAGATTGATGTCCGTCTGAGAATTAGAGCCATAAGTAGCGCGTTCGTAGATAGCTTTTGAGGCTGCAATACCATCATATAGCTTATTTTCATATTCGTCATATATAGGCTCACCATCCCCATTTACCATATCAGGCAAAACGGTATTATCATATTTCGTGGCCAAGTTCAACATGGGACCAAAATATTTATTCCAATCTTGCTCATCACCTCGTGCATCAAACATCGCAGCATTAGCCATATCAGCCATTTGGAATGTCTGGCTGAATGTATTGTTCAATCCTCCGATAGAAGTATGCAAATTAGAGAGGAAGTTTCTCTTCTTCTGATAGTTCACACCGAAGTTGACGTATTGGAGACCTTGTCCAGAAGGATTATCCATGTCAAAAGCAACCAAAAGGCCACCCTGATCGAAAGACATACGTGATCCATCATGTCCCATCGCACCATCACCTGCAAATACACCACTGATGGTAAATGCGGCATCACTCTTACGGTAGAGTCCTGTACCTGCAGGATTGGTACCCATTACGCTGATATCACCACCAAGTGCTCCAAGAGCACCGCCCATACCCACGAAACGTGACGTTCCGTTAAGGTCACTCTGCGAAAGTGTTTGTGCATCATAGCTGTCTTGTGCCGATGCCGTGTTTGCTGCAGCAACAAATATGCCAAGCAAAAGGTATATTTTAGAAGTGTTCATATTACTATATTATAAGTATACGAAAAATAGAAAAGAAACAATAGCGTTATCTGCGGCTGCCACCACCTCGGCTAACACCGCCTCCACCGCCGAAACTACCTCCGCCCCGACTGCCACCGCCAAAGCTGCCACCGCCACCGATACTGCCAGAACGACTGGCACCTCCATAACTTGGAGAAGTGCTGCGGGAAGGAGTGGGAGAAGTTGAGCGAGTTGTTGTATTGCTACGTTGAATTTCAGAAGTGCGCGAACGTGTCTCAGAACTACGGCTGCTACTGTTTTGGTTGCTGGAGGAACGAGATGGAATATAGCGTTCTTCTGACGAACTACGAGTAGTATTTTCGCGTGAAGCTGCACTCGTACGAGAACGGCCATAAGTCTGTGTACGAGTTTGTGCATCGGTACGCCCTATCGCGCCAGAACGAGACAGTGCGCTTGTGCGATTAGAAATACTTGTACGCCCTACAGCACTCGTACGTGAAGAAGCAATACCGGTACGATTCAAAGCACTAGTCCGAGTGTTTATTGAACGTCCCAATGCATTCGTGCGAATCCGGTTGCCTGCGTTCATGTGCCCACGAGGGGAATTAAATTGACGAGGCATAACGTTACGCGCATAGGTGACATGATGTACGGGATAGCTATAGTGCCAACCAGGTCCCCATCCCCAATATGCCCAAGCATAAGGATGATGCCAACCCCAGATACTGCCATACCAACAATCCCAAGGTCCCCAAGACCAGCCATAGCTCCAGCCCCAGTGATAATACCAAGGGTCGTATGGAGCGTAAAGATAGTCCCATGCACCATAGTCATAATAGAGGTCCCAATAATAAGGGCTGGCAAGAGCGTACAAACGTGGAGAGTGGAAACGAACGATACGACGCGAGAAACGGTAATCGAGTTCAGGATCATCCATATCGTATTTTGAATCCGCATCGTCAGAATCCACACCATTAATGCGGGCTTCTAATGTATCATTACCTTGTTGGCCAATCGCCCCTTGATATGCGCCATTCACATACCGGCGATTGTACTCATCCTCACTGCGGCGATTGCTGTTGTAGTCAACAACGGGTGCAGGCATAGCAGTTGTCCCCACACCTGACTGGCGTGCATTCAAATCCTTTTTCACCTCCTGTTCCTTTGCCCTCATCTCCTTTTTCAACTCCTGTTCCCTTGCCCTCATCTGTCTCTCAACTTGACGAGCGGCTTCTGCTTTCGCCTTTTTGGAAGAAGTGAAATAGAGGTCATCTTGTGCCATGCTGAGCAATGGAATCACAAACAAAGCTAATGTCAATAATCTTTTCATATCAATACTGTATTATATGTGGCACATAAAACTATAGTTTGGTACGTTGCAAAGGTCGCAATTCGAAATGACGAAAGAGATATATAAATCCCTACAGCGGAGGGGAAAATCCCTAAAAAGCATTCTGATGAAACAACGACCGGCCCGAAAGCATCCCAAAATCGTCCGAAAAATAACAAAATAGTGCTTTTTAGAATGCATGCTATTGGCATGTCAAGAGAATTGTCTAATTTTGAAACAAATTTATTGTTAGATCTATGAAGAAAAACTTGAATTTACTGATGGGCGGAGCCTTACTGCTCTGCCTAGTTTTACCGGAGAAGGCTGTAGCGTGGAACCACAACCTTGCCAACAGACCTGCCCCTATGACTGCCACAAAGGCAAAACAGCGCACAATTGTGAAAGTGGAGAGCATTCATGTGGAAGCCCCAGTCGGCACAACCCCGCGTCTTCCCTGGCAGGTATGGGTAACCTATAGCGATGGCACGCATGAGTGGCGTCAAACCAAGTGGACAAACTCCTTGCTCAGTACCGAGCAGCAGGAAGCGAATCCTGATTTATATCCTATAGGAAAAACTTATACCATAAACGGATATGTGATTGGTGACAACACCACAGAAAGTGGATTCCCCATCACGGCCAATGTGACTGTAACTGCACAGCCTTGGGATGTTCCAAGTCCAAATCCACATGTACAACCACTTCCATTAAATAGTGTCAGCTTGTTGGGCAGCAACAGATTATCGCATAATACAGAGCACGACATTAAGCATTTGTTATCACTTGACATATCCCAACAGCTCTATAATTATCGCGACACTTATGGACTATCTACAGAAGGCTACACGAAAGCAGATGGATGGGACTCCCCTACCACAAAACTTAAAGGTCACGGCAGTGGGCACTATATGAGTGCACTTGCTTTTGCTTTTGCGTCATGCGCTGACGGCAAACACGAATCCGAACGGAACGAGTTACGCAACCGCATCAGAAGAATGGTCAATGAATTGCGCGCGTGCCAAGAGCGCACTTTTGTGTGGGACAGCACCTTAAATCGCTATTGGGAAGCACGTGACTATGCGCCAGAAGAGGAGCTGAAACAGATGAAAGGAAACTGGAAAGCATTTGATGAATACAAAAAAGACTACCGCCACTATGGTTATGGCTACTTGAATGCTATCCCCGCAGCACATCCTGCCTTGATTGAATGCTACCGCGCGTACAATAATGAAGATTGGGTATGGGCACCCTATTACACCATTCACAAACAACTGGCAGGACTCATAGACATCGCCAACAATATTGACGATAAGGCTATTGCCGAAAAAGCGCTGCTGATTGCCAAAGACATGGGCTTGTGGGTATGGAACCGCATGCACTACCGGACATATGTGAAGGTCGATGGTGACCGCGCTGCCAGACAAGCCCGTCCTGGCAACCGATACGAGATGTGGAATATGTACATCGCAGGCGAGGTGGGTGGAATGGCCGAATCCCTTTCCCGTCTTTCAGAGATGGTAAGCGACCCAACCGAAAAGGCCCATCTCATTGAAGCAGCCAATTGTTTTGATTCCCCCGCCTTCTTTGATCCTGTGGCCAAAAACATCGACGACATACGCACGCGTCATGCCAATCAACACATCCCAATGATTGTAGGAGCGCTGCGCTCTTACATCACCAACGGGAATCCCTATTATTACAATTTGGCATACAACTTCTGGAACCTCATACAAGGCCGTTACGCCTATGCGATGGGAGGTGTAGGCAACGGTGAAATGTGGCGTCAGCCCTATTCGCAGATTCTTTCTATGAATACAAGCGTGATGAGCGACCACCAACGCAACATGTATCCAAACCCGGACATCAATGAGACATGTTGCGCCTACAACTTGGCCAAGTTGACAAAAGACCTCAACTGCTTTGATCCTGACAACGCTGCCTACATGGATTACTATGAGCGGTTGCTATACAACCAAATAGTAGGATCGGTTCATCCCGATTGGTGGGGCGTGACCTATCAGTATGCCGTAGGCATGAATGCACGAAAGCCATACGGCAACGAGACTCCCCAAGCCACCTGCTGCGGCGGCACTGGCGCAGAGAACCACGTGAAATACCAAGAAGCTGCTTATTTTGTAAATGACAATACGATTTGGATTGCTTTATACTTGCCCACAATTGCAAAATGGGAGCAGAAAGGCGCTCTTATTCACCAAAGTTGTGAATGGCCTGCGGAAAAAAGCACTATCGTGGTAAACACCACAGACAGCAATAACGGCAAGAATGCCACCTTTTCCATGAAACTGCGTGTTCCTTATTGGGCTACAGAAGGATTTGATGTGAAACTGAACGGAAAATCCATTGCAAAATCCTATCAGCCTTGCTCCTACGTTGAGATTCCCACAAGAGAATGGTCTCCAAGCGACAAGGTAGAAGTGATTATGCCTTTCACAAAGCACATCAACTGGGGACCTGACAAGATGGACTTGGCTGCGACAGGAAAGAATGAGACACGCACTCCTTTCCTTCCGCAATGGGTAGGCGCATTAATGTACGGTCCATTAGTGATGGCCACACCAGACGTAAAGGAATGGAAAGAAGCAGACTTCACGCTTCAATCCAACCTAAGCGATATTCAGTTGAATGGCGCCACAAAGGACACTAAGTATGGAGACAATCTGTACACACTTTCGTTGGCAGGCAAGCAGTTCCAACCAGACTACTATCAAACGGGCAACTCCACCCACTATCTACGCCTAAACGTGGAAACGGGCACCAAGAAAAAAGCAAAGAAAGGTATCGACAAAACCAATTTAGAGCAATTACTACAGGTGGCAAAAGAACGCGTAGAGAGCCAAAACGCCTGGAATGCACTTGCCGTCAAGGTTCCAACCTTCTCACCATGGGCTCCTAATGGATTTGCACGCTTACTCACACAGATGGAAGCAGCAAAAACAATCAATTCAAAATCCATTAAGGAACTGACACAGGAAGAGGTGAACACTGCCGCATCAGCTCTTAACGTAGCCATCAACACCATGCGCCCAGGTAATTTGGCTGAGCCAGAAGACCTCAGCGAACTGCTGCCATTGCTTACCGAGATTAAAAACATCCCCAACAAGACCACTGAACTACGCGAAGCAATCAATTATGCAGATATGGTGGTACAGTATGTAAACGACGGTTCTGGCACACACGATCTTATCGAGAAGGCACTCAAACGTCTCAACGAAGCCAAGAAAACACTTAAGCAACAATAAAACAAAACGCTAAAGGAGGTCGAACTGCCCCACAGCAACGATCGGAACCCGCAAGCTTTTGACCATCAATAACGGGCACCCTGCGCATCATAATAGGCGCAGGGTGCCTGTTTATTATAACGCAGGGTGCGTAAAAAGAGATGCGCAGGGTGCGCAACTAGTTCAGAAAAAGCAAGAACAATCGAGGGCAAAGCGGTACACACAGAGAGATACAGTCAGAGAAGGCGGGAAAAGACAGGCAATAAGAAAGTTTTTTCGTTGAAAGTTTTCCGTGTTCGGAGAAAATGTTGTACTTTTGCATGATTTTGTGGCAAAAACAAATAAATAAACAAATACATATTATGGCAAAAAACAACAAACAAGTGAAAACTGATGAACCCATCGCACTTGACGTTCAATTGAACAAGGGCGAAGCTTTCATCGAGAAGAACTGGAAAAAGATTGCAGCTGTATTAGGCGCAATTATCGTCATTGTAGCAGGTACATACATCTGGAAGAACCACATGGCCGACAAAGAATTGGAAGCACAGAAAGCCATTGCAGGAGCTCAAATGGCATTTGCTCAGCAGCAATACGAGCAGGCTCTGAAAGGTGAAGGCAACATGAAAGGCTTCTTGAAAATCATGGATGAGTACAGTGGCACCAAGACTGCAAATCTTGCCAAGCTTTATGCAGGCCTCGCTTATGCAAAGACTGACAAGGCTGATGAAGCTATCAAGCTCTTGGAAGATTTCTCTACACAGGACGACGATATGGTTTCTCCTGCTGCAATTGCTGCTCTTGGCAATCTGTATGTAAAGAAAGGCGACAACGAGAAAGGCGCCAAGATGCTGCTCAAAGCTGCCGACGAAGCAGACAATGACGCAGTAAGCCCAGTATTCTTGCTGCAGGCTGGTGAAGTTTATGAAGCAATCGGTCAGCAGGATAAGGCAATAGAGCTTTACAACAAAATCAAGAAGCAGTATTTCCGCAGCCCTCTCTCTCAAGAGATGGACAAGTACATCGAAAGAGCAACTAAATAAGTGGCAACAAAGAATCATAACCTTTCCGACTACGACATTCAGTCAATGCCTGATGCTACCGGCATGAAGGTAGGCATTGTTGTGGCCGAATGGAACGAGAACATCACAGCATCGCTGTTAGAAGGTGCAAAACAGACCTTGATGAAAAACGGGGTATTCCCTGAAGACATCACAGTACTAACAGTTCCTGGCTCATTTGAGCTCGTGTATGGTGCCGCTCAAATGGTGAAAACGAATGTGGATGCTGTCATTGCTATCGGATGTGTCATCCGTGGTGACACACCACACGATCGCTATATCTGTCAAGGTGTCACCTACGGCTTAGCTCGCCTCAATGCGACCCAGGATGTACCCGTCATTTATGGACTCATTACAACCCTCGACATGCAGCAGGCCGAAGACCGTGCAGGTGGAAAGATGGGCAATAAGGGTGATGAATGCGCGGTAACCGCCATCAAGATGGTTGACTTTAAGAAAAAGCTGAAAGGTTGAAGCGACTTGAGAAAATATTAGTCAATATAGTAGGTACGATGGTTGCAGTATATGCAGCCATCGTTCTGCTTTTCAGCCTACCCTTCATGCAGACTGCGTTGGCAAGCTGGACGGCTAGTCTGCTTACTGCTCAGCTGAAATCGAAGGTGGATATTGGCAGCGTGAACCTAGGCTTTCTCAACCGCATCATCGTAAATGACATAACGGTATATGAGCCCAATGGAAAGACCCTGGGCACCATCGCCCGCATGTCTGCAAGCATTGACCTGATTTCATTGTTGTCCGGACAAATTGATATCGGAACAGCACAGCTTTTTGGCATCAAAGCGACTCTTTATAGAGAAACACCAGAGAGTGCTCCGAACTACCAGTTCATCATTGACGCTTTTGCACAAGAAGAACATGAAGAACCTGCCAAACTGGATCTCCACATTGGCTCATTCATCATGCGACATGCCAATGTGACCTATGACATACGGTCAAGAGCCATGCATCCCGGCACTCTTGACATGAACCATCTGAATCTGCACGATTGCGGAATGAATGTGGTGCTACGGTGCTTAACAGACGATTCTATCAACATTTCTGTCAAGCGCCTAAAAGCAAAAGAACTTAATTCAGGTCTTGCGCTGAAAGACACGCAGTTTAAACTCGCAGCAAACTCACAGACGGGCTCCCTCTCGCAGTTCAGTCTGTCACTCCCCCATTCTCACATTGAGACCGATTTGGTGTCCATCGAATATGGAGCGCTAAAAACAGACAGCATCTTCCGGGTATTCCCCACCATCATCAAAGGTAGCCTCACACCCTGTGACCTAAAATCTATCAGTTCCAAACTGGCTCCATTGAATCAGCCATTCCAATTCAGAATCAGTGCCGAAGGAGACAATAAATGTGTGGCCATCAAAGAATGCCGTATCGAAAGTGATGGCCTACTCCTTGATGCCCAAGCCAACACAGACAACCCTCTCCACCAACAGCAACGCGCCTTTCATGGCACTATCAATCAATTACATGGCACCAGCGATGCGATTCTTAATATACT
Source organism: uncultured Bacteroidales bacterium (assembly GCA_902786925.1). Taxonomy (GTDB): domain Bacteria; phylum Bacteroidota; class Bacteroidia; order Bacteroidales; family Bacteroidaceae; genus Minthosoma. Next base: position 17,787 of record CADAEK010000029.1, read on the forward strand.
TACCGCACTTGTTCCTAAGCACGGGCAAGAAGAATTGATTGGCCAGATGAAAGACGTGAATTTCGCCGGTGCCATCAACTATGCAGCTAATGGAATCACGACTTCTAAAGGAAAGCTGAAAACAGGACTGGGCTCAGCAGAATACGACATGGAACTCGACAACGAGCAGTTTCTGACGGCCGAACTCCATGCTGACAGTCTCAGTATAGATCAATTGTTACAAAAGCCCCAATGGGGCAAGGCATCGTTCGACCTTGATGTGGCAATCAATCTATCACAAACCAAACCATTCCCTGCAGGAAGCCTACAAGGCAACATTCGCCAACTCCAATACAATGGATACAATTACAAAGACATTGCTCTTGATGCCCACAGCACAAGCAACAGCGTGAAAGGAACTCTCTCTATCAACGACATGCACATCAAGGCCAATGCAGACTTCGCCTATGCCAACGCCCCATCAAAAGACATACAACTCGCATTGCTGCTGGAACAGTTCCAACCACATGATTTGCACCTTACTCCCGATTATCGAGATGAGAACCTGGCCCTGAACATGACGGTAAAGCTGCAAGGGAGGGACTTTAAACACCTTTACGGCAATATCGACGCACAAGACATTTCACTTTCAACGCCAAACGAAACTTTCCGCTTGGACGGGCTACAGATTCAGGCTGAGCCCATGCAAGGCAAAGAAAGCCTTTATACCATAACAAGTGACATCATTTCTGGATATATTCAAGGCGAAACAACCTTGGCCGATATTGTGAATAATTGTAGCAATCAATTGGCCCACCATCTCCCCCTACTATTCAAACACACAAAGACAGAGAAGAGCCACTTCACCTACAACCTTACCCTGACAGATGCACCTATTCTGCATCACTTCACGGACCAAGACTTCAACATCAATGTGCCCATTCAATTGTCTGGCGACATGAATTCCGACACAAACGAGATGCAGATGATGCTCAATGCCCCAAGCATCACCTACAATCAACAGAAATACGACAACATGGCAATGGTTGTTCGCTCTACGGCAGACAACATGAACATGCATGCCATCACTTCCTATTTTCAAGAAGGAGATGATGATAACAAACCGACAACAACCACCATTGACATCACAGCAGACGTACACAACAACCGCATTGTGAGCGATCTGTACCTCAATGCTGCCGGACAGAACAATATTGCCCTGCAGCTCCTTCCGATAGTTCAACTCAGCGATTCGCTCGGGAACTTGAAAACCAATATTCAGTTGCGCCAATCGTATGCCACCATCAACGACACCACATGGACTATGTCGCCTGCACACTTGGCTTTCTACCAAAAGGACATCGAATGCCACAACCTGCGGTTTGCCAACAATAACACAAACAGTTTTCTTGCGATTGAAGGAAAAGCATCTGCATCACCTTCCGATTCGCTCGTCGCCACACTTAACAACCTGGAGATTAAGTATCTGCTTTCTATCATCAACTGGAATGTAGTGCGTTTCGCAGGAAGGGCATCAGGCCAAGCTGTGATGAGCAACGTAATGGCGGGAGGCATGCCGAACATACGAGCAGACCTATCAGTTGCAGACTTATCCATTCAAGAAGGGCCCTTAGGCGATGCAAACATCTCAGCCCATTGGGACAAGGACGTAGATGGTATTTCTGTGACAGGACGCATTATAGACCTTTACAAAGTGCCAGATGCACTGACGGACAGAGAACGGAACGTTACAGGCATAACAACACTGGACGGATGGATTTCACCTGCGAAAAACGACATTTGCCTGAATGTCAATACCCACAATACCAATGCAGCTTTCCTGCACGGTTTCCTTCGAGGTGTGTTCAAAGAAATAAATGGTTATGTGACTGGACCTATCAGCATTATTGGCCCCCTCAATAATGTGAACATTGTGGGCGATGCGGTGCCTAACATCAATCTACGCCTACGTGCCACCAACGTGCCATATCATATCGAGGGAGATACATTGAGACTTCGTCCTTACTTGTTCGACTTCCAGAACATCAGCCTCTACGACCGCTTCGGACACCGCTCCACCATCAGCGGCCAACTGACCCACCGCAACATGAAGAACTTCTCCTACCATTTTAAGGCAGACCTCCATGAGCTTTTAGCATACGACGAGAAGGATTTCAACAGCGACAAGTTCAAAGCAACTGTCTTTGTCGATGGAGACTTGAACATTGACGGAAGCGATGGACACCCGCTCTATGTAAATGCCCACATCACACCAACACGTGGCTCTTCCTTTGCCTATGATGCAGCCACTCCCGATGCCATCACGGGAAACTCCTTCATAGAATTCCGTGACCGCGATTCGTTGCTGACCCAGAATCCCGGCATCTATAATAATATAATGATGGACGAAAGCGATGATTCTGTGGAAAAAGACTCGCTCACCATTCTGAAAGAGGCCAAGAAGAACTATGACAGCGACATCTTCCTCAACTTTGACATTAACCTCACACCCGACTGTGAAGTACGGCTTCGTATGGATAACATCGAAGACGGAGGATACATGCGCACCTTCGGCAATGCGGCCTTGACTGCAAAATGGTACAATAAGGGATCATTCCAACTGTTCGGCAACTACAACATTCAGTCAGGTTCGTACCGCCTGTATCTACAAGACATCATTTTCCGAGATCTTGCTCTACAACCCAACTCGATGGTAGAGTTCAATGGAAACCCATTTGATGCCAACATCCACTTGATTTGCCACCACACCATCAATTCGGTGCCGCTTAGTGACTTGACCGCCACAAGAGCATTCTCTCAAAACAACAAGGTGAAAGTAATCTGTCTGCTTGACATTACAGGCAAGTTAGGCAACATGGACTTCAAGTTCGGCATAGACCTTCCTAATGTCAACGATGAGACACGCCAATTGGTACGTTCAATGATCAACTCTGAAGAGGAGATGAACACACAAGCCATTTATCTGCTGGGCTTAGGACGCTTCTACCCCAACGAGTTTGCACGAGCCAACAACGGCGGAGGCAATTCAGGACAAGCCGCAAATTCTCTCCTATCCTCTACCCTAAGTGGACAAATCAACCAGATGCTTAGCAACGTGATTGGCCACGATAGCAACTGGAACTTTGGTTCATCGCTGACGACAGGCGAGAAAGGTTGGAACGATCTTGATGTGGAAGGTCTGCTTGAAGGTCGCCTCTTTGACGAGCGCCTGCTCATCAATGGAGCCTTTGGCTATCGCGACAACGCTATGACCAACAACACGAGCTTCATTGGCGACTTTGAAGTAAAATGGCGTATGGACAAGAAAGGCAACCTCTACGTAAAGGCCTATAATCAGACCAATGACCGTTACTTCACTAAAGCCACCCTCAACACCCAGGGCATTGGCCTCTCGTGGCGCCACAGCTTTGAGACCATCAGGCGGAAGTGGAAAATACGTACAAAGAAAAGCACATCCCATTAAACCACCCATAGCTTTTGTGCGTCCAAGAGATACATCTATATTCATCATTTACCAACTAATCTAAAATCAACAATGAGAAAGTTATTTCTTGGAGCGCTCTTTACGCTCGCTATTGCTTCTGCCAATGCACAGCCTGGCGGAGGACGATTCGGCCAAATGCCTAAAATCGATGTGACGTTCAACGACTATGTTGCAGCCCCTGCAGGATTCGACCAGGAAACCGCTGGTATCGAGCGCGGCACGATTGAAGAAACCGAATATGCCTCAAAGACTGTAGGCACAACCCGCAAGGTGACGGTCTATCTTCCGCCCAAGTACGACAAGTCCAAAAAGTACCCCGTCCTCTACCTGCTTCATGGCATCGGCGGAGACCACAAAGAGTGGATGCAGGGAGTACCTAACATCATCATGGACAACCTCTACGCCAAAGGCAAAGCAAAACCCATGATTATTGTTATGCCTAATGGACGTGCACTTCCCAATGACAAACCCGAAGGCAATATCTACGGGCCGGAGATGACCAAAGGCTTTGAAATCTTCGAGCGTGACCTCATCGACGACCTTATTCCATTTATTCAAAGCAAGTATAGCACTTATACTGACCAAGAGCACCGTGCCATTGCAGGCCTCTCGATGGGTGGCGGCCAGTCACTCAACTTCGGTTTAGGCAACCTTGACAAGTTTGCATACGTAGGCGGTTTCTCTTCCGCTCCCAACACCAAGCAGCCAGAACAGCTTATCCCTGATGTGGCAGCTACCAAGAAAGCCAACAAGCTCCTTTGGATGGTATGTGGCAGCAAAGACTTTCTGATGTTCAATAGCTCACGCCTGAAAGCCTTCTGTGACAAGAACAAGGTTCCCTGCACACTGATTGAATACCCTGAAGGACAACATGACTTCACAGTATGGAAGTACGGTCTTTATAACTACGCACAACTCATTTTCTAAGCCATTGACCATATACCTACACAGGGGCACTCCTTACTGAAGTGCCCCTGTCTGTTTAACAGCTATTTCTATACCATACAAGCACATACAAAAAATCGGGGATGCTTCGCTGTGAAACATCCCCGATTCTTATCTATGCGGTAAATAATTACGAGAGGAAACCGAGCAAGACACCTGCTGCAACAGCAGAGCCAATGACACCTGCAACGTTCGGACCCATAGCGTGCATGAGCAAGAAGTTGTGGGGGTCAGCTTTCAGACCTTCGTTCTGCGAGATGCGTGCAGCCATAGGAACAGCAGAGACACCTGCGTTACCGATAAGCGGGTTAATCTTCTGTCCCTTAGGAAGGAAGATGTTCATGATGTGAACAAAGATAACACCACTAGCAGTAGCAATGATGAAGGCGAAAGCGCCAAGTGCGAATATCTTGACGGTAGCCAAAGTGAGGAACTCAGATGCCTGAGTAGAGCATCCTACGGTAAGACCCAGGAGCATCACCACGATGTCGTTAAGGGCGCTGCCTGCAGTCTTGGCCAGACGAGTCGTCTTAGTGGACTCTTTCAGCAAGTTGCCGAAGAAGAGCATGCCAAGCAGAGGAAGGCCAGAAGGCACGATGAAAGTGGTGATGAGCAAACCTACAACAGGGAAGAGCATCTTCTCTGTCTGGCTCACAGCACGTGCAGGCTTCATCTTAATCTGACGCTGTGCCTTTGTGGTGAGCAACTTCATGACACCAGGCTGGATAACAGGCACAAGGGCCATATAAGAATAAGCGCACACCGCGATGGCACCCATGAGGTTAGGACTCAGCTTGCTGGACAGGAAGATGGCTGTAGGACCATCCGCACCGCCAATGATGGCGATACCAGCCGCCTGGTTAGGCTCAAAGCCCATAGCGAGTGCAATCATGTAAGCGCCGAAGATGCCGAACTGTGCAGCAGCTCCGATAAGCATCAGCTTTGGATTGGCAATGAGAGCGCCAAAGTCAGTCATAGCACCAATGCCAAGGAACACAAGAGGAGGATACCAACCGAGACGCACACCTTGATAGAAGATGTTGAGCACAGAGTTGTCCTCGTAGAGACCAATTTCAAGACCGGCCGCCTTGAACGGAATATTTCCCAAAATGATGCCAAGACCAATTGGGATGAGGAGCAATGGCTCGAAGTCCTTCTTAATGGCCAGCCAGATGAAGAAGGCGCCCACAGCAATCATGATGATGTTGGCCCACTCCACGTTGGCAAAACCCGTGTAAGTAAGGAAGTCAGCGAGCTTTGTCCCTATGAAATCCATAGTGGATACACTTTCGAGTAACATCATAGTTTTTTACAATTTACAATTACTACTTTGTTATGCGATAGTGACGAGGATGGCACCTTCCATCACGGTGTCGCCCTTCTGTACCTTTACTTCCTGAACCTTACCGTCACGGTCGGAGTCGATGTTGTTCTCCATCTTCATAGCTTCAAGGATGACGAGTGTTTCGCCCTTCTTGACGGCCTGACCCACAATGACCTTGATCTCGTTGATGGTACCTGGCAGTGGAGCGCGCACAGCAGAAACACCTGCTGCGACTGCCTCCTGAGCAGCCTTTGGAGCCTCGATTGTCTTAACAGGAGCGGCAACAGCACGCACCACTGGCTTGGGCTGAGCTACTGGCTTTTCGAGTTCTACTTCAAACTCAATGCCATTCACCTCAACCTTGGCGATGTTCTCTTCAATGTCGTTGATTTTCACATTGTAAGGAGCGCCCTTGATTTTATAATTATATTCTTTCATTGTTCTTTAGGTTTAATTTGCTTGATGATGCTGTGGAAGGACACGAAGTTCATGACTCTTGTCTGCCCACGTGGTTTGTTTCTGATTGATAGTCAAGATACCCGACTCAAGGTCGTGAGTGCCACCGAAGTACTCATGGAGTGCCAGACCGATAACGGCTGCATAAGTCTCCATATCAATACCTTTGGTTTCCGTAGTACCCTGCTTGGCCATCTCAACCACGCGTTCAGCCTGCTCGTGGATAGCGCGAATGGCACGCACACGGGCCAGCTTGGCAGCGCGATTCATCGCCCAACCGAAGATGTGGAAGAAGACAAAGAGAAGGATGAGGCAAGAGAACACCACACCCATGCACATAAGCGTCATAGCGATGCCATGAGGGTCCTTTTCCTTAAACTCCTTAATCTTGTCGTTGTAGTAAGCAACGTTTGGAGCATTAGGTGTTACCTTGTCTGCCTCACACACTTGCCACTCACCTCCGCCGAGGCGTGAGTAGCTTGAACCAGCGGGGAGTACCTCCACACGCACAGAGTCGAGCAAATCGACAGCATTGCCATCAAAGAGATAGATGGTGAAAGGCTTACCTACAGGAAGCTGGAAGTTGAGGTGAAGCGTACCGCGGTTCGTGTTGCCATCAGCAAAGAACGTGATGCGCTGCTTCGCACCAATCGAGGTGCGTGGGTCACCTGCAGGAATGGCCGACATGAGCTTTTCGCGCTCAGGCGCCGGCATGTTCTCGTCAAGCACAGCTGGATTGATGGAGAGATAACAGTTTCTTATATCATGTGTAGAATAAGAAGTGTTCTCTATCTCAATCCAAGAGGCTGGCTGACCATATTCATCCACATAGCCGGCCTGACTGCATGAAGAGGAATCGCAGCATTCAGAGGAGTGCACATGCACTTCATTAATCTTGAAGTCATGCGCGCCCTGTGCGTTCATCGTCACAGCGACTGCAAGGGATGAGAGGATTGATAATATCTTTTTCATGTGTGTTACAATGGAATATTACCGTGCTTTTTAGCAGGATTTGTAAGTGACTTATTTGCAAGTTGTTCGAGGGCGCGAATCACACGGAAGCGTGTGTTGCGTGGCTCAATCACATCGTCGATGTAGCCATACTTGGCAGCCTGATAAGGATTAGCGAAGAGCTTAGAGTATTCCTCCTCCTTCTCAGCGATGAATGCCTTAGCATCACCACCCTCTTCCTTAATCTGCTTAGCCTCGCGAGCGTAGAGCACAGCAGCAGCGCCGCTGGCACCCATCACAGCGATTTCGGCTGATGGCCATGCATAGTTGATGTCGCCACGAAGCTGCTTGCAAGACATCACGATGTGTGAACCACCGTAAGACTTGCGGAGCGTTACAGTCACCTTTGGCACCGTAGCCTCGCCGTAAGCGTAGAGCAGCTTAGCGCCATGCAGAATGACTGCATTGTACTCCTGACCTGTGCCAGGAAGGAAGCCAGGCACATCTACGAAGCTGACGATTGGAATGTTGAAGGCGTCGCAGAAACGCACGAAACGCGCACCCTTACGAGAAGCGTTGCAGTCAAGCACACCTGCAAACTTAGAAGGCTGGTTGGCAACGATACCCACAGAGCGACCGTTGAAGCGAGCGAAACCTACGATGATGTTCTGAGCATAACGTGGCTGCACCTCAAAGAACTCGCCATTATCGACCGTAGCGGCAATCACCTTATACATGTCATATGCCTGGTTAGGATTGTCAGGGATGATTTCGTTGAGCGAATCCTCCAGACGGTCAATTGGATCGGTGCATTCCACACGTGGAGTCTCCTCCTGATTGTTCTGTGGAATGTAAGAAATCAGCTGCTGAATCATAGCCATAGCCTCTTCCTCGGTAGCAGCTGTGAAGTGAGTCACACCAGACTTCGTAGAGTGAACCGAAGCGCCACCAAGGCTCTCCTGGTCAACATCCTCGCCTGTCACAGTCTTCACCACAGCAGGACCTGTAAGGAACATGAACGACGTGTTCTCCATCATCAGCGTGAAGTCTGTCAATGCAGGAGAGTACACCGCACCGCCGGCACAAGGGCCGAAGATACCAGAAATCTGAGGAATCACACCTGAAGCCATGATGTTGCGCTGGAAAATCTCAGCATAACCAGCCAAGGCATTGATACCCTCCTGAATGCGAGCACCACCCGAGTCGTTCAGACCAATCACAGGAGCACCCACCTTCATAGCCATATCCATAATCTTGCAAATCTTCTGGCTCATCGTCTCAGAGAGCGAACCTGCATTCACAGTGAAGTCCTGAGCGAAGATAAACACAAGACGGCCGCCAATCGTACCAGAGCCGGTCACAACACCGTCACCCAGATACTGCTTCTTCTCCATGCCGAAGTTCGTGCAACGGTGAAGCTTGAACATGTCGTACTCTTCAAAACTGCCCTCATCGAGGAGCATGGCAATACGCTCACGAGCTGTGAACTTGCCCTTTGCGTGCTGCTTGTCAATAGCCTTCTCGCCACCGCCAAGACGTGCCTTCTGTCGGAGTTCAATCAACTCCTGTATTCTTTCAGTTTGTTTACTCATTTTTTCAATTCATAATTGATAACTCATCATTCACAACCGCCATACGGCTTTCATACCCATTGGCCCCGACGTGAATCATGAATTGTGAATCACTAATACTTATTTATTCTGTGGTTCGCAGAACTCCGTCAAAATGCCTGCAGTAGTCTTTGGATGGAGGAAACCAATCATCATCTGCTCTGCACCTGGACGAGGAGCCTTGTCGATAAGACGAACGCCCTTGCCTTCAGCCTCAACGAGAGCCTCAGCCACACCGTCCTCAACAGCGAAAGCTACGTGGTGAACACCCTTGCCGCCCTTCTCAAGCCACTTGGCTACAGCAGACTCAGGAGACGTTGGCTCCAGCAGCTCAATCTTCACTTCACCAACCTTCAAGAAAGCAGTCTTCACTTTCTGGTCAGCCACTTCCTCAACAGCATAGCACTTCAGGCCAAGCACATTCTCGAAATAAGGGAGCACAGCGTCAATGCTCTCCACACCTATTCCTAGGTGGTCAATTCTTGAAATCTTCATAATAATTTGTTTTGTTGAATGATAGAATAATAAAATATTGTTATGCGTTTTTTTCATGAAAAAGGAGCCATGCTCACAGCATGCCCCAAAAACAATACAAAGATACTGCTTTTATCGAGAAAGGGAAAACAAACACAAGAAAAAATGCCCCCTCTCACAGAAAAACACAAAATCCAACGCAAAACCACAATTTCGCAAACCCCATGTTTCAACCGTCCCAACTCCTGCAGCCCTATTTTTCCCTTTTCACGCCCCACACTCTTACCTGTGAAAAGATGCCAATAGCACTATAATACAATTGAAAATACTTATGCATCATATCTACATCGTCCTGGAGAAGTGCGCTAATAGCACTATAATACAATTGAAATGATGATGAAATGCCACCTAAAACACTCTCTTTTCGCCCATTTTTCACTGAAAATCGGGTTGTCAGTATATAAAAACAGCCTATTTTTTGATTTTTTACAAGGCATAATCATTGAGTTCGTCATAACCTATTTTTCGCTTCTTTACCCTTCATAACTAGAACGTTACGAAGATTTTTTCCTCCCATTCGGTATTAACCGTGATGATGGGTTTGAGGCTCACTTTTTTCAAGATTTTCAATGATTTTTTACAAAATGGGGCGTTTTTCACGGCTGGAACGCGAGAAATGAACTCGTTTTCTATGCATGAAAAGCATGAAATACCGTCGGAATTCTGCGAAAAAAGACCTTGAGACTCGTCAAAATACCCTCTCAAGACCTCATGAACGGGGTCTTCATCGGTGGTGCAACTGTCAAAATTGAGGGGTAAAACGGTCAGCAAAGGACAATAAAACACCCTGCTCGTTCGACGAGATTTCGTATGCGGCAGGGGTAGTTTGGCAGACAAAATAGTTCTTATTATTTACTCTACATAACAAACAATAATACGCTTGGAATCATCGTGTTATGTGTCGTGAAATGTATTCGTGTTATAGCGTCTCAGGTCTTGCTATTGCGAAGTTGCAACTTATCATTGGCACCACAAAACACAACTCAGAAAAGACATAACACGCAGTCATTTTAGTCAAAGTCATTTTAGTCATTTTCGATTCCGGAAACGTGGTCATTTGCTCACTATATATAAATATAAATATTTATATTATAGTGGCGGTTTTGACAACATCCGTTTTCGATTTTGACTAAAATGACTAATGACTAAAATGACTAGCCTGTCTGTCTTTTCCTGATTTGGTTGACAGTTTATTGCTTTTTTCCTGATGTAGTTGACAGTCGATTTCCTGAATTAGTTGACAATTTACTAGAAACGTTGAGTTGACACCCTTACTGAAAAGGTTGTCGTAAAATCCCCTTATAATATGCAGAAATGAAAGTTTGTTTAACGCATTGGCATCAGGGGGGATACGAATCTATAATAATATCTTGACCAGGAAAAAATCATCATATTACCAAAGACAACATTGCGTTACAGTGTTACAGTGTTACAGTTCAAAAATCAATTGTGGAGAGTCAAAAATAAACTCTATATTTATATATAAATATAGAAGTATTTTTAGGGGGGTGATAAACCTGTTTGACAACTGTAACACTGTAACACTGTAACAAGTGTAACGGTCAGCACACAAAAAAAAAAAAATTCGAAATCATCATTTTTTTTTGCGAAAACATTCGAGAACCGCAATACCGCTGTCGTACCTTTGCAACGTCAATCTGAGAGACGAAAATTTGCGCTCCTACTAGAAAAAAATTACGGGCCCACACGGGAGCAAAAATTTCAATCGAAATGCGA
>CADAEK010000030.1 GCA_902786925.1 uncultured Bacteroidales bacterium
TAATATAAAAAATATTTTATATTATATAGTGGCTCTATTGACACCACTTTCGAGCGCTAAATGACACTCGTGACACTTGACACTCATGACACCCTACCCTCACTCCTAATTCCTCATTCCTAATTCCTCATCCATCAGCCCACATCCCAGTGAGGCAAATGCTTCGCGAACCATGCCGTGCTTTTTTGCGTGCTTATTTTGCCCCTTTTTTTGCGAGCCTTTTCAAAACGCCGTAACTTTGCATCGCGAAACAAAAAAATTGCAGCCCCTAAGGGTAACAAAATTTTCCCTTAAGGGGAAGCAAAAAAAGGGCAAAGGTGAAGGGTGAAACGTGATAGAGCTTGCGACTGATTTGCGCTCCTACAAGAAAAAAATTACGGGCCTCCAGGGGAGCAAAAATCAATTATCAATTATCAATTATCAACTATCAATTAAAAAAGACTATGGCAATTAAAGTGAATGCTCGTGAAACCGAGCTCAAATTCGGAAAGGAAGCAACATACCACTCTGCGATGATTTAGAAGATGAAGCAGATTCGCCGCTTTCTGCGGCATAAGAAGGGCACACGGATTCCGTGGATTACACAGATTTTGGAGCATTGCGCGGCCTGCCGAGGGCTTTATTGCTGCGCAAGAAATCAATCAAAAAAAATAAAAATCTGGGGGCAAAGCCCTGAAATGGTAGAGCCTTGGGCGGCCTAATTTAATTGACAATCTTAGATAATTGATAATTGACAGGTGATAGTTGAGAGGTTATTTAACCCATGAGTTCCTTACCATTATCCGCACTTGATGTTAATTTGTTAACTTGTTAAAAAGTATCGCCGGATAAAACACTGTCTTAGATTATATCAAGAATTTGAGAATTGGAGAATTTTTCTCTTTAATCAATTTATCAAGAATTGGGGAATTGAAGAATTTACTCTAAACGAATACGGATGATTTTAAGACAAATTCTCTAATTCTCTAATTCTTGACCTCATGTTAGCCTATTTCGGGGCCTTGCCCCAAGATTTAAATTAATTTGTTTGATTTCTTGCGCAGCAATCCCCCACCAAGAGCCGCCTCCTGCGGCTACCTCTTTTATATCCTTCGGATAGAAATCTATCAAAAATCTATTATGGTTAATTGATAATTGACAGTTGATAATTAGCCATGCGGGGTGTTGTTTTAGGTCAAATGTCTAAGGTCAAAAGTCAAATGTCTAAGGTCTAATGTCAAATGCCTGATGTCAATTTGTTTTTCATCAGAACGTTTTGCTATTAACGTGAGTTACTTTCTTCCAAAAATGATCCCCCAAATCCAGAGGACCAGGACAGCACCGGCCACACAAAAGATGAAGTTGGTGATGTATCCCTTGCCGAAGAGAGAGATGTTGAGCAAGTGGCTAATGAGTGCACCAGCATAGCTGCCCACAATGCCTACAACAAGGTTCATGCAACAGCCTTTGCCCTCGCCACTCATGATGCGATTGGCAATGTAACCAATGAAAATGCCTGTAAGGATGGGCCAGGCGGTAAAATCTGCAATGTGTTCTAACATGATGATTAAGAGTTTTGGAAGTAAAAGAATATGTCAAAATAGAGATGAGAGGTATAACTCCATACAAAGAGTGAAGGGAGGAAGAACCACATCCTCGACTATTGCCCTTGTTATTGGACGCAAACATACAACTTTTTTCACACTAAACAATTATTCCCACATAAAAAACAACTTTATTGACGGGAAAAAAGAGCATATATGGGCGGCCTAATTTAATTGACAGTTGACAGTTGATAATTAGCCATGCGGGGCGTTTCTTTAGGTCACACAGATTGCAGTGTGAGAGGGTGATTCAACGTTGCGTTTCCTTTTCCCAATTCTCCACTTTCGGCTATTTTGTGGCGAGAAAATGAAAAAAACTTAAGCGACAAGCGGTGTGGGTAAGTTTTTTTTTGTACTTTTGCATGATTTTGCGTTAGCCGTGACAGAGGTTCAGTCTTGGGCATGCACGGCAAGCATATGCACATTATCGTATATTAACAAATCAAAATAATAAAAAAATGGCAGCATTACAAAAAATCAGAAGCAAGGGCGTGCTCCTTGTTTCAATCATTGCCCTGGCGTTGTTCCTCTTTGTTGCAGGCGACTTGTTCAGGGGGCTGGAGAGCTTGTTCCAAAGCTCAAGCCAGCAGGTAGGTGAAGTAAACGGCAAGGCCGTTTCTATTCAGGAGTACCAGAAAATGGTAGATGACCTGCAGACCTACTATGAGATTGTTCAGCAGAAGAGCTCTTTCAACGAGGAGGAGCTGAACCGCATCAAGGACGAGGCTTGGCAGACTTTCGTACAGTCTGAGCTGATCAAGAACCAGTGTGACGAACTCGGCATCGCAGTTACAGACGATGAGATTTCAGACATCGTGAAGAGCGGCATGAGCCAGATGCTCCAGGTGCCTGTATTCATGAACCAGCAGACTGGTCGCTATGACTACGCTAGCGTGAACGCCTTCCTTGCTGAATACAAGAAACTGAAGGATTCAGGCACACAGGTTCCTGAAACTTACGAGAAAATCTACAAGTACTATCTGTTCGCACAGCGCCAGATTCGTGACCAGTTGCTTACTCAGAAGTATCAGGTGCTGCTCTCTCAGGTGTTCCTTTCTAACCCTGAAGAGGCAAAGCTTTCATTCGCTGGCCGCACAGAAGAGTCTGACCTGCTCTTGGCTGCTCTTCCTGCAGCATCTGTAAACGATGACGCAGTGAAAGTAACTGATGAAGAACTGAAGAACAAGTACAACGAGGACAAAGAGCAGTACAGACAGTACATCGAGACTCGTGATGTCAAGGTGATTGATGTTCAGGTGACTGCCAGCAACGCAGACAAGAAGGCCGCTGAAGCAGAGATGGCTGATGCAGCAAGCAAGTTGGCAAGCGCAACCAACAACACAACTGCTGGCAACGTGGTTCGCCAAACCACTTCTCTCCTCGCCTACTCTGATGTGTACAAGACAAAGGACGCTTTCCCAGCAATGATTTCTTCAAATCTTGACTCTGCTGCTGTGGGCAGCGTGAAAGCCCCTGCATACGACGCCATGACGAACACTTACTACACTTACAAGGTATTGGGCAAGAAGACAGAGGCAGACTCTGTACTCTTCCGTCAGGTAGGTGTGATTGGCAAGGACGAAGCTGACATTGCCAAGAAGGCAGACAGCATCATGACTGCATTGAACAGTGGTGCCAACTTTAAGGATTTGGCTAAGAAGTACAACCAGACTGGTGACTCTACATGGCTCAACACCGCACAGTTCCAGACTTCACAGGTGGACGGAGACAACGCGCTCTTCATCAACACTCTTTACGGCATGAATACAGGCGAAGTAAAGAAGCTGAAGATGGAGAACGGCGCCACTGTCATCCTTCAGGTGATGAAGACGGCCAACCCTGTAACGAAGTACAACGTAGCAGCTGTAGTGAAAGAGCTGAAGTTCTCTGATGACACATACAGCAAGGAATACAATAAGTTCTCTTCATTCGTAGCTGAGAACAAGACTTTGGAACAGATTGAGGCCAATGCAGCGAAGAGCGGCTACACAGTTCGTCCTATCAACGACGTGACCTGCAGCGCTCACGGCATCGCCAATATCCGCGCCACTCGTGAAGCTCTGAAGTGGGTGTTCGACGAGGCAAAGGTTGGTGACGTTTCACAGCTCTACGAATGTGGCAGCAATGACCACCTGATGATTGTCGCTCTGACTGGTATCAACGAAGAGGGCTACCGTTCTGAAGCCAAGCTGAAGGATATGCTGACTGAGGAAATCAAGCTGGAAAAGAAAGTGGCAAAGCTCTATGAGAGCGCTAAGAACGTGAAGAGCATCGCTGAAGCACAGAAGTTGAAGGATGTGGTAGTGGACACTATCAAGCATGTTTCATTCGCATCACCAACATACATCGCCTCTACTGGTGCATCAGAGCCAATGGTTGGCGCTGTGGCTGCAAAGACTGCTAAGGGAGCATTTGCTGGTCCTGTGAAAGGCAACAATGGCGTGTACATGTTCCAGGTTATCAACAAGACCAAGACTGCAGAGAAGTTTGACGCCAAGAGCGAAGAGACTGCTGCAGCAATGAACGATTTCCGTGCTGTATCAAACACGATCATCAACACGCTCTATCTGAAAGCAAACGTGAAGGACAAGCGCTATAAGTTCTTCTAAACCGCTAAAAGATACACATATTATTATATATAAAGACGGTTGGCCACTGGCTAACCGTCTTTTTTTACTTTTATTGTGCAAGAAGGCACTTTTTTTTCAAAAAAATTTGGATGTACAAGAGAAATACCTTATTTTTGCACTATAAAATCTAATTGTATATGGTGAAATCTTTACATAAAACCCTGATAGTACTTCTGACAATGGCATGCATGGCATGTCCAACTGCCATGATGGCACAGGATATGCAGCAGAGCCAAGTGGAGATGGAACAGAACCAGATTACAATCTCTGTTGTAGGAAATACGCTCCGAGTGAAGAACGCGGAAGGCTTGACATTGGAAATCTATAACCTGACTGGTGGAAAAGAATATACCCAACACATAGAAAGTGCCTCCAAAGCAATTAATCTCTCTCAATTGCAGCCGGGCTATTACATTGTGAAGATTGGGAAATTCACCCGCAAGGTTTACCTGCCCAAATAGCCAATTCCAGTTCCCTACCCACTGAGTGGGCAAAGGAAACAACACATATAAAGTGAAAGTTTGACTTCCCAAACAGGCAGAAGCGACTTTCACTTTTTTCATTCACAAAGTTAAACCATTCAATATACACAACGTCAAAAATATACGAACAGAGCAAAAACCATGGCCCATATAGACGAACATGAAATATTGCAACGTTTGCAAGACCCTGCCACCAAGCGCAAGGCCTTCGAGCAAATGGTGAACGTCTATTCGCGCAAGCTCTATTGGCAGATTCACTACCTCTTGCAAAACCACGAGGACACCGATGACGTGCTGCAGAATACTTTCATCAAAGCATGGAAGGGCATTGACAACTTCAAAGGTGAATCAGCCTTGTTCACATGGCTCTACCGCATCGCCTACAACGAGTCTATCACCTTTCTGAAACAGCAAAGGCACATGACATCAATTGACGATGAAGACTTTGTAGAACCAGCCAATCTTGTGGCAGATGAGCATTTCGATGGCGACGAAACTGAATCGCTGCTGATGCAAGCCGTTTCTACCCTGCCACCCAAGCAAAGACAAGTGTTCTGCATGAAATACTTTGAAGAGCAGAAGTATGAAGACATCTCTGAACTTGTAGGCACCAGTGTGGGAGCGCTCAAGGCTTCATACCACATCGCCGTAGAGAAAATTACCTCGTTCATCAAAAGCAAAGAATAAACACACATATATAACATCCGCGAGGCACCCTAACGAGAAAAACGCTGATTGCATTAAACCTTCGGGTACTAAGCGAGTCATAACAATAACAAACAACTAAAAACCAAGAATATGAGTACAAAAGAGATCCGAAAGTTCAACCTCGATGGCGGACGATACCCGTTCAAGGTATCGGACAAATACTTCGATGATCTGACTGCTCGTATCATGGAGCAAATCCCAGAAGAGCAGCCTCAGAAGCAAGCTCCTTCACGCGTGGTGCCGATGCGTAGAAACATGTGGCTGACTACCCTCTCTATCGCAGCTTCGCTCGCACTGATTGTAACCATTGCATTGAATGTCATTCCATCACCCTCTGGCTCAACAGACCCTAAAGAGGCCTTGAAAGCTGAATACACCAACGACGACTACAATGAGGACCTGATGACTTATGCTATGGTGGACAACATGGACGTGTACTACTATCTCGCAGCAGAGGACGCTGATGAATAACGCAAAGCAACTGTTTCAACACAAACAAAGACAATGACTATGAACAAAAGGATAACAATATGGGTAATGACATGGGTGCTCTGCTTGAGCATCAATGCACAGGCTCCCAATGCGGGCTACCAACGCCCACAGCAACGCCAATTCAGCCCTGAGCTTTACATGAAACGACTCAATGAATTTGTGTCGCGCGGTGCAAACCTCACCGAGGCAGAACAGGCAAAGTTTCTACCCATGCTCGCAGAGATGCTCGGCAAGCAGCACGAATTGTCAAAACAGCAACGTGAACTTCTCATGCAGAGCTGGCAGAACAAAAACATGACAGAGGCTGACTATGAGAAAATGGTGACCAGAACCATAGCCCTCGATTTGGAAAGCAGAAAAGTAGAACAGACATACTATAAGAAGTTCCACACCGTATTATCGTGGAAAAAGGTGTATGCTGTTCGCCAGTCGCTACAGCGATTCCAAATGGAAGCTCTCAGTCATTTCCAACCAGGAAGGATGAACCGTGGCAACGACGGTAAATGGAACAACAATAAGAAATAAGCTATATACACACATTTTTAGATTATTTAGAGCTTATTTTTTGAACATAAGAGGCAAAAGCACTAACTTTGCAAACAGATTGACACCGGTGGGGCATCAATGTCCCACCGTGTCAATATTCAAACCACATTAACCCCATTAAACCAGAAGACAGATGAAAAAGCTCGTAATGGCACTCTGTGTGGCAACGCTTCCCCTAATGATGCAAGCCCAAAGTGAAGGTCTATTAGCTCGTAAAGCAGTCACTGCAGCAAGCGCTGACATGAAAACTTATACGGCAAAGGGAGCTGTGCCCGAAGTGGATGGAGCCGTGGTGTTCAAAGATGTGATTGCCGCTCCTGGAAAATCAAAAGAAGACATATATGCTAAGGTGGCTCAATGGGCCAGCTTGCGCTATGAGCCCAATAGCGTCATGGGATTCTATACAGATCCGAACTTCTTTAAGAATCTTGAGTTCTCAAGAGTGAAAGAAGCAAACAAAGAGAACGGCAAGATTCAGTGCCAAGGAGCAGAGGAACTTATTTTCTCTATCAAACCTTTGGCTAAAAACTATACACAGGCTTTCTATCTATTAGATCTTGACGTGCAGGACGGTCAGGTAGGCTTTAAGCTCCACACTCTCTCATTTAATGTTGATCAGGGCGAAGGTCAATTCGTTCGTGAAACAGCAGAAGACTGGATTTCCGACAAGGAATGCCTCAGCAAAAAGGGAACGCTGAGACGCATCCCTGGCAAGTTCCGTATCAAGACGATTGACTTGGTAAACGAATTGAAGAAAGAGATTGCTGCAGCCATCAACTAATGAGGAGATGAACCAAGAGGACGTAGATAGAATCATTGCAGAAGCCGTAGAAGAGAGCAAGAAGGAAAGCCACAAAAAGTGGCACAAGGGCAAATCTTCTACCAATGGCGTCAATACGGCACGTTCTGTGCTGAATTGGGCATTTATGATTGGCTTTGTTGTAGCAGTCATCATCTATTTTGCATGGCCTGAACAACGAATGCTTTTCTTCGGTGTAGGCTTTGGTGCAGTGGTGCTCAAACTCGTGGAATTCTACCTACGCTTCATGTTTTAGGGTTTCATTCCCAAGCAAGAAACCAAAAGATTTTGAAATCAAGATACTTATCCATATCCATCCTCTTTTTTGTGGCGTTTCTGACGCTGCCTAGTCACGCACAACGCATCATCTCCGAATTAGAGACAAACTCTGACTTGGCGATGGACTCGCGCCCAGACTCCGCATCAACGAAAAAGACGAAGAAAATTGTCCCTAATGACATCAAGGCTTGGACTGTTGACGAGCAATATGGAAACATCACAAGCACCCATGTGGACACACTTCACCACATGTTCATGAACACAGACCTGCCCGAAGGCGTGGAAGGGCACTACAATACGCTGGGAAATGTGGGTTCTCCTCGTATGTCACGCATATACATGGAGCGTCCTTTCATTCCAGACTTCATGTTCACCTACCCTTTTGACATGTTTGTGGTACCAACGGAACGTTTCCGCTTCTACAATACAAAGTCACCTTTCATGAATGTCACTTACAACTGGAATGGTTCGAAAAACAACGGTTCGGACCACGTAAAGGTGACTTATACTAACAATGTGGGCAAACGATTTAACTTTGGTGGAATCTTCGACTATATTTACGGACGCGGCTATTATGATGCATTGTCTACCTCATATATGAATGCGTCTGCATGGGCCTCTTACATCAATGACAAGTACAACTGCCATTTCTACTATCAGCACAACTTCATGAAGACGACAGAGAATGGCGGCATTGAAGACGAGAGTTACATTACCAATCCTGAAGCGATGGCGCGTTCATACACGTCAAATGATATCCCCACCCTACTCTCACAGACGTGGAACAGACAGGAGCATGACCTTATATTCTTTAATCATCACTATAACATAGGCTTCTATCGCGAAGAAGATATTGACTCAACTCATACACAACAGGTCTTTGTCCCCGTAAGCAAGGTGTTCCACACCTTCAAACTGGAGAAGATGATGCGCAACAACCGCGCTTATCAGGAAACGGAAAACTATCATTCTTACACTTACTTGCCAGGAGACTCCACACAAGACTATACGAAGGCACTAATGGTGCGCAACCTGTTAGGCTTATCGCTATGTGAAGGGTTCAATAAATGGGCGCTCTTTGGATTGAATGCTTACGTAGGCTATGAATACAAGCGCTTTACACTGCCAGACTCGACAAAACGTGGCGGCTATTACACGAACATATATGGCAATATCGCTAAACAGTACTACCATGAGCATAATGTACTGGTAGGAGGACAAATTATCCGTGAACAAGGCCATTTCGTTCACTACAATCTGAATTCAGAATTTGTAGTAGCCGGCACAGACATTGGACAGTTTGACATCAATGGACATGCTGAGGTAAATATTCCTTTCTTGGGCGACACTGCACAAGTAGCACTCAATGCATCACTCCAAAACTTAGCTCCAAGTTTTTACTTTGGCAAATATCATGGCAAACACGCATGGTGGGATAAGTCAACGGATAAAGAATTTAGACAGCGCATCGAAGGAGTTATAGATATTCCTCATACCCAAACTAAAATCACAGTCGGGATGGAGAATATCAAGAATTTTAGCTATTTCCAAAATACTGGCATCGTGCTAAATGCTGATACGGAGAATCCTGTTATCAGCAATAATGTGTCTTCCATGCAGTGCGGAGAAAACATTCAAGTGTTCAGTGCCAATCTTCGTCAAAACCTCAAGCTGGGAATTCTCCACTGGGAGAATGACATCACCTACCAAACCAGCACGCATGAAGACGTACTTCCCCTGCCTACTTTGTCACTCTACACCAATTTGTTTCTGCGCTTTAAAATCGCGCAAGTATTAAAAACCGAAGTAGGTGCTGACATGAAGTATTTCACAGAATATTATGCTCCAGACTATTCTCCTGTCATCGGCATGTTCATGAATCAGAATAAACTAAAAAAGACCAAAATTGGCAATTATCCATTAATTTCGGTCTATGCCAATTTTGATCTTAAACGTACAAGATTCTATGTGATGTATCATCATGCCAACCAGTCAGATGGTCGCTATTTCTGGGCACCAGGATATCCAATGAATCCATCCAGCATCCGCTTTGGCCTAAGTTGGAATTTCTTTGATTGATTTCTTTTCACAAAACTTATTCCCTGTATGGGCAAGTACAGTAAAGAATACCGTGCTTTATAAGAGTTCACGTTGACGGCAGAACATACCTGTGAATATTTCGTCAACATTCTCTACGGGATCTTCAAAGATGCCAAAGACACTGGAACCACTGCCTGACATGCTAGCATACACAGCACCCATATCATACAGCTTGTCCTTAATAGCTGCAATCTCTGGATATTTGGAAAAGACACTTGCTTCGAAGTCATTTACAACAGTATCTTTCCATGTCTCAATGGGCTGGGAAAGAAGTTCTGGCAATTGTTTTTCTGGATGCCGTACATTCACCTTTGCATAAGCATCTTTAGTGGAGACGAAAACATCAGGCTTCACAAGAACCAATTGCTTATATTTCAAGTTTAGTTCAATCGGATGGAACACATTACCGATACCAGTTGCAAACACTGGTTTATTCTGAATGAAGAAAGGGCAATCGGCTCCCAGTTGAGCACAATAATCTTCCATCTGCTGTGTTGTCAGACCTAATTTAAATCGGTCATTTAACGTTTTTACCGTAAATGCAGCGTCTGCAGAACCACCACCTAAACCAGCACCAGTGGGAATGTGCTTGTAAAGCCCTATACTCACTGGCGGTAAATCAAATTCACGTTTTAATAACTTAAAAGCGCGAACAACAAGGTTATCTTCTGGTGAGCCATCCAATAAGGAACCTGTCAACTTGAGACGGTAACCACAATCGGGCACATCTGTGTCTAATTCCTGAATCTCCAATATGTCTTGAAGGCCAATTGGATAAAAAACAGTCTCTAAATTATGGTAGCCGTCCGGGCGCTTCTCCACGACGTTCAGACCAATATTAATCTTCGCATTAGGATATACTATCATAATTCCATGTATTTATAGTTAACGCGACAAAGGTAGAAAAAAGCAAGCACAGGGCAAAATAAATCTGCATTTATTTTGCCCTGCGCATTACTCCGCAATTGTATAGCGAAAGAGGATATTACTTGTTCACTTGGAACTTTGTAATGCCTTCTTTGATGTATCCAACAATTTGGTTGGCAGCAGCAAGACCAGCATTTGTGTTAGCTTCTGCAGTCTGTGCTCCCATCTTTTTAGGAGTTGAGAAGTAACGACCTTCAAACTTTGCAAACTCAGCATCTGCATCAGGTTTGATGTCTGTGATATACTTAAGATCTGTACGTTCAGCAAGAAGCTCAATCAGTTCTGGCTCGTTGATAACTTCTTTACGAGCGGTATTGATAAGGATTGCACCCTTCTTCATGCTACCCACAAGAGCCTTGTTGATACTTTGCTTAGTCTCTGCTGTAGCAGGAATATGAAGAGAAACGATATCACATGTTTTGAAAAGTTCCTCCTGAGATGCAGCAGCGTGTACACCTGCAGCCTCAATAACCTCAGCTGGGCAGTAAGCATCATAAGCAGCCACTTCCATACCAAAGCCCTTTGCGATGCGAGCCACGTTGCGACCTACATTACCAAATGCCAAGATACCAAGCTTCTTACCCAAAAGTTCAGATCCAGCTTTACCGTTATAGAAGTTACGAACAGTGAAGACAAGAAGACCAAGCACAAGCTCTGCTACAGCATTTGCGTTCTGACCAGGTGTGTTCATCACGACAACCTTGTGAGCTGTAGCAGCCTCAAGATCCACATTATCATAACCAGCACCTGCACGAACCACAATCTTCAAATTCTTGGCAGCATCCAGCACTTCTGCATCAATTTTGTCAGAACGGATGATGATTGCGTCAACGTCAGCTACAGCATTCAGCAGCTGTGCTTTCTCTGTATATTTTTCCAGAAGAGCCAACTCAAAGCCAGCACCTTCAATAATCTCTTTGATTCCAGCAACTGCAGGAGCAGCGAAAGGCTTCTCAGTTGCAATTAAAACTTTAGCCATAATTTTTAAGTTAGGAGTTAGGAGTTAGGAGTTAGGAGTGGGCTTTACAGATTGTGTGTCACCGATTCCTTGCACCTTTCTTAACTTATTATTAATAATCTTTTCTCGTGTCGATTTCGTTATCGAACTTAGTAGTTTATTTAACTCTATACAATCCGCATAGATGGATGCGAATTGTTCATCATTGATGTAATCACTCTCATGTAACAGTTCCAACCAATATTTGGTTTCCGAACTTTCTTTGAAAGAGACATATATTTTGGCGTAAAAATCATTCGTACTAATCCCCGAAAGAGCCTCCGTAATATTGGCTCCAATACTAGTTCCACTCCTAAGAATCTGCCGAGAAAGCACCATTTCTTTCTTCTCACAACTCAAATACTTATAAAGTTTGATGATTCGTAAAGCAAACGCTTTACTTTTGGAAGCCACAATGGAACGACTCTCTTTCATATCCAGGAAATAGTGTAGGAAACAAAAGACTTAGGAGTTAAGATTGCGCAAACATGCCGAATGGCAACTCCTAACTCCTAACTCCTAATTCCTAACTTTAATGATTCGCTTCAAATTCTTGCATGCACTTAACAAGTGCCTGAACACCTTCGACAGACATTGCGTTGTAGCAAGATGCACGGAATCCACCAACATCGCGGTGTCCCTTCACACCAACCATACCCTGACTTGTAGCGAACTTAAGGAACTCGTCCTGCAAATCCTGGTACTCTGGCTTCAAAACGAAGGTGATATTCATGAGTGAACGGCTGTCCTTCTCTGCTGTACCAACGAAAAGCTTGTTACGGTCTATCTCTGCATAGAGAATCTCAGCACGCTGCTCAGCCAACTTCTGCATAGCTTCCACACCGCCATGTGCCTTCATATAGCGAAGGTTCATCAAAGCTGAGTAGATAGGCACAACAGGAGGAGTATTGAACATAGACCCCTTCTTCACGTGAGTGCGGTAGTCAAGCATTGTTGGGATGTGACGAGAAACCTTACCAAGTGCATCATCTTTCACAATCACAAAAGTAAGACCAGCCATTGCAAGGTTCTTCTGCGCACCACCATAAATCATCGTATACTTGCTCACATCAATCGGACGGCTGAAGATATCAGAAGACATATCTGCAATCACAGGAATTGGAGAGTCGAGATCTTCACGAAGCTCTGTACCATAAATGGTGTTGTTGGTTGTAATGTGGAGATAATCCGCATCAGCAGGAATTTCGAAGTTACGAGGAATGTAAGTGAAGTTCTTATCAGCAGAAGAAGCGACTTCCACAACTTCACCAAATGCCTTAGCCTCTTTCTCTGCTTTTGTAGCCCAAACACCAGTGTTCAAGTAGGCAGCTTTCTTCTCAAGGAAGTTGTAAGGAACCATGCAGAATTCCAGACTTGCACCACCACCGAGGAAGAGCACGGAGTAACCCTCAGGAATGTTAAGAAGTTCCTTGAAGAGTGCTACTGCCTCGTCAACTACTGGCTGAAAATCCTTTGCACGGTGGCTAATCTCCATAAGAGAGAGTCCTGAACCATTGAAATCAAGACAAGCCTGTGCAGTCTGCTCAATCACTTCGCGGGGGAGGATTGAAGGTCCTGCATTGAAATTGTACTTTTTCATCTTAATTTTATTGTTAGATAAATGATATATCCTGTTTACTTTGTAAATCGAGAAAACCCAAAAGCTTTTTGCCTCAAATCTTCTTTTTACCAAAAATTCTTTGCAAAAATACTAAATATTCGCAAAACTTGTAACATGTTGTCGCCTTTTTATGCCAAAAAACATAAAAAAGGACGTAAGCCAATATAAATTGGTACGTCCATATTGCAATTTAGCCTATCATTTCCTTAAAGCCACTTCTTCCGGCGGAACCACCATAACGAAACAGCGGTACAAACCACACATGCAATGATAGCGATTGGGAAGCCCATTGTCCATGTCTCCATACCATTCTTCAGGTTCATGCCAAACATAGATGTAATGAACGTTGGGAAGAGGATAATCATGTTCAGCGATGTCAGCAGGCGCATCACTGTATTCATATTATTATTAATAATGTTAGCATAAGTGTCCATCGTCGAGTCAAGGATGTTGATGTAGATAGCAGTCGTCTCACGCGCCTGATTCATCTCAATATTCACATCCTCAATAAGTTCTGCATCGAGCTCATCGACAGGTAATCGGAACTTCAACTTGCTCAACAATGATTCGTTGCCACGGATGGATGTTCCAAAATAGGTGAGAGAGTCTTGCAGACGTGAAAGATTGACCAAATCTTTGTTGTCAATATGCTTATCCAGATCCCGTTTTGCCTTTTCAATGATGCCATTCACCTGTTTCAGATACTTCAGATACCACACCGAAGCACTCAGAAACAGACGGAACACCAAGTCCGCAGCATCGGTAAACCCTTCAGCACGACGCATCTGATGATTCACAAAATCAAGCATCATCCGAGTTTCCTGGTTACAGATAGTAATAATCTTGTCGCCCTTCAGTACAATACCTAATGGGATAGTTGTATATGGGCTTCTTGACGAGACGCTCTTCAAGTGAGGGATACGCAAAATAATCATCAGCCATCCTTCATCCATGTCGTAACGCGCTCTCTCATCAGCATCCGATACGTCTTCCATGAAATAGTCTGGCATACCGAGTTCCTGCTCCAAAAACTCTCTATCATCATCCACTGGGCATGTAACCTGCACCCAGCAGTTTGGCTCCCATGCATCAATATGCTTGATGCCGCCATTAAAATTCCAAAATGTCCGCATAGTTGTCTATTGAACCTTTGCTTTGTCTGATTGTGAACAATAAAAAGGTGGGGCAAAGGCTCATACAACTCCGCGTAAGAGGTGAGTCTTATCCCAGGCACTTCATACTATTCGCCGGATAATCGTCCATAGTTGTCTATATTAGTTACTACTCTCTTATAATACAAGACCCCATCTTTGTGATCTTGCGAATTCGGCTGCAAAGTTACGAAAAAAATGAGAACACAAACACAAAACACCTTTTTTTTCTCCGCATCCATTATTCTTTCCTCCGATTTTGTACAACCAAGTTCAGTTTCTTGGCACATCCCCACTCTCATCATAAGCCGTACAGTCGAAAAAGCATAAATAATTTGGCTTTTAACGTACTAAGTCGTACCTTTGCAGCCGATTTACAGAATCTGGACTGTGCATCAGCACTGCTCAAGCAAGAATGGTTTCCTTTTCGGCTTTGCCACCATACAGAACCGGAGCCACACTTCAGCATAGTCCAAGCAAGCATGGTTCAACCATCTGCTTGCAACCGATTTTAAGTTTTTGAGACAAAATCAAATGGTAATTATCAATTCTGTCAAGGAACTCAAGGACAAGGTTTCTGCCCTGAGACGTGAGAACAAGACTGTTGGCCTCGTGCCAACTATGGGCGCGCTCCATGCAGGACACGCATCATTAGTGAGCAGAAGTGTGAGAGAGAACGATGCCACCGTTGTGAGCGTATTCGTTAACCCCACCCAATTTAACGACAAAAATGACCTCGTGGCTTACCCGCGCACCCTTGAAGCCGACTGTGCACTCCTTGAGAGCATCGGTGCTGATTATGTGTTCGCCCCTTCTGTCGAGGAAGTTTACCCAGAGCCCGATACACGCACCTTCTCCTATCCTCCCACGGATACGGTAATGGAAGGAGCATTTCGCCCAGGCCACTTTAATGGCGTATGTCAGATTGTGAGCAAACTCTTCATGTTCGTAGAGCCTGACCGCGCTTATTTTGGAGAAAAAGACTTTCAGCAAATTGCCGTCATCAAAGCGATGGTAGCCGACTATGTATCAAAGGGTACCGAATGGGCCAAGCGCCTTGAAATCCACCCCTGCCCCATCGTTCGTGAGGCCGACGGATTGGCTCTCTCTAGCCGCAACACGCTCCTTGCTGCCAACGAACGTGCCATTGCTCCTAACATCTACAAGGCGCTCAAAGCAAGCGTTGCCTATAGCAAGAACCATACAGTGGAGGAGACAAAGCAGCAGACCATTGCTGACATCAACGCAATAGAAGGACTTGAAGTACAATATTACGATATCGTCAATGCCCTCACTCTTGAGAGTGTTACATCATGGGATGATGCCGACCACATTCAAGGCTGCATTACAGTATTCTGTGGCGCTACTCCTATTCGACTCATTGACAATATCAACTATAAATAAAAGAGGGACATGCAGATTGAAGTACTGAAATCGAAGCTGCACTGTGTCAAGGTGACAGAAGCCAACCTCAACTACATGGGCAGCATCACCATCGACGAAGACTTGATGGATGCAGTCGGCCTCATCGCCGGCGAGCGTGTCTATATTGTCAACAACAATAACGGAGAGCGCTTCGACACCTACGTTATCCGCGGCCAGCGCGGCAGCGGGTGCATCTGCCTCAATGGTGCTGCAGCCCGCAAGGTGCAAGTGGGCGACATAGTCATCATTATGTCCTATGCACTCATGGACTACGAGGAAGCTAAATCCTTCACTCCAAAGGTTGTCTTCCCAGACCAAAACACAAACAAAATCCTGTGAGACACCTCACAGGATTTTTTATTACCGTTACTCCAATAATCGTAATTAAAAACTATGAGAAACAACGTGTTAAAAATAAAGACTCTATTACTATTATTCACCCTTTGTATTTGCGAAACTGTTTCATTCGCTTCATGTACAGACAAGGACGCTGACAGCACCCAGCCTTCTACAATCGAGAGAATTAAACAGCGAGGGAAAATACTCGTTGGCACGACTGGCGACTATAGACCATTGTCGTTCTATGAGTCTGGAACAAACGAATATTGGGGATTCGGCATTGAATTGGCAGAGAAGATTGCCGCCAAGTTGGGCGTAGATATTGAGTTTGTCAAGACCTCGTGGCCCACGCTGACAGCAGACGTGCAGGCAGAGCCTCAGATGTTCGACCTCGCTATTGGCGGCATCACCATCACAGATGCCCGTTGTGCCACGATGTTAATGAGCGAGGGATATCTAGCAAACGGCAAAACCATCCTGTGCCGTTCATCAGAAGCAGAACGTTTTCAATCGTTAGCCGACATTGACAAGCCCAATGTGGTCGTCATGGTGAATCCTGGTGGATTGAACGAGAAGTTTGCGAATGCCAACCTTTCCAATGCCACAATCCGCATAAACCAAAGAAATGAGGAAATCCCGTCACTTATAGCTGAAGGCAAGGCTGATGTGATGATTACGGAAATCACCGAAGCGCCATATTATGTACAGAACGATACACGTCTGGCCGCCCCACTCCTCAATACTCCTTTCACGCATGGTGAGATTGGAGTGCTCATGAAGAAAGGGCAGGAAGACCTGCTGCAGTTTGTAAACCTCGTCATTCGTCAAATGAAAGCCGACGGTTCCCTCCGCCAACTGCATGAGAAGTACAGACTTGTATATGCATATTGACTCCCCAAAGAATTGAAAAATGAAAAAGATATTATTTGTATGCCTGGGCAACATTTGCCGTTCTCCCATGGCTGAGGCCGTGATGCGGAGACTTGTCGAAGAGAGAGGGCTGGAAACTGAGTTCGAGATTGATTCAGCAGGACTAATCAGTTACCACGAAGGCGAAGGAGCAGATCCTCGAATGAAATCTCATGCGTATCGACACGGGTATAAGCTCACACACATTTCTCGTCCTGTTCGTGAGACAGACTTCGACGAGTTCGACTATATTGTCAGCATGGACGATAGCAACTGGGACCGCTTGCACCGCTTGGCTCCAACGCTGGAGGCTGAAGGAAAGATTGTGCGGATGACCGACTACTGCCGCACACACGTCATTGATCATGTGCCCGACCCTTACTATGGCGGCGCACAAGGCTTTGAGAACGTGATTGAGATACTCGAAGACGCATGCGAAGGAATGCTGGAGGCCATTGTCAACTAATCATTTTATCAGGTCTGCATAGCGTATGCCACTGGAAAACAAACCTAATGGCACGAATTATCAATTGTCAATTTCTATTTTTCAATTAAAAAAGTCGTACCTTTGCACGCAACTACGACATTGACAAGACTTTGATTTATCCAAACACATACGAACAGAAAATTGGGTTCGACCAGATTAGAGAACGACTCACGGCACTATGCCTTTGCACGTTAGGCGAAGGATTGGTGCACGAGATGGCATTCTCTGTACATTTTGATGACATTCGTCGGCAGGTAAAGCAGACGATGGAGTTTGTGCGCATCATGCAGGAGGAAGACTTTCCTGACCAAAACTTTTTTGATGTGCGCCCATCGCTGAAGCGCATCCGCATCCAGAACGCGTGTCTGGAAGTGGAAGAGTTGTTCAACCTGCAACGTTCGCTATCAACCATCCACAACATCGTGATGTTCCTTCACCGTTGTTCTGACGACGAGAACACCATTCCCTTGTTTCCCTACCTATATGCCTTGACTGCAGATGTGAAGACATACCCCATGGTAGTGAAACGCATTGACCAAATACTCGACAAATATGGCCATGTGAAGGATACAGCATCACCCACGCTGCTGATGATTCGTCGTGAGCTGGCTTCCACTGCTGGCAGCGTGTCTCGTGCTTTGCAAAACATCCTCAAATCTGCCAAAGGCGAAGGACTCATTGATAAAGACGTGTCCCCCACGCTGCGCGATGGCCGCTTGGTGATACCGGTGGCACCTGCCATGAAGCGAAAGATTCGGGGCATAGTGCATGACGAGTCGGACACTGGACGTACCGTGTTCATAGAACCTGCCGAGGTGGTTGAGGCAAACAATAAGATTCGTGAGTTGGAGAGTGAAGAGCGAAAGGAGATTAACCGCATTCTGATGGAGTTCACGCAGACAGTTCGCCCCGAGGTGGAGGACATGCTGTTCAGCTATGCATTCCTGGCACAAATCGACTTTATCCGCGCTAAGGCAAAGTTTGCCATCATCACCAGCAGCACAGAGCCACGCATGGAGAACAAGCAGGTGCTTGACTGGTCCATTGCTGTTCATCCATTATTGGAACTGAAGTTTGGCTCCTACAACACACAACATCCTGACGAAGCGCCTCGAAAAGTGGTTCCGCTCGACATCACACTCACACAGAAGCAACGCATTCTGCTCATCTCCGGTCCGAATGCAGGCGGTAAGTCTGTCTGTCTGAAGACCACTGGGCTCTTGCAATATATGTTCCAATGCGGCATGCCTGTACCTGTGGCAAAAAGCAGCATATTCGGCATTTTCCGCAGCATCTTCATCGACATTGGTGATGAGCAGAGCTTGGAGAACGACCTTTCAACCTACTCTTCCCATTTGCTCAACATGAAGAACATGATGAAGCATTGTGACGGAGCAAGCCTCATCCTCATTGATGAGTTTGGCGGTGGCACAGAACCACAAATTGGCGGTGCAATGGCAGAGGCAATGCTGAAGGTCTTCAACAAGAAACGTGCCTTTGGTGTCATCACCACTCACTATCAGAACTTGAAGCATTACGCCCAAGAGACTGAAGGTATTGTAAATGGAGCGATGCTCTACGACCGTCAGCTAATGCAGCCTCTTTTCCAGCTCTCCATCGGGAACCCAGGCAGTTCGTTCGCTATTGAGATAGCCCGCAAGACCGGCATCCCTGATGAAGTAATTAAAGATGCCAGCGAGATTGTGGGCAAGGACTACATCAACTCCGACAAATATCTGCAAGACATCGTACGCGACAAACGCTATTGGGAACAGAAGCGACAGAGCATCCATCAGCACGAGAAGCAGATGGAGCAAACCATCCAGCGATACGAGGAAGACATCCAGCGTCTGCATGATGAGCGCAAGGTCATCATCGCCCGCGCCAAGGAAGAGGCTGAACAGATGTTGAAAGAGTCTAACGCAAAGATTGAGCAGACCATCAAGGACATCAAGGAAGCTCAGGCGGAGAAAGAGCGTACCCGCATCATTCGTCAAGACTTGGCCGACTTCAAGAAGGACATCCGCGAGATTGACCCTAACATCGCTGACGAGAAGATTCGCAAGCAGATGGAGAAGCTGATGAGAAGGAGGGAGAAGAAGAAAGAGAAGGCCTCATCGCAAACACCTGCTCCAAAGGGAATGGGCGGTCAGGCTATCAGCACTCCACAAAAAGCGAAGGAAGAAGTGTTGGAAGTCGGTTCTTATGTACGACTCAAAGGCCAGACCTCTGTGGGACAGATTCAGAAGATAAGCGGCAACGAGGCGATGGTCATCTTCGGACAGATTACCACCAACGTGAAGCTCAAGCGCCTCGAATCTTGCGAAGCGCCCAAGAAAGAGAAGAACGTGGCTGCTACCTTTGTCAGCGTACAGACACGCGACGACATTCGCCAGGCCACACTCAACTTCAAGGAGCAGCTTGACGTGCGCGGCATGCGTGGCGACGAAGCAGTCCAAGCTGTCACTTACTTCATCGACGACGCTCTTGTAGCACGTGCCTCACGCGTGAAGATACTGCACGGAACTGGCACAGGAGCCCTCAAGACCGTCATACGTCAATACCTCAACACCATGCCTCCAGTAGCAGACTTCTATGACGAGGACATTCGCTTTGGAGGTGCTGGCATCACTATCGTAGAACTCGTCTGATGCGTCTGCGCCCAAGAAGAGGATGGCTTTTTTGCCGCCTAACTCAGAATCCTGGGCCCGAAGAAAACGCTGAAACGATATATTGAAAACTGAATTTGATTATGAAGAAGCTCATAACATTCATCATGGCATGTGCCGCCTTTGCTGCTCATGCACAGACTGACAGCACAACTGCCGGCATCCAGCAGGCAGTTCCCACCTACCCCATCCTCTCTCCTGTTTCATCTCATGAAGAGCTCAACAAGGATTTGATGCAGCTCCAGTATGGCAAGGTAGATGCTGCCGTCAAGAAACTCGTGCAAGCCAACAAGCGCAAACGCCAATCCACAGCAGGGTATGATGAGATATTGTCCATCTGCCGCAAAGGGGAAAGCGGACTTCGTGGCGTGGACCGCGTTGTCATTGTCGATAGTGTGGTGGTGAGCAAGCAAGACTTTCTCAAGGCCTACCCTCTTTCTGCCGACCTCGGCACGCTGACTCTCTCTGGGCAAGGCGACGTTGTGCAGTACCAGACCCAACTGAATGGTATGGTGCTCTGCCCAGAAGGAACTGATAGTACTACTCTTCAAATAGCGCGTCACTACATTGAGAACCATCGACTTACCGAAGGAGAATCTATCGAAGGTTTAGGTATCGAAGGCGACATCAACTATCCCTTCCTCATGCCCGACGGACAGACTTTTTACTTTGCTGCACGCACAGACGACGGTTATGGGAACTACGACCTCTATGCCACCCGCTACGACAGCGACTCCAAGCGATTCTATCAGGCCGAGAATATGGGATTCCCATATAACTCATACGCGAACGACTACATGCTGGTCATTGACGAAAACGCCCGCCTCGGATGGTTCGCCAGCGACCGCTACCAGCCTCAAGGCAAGGTGTGCATCTACACATTCATCCCCAACGAATCGCGCCAGACCATTGACTACGAGACAGCCGATATCGACCAGCTTCGTGCTGCCGCATCGCTACAGTCTATTACAAGCATCACGCTGACTGACGAAGAGAAACAGGCTAAGGCTGAAGCTCTGCAACGCATCAAGCAGCTTGCCGCCACCACATCTGCCACACATCATCACGACTTTGTATTTGTCCTCAACGATGCCAAGACTTGCTACACGCTTGATGACTTCACTTCTGCCGAGGCCAAAAAGATTTGCAAGGAATGGATACAAAAGACAAAAAATCTCAATGCCCTCAACGAACAGCTGCAGCAGACACGTGACACATCGCCCGAAGCCCGTCAGCAGATACTCAACCTTGAGGGACGCGTGATGGAGCTGAAGAAAGAAACGCACCAGCTTGAAAAGCGCATCCGCAACCTTGAGCTTGCCCAATAATAAAGTACAGGCTTGCCCTGTACCAGAGTCGTTCATCAGTTGCGAACAATTATTCATAAGCTACGAAAAATTTTTTGTAAGTTTGGAAATATTTTTCATAAGTTATGAATAATGAAATAGCGCAAACATTCGTGCCCCGCAAATCTCGAACATGGGATGGCGCCTATTCACCTTACCACAATATTTATTCAAAGAGATATTGCGATTTGTACATAAATGTGCTTATCTTTGCATACAGATATAATGCTATCAAAGCAGAGAACAAAAACATAGTTACAAATACATGAAAAAAAACGAAAACGTGAAAAGTCTAATGATTACAACAGCAATGCTGCTGATGGGAACGTTATGTTTTGCCCAATCACATCATTCAACAACTACTACACATATGAAAACATTTCCACCTTCAGAACTTCCTATCAACGCTGACGGCTCCGCATTTCACCTCCACATGCGCCCAGAGCAATTGGCCGACCGCGTCATTCTTGTGGGCGACCCAGGAAGAGTAAGCACCGTAGCTGAGCACTTTACGGAGAAGGAGTGTGAAGTGAGCAGCCGTGAGTTCCACAGCATCACAGGTACATACAAAGGCAAACGCATCACGGTGCTCTCGACGGGCATCGGATGCGACAACATCGACATCGTCATGACAGAACTCGATGCTCTTGCCAATATCGATTTCAATACACGCACAGAAAAACCGGAGCACCGCACGCTAACCATTGTGCGCATTGGCACATGTGGAGGCCTGCAACCCTTCACGCCCACGGGCTCGTTTATCGCATCGGTGAAAAGCATTGGCTTCGATGGTCTGCTTAACTACTACGACGGACGTAACTCTGTGTGCGACCTCCAGATGGAAGAAGCTTTCAAGCAGCACATGAACTGGAGCCCCCTCAAAGGTTCACCCTATGTGGCTGTTGCCGACCCCGAACTTATCAGCCAAATAGCACAAGACGACATGATACGAGGCTACACCATCGCCTGCGGCGGCTTCTATGGACCACAAGGCAGACAAATTCGACTGAAGATTCAAGACCCCAACCAAAACGAGAAGGTTGAAGCCTTTGAATATGACGGCCTCCACATCTGCAACTTCGAGATGGAAAGTTCTGCCCTTGCTGGGCTATCCGCCTTGCTGGGCCATCGCGCAATGACATGCTGCATGGTCATCGCCAACCGCTACACCACCGAGATGAACACCGAGTATAAAAACACAATAGATAATCTCATCACCAAAGTGCTGGACAGAATTTGATTGCACGCACCATCGTGACAATCACTTCTCTTCCCCTTTGGGCAAGAAAGGACAAAATCAGCACAAACACACGAACAAGCCCCTCAATGAACGACATCACTATGACATCCTTCGAAAGCGACTACAACAACGGAGCACATCCAGACATCCTCCGCCACTTTTTAGAAACAAACAACCTGCAGAGCCAGTCCTACGGATATGACCAATGGAGCGAATCCGCACGCGCCAAAATACGTGAAGCCACACAAAGCCCAGAGGCCAGCATCTTTTTCCTGACAGGCGGCACGCAAGCAAACGCCACCATCATCGACGGCATGACGGCTTCATACGAAGGTGTCGTATCTGTAGCTACAGCGCACATCAACGTGCACGAGTCGGGAGCAGTCGAAGCCTTCGGACACAAGGTGCTGACTCTGCCCTCTCATGACGGGAAAATGGATGCAGACGAACTGCACGACTACTTGAAAGCCTACCACGCTGACCCCACATGGGAACATATGGTATATCCTGGCATGGTGTACATCACCTTCCCCACAGAACTTGGAACCGTCTATAAAGCCCATGAGATAGAAAGCATACATACCATCTGCCAAGAATACAACATTCCACTCTTCATCGACGGAGCACGCCTCGGATATGGCCTTGCATCAGCAGAATGCGACTTTAACCTCTCCTGGCTGGCTCACCACTGCGATGCCTTCTACATCGGTGGAACCAAAGTCGGAGCCCTCTGTGGCGAAGCCGTAGTCTTCCCACGCGGCAACGCGCCACGCCAGTTCTTCACCATCGTCAAACGCCACGGCGCCTTGCTAGCCAAAAGCCGAGTGGCAGGCGTTCAGTTCGACGCTCTCTTCACCGACGGACTCTACTTCCGCATCGCACAACATGCCATAGATAAAGCCATGCAACTCCGCAAACTCTTCACCGAAGCAGGACTTACTCTCCGTAACTCATCCACCAATCAGCAATTCGTCGAGCTATCCAACACTCAGATGGAAACTCTCAGCCAATCAGTCCTCTTTGAAACCTGGGAACCCATAGACGACTCGCACACACTCTGCCGCTTCGTCACCAGTTGGGCCACAACCGACGAAAACATGAACACACTCTCTCAAGCACTAAAAGACCTCACTGCATGACTTCTAACGATACCATCTGCGCCCTCGCCACAGCCACCGGTGGCGCCATCGGCATTATCCGCGTCTCAGGCCCCCAAACCTTCGCCATCGTCAGCGCCCTCTGTTCATTACGCTGCGATGCAGCCACAGCCAACACCATCCACTACACCCACATCACCGACGGTAAAAACCTCATCGACGAAGTGCTGGTATCTGTATTCCGCGCCCCCCACTCCTACACAGGAGAAGACTCCGTTGAAATATCCTGCCACGGTTCCAGCTATATCATAAACAAAGTGTTGGAATTATTGGTGCGCAACGGCTGCCGCATGGCCAAGCCAGGTGAATACACCATGCGAGCCTACCTCAACGGAAAGCTCGACCTTTCACAAGCAGAAGCCGTAGCCGACCTCATAGCCTCCACCAACAAAGCGACTCATGACATCGCCATGAACCAACTACGCGGGCACTTCTCAACAGAACTCGCCACCCTACGCGAACAACTGCTCAAACTCACCTCGCTCCTCGAACTGGAACTCGATTTCTCCGACCATGAAGACCTGGAATTTGCTAATCGGGGTGAACTTCTGGAGCTTAGTAAAGAAATTTACAATCATATTACGAAACTGGCACACTCTTTCGAAACGGGGCAGGCGCTTAAGCAGGGTATCCCTGTGGCTATTGTAGGCAAGACGAACGTTGGAAAATCTACTCTGCTGAATGCACTATTGAAAGATGATCGAGCCATCGTTTCGGATATTCACGGTACCACTCGCGATACGATTGAAGATACCATCGATATTCATGGCGCAACCTTCCGTTTTATCGATACGGCAGGTATCCGCCAAACGCAAGATACGGTAGAACAGATAGGTATCGGTCGTACGTATGCTGCCATCGATAAGGCGCGTATCGTTCTTTGGATTATCGACGAGAAGCCCTCAAACGAAGAGGCCAACGAACTATTGCGACGTACTGAAAATAAAAAACTTATTGTTGTTCGTAACAAGTCAGATAAGACAAATAACAATAGCTGTAATTTGTTAAACATGCCATTAGTGCCTATTAGCGCCAAGTATGGCACGGGCATTGAGAATTTAGAGAAGGCCATCTATGAAGCAGCTGATATTCCAGCCCTTACCGACAACGATATCATCGTCACCAATGCCCGTCATTATGATGCGCTGACCCGTTCTCGTGACTGTATCCAGCGTGTCATCGATGGTCTCCAGATGCAACTCAGCGGTGACCTCCTTAGTGAGGATCTTCGTCAGGCTATCGATACCCTCTCAGAGATAACCGGTGGTCAGATAACTCCCAACGAAGTCTTAGGAAATATCTTTAAAAACTTTTGCGTGGGCAAGTAAATTTTGAATCTTTTTTATATCTTTATATTTTGAGTTTTGCCAAAATTTCAGTATAATTACCATAAGAAACAAGAAACTTAGTATTAACATTAAACAAACGGATTATG
This sequence comes from uncultured Bacteroidales bacterium, assembly GCA_902786925.1. Classification (GTDB taxonomy): domain Bacteria; phylum Bacteroidota; class Bacteroidia; order Bacteroidales; family Bacteroidaceae; genus Minthosoma. The sequence goes on from CADAEK010000030.1 coordinate 25,323, forward strand.
GCAGAACAAATGGTAAGAGTGAAACTTAGTACTCACTTCAAAACAAGGAATTGTAGCTTGAGCCAGTTGGCTAGTTTTGAGACGATGCTTCCTAGAAGCGAAGCAACAAGGCTGTTGAACGATATGGAAGGAAGGCGACGCCTTGTATTCCTGCACTATCCAAGTGCCATCAGCGTAGATGATAAGGTTGCATACGATATCCTATGGTAATGAAGATGGGACAGTCTTATCACTTCATGATGAATCAGCCGGGGTTCAATTGTGGTAATGTCTTGGAAACTCTGTTCCGCTTCATTGCCATGGTTGACCCTGAATTCAAACGATTGGAGGATGACTTCCGCTTCGGGGAAAAACTATTACTGATTCATGACAGGTACAACAATCAAGATATCCCCATAGCTGAAGAAGCACCCGAAGCCGACACCGACGTTCCATTTCTCTGGCTCGTTGATACTACTTATTATCTTCCCAAGCGAGACATCAGTAAGACAGAACTGAATGACTTCGTTGAGGTTGTCAATGACAATTATGGTGACTATTGGTTGATTTCCAAGAGTCCTATTGGCTACCTGTGGATGGCATCAGAAAAATGGAGGAGTCACTAATTATCTGTACTAATCTAAAAATGATACAGATGAAAATGAACTCTATCCTATGATGCTCATTAGAATAAAATGATACCTCTCGTATGGTAAAACAATGTCGGCAGTTACTTACGAGTATGTAACTGCCGACAATTTTTATAACAGCGATTGGTGTATTATAGATTCTTTGTCGGATCTACCTTTGAGAGATAGTCATCAAAAAAGTCTCCCAAGGTCTTATCTCTATTTCTTTTCACATCAAAAACTTTTGGAATACTATCAAAAACAACTCCATCATTATACGCATAAGGATTTGTTAGATTTGCAAGCATTCTAATGCAGCCATCAATGTATTGGTTCATCAAAGATTCCCATTCCTCGTATGTGATATCGATTCCTGGGAGACTCTCATTTTTACCATAACATATTATCAAATCCTTGATTTCAATTAAGAAATCTTTCCCACATTTGTTGCTTTTTTGATAGGATATAGTCTGATGGAAACTATTGAAAATATCTGGGTAATCTTTTCCAAATTGCAAATAAACCAGATGCTGCTGAAAGGCTTCTTTATTTTCCACCTTTACTTCGGAGATATGTTCTGCCAAGTTGGCAAGTCCTAAATGATAGATGAACATACGGTCGTCGTTATGAATGAAATAATAATCATAATGACATCTATGATACTCTTGAATCTTTGACCAGACAGGGCTTTCAAAATCAATAGATAAGATTGGTAAAGGCCATGCATTAAGTATTATATCTTCATATTTCTTTGAGTTGCTTTTCAGCATATCTACCGTATTCTCAATGAATTTTTTCCTTTCTTCTTCTGTCATTCTATCTCTATAGCTTTTAAATACTGCTGACGTAATCTTCATTTTTAAAGTGGCCACCAGATCTTCTGATTATTAATAATAATATTTCTCTTTTGAATTTCTTTTTTTAAAAAGTATCTTAAATACTCTCCCTTTGGGAGCCATAGGGGCCAAAATAACGGACTTTACAACCATTCTTGTAGTAAACCACTACTGCATCATTGACCCATCGGGCATCAATGATGGATGCATCGCAAGCGAGACCTGTAGTAGCGCCGCGACTGCTCCTTACATAAACCGTGTTGTTTTTGATAAACACTTCTTTTGTTTCGAGATATTCTCTCGGCCATTCTGAATTTCTCATAATGTTTTGTTTTTAATTGGATTAGACATTTATTGATTACTCACCTTTTATAAGCTTAGAAAAGAAGGAGAGGATTCCAGATTTTGAGGATGATGGTTTCTCTTTTTTCTGTTTACTACCCGGGTTCTCTGAACGCGCTTTACTATTATTGCTGGAACGTGTCTTTCCCAATCCAAAATCAGATAGGGCAAGGCGAAAACCGATGTAATAACTAGAAAAACTTGGTTCATTCCTATTATTACGTTTAACATCATAATACACGCGACATTCAAGAGCCTCATCGCACCATCCTCCGCCACGTTGTCCACGGAAGGATCCAACCTGATCCATGCACCATTCTCTCACATTGCCACTCATATCGTACAGCCCTAACTCATTTGCTTTTTTTGTTGCCACTTCGTGCGGACTTTTTGCACCATTGAACCTACACCATGCCACTTCGTCAACATTGTCACTTCCACTATACATGTAGCCATTGCTTTGGTTGCCACCGCGCGCTGCAAATTCCCATTCAGCTTCTGAGAGAAGGCGGAAATTCATTCCTGTTAATTGGTTTAGCTTCACGATGAATTCCTGACAATCGTACCATGACACATTTACCACAGGAAGATTGTTCCCTTCGTAGTTTCTTGAAGGATTGTTATTCATCACAGCTTTCCATAGAGCTTGCGTGACAGGCGTCTCACCACACATATAACTACTAAGAGTTACAGAACGATTCCCCATTTTGAATGTTCCTCCTTCTACGGGAACCATACGGAATGAGACTCCTTTCACTTTATATATTTCTTTTTTAGATAATTCTTTCCAAACTTGCTGTTTTGCCTCTTCCTCTGCTTTTCGTCGTGCTGCCACCTCTGCCTTGCGCTTCGCTTCAGGATCAACAGCACGTTTTGCTTCTTCTTCGGCTTTGCGTTTTGCTTCCTCGTCTGCTTTTTGTTTAGCTTCGAACTCCTTCAATTTCTTTTCCATTTCCTCACGTTGCTTTTTGGCAGCTTCAAGTTCCTTTTGAAGTTGTTCCAACAACTGGTTCTGCTTGGCAGCGCTTCCTGCCTCAGCGTTATTATCGTTCTTTCGTCGTTCATCATAATTCAATATTTATGAATTGTCGTTTTCTAAAAAAGATGATCTGGGAGTATTTCATATAAATACATAAACCCCTTTATTATAGCATATAGTACGAATAGGCCCCAACCACCCATAAGGATATTAAAAGGCGCTTCATTGTTGTTATCATCACTAGCAATAGAAGCACAGAAATAACTTATGAGACCTGAGACGATAACACCCATCCAAAAGAATACACTTTTAACGGCATTTGAAAAATCTAATGCCATCCATAACAAAAAAGCAAAATGTATGAAGATAGGAAGAAAGGGAACTATCATTCTGACGATTTTCTTCTGACGTTCTTTTTTCTTACGCTTCTCTTCCTCCATTTGCCTTTGTTGAGCTTCTTTCTTCTTTGCTTCGATGGCGCTGACACGCATTCGCTCTGCTTCTGCTTTCTTGCGTTTAGCCTCTTTTTCCCGATTCTTCTTTTCTGTTTCTTCCTTACGTTTCTTTTCCGTTTCGGCCATACGCTCTGCCTCTACTTTCCTACGTTCTGCCTCAAGCTCTTTCGTCTTCTTCTCCATCTCCTCACGTTGCTTTTTGGCAGCTTCAAGTTCCTTTTGAAGTTGTTCCAACAACTGGTTCTGCTTGGCAGCGCTTCCTGCCTCAGCGTTATTATCGTTCATGTATCATAGCGTCTGGTGCGAAGAAATGAAATCAGATGCTTCGTCCGTTGCCTTGCAAACCAATCTTGCGGTCCAAATCGCTTCTCGCCAATTACCTTTCAATTTGTTACTTCCCTCATTGCGAACATATACAGGCTGGTCGCTGCTTCTAAAACATCTGGTTGTTCCCCTTGTAACGACAGGATCTGTAGGCCAATCATAGGAGTCTTCTGGGTAATTTGCCAGCATATCCTTACACCATTCTGCAAGCCCGAAATACCAACCGTTAGAATTATGCCGCACATAATTCATGCCATATATGCCCCAACAATTGGGCTTGCCAAGGTTATCAGCCTTGGCAAGCCCGATATCCTGAACTTTGTCATCGAAGGCTGTAATGCCATCAATCAAACATGAATAATTAAAGTAATCGTCCATACCTGCCCGTGCCACATATTCCCATTGTGCCTCGCTTATCAAATCAAAGTTCAAACCTGTGATGGCATTGACACGACGCAAGAAGAACCAGAAGTCATCGTTGATGCTATTGATGCTTGCAGGTGTGAAATCCGAATCATTGAATGGTGCTTCCTCACCAATGGCAAGCCACAACATGTTAGGTATCGGGTACTTCATGCAATAGAAAGAAGACAAACGTACATAATGAGCCGGTTTGACATTCCGTCTATCCGACAAATCATTTCCCATACGGAATGAACCGCCGTCAATAAACTTCATTGAATTGCATAGGAATGCAATAAGGTCACCTCGGTTTCGCAACCGTTCTATTACGGCCTTCTCCGAATCCGTATTTAGCTCTGCACGTAATCTGTTAATCTCTTGTTGTATGCGCTGAATCTCAGATTGATTGTCTGGGACAGTTGGCGCGATTGGTCTTACAGGAGGTGCAGAAGTGACTGGTGCAGATGGAATAGTAGCCGGTGTGTTAAAACGAGGAGGCGTAAAAGACACGCCTTGCATCGGCTGGGAACTATTCGGTTGAGAGATAGTACCTGCTTCATTCATCTTTTTGACGAAATCGCCAAATAAATCGGCGTTCGATTTTTTGTAGTCTGCCATAATTATCCCATTAGAGCTATTGAGTTTTCAATAATCTTGCGAGTCTCAGAATCGATAAGGTCATTACCGCAATTGACATCAATATTTGTTGTCGTCTTATCGCATGTCAACCTCAAGTGAATCATTCCATTAGCGTCTCGCTCCACCTGTAGGGAAACACTCGTTCCACGAGGGTATTCCTTTCCAAGACCAACGGACCTGCGAAGGATGCTTCTTTCTTTACTTTCCCCAAACCTCGCATAATCTGAAGCAACAATATTTTCAAAGATTTCGATTGTATATTCCGAACACTTCTTACTTAGAGCAAGTGTATCCACTTTGTTAGAGAACACCATCGGTTCGTTTGATTTCACAATGTTCTTGATTTGCGTAACCCCGTCCTTCAGAATCTTTATTCCGTAAGAATGAGTCGCCTTGTCCTCAATCGCTTTCAGATTGCTTGTAGAAGTCTTCATACCAGCAGACAACATCTGAGCATATTTCGCTGCACCCATTGCGATGGCTGTATCAGGATCTTTAATACGAAGCCATTGGTCTTCTGTCCTGTCTTTCCCGTAGATGGCGCCATATTTCTTAACGATGGCTTTCTTTATCATCGGCATTTTCGACGAACCGCCGACTGTGAGGAAGAAATCAATCTTCAGTTTGGGGTCTTGTTTCTTGGCATTCTCTATAGCATTGTCAACAAGAGTCATGCATCGATTAAGCAGATGCTGGGCAGCATTTTCGAAGTCAGACATTTCTATCTCTACGGAATCATCATCCGATAATTCAAGATCCGCATCACCTTGGGACAAGAGTTTCTTACATTCCTCTGTACGGTTCATGAGTTTATTCCACTTCTTGGAATCGGTCGGAATAGGCTTTTCTGCCATACGCAAGGCCAGTTTGAGAAGCACCTCGTCCCAATCCACACCTCCAAGATGCCCGTCACCCGTAGGGGTTCCAAGGACAACATAATTACCCCCTTGGTTGCGTACGATGCTAACGTCGAGTGTTCCGCCGCCCAAGTCAAACACCAATACCGTGTTACCTGCAGGAATATCGTATGCAATAGCGGCTGCCGTAGGCTCCTGTAAAAGTCCCAGCACATGAACACCTGCCAACTCTGCTGCAAGTTTGGTACGAGCGCGTTGGATTTCATCAAATTTTGCAGGGACAGTAATGACGGCTTCCTTTATTTCCGGACGTCCTGCACCTTTTTCCAGAATATTAGCCTCTTTTACCAGATGTCTGATAATACAGGCCTGCACCTCAATGGGAGTGATGGGTCGCTTAACGCCCTTGACCGTAATCTGTTCATCGCAATACTCTTTATGCATTTCGCGCTTCACAAAAGCCTTTGTACATTCGGGCTTAGTACGCATACAATTTTTTGCATTAAATCCCACAATAGGACGAGCCGTAGTAGGATCAAATGTCACTACAGAGGGAGTCGCAGAAGAATTGTCGGCAATCTGCAACGCTTCTATTCCTCCACTTCCATCACTTCTTGCAATACAAGAATAGGTCGTACCTAAATCAATACCATATACTGCCATACTCAATTATCTATACATCGTTACTTTTTCACGTTCTATATACCATACTTTATTGGAATCGCCATTGAGGGACGGAATCTCCCAGATGAAGGCAGGAACAACACTTCTCTCAACACGATTTTCCAGATCACTGAGCTTGGCTAATGGCATGACGAGCTCAGTGTCATATTCATCCAGTCCAAAGATCTGCATGCTTGATTCATCAAAAAAGTCTCCTTCTTCGGAACTATATAACATAATCCCCAAAGGCTTGAATTTCTTAGCAAGACGTCCTAGCACCCAGCGTAGTGTCTTGACATCAAGATTAGGGTTGTCTTCCTCGACCCCGTTTTCAAGATTAAAAATACGGGTACATATCTCGGTGTAAGACTTGATAAGTGCATCGATACCATAATTACGCATCAATTTGAAATTTGAATCTGCCCGATAAGCTTCCAATTCCTTACGCATGACTGCGACATCAGTTGCTTGGGCCTGATTCTGTACCAATTGGGCAACATTAAACTGGATATTTGAGAGGAGTTGTGCCATCAACTCCAATTCATTCATATTAGATTCATCCATATCTATTTCAATTTTTTATTTCCTATCAATCTGAATCTGAGACCTCCTGCAAAGACATCCTGGTTTTTCGATATAGGATGAGTACCAGAAGTTATTGGTACGGCAGACGGATTGTCAATCGTGATGGGACCATTGATAGGGCAGACAGAAAAAGAAGGTTTCTTTTTATTTCCGCTATCAACGAGTTTAACTTCTATCACAAAATGTTCGGCTGCCAAGTCACCTACTGTCACTTGTTGATGAGTCTTATCTGCCTTACCTGAACCCAAATAATTGACACCAAGAGAGAGAGGGTAAACATTCTGAGCCTCAGATTCATCAAACTGAACAAGGTATGCATAAGGCCGCTGTATAGCATTCTCCTGTTCTTCCTTACGTTTCTTCCAAATCTTTTTGGCTACAGACAAGCGTTCCTCCTCATACTTTTTTACTGCAGAGGAAACCTCATCGGGTAAAAAATGAATCTCATATCCGCACTCGCTGCACAGATATCCATTTAAAAAGATCTCATGGCCACAAACAGGGCAAGTATTGCTAAATAATCCCATATATGCTTACAAATATTTAAAGTATTTATCGTCTATACAATCAACATCTATCACTTTACTTTCGAAATGCAGTTTCAGACAACGACGAATAGCATCGGCTTGAATATTTTCCACCACACGTGCATTGCCCCAGTTGGCATCGCGTTGTTCAAACATTTTGTCAAGAATGGCTGCCATTGTCTCTTGATATTTCTCAGTGACCTCAAAGTCAGACAGTTTACTGACAAGCATTCGTAAGAGGACTTCTGGCTGATAGTCTTCAAAGAAGAAATAATTCTCTTCTGGAATACGACTCTTCAGACCAGCATTTCCATTTTCTATGAGCCATTTGATGTCTTCAGTATATCCAGCCAAAATGACTATGGACTCATTGTCTTCTTCCATAAACTGAATCAGTTCTGTTATTGCCTCCTTTCCATAATCTCCGGTGTTTTGATGGCGTGGGCAAAGTTGATAGGCTTCATCAACAAACAGGATACCACCTCTTGCACGCTCGCATTGGGCTCTTGTCTTCGGGCCTGTTTGGCCTACATATTGTCCAATAAGATCGGTAGGCGAAACCTTTACAAAATTGCTATTAGGCAACAGCCCCTCCGATAATAATATCTGCCCGAAAAGACTGGCGACGGTTGTCTTTCCTGTTCCCGGATTTCCCATGAAAGCCATATGAGGGCGGAAAGGAATATCGGTTTGCGGATTTTGACGAACAAACTTGAGCATGCGAACGTAATCCTCGAACTTCTCCTTGATGTTGTCTATTCCAACTAATTTTCTTAGTTTATCAGTTGGAGTAGATTGCTTTTTCGCATATTTCTCTGCATTGACTTTGCCAAATGTCGGAAAATCTTCTGGCATGATGGTCATAAGCACGTCATCTGTCATTTCGATACCATCTGCGATAAGTTGCTTCATTCTCAAACTATGGAGAGCCTTGACTTTCTCTGTAAGATTCTCGGCCTCACGCCCATTTCCAAACTTACGGTCTCTCTTGAGCGAAGCAAAATAGGCAATAGCATAATTTTGACAGTCTGGATGCATAGTGAATCCCAAACTATTCACTTTAAGATCGAAAATTTGGAAAAGTTCTTCATTAGAATAATCTTCAAAAAAGATATCATAATTGAAACGGCTCTTCAATCCTGGATTACTATCAATGAGTTGTGCCATATCACCAGGATAGCCCGCCAAAATGATTGCAAGCTGACCGGCAAATCGAGAATCCGTCATCATATTGGTGATAGCATCCAAGGCATCCTTACTTTCGTTATCTGCAAGTTGATAGGCTTCATCGATAAAGAGGACTTTACCCTTTGCGCTCTCAAACATCTTTTCGACATTTCGTGAACTTCCACCGACCACACCATCCACAATAGATCCTTTTGTATAAGTCAGAACTTCTGCATCATCAATAAGGCCATAATTGGCAAGAATATTCCCAAGAAGCCTTGCAACTGTGGTTTTTCCAGTACCAGGATTGCCTTTAAAAACAAAATTCAGTTTTTTATTTGTTGACACAGATTGCATATTCCGCTCCTTAAGAATCTTATCCACCTTTACCGTACTGATGAGTTCGTTCAAACTCTCTTTAACCTTACGGAGACCTATCATATTGTCCAGTTCCCTAAGAATCTCTTCATCTGTCTTATTGTGCGACTTCAAGGACTCGGGGAAATCCTCTGGAATATAAGTGCGAAGGAAATCGCGGTCTAAAGATAAAGAACTGCTGATGCGATGCCCAAAACGTGCATTAACCTCATTATAGAGACGTTCCACCAAACCAGCATTGGCAAACTTACTGCCACGCTTTTGAGATCCGAACCAACCAATGATTCGGTCCCTGCAGCCTTCTGCCAAGATTCTGTCCCTCTTGTCAACGAAGTTTTCAAACATCTGTGCAAGTTCCTCGTTCGTATAATCCTCAAAAGGTACACGGTAAGTAAACCGTCGCTCAAGTCCACTATTAACGTTCATCAGACGAGCCATATCTCCTGGATAACCTGCCAGAACAATAGCCATCTTACCCCGATACTTAGGCAAGGTCATGTTCGCCACAATCTGATCGACAGCATCCTTGGCATCGTCATCTGCAAGTCTATAAGCTTCATCAATAAATAACACTTTGCCTATACATGCATCAAACATCTCGCTAACACGTTTGGCTGTTCCTCCCTTGACAGAAGACACAATCTTGTCCTTGTTATACTCTAACACCTGTGGGGATTTGATAAGACCATAACCTGCCAAAATTTCACCCATGAGTCTGGCTACAGAAGTCTTGCCTGTACCAGGATTACCCTCAAAAAGGAATGTCAGGTCAGGTAGCTGTTGGTTATATTCACCAAGAACCTCCATACGACGCCGACTTGATTTGGCATTATCAAACAAGCCTTGAAGTTCAGCCTTCACCTTGCGAAGACCTACCATATTATGCAATTTCTCAAGAAGCGTAGCCTCCTCTTCTGGCGTTAGAATCTTGACAAGGCGCATCAGATCATCTGGAATTGCATCTATATCATAAGGCCCGGATAGATGGTTGGCTCTATAATACGAGGTAATTTTACTGATGATATTCTCTGCAGTACGCGCATTTGCCCAATCCTTATCCTTAAACCGATATAGGGCAGCAAATATCCCGTTTAGCTTATGTCGGAATTTATCTGTAACTTCTTTGCCTTTGAGCTTAGCAAGGGCTATTTTCAGAAGTGTATCAGGTGTATAGTCTTCGAACATGAAGCGTCCTTGTTCTCCAATACGGCTATTGAAGCCCGCATTACCATTGACGAGTAAGTCCTTGATAGGTTCAGGATAACCAGCCAGAATAACGAGCGACTTGTCATCATTTTCCATAAACTGAAGAAGAACCTCAATCGCTTCCTGGCCAAAACTGTTGCCTCCCCCGCCGCCATTTCCTTCAACGCCTTGACTTTGGTATAAACCATAGGCCTCGTCTATAAACAGGACACCACCAGATGCCTTTTGGCAAACTTCTTGGGTTTTGATACGAGTCTGACCAACATAGCCTGCAACAAGATCGCCAACAGTTACCTGATGCAGTCGTCCATTCTCAAGTAGCCCCTCTTCACGAAGAACATCGGCAAATATGCGAGCAACGGTCGTTTTTCCTGTTCCGGGATTTCCCATAAAGACCATGTGTTTACGGAATTTCTCTCCAGTATCACGACACGCCCTGAAATCTGCCAAATAGTTTTCAAACTGATGAATGATGCCATCGATGCCAGATAACCGGCGAAGTTTATCCATCGCTTTGTCGTTGTCCATCTTCTGGAGTTCTGCCTCGAACAAGTCCTTGGGCAACAATTTGTCACTCATCAGTTTTGCAACGGTATCAATCTCTATTTCCTTGTTAGGGTTATTGGGGTCTTTTATGATAAACTGCTGCCAGATACGAGTTACAATGTCCTCGAAAGGAATCGGCCACAATGTGTGTTGAAGACCTTCAATGATACGACGCCGTTTCAGAACATTTGCGATTTCATCTCGTCCGATTCTGTCAACATAGAAAAGTGCATTCGATGGGTGATACAAGTCTGTTTGTCCCTCCCTGTACATGGGAAAGAGCTGGTCGTGGAACCAATGCTTGAAGAAGAAACGGTGGTGGAGTGTGTTGAAAGAATCATTCAATGCCTTCACATCGAAGGTGTCATAGATAACGATGATACGAAGTCGGGTCGTGGTGTGAAGTTGTGCAGCATAACGAGACTGCAAATTAGATATCCATCCATCTTCTACCATCCGGCCACTAGATGGATCGTCGAAAGAAATCTCTGAAGGCATTACAAAAACCACAGCAAGTTTATGGCCTGGATTAGCATCCATGAACTTAAAAACTCTGTCAAGCACCTCCTCACGCTGGCGAAGTTGGAAGAAACAATCGGTTTCTGTCTTGCGTACAAGAATGGATCCTGGACGATGACTTACCAACTCATTACCATCAGATCCTATATTGGAAGGCATCACACGAACAGGTTGATCACTGTTTCCAGATGCAGCATTCTGAGTGCTTTGCCCCACAATCGTAGCCTTGGCCTCTTCCTGTGTATGAAGCCTGATACCGTTTATTCTGTTCTTACTATTTGGACTGGCTATACGTGCCGTGAAACGTTTGGCACGAAGTGAGGGCTGTTCTTTTATCTCGTGAACGTTATGCAGGTTTTGCTGATACTGCTGACTGTTGGCGGCTTCTGCACGAATCTGATCGGGTGTCTTAAAAAAGAAGGTTTCCAATTGGCTTTCTTCATAGGCAAAGAAATTATACTCTCTATTATAAAAAAGAGTAGTATAATGTTGGTGCCTCAGATAACGATATAGCTCCTGCCAAAAGTTATACTTGTTCAGATTCTGTTCGACATAAAATTCCTGACCATACGAATAGCCATAGACACCCGTGAAAAGCGGGCGATTATCAATGTCAAGCTTATTGATTCGATCTACAGTCATTTTCTGTACGGATTGTAGATGAGATTAATAATGAAGTTTTTGTTGGAGTTGTTCCGTTGCATGAGCTTGCCCCAGTCTATCTCCTGAACCCATCTGGGGAATAGTAGCGACTCCGTTTCTTGATGCTCCTATTTCATATCCAAGATCCTTCATCTCGTCGCGAATAGACATCATCTGTTTAGTTAAATTCTCATCAGTTAAACCAATGCTGTCACTCTCCTTATGGAGGACAAGATGATTGTTCCCGTTCTCGTCAGGGTCAACGATAACGGTTATTTCCTCGCCAAGGTTATTTTGTAGTACGGCAAAAACACCCTTGCGCCAGTCATTGTCAACTTCGCCACCCATATAGTTTAATTCAGGATTCTCTTCACCACCCTTAACAGTCCAACCCTTAGACTCCATCATGTTTACGATATCTTCCACCGTCTCTACACGAGCCTCAGAAAGAATTGCCTTTGCAACAGACTCTGTAGAAATCTCTATGATTCTGTTCTCAATATCAACACTGCGCTGCATAATTTTAGCAATCCTATCTTTGTCTAAATTCCAGCTGTATCTGTCATTCAACTCTTCGTGAAGTTGCTGCATTTCCTGTGTAAGACGTTCATATTCACCTTCCGACCAGAAATTGTTTTCAATCTCCATCGGTTCACCGCCCTCGACCTGAGTCTGGCTGATGCGATTAGAATTTATGACATTGAGAATCCTCTCGACTTGAGTCAATGCAAGTTCTATCATAGCATCATGTTTTGCCTTTTCCTGAACAGCATGACGCTCTATCTGCCAAATCTGGATCATGGCCTCTTCTGCTTGAGCCATTAGGGAAGCACCGTGATTGGCACTTTGGGTAAGACGGTTAATTCGTTCTCTTATGTCTTGAGCCTCATAGCCAGGTGCAAATCGATCGAGCATCGTTCGCTTTTCCACAATCTTAAGAAGGGCGACTGCTGCAGATACAGCATCGTTTGCCTGCTGGTCTTCCTGTGCAAAACGGTCGTGTATACTTCGGATATCAGTCTTGATATTACTTATCTCACGCTCATTCTCTTCAAAATGGCGGTCAATGTTGACTGCCATCTGCTGAACACCTTGGGCCATGAAATTCAACTGCTGACTAAGAACCTGTTGATTCCTGCCAAGCGTATTGATTTGGGATGTCATATCATTTACTTTCTTTGTAATCTGAGTCTGCATACGTCCCATATCATTATAGATGGAATTGGAGAGTCGATTGAGATTTTGCCTTTGCTGCTCATCAAGTTTAAGAAGTTGTTCACGAGTACTTTGGCGAAGCGAATTAAGTTGATGTTGCTGTGCATCTAGGGCTTGTTGCTGGGTCTGTGCAACCTGTTGTGCCAGGCGTTGAGCAGAATCTTGTGCTGCAAGTTCTGCTTGACGCTGTTCCAGTCTCCTCAATTGCTCAATTTGTGCATTGGTGTCTCGCTGAACACGTTGTTGTGTAGAAAATCTTGGTTGTGATGGTGTAACTACATAATGACTCATGATCTTGTTTTATTTAATTAAACATTCCTTTTTTAGGGATTCCATAAGCAACAGTCTTGTCTGCATGAATATGGAATTCGACATTTCTACTTTTTTGTTCGAGTTCATCCTTAAAAGAAAGAAGCCGATCTGAGATGAAATGTAATCTCTGATTGGAGGAACCACGAAGGCCCTTTCCGTCATTCAGTTGATCTATATATGGTCCATCAATGAGTAAATCGATGGAATCTATCAATTGCTGTTGTGAAAAAGACGTTAAATCCTCTCTATTAAAGCCTGTAAAACAGATGAATGTCAGTTCTGGTCGCTTATGTTTCATGATACTCACCAACTTGCATAATGACTCTGCCTGTAACATCGGTTCACCACCACTTATTGTAATCCCTTCTATTGTGGGATGATTGATAATATCATCAGCCAGAGAGTCTATTTTAACCAAATAACCTTTGTCTAAAGGACGACTATTTGGAGAAAGGCATTTGGGACAATGAAACGAACAACCCTGAGTCCAGATTATATATCTTAGACCTGGACCCAAAGCACGAGAACCATTGCGGCAAATATCATATAGACGAATATATTCAACCATTTTCTTGTTCCATCTGTTTACCAATCGGCAACTGTTCTCGAGTCTGAACTATTGTACGAAGAAGACGCTCAAATTCATCAAGAGCCTTTGACACACTTTGCTGGAGTTCTAATAGATGACCTGCGCCATTGTCTGCAAGAACTGTGGCGATTTCCTTGTCTTGAAAAAACTGGATGTGGTATTCTCTGGCCAATTCGGATTTTTCCGAATTAACATCATCAAGAAGATTTCTTACCTTTTCAAGGAAATCATTGATGTCTATAGTTCTCATTAATGCAGAACTTTCGCTAATTATAGTAAGTAGTGCGAAATATAACTTAAGCTTGTTTTCATAGCCATCAGCCGAATGAACAAAAACATTTAGTTGCTCTTGTACTTCTGCCATAGGATATTGAAGAATGCTTCTTAAATTTTCCATAAAGTCAATTAATCTTTTTGGTTATTTCCTTATCATTCAAGTCTTTTGATACGATATAGATATTATTATAAACATCATAATAAGCAGAAAGCAACAGAGTTTTAAACTCAATCTTTCCAGCCTTAAAATCATAATTCTTATCTGTTAAAATATCATTCCATGAAATGCCTTTCGAAACGTTTGTATTTAAATCCATTGAGTTTAGAGGAATCAGGACTCTCGCTTCTTTATTTACAATTTCACTCAAGGAAGATGAACCACCTACAAAAAGTTCACACTTTTCCAACTCGGTTTGTGGACAAAATATCATTTCTTGGCTCAACTCTGCCGAATGATTGTATTTGGGAGCCAAGAAAAATTCTGATGCACTCAGCAGTGACTGTAAAACATATCGTATCTCTAAGTTTGCAGAAGATTATATGAGATAATAGAGAGATCTCTTAAAAAAATGATGATATCTGTACTTAGATGATGATATAACAAGACAGTTTCTTAC
>CADAEK010000031.1 GCA_902786925.1 uncultured Bacteroidales bacterium
TCTGAGAGACGAAAATTTGCGCTCCTACTAGAAAAAAATTACGGGCCCACACGGGAGCAAAAATTTCAATCGAAATGCGACACAAGAGAGAGCTAATTAACAACTATCAACTGTCAACTATCAACTGTCAACTATCAACTGTCAACTATCAACTGTCAACTATCAACTGTCAACTATCAACTGTCAACTATCAATTGTCAACTGTCAACCACATCAGGAAAAGACACAGAATTATTTCAACCCATCAACAAATTAATTCCGCCAACAGAGAAAATAGATAAAAAAAAGCCCTTTCATTTTGTATTGTGCTCACATACTCGTACCTTTGGGGAAAAATTTATTCAACATTAAAAAAACACATCAAACCATGCTTACACAAGAAGACAAAGATTTTCTCGCGAAAAAGGGTATCTCGGAAAATAAACTGAATGAACAGCTGAATTGCTTCAAGACAGGATTTCCTTGGCTGAAGCTTGCCGGCGCGGCATCGCCTGGCAACGGAATAACGATTCCGACTGAAGCAGAAAGGAAAAACTATCTCGCAGCATGGGAGGCTTATCTGGACAGCACAGGGAAGGTGCTGAAGTTCGTTCCTGCATCAGGTGCAGCCAGCCGCATGTTCAAGAACCTATTTGAATTTCTTGATAATAATGAAAAAACAGAGTTCATTCAGAAATTTGAAGCCAACCTCAACAAATTTGCTTTTGCGGAAGATTTAAACTCCGCAATCAAGAAGAACGGTGGCGATAATAGCATAAAGACGGCTATTGCAACCCTGCTGGGCGAGGAAGGCCTTTCATACGGAAAACTGCCCAAGGGATTGTTAAAGTTCCACAAATATGAAGATGGCGCACGCACACCTGTGGAAGAACATTTGGTAGAAGGCGCACTCTACGCAGGTGGAAAGAATGGTCAAGTGAACGTTCATTTCACAGTAAGCCCAGAGCACCGTCCGCTGTTTGAAGCATTGGTGGCAAAAGTGGCTCCTAAGTATGAAGACAAGTTTGGCGTGAAGTACAGCATCAATTTCTCCGAGCAGAAAGCCAGCACAGACACCGTTGCCGCAAATCCAGATAACACCCCATTCCGTGGAAAGGATGGAAAAATTCTTTTCCGTCCGGGTGGTCATGGCGCTCTGATAGAAAATCTGAATGACCTTGATGCCGACATCATCTTCATCAAGAACATCGACAATGTGGTTCCAGACCGGTTGAAAGCAGAAACTGTCGAATACAAGAAACTCATCGCAGGCGTGCTGGTCAGCAAACAAAAGAAAGCGTTCGAATATCTCGAAATACTGGATAGCGGGAAATATACCCACACGCAGTTGGAAGAAATCATCCGTTTCTTGCGCGATGAACTCTCTTGCCGCAACCCCGAGCTGAAAGATTTGGAAGATGCGGAACTCGCCATCTATCTAAAGAAAAAGCTGAACCGTCCTATGCGCGTGTGCGGTATGGTAAAGAATGTAGGCGAGCCTGGCGGCGGTCCGTTCTTGGCGTACAATCAAGACGGAACCATCAGTTTGCAGATTCTCGAAAGCAGCCAGATTGACACCAATAATTCCGACTACTTGAAGATGTTCCAAAATGGAACTCACTTCAATCCCGTTGACCTTGTTTGTGCCGTGAAAGACTATAAGGGAAACAAGTTTGACCTCACAAAATACGTTGATCCGCAGACAGGATTCATCTCAAGTAAGAGCAAAGACGGAAAAGAACTCAAAGCATTAGAGTTGCCTGGCCTTTGGAACGGAGCAATGAGCGACTGGAACACCATCTTTGTGGAAGTTCCACTCGGCACATTCAATCCCGTAAAGACCGTGAACGACCTGCTCAGAGAACAACACCAATAATAATATTTGCAATTTGGACATGCACCCTTCTTGTTCTATAAACGAACAAATCCATTCAGCCCTCTTTATGATGCTATGGCTGAAACATGAATTGAATGGTACTAAGCAAATTGCAGAATAGCAAAAAGAATGACAAATATTATCCAAAAGTATTTTCCGCATTTAACAGAGCTTCAAGTTGAGCAATTCACTCAACTTGAAGCTCTATACAACGACTGGAATGCCAAAATCAACGTAATTTCCAGAAAGGACATCCAAAATCTGTATGAACACCATGTACTGCACTCTTTAGGCATCGCTAAAGTGGCTGGATTCAAAGACGGAACAACAATTATGGACCTTGGAACTGGTGGCGGATTTCCAGGCATTCCATTGGCAATCCTATTCCCAAATGTTCAGTTCCACCTCGTAGACAGCATTGGGAAAAAAGTAAAAGTCGCACAGGAGGTTGCACAAGCTATTGGATTGAAAAACGTAAAGTTCAGTCATGCCAGAGCAGAAGAGATTAAGGACAAATACGACTTTGTAGTAACCCGTGCCGTAATGCCTATGGCAGACCTCATGAAGGTGGCACGCAAGAACATCAAGCACGAACAGCACAACGCTGTTCCCAACGGAATCATCGCTCTAAAAGGCGGAGAACTGAACAGTGAAATCGCTTCCATGAAAAACATTTCCACCGTGTGGGAACTGAGCGATTTCTTTGAAGAGGAATATTTCAAGACCAAAAAGGTTGTACACGTCACTGTTGCCAGCAAAAAATGAGCATGAACATCAAAACATTTGAGGTGAATCCCTTGTGTGAAAACTGTTATGTAATCAATGATGAGAGCAAAGAGGCTGCCATCATCGATTGCGGATGCTCCGACGAGCACGAATGGGCTGAAATCAAGAAGTACATAGCTGTTAATGATTTACAAGTAAAACATTTACTCAACACACACTTGCACTTTGATCATGTATGGGGAAATGCATTTGTCTACAGAGATTTGCATTTGAAGCCAGAGGCCAATTACGAAGACCTGCACATATACGAACACATGGATGATCAAATTCGCTCTGTAGTAGGTGTAAGCATCCCCCACCCTCCACTGCCACCATTAGGAACATCTCTAGGGGATGGCGCAGAAATCACATTTGGCAATACGATATTGAAAGTGATAACGACTCCTGGACATTCACAAGGGAGCATCTGCTTTTTCGCAGAAACCGACAGAGTCCTGTTCTCTGGAGACACACTTTTTTGTGGCAGTTGCGGACGCACAGACCTTGAAGGTGGAAGCATGGAGAATATCATGCAGAGCCTCCAAAAACTTGCCACCCTGCCCGACGAGACAAAGGTCTTTTGTGGACATGGCCCAGCCACGACGATTGGAAGAGAGAAACTATATAATCCATATATAAGAGGATAAATCGACTCAAGCTCGCACGGTTTCTGTTAAAAACTGACAAAAAGTCATTGTTGTATCAAGAATAATCGCTAATTTTGTCACCACTTTGAAAGGAGGTTCATGGACAATAAGACTATACAGCAAGCCAAACAGCGCTATGGAATTGTGGGCAACTATGAGGGGTTGAACCGCTGCATTGACATAGCCATCCAAGTAGCACCAACAGAACTGTCGGTGCTGATTTATGGTGAAAGTGGTGTGGGAAAGGAAGTCCTTCCACGGCTGATTCATGACAATTCCTCGCGCAAACATAATAAATATTTCGCCATCAACTGTGGTTCATTACCAGAAGGCACAATAGACTCCGAGCTGTTTGGCCACAAAAAGGGCTCTTTCACCGGTGCATTAGATGACCGTGAGGGCTATTTCAGCGTAGCGAACAATGGTACGTTGTTTCTTGACGAAGTAGGCGAATTGCCTTTAGCCACTCAAGCAAGGCTACTTCGTGTATTGGAAACAGGTGAATACATCCGTGTGGGTGAAAGCGAAGTTAGAAAGACCAATGTTAGAATTGTGGCTGCGACAAACGTAAATATGCAGAAAGCCATCCGTGAAGGCAAGTTTCGCGAGGATCTGTATTATCGTCTCAACACAATTCCTATCAATATGCCTCCTTTGAGAGAGCGTGGACGTGACATTGAGCTGTTGTTCAGAAAGTTTGCTTATGACATCTCCGAAAAATACCGCATAGACCCTGTGCGATTGACGGATGAGGCACGTGACCTTTTGCTGCGATACAAGTGGCCAGGTAACATTCGCCAGTTAAGAAATCTTGTAGAACAAATCAGTATCATCAGCAAAGAACGGGATATCACCCCCGATATTTTGTCCACATACGGTGTGACAGATGACTCGCTGGGAGAAACTGGCCTTATTCTACATGGCGCCAACAGAGAACAGCATTCAACAGGCGCCCATAGTTACGAGAAAGAACGTGACATGCTTTTCCAGTTGCTCTCCAGCATTGGCAAAGAGGTGAAAGACCTGAAAGAGTTTGTACACAATAACATCGGAACTATGCAAAGCGTACCGGCAGAGCATTTTGATCTCTATGATGAAGATGCTGCCGGCATAAGCGTGGATGCCCCCATGCAGTACACTCGCCAACCAGTTATCCAGCCACAGCATCCATATGTCGTCAATGAGCAACACTACCAGCAACAAGGCCGGACACCCTATGAGAGCCACAACATTCAAGATGTCGATGTAGAAACCATAGAGGAAACACCATTGTCGAACAGAGAACTGATGAAAAAAAACATCATTGACTCCTTGAAACGCAATAACGGCAACAGAAAAAAGACCGCACATGAGTTGGACATATCAGAACGAACACTATACAGAAAAATCAAAGATTACGGATTGGATATTTGAAAAGAAAATTCACTTAATGAGAACAAACACCATCATCTGGAGCGTCGTGATTGCAACCATAATGGCTGCATGCTCTGTCAGTTATAAATTCACTGGCACAAGCATCGACTACACAAAAACGCACTCGGTTTCAATAGACAAATTTCCTATCCGCGCAAACTATGTGTGGAGTCCGATGGAGTCAATGTTCTATAACTCATTGAGTGATGAATTCGCCCAAAAGACGAAATTGAAGGTATTGAAAAGAGGAGGAGACTTGCAGCTCTCTGGCGAGATTGTAGAATATAGCCAGACAAATAAGAGCATCAGCTCTGACGGATATTCATCGCTGGTACAATTAAAACTAACTGTAAATGTACGCTTTGTCAACAATACGAAACATGAGGAAGATTTCGAAAAGCGTTTCAGCGCAACAGCAGATTATGATGCAAAACAGCAGTTGGCAGCGGTACAAGAGCAATTAGTACAGGAGATGATAGATGATATTGTTGACCAGATATTTAATGCAACTGTTGCAAACTGGTAATTAAAATAAAGATAATACACAAACCAAATGATAAACATAAGAGAACTGGCCACGAATCCATCCCTACTGAACGAGGAAACACTTCCAGAGCTGAAAGATCTTTTGGAGAAATATCCATTCTTTCAGTTGGTACGCTTGCTTTATGTCGCAAATCTGTACAAACTCCATGCACAGAATTTTGGAGTAGAATTGCGAAAAGCCAGCGTGTTTGTACCTGACAGAACAGCCCTGTTTACCCTTACTGAAAGTTCAAACTACCAATTACCGACACAAGAGAGCGACATTAGCATTGAAACAGAAGGAGATGAAAACCGAACGCTCTCACTCATCAATGACTTCCTAACAGGGAAAAATATAAACGATGCGGATGGACATGATGCTCCACGCTTGATTCCATCAGTCGCCGACCTCACTAACGACTATGCGTCTTTTTTGCTCCAACAAGAAGAATGGGATGGCGACAACACTGTAGATGAAACGATTCCACAATTAAAAGGTGCAGACCTAATCGACAATTTCATAGAAGAGACTAAGGGAAAACAACGTTTGGAAATGCCAGAAATGGACGAAGCGGAGTTTGTTTCACCAGAACTGTCTGACAAAGAAGAGGAAATCTACACCGAAAATATGGTAAACATCTACATCAAACAAGGTAGATACCAGCAAGCATTAGAAATATTACGGAAAATTTCTTTGAATAATCCGGAAAAAAGTTCTAACTTTGCAGCACAAATTAATCTATTGGAGATCATTCTCAAAGAGAATAAGTAAGAGGCACTAGCCTTAATACGACAAACCGTAACTAAAACAACTTAAATAAAAATGTATTCATTAATTATTGTACTTGTTATTCTCGCATCTCTTTTGATGTGCGGAATTGTTCTAATTCAAGAGTCTAAAGGTGGCGGTCTCGCATCCAGCTTTGCATCATCAAACCAAATTATGGGCGTACGCAAGACAACCGACTTGCTTGAAAAAGGCACATGGTGGTTAGCTGTCGCAATGGTAGTGCTCAGCATTGCTTCTGCGGCATTTGTTACAAAAACAACTGTTGGGGACACACCTATCAATATTAGCGCACCAGCTCAGTCTACTGATGCAGAGAACGTACCATCATTCCCTGCAACCAGCAATCAGACTCCTGCAGAATAAGCATTCTCAAAATAGTAAAATTTACAAAAACGAGCTACAAATATGTAGCTCGTTTTTTTAATCCCAACTTGGTTTTTAATCCCAACTTGGCAAAAAGCCCCAAAAAGAAGTTCAATATGTTTGTTTTTTTATCTGTTTTGTGTCATCAAATAAGAAAAAGCACGGATTTGGTGCTTGTATATGAAAATAAAAGCCTAACTTTGTATCATGATTTCATTGGCAAGACATATTGAGCTTCTTCTTCTTGAGCATGATTGCGTAATTGTACCAGGCTTGGGAGGTTTTATAGCAAACTATGCTGATGCGACATATAGTGGTAATGGGGAAAACCTATTTCTTCCTCCATACCGAACCATCGGATTCAACCAACAATTGCAAGTAAATGACGGTTTGTTGGTTCAGTCTTATATGTCCACCTATGACACATCATATCCATTTGCAAATCTGCAAATGGAACAAGACTTAGAGAAGATACTTCACGAGTTGGACATAAAGGGAGTATACGAATTGCAGAACCTGGGTGTGTTAAAGAAGGGTATTAATAACAACATCTCCTTCACTGCACAAGATGCCAGTGCTCTCACACCATCACTTTATGGACTATACTCGTATGAGATATTGCCATTACAGCACGTACTTCAAGAACGCGAAATAGAGCGTAATATGCAGGCGGCTTCATCAATGGGAATTGCAAATAACGAATTAGCACCCACAAACACGAAGCGTCGTGATTTAATCATCCGCATTAACCGCCATTGGCTCGACTTTGGTATATCAGTAGCAGCAGCAGTCGTGCTGTTTTTCTGCTTCTCATATCCAGCCTTGAACAACATCAGTACCGAGACTGATACGGTCGTAGCAGCCTTCACTCCAATGAGCAACACTGATTATCAGGCTCCAACCCTTTCTGTAGAAAAGCCTATCGCAAAAAAAGTTGCCACTACCCCATCTGCAATCAATAAACAGACAGTTCAAGTAGCTGAATCATCCGAAGGACAAATTCATCAAACAGCCAAGCACGCTGCACCAGAGGGTGCAAAGACAGCAACTAGTGCTCCCAAGTACGCCATCGTGCTGGCAAGTTATGTATCACGGACTAATGCAGAGGAGTACATTCAGAAATTGGCAAAAAGCGGTCTGGAAGAAGGTCGTTACGTGAAAGAAGGTAAGGTGAGCAGAATCCTCTATTCTGAATTTCAGACAGAAGTTGAAGCTAGAGCCGCATTGAACACGCTTCGCCAGCAGAGCACAGAATTTGCGGAAGCGTGGATTCTGGCATTGTAATACGTTAATACTTTAATGACTATAGAAGATGAAAAGAGTGCGTTGTCCTAAATGTGACAACTATATCGTATTTGACGAAACAAAATATAAAGATGGACAGTCCTTAGTGTTTGTCTGCGAAAATTGCAAAAAAGAGTTTGGCATACGTATAGGTAAATCCAAATTGGCTAATCGACACGAAGAAAAAGGCTTGGATGAGCAAGCATATCGGAAAGACTATGGGAGTATTGTAGTTGTCGAGAATTGCTTTGCTTTCAAGCAGGTCATACCATTGGATTTAGGGGAGAATGAATTTGGTCGATATGTACAAGGCACAAATATCAACAAGCCCATTGAAACACGTGACCCAAGTATTGATACATTCCATTGTGCTATCACCGTCAAGAAGAACAAACAAGGAAAACTTAAATATATATTGCGTGACGCTCCTAGCGATACAGGTACCTTCTACATGAACGATATTCTACGTAATGTGGACAGAGTAAATCTAGAAGATGGAGCCATCATCACAATTGGAGCAACTACACTCATTCTGCGCGCAGCAGAAAACACTGATGAAACGCGATAACTAATTATTAATTCTAAGCGATTCAAGAAAGGAGCTGTACAACATGACACTAAAAGGACAAACGATTACTGCAAAAGATGCCCAGAATTGCTTTTTCTCTTCTTTTGAAGGGAAATACAATATCATGGACAATCTTGACGAAAAGGGCGACCCTATCATTTACGCCCGCCCAGAGATTTACAATTCTGAATATGTATATTTGACGGTAGTGCTCAAAGGCACATTACACATGGTAATTGGTGGCACACCTGTTGACATCAAGGAAAACGAGTATCTGGTGGTTATGCCGTGCATGAGCGTAGAAGTAAAAGAATCAAGGTGCATATTCTATAGTTACCTCGTACAAAACTATATCATGGCAGAAATCTACAAGCGTGGAGATTTGGACAAAATGATTCATTCTCATGCTTTCCAGTTCCGCCATGCACGTTGTTCGAAAGAAGAAAATGACGAACTTCTCAATTGCTATCTACGCATCAAAGAAGAGCATTTGCGCGAAGACTATCCGATGAAGGAAATGGCACTCCGTGCTTATTACGGTGCTTATATTGTTAAAGGGTTCTATTATCTGCCACAAGAACAAAACCTCTATCATGTAAAGAACAACCGTCAATACAAGTTCTTTGACGAATTTATATTAATGCTGAATCAAAAGCATAAAGAGGAAAGAGCTGTACAGTATTATGCAAACGCCATGCATATCACACCCAAGTATCTTTCAGCTATTGTAAAGACATTCACACAACTCACAGCTTCGCAAGTGATTGATCAGTATGTCATCTTTGCCATTAAGCAATCACTCTATTCCAACAAGCACAACATAAAAACGATTAGCGCAGAATATCACTTCCCTAGCCAGAGTTTTTTTGGAAGATATTTCAAACGCCTTACTGGTATGTCGCCAAACGTTTATATCAAGCATCACAATATTAAGTCCATCAATTTCAATCAACCCAATTCACAGGAAGAACAGTAGTTATGTCACAGATATCTCAATCTCCCAGAAGGAGTTACAATTCAAGATATGTAGAATATGTTGATGTCTTTAAACAAAAGGATGTCATCCCTTCTGCAGTACTCAAAGATGAATTATTACTATTTGATTCAACAGACGAAAGTACATCTTTGATTGCAATGCTAAGTGAAAAGCCCAATAAGGTTTATCAAAAAATCAACATTTATATAACCCAGGGCGAAATGCAATTGGTCATTAATGAAAAAGAAGAGACCGTTCCAGCAGGACACTTGGTAACCATCATGCCTGAGAACACGACATTCATCAAATCTGCTTCTGATGATTTCGAATACTTTGCGACTATCATATATCCTAAATTGTCAAGTCTTATATACACAGACATAGGCTATACCTATAGTAATGCAAGAATGTCGCTCCGCCACTTTGTATCAGTCTTGTCTGACGAACAAATGCAAAAAGTTAGCGGAATCTATCATGAGATGAAACGCGATATGAACAATGCTGATTACGAGTTTAAAGAGACCTACATACGTTGTTTGATGAATGCACTCATTATTGAGAACATTAACATTCACCAGTACAACCCAATGTTGTTACAAGGCAACAGCAATTCACGTCAATACGATATGTACTGCCGTTTCCTTTCATTACTCAACAAGCATTCTAACGAGCAACGTACCGTTCATTATTATGCAAACTTAATGGGGATTTCCAGCAAATACCTCTCATTCGTATGTATCAGCTACAGTCAGAAGAACGCATCCACATGGATTGATGAAGCTGTTATTCAAAAAGCCAAAGCACTCATGGTTGTGCATCGCTATTCTTTCTCAGAGACAAGTAATGCGTTACACTTCCCTACTGTCAGCAGCTTCAGTCGTTTCTTCAAACGAGTAACAGGCATTACTCCAAAGGCTTATGTAAAGTCATTGGCATAACAACTTTAACTATATAATAGTAAATAGACAAAAAGATTTTTAAAATGCGCCTTATTCCATCATACAGTTGGACCAAGGGACTTCACGAAATGAAATTATCCCAGGAAGCATTTATGCTTCGTCCTTGGGCAAGTGGTGTCACCCTTTTGGCATGCGTCATTGTCGCTATGCTCTTGGCTAACTTACCGTTTACTGCTCACATCTATCACGAAATTCTCGAGACAAACTTGACCATCACTATATCTAATGATGCATTCTCCGTCAACTTCCCACATGGAATGACTGTCGAGAAATTCATCAATGACATACTGATGGTGGTGTTCTTCTTCACCGTAGGTCTTGAAATCAAGCGTGAAGTTGTATGTGGGGAGTTATCTAGCACAAAGAAAGCGATGCTCCCAGTCATTGCCGCTGCTGGAGGTATGGTTGTTCCTGCGATCATCTATACATTCTTCAATTACGGAACCACTACATCTGGTGGTTGGGGTATCCCTACAGCTACTGATATTGCGTTTGCTGTAGGCATCATGTCTATTTTAGGGAACAAAGTTCCGGTTTCACTAAAGGTGTTCCTCACAGCCCTCGCCATTGCAGACGACTTAGGTGCAATTCTCGTGGTGGCATTCTTCTATGGTGGCACAATCGATATGCATTTGCTTTTCATTGCTGTTGTACTGCTTGGAGCAATATACATGATGAATAAGATGGGCGAAAAGCGTTTGGCTTTCTACCTTGTCCCAGCCATTGTCATTTGGTTCCTTTTCTACTATTCTGGTATCCATTCCACAATGTCTGGTGTCGTGATGGCATTCATGATTCCGATGGACGCGCGCTTCAGCCGGTCATATCTCAATCGCAGCAACAAGAAGTATCTCACCCGCATTGCTCAATATGATGCCGACGACGTAGAGCCAGGTGTACCATTCCCAAACAGTTTACAACGCCATTGCTTACGCCGCATGAGTTACATCAACAACAACTCTATTGGCTTGTCATACAGATTAGAGCACGCCCTTAATCTATGGGTAAACTTTCTCATCATGCCAATTTTTGCATTAGCCAATGCAGGTGTTGTTATCCCAGACATTAGCTTCTTCAACATCTTCCAAAGCCTTCCTATTGAAGGTACAGGATTCGTAGGTATGGGAATCTTCTTTGGTTTATTGTTAGGCAAACCCATTGGAATTACATTGGCATCATTCTTTGCTATCAAGTTCAAAATGGGCGCCATGCCAGAAGGTGCATCATGGAAGATGCTCTTTGCTGTAGCATGTCTTGGCGGTATCGGATTCACAATGGCAATCTTCGTTGACACCCTCTCATTTGGAGAGCTTGATCCAAGCGCTACGGAAACCCTTCGTTCTGCAGGCAAGATAGCAGTTCTCTTAGGTTCTCTTTGCGCAGGTATCATGGGCTCAGCTCTCATATGCCTATTCCACAAAGTAGAAGTTCCCACACAATTGAACAAATAGTAATTTACTATACTCAAATAACACAAAAAGCCCTTCCAAGCAGATATGTTTGGAAGGGCTCTTCTGTTTATATATATGTAACTATTACTGGTAACGCGCTTGTTCTAACAAACTGCGTTGCTGTTCCGACAGCTTCGTAGGAATAGACACATCAAACACGATAATCAGGTCTTTCAACGTACCATCGCTTTTGACACCACCCTTTCCTTTCAGACGCACCTTTTTTCCAGGCTGAGTGCCAGCAGCAATTTTCAATTTAAATTTTCCGTATGGTGTGCTGACAATCAACTCACCTCCAAGCATAGCGGTCCATACATCTATCGAAACATGTGCCTCCACCTCCGACGGCTCAGCAGAGCGACGTGTCGTACGTGTACGACGAGCACCGCCCATACCCATTCCGCCGAAGATTTGCTGGAAGAAATCACTCATGCCACCTTCACCGCCCATATTAAAGGAGAAACCTTCAAATGGGTTTCCACCTCCATTACCAGCGCCAAAGCCACCAAACTGTTCCGCTTGCTTCCAATTTTCTCCATATTGATCATACTTGGCACGTTTCTCTGGATCATTCAGCACTTCGTATGCCTCATTCAACATCTGAAACTTTGCCTTAGCTTTAGGGTCATCCGGATGAAGGTCTGGATGGAACTGTTTAGAGCGTTTACGGTATGCAGCCCTTATGTCTTTCTGGGGAATGTCCTTAGGTACCCCCAGTACCTTGTAGTAATCAATAAATGCCATATCTTCTTGTTTTATTTCAAACAAAACCTTCAACAAAAAAGATGCCAAAAAGAGGGTTTGACAGAGGAAATTTGTATTTTTCATTCCTGACAACTCTCTTTTCACTTTTTTATTGTATCTTTGCAAAACCTATGAATGAGGCAACAAAGCATCTAAAAATCATCTTCACGACGGACGTACATGGAAACTACTTTCCATACGACTTCCGTCATGAACACTGGGGAAAAGGCAGCCTCCAGCGCGTGCATGCATTCGTTGCACATGCAGTCCAAGAAAGCCCTGGCAACACACTCCTAATTGACGGAGGTGATATGCTGCAAGGAGAACCCACAGCATATTATTTCAATAATCACTGTGACAATTCTCGCCACCGTGTGGCAGATATCTGCAACTACATTGGCTATGATGTCGCTGTCATAGGCAACCACGACATAGAGATGGGAAAACACATCTTTGACAAATACGTCAAGGAATGCAACTTTCCTATTTTGGGTGCTAATGTTCGCAATCAGGCAACAGGAGAACCCTATTTCCAGCCTTATGAAATATTCTATCGCCAAGGACTAAAGATTGCTGTTATAGGTTTTATCACACCTGCCATTCCCCATTGGATACCCAAAGACATTTGGAAAGGACTCCATTTCGAAGATATACGCGAAAGTGCTGAGTACTGGGTAAAATATGTACGCGAGGAAGAAAGCCCTGATTTTGTGATTGGTTTGATGCACTCAGGCATGGATGAAGGCATAATTACCTCGGAATACAAAGAAAATGCCACTCGCGAAACAGCAGAGAATGTAGAAGGTTTCGATCTCATTCTCTACGGACATGACCATGCAAGCAATATGGAAGAAATCACCACACGGGGAGGCAAGAACGTACCTTGTATCAATCCTGGATGTTATGCCTACAGTGTTGCTGTTGTGGATGTAGATTTTCGTATAGATAAGCAAGGACAGGTAACCAGTCATGAAACCCAATGTGCACTTAACTACATCGGTACACTCCACAACCAACACGCAGCATCATTCAAACGCCACTTTGCATATCCTTTCCATGAAGTCAAGCGCTTTGCCACACAAAAGATTGGTGTCCTGCTCAATCGAGTCGATGTGACAGATGCCTATTTCGGCTCCTCGGCCTACATTGATTTAATTCAGTCCTTACAGCTCAAAGTAAGCGGTGCCGACATCTCCTTCAGTGCCCCACTCTTCTTCAACGCATCGATTGAAGCTGGCGATATCAAAGTGAGCAACCTCTTTGACCTTTACCGATTTGAGGACCACCTGTACACGCTTCATCTTACGGGTGAAGAAATCAAGCACTATTTGGAAATGAGTTATGCAGCATGGACACAACAGATGCATGCCCCAACAGACCCGATGCTGCTCATTAGTCCAATGAAGAGCAATCCAGAACGCATGGGATTCAAAAATTTCATCTTCAACTTTGACTCTGCAGCAGGTTTTCAATACGAAGTAGATGTCACTAAACCTGAAGGTGAAAAAGTACGGATATTCACCATGGATGATGGGCGTCCCTTCCGCATGGAAGATACCTACACCGTTGCAATGACAGCCTATAGAGCCAATGGTGGTGGTGAGTTGCTCACAAAAGGAGCGGGTCTTTCTAAAGAAGAAATTGATACCCGCATCATCCACATCAGTGAACACGATATCCGCTATTACTTGATGGAATACGTGAAAGAGCTCGGCACTATTAATCCACAACCCAAACACCATTGGCGCTTTGTGCCAGAAGAATGGGCAGCTCAAGCAGCTGAGCGAGAACGAAAAATTCTATTTGGTCCTTCCACCAATCCTATCGCAGCACCCCAGACGCCTTCAACAATCTGATATACGTCAACATTCTTTGACAGCGTGCATTAACCACATCTGCATAGCATTGCTGCCACATGGCTTGCGCTTCCAAATAATCAGAAAGCGGCTCCGTTCCCACCTCATACTGTTGCTTTGACAAGCGCATATTCTCACTTGCTTGCTCCAAGGCAAACTTGCAGATATTTTGTTCCTTCAAAGCCTCTTCATACATATTTCTGCATTGCGACAATTCCAACTGCATTTGCTCTACAAGATCTTGCTCCTCCAGTTGTGCAACTTGATAGGCTGCTTTAGCAGAACGCACCTTGTTGCCCACACTACCAAAGAAGTCCAAAGGAACCTTTACTGCCACTCCCACAGACATCGTACCGTCATCCAAAAGACGTTTTCCTGCCAATTCTCCACCATTTGCATATGTGAAAGTTGCACCCATTGCCACATTCGGCAGATAATCACTTTTTGTCAACTTCACTTTCTGATAAGCCAATTCAGTCTTGTATTCCAAGATTGCGGCTTCTGGTCGGCTATTCACAGCATCCAATTCAACAGATACCGTTTCGGTCGAATCTGTCCCTGAGGATTCTACATTAATCTGACTATCTAATGGCAACCCCGTAATGTGGCACAAGTTCATACACGCAAGGCGATATCCATTATCAGTCTTTTGAATATTCAGTTCTGCCTCGTTCAGTTTCACCTGCACTTTCATGATGTCGTTACGCGTGCTCATTCCATGACGGAACGCCGCTTCAACATTCTTTTTCAGCTCATTCAGCAATGCCTTATACGCCCTTGCCACTTCACCCATTTCTTTCGCCTTCACAGCAAGATAATAGGCCTCATGTGTCTTAACCAGCACTTCAGACTCAGTCAGACGAATGTTCTCACCAGCCATCCCCATGCCAAGCTTTGACATTTCATAAGCAGCTGTCATCTTACCGCCAGTATAAAGAGGCTCCATCAATGACACACCACCAATAAATACATTCTTAATTTTCCAATCAATTTTCTGCGAGGGAAAATCAGCATATTCGTTCAATGTGTAACTGCCATCAGCATTCTTTGTCGCGTTAGGAACAAAAGCCTGCGCCTGCTCTGAATACCTATAAATAGGCAGATGCCCACCATCCAAGTTGACTGTCCCATGGGCTGTACTGTAAAAATCAGAAGCCATCAAATTGATTTGAGGGAAAAAGTTCGCCTTATACGACTTCATCTCAAACCTCGTCTGTTCCAATTTCACCTTAGCCGATGAGATAGACTTATTATGAGCCAAGGCCTTATCCACACACTCCTGAAGAGTCATGTTTTGTGCCATCGCCCCTATGCTCGAACCACCCAGCATCAGGATGGAGAAAAACAATTTTCTGTTCATTTTACTTTGAAAAACATTGAATAAAGTACCGGGATGAAAATCAGTGTAATGAGTGTTCCCACAAACAGGCCTCCCATGATAGTCACAGCCAAGGAACCAAACATCGAGTCAGGCACCAAAGGTATCATACCCAAAATGGTAGTTAGACTTGCCATCATCACAGGACGCAAACGGGACTTAGAACTTTGAATCAGCGCCACACGAGGGCGAACGCCTTGCGAGATTTCCATCGTGATTTCATCCATCAACACTATACCATTCTTGATCATCATGCCAATCAAGCCCAATACACCCACGATGGCGACAAAGCCAAAAGGTTTCCCTGTAAGCAGAACCACAGGCATCACACCCACAATCACCAATGGGATGCAGCAGAAGATAATTGCCGGTTTCTTATAGTCCTTGAAAAGCAACACCAGCACCATAATCATCAAGACAATACAGATGGGGAAACCATTGAACAGATATTTCATCGATTGGTCACTGGCACGTTTCTCACCCTCCCACGTCAATGAATATCCCTCAGGCAGCTCAATCTTCTCAATCTTTTCAGCAATCGATTGGCGTGCAGCCTCCGTACCGACACCTGGACAAGGAGAACACTGCAATCGCTGAGCACGCTCACCATTATTACGAACCACCACCGGCTCCTCCCACTCAATGTTCAAGCCATGAGACACCTGCTTTAGCGGTATCGTTTGAATCAAGTTCTCCACAACCTCCTCACGAGTAACATTTCCTGAAATAAGTTTCTGAATGGTAGCACGATTAAGGAACTGTCCCACATTCGGCATCACACCAAAGACTTGTGCATTTTCCAGATTAGCGACATTCCTGCCTTCTTCATCAGTACACTTCACATAAATATGCTCAGGATTAATGCCATCATAGAAAGTACCTATAGGCACTCCACCTGTATAAGCCATCATAGAGAGAGCCACATCGCTCCGAGTAAGTCCACTATTACGGGCAGAGGCCTGATCATAGTCGATATTCAGCACTGGCACCAAAGGTTCCCAGTCTGAAGTAGGCAAAAACACCTTGTCTGAAGCGTTCACGATAGCACGAGCGGAATCCACCAATTGATGCAGCACAGCAGGGTCTGGACCACTGAAGCATGCCTCTATTGGATACTTCTTAAACATCAGATTATAGCGCTTGAACTTTACATATGCATCAGGATACAAGTCACTGATTTCCTTTTGTAATTCATCAATATGCTCAACCAAAGCTTTAGGAGATTCAAAATCTATAATCAACTCACCATACGCCAATGAAGGAGTGGCAATGGAACGTACCAGATTATAACGTGAAGGCGTTCCGCCTACAGAGGTTGTCACATGCGTGATATAGTCATGCTTCATAAGCCTTTCACGAATCTCCGTCAAGTCACGCTCCGTCTCTGTCGAGTTATAGCCTTCAGGCAATTTATACTCCATATACAGCTGGTCATACTCCATATCAGGGAAGAAAGCCTGGTCCACGAACTTATAACAGAAAGCGCTCAATGCCAGCAGCACAAGAGCCATTACCAACGACGTTTTCCGATGTCGCAAGCCAAACACCAGAATCTTTTCCAGCACATCATACGACCAGCCTTTATAAATCATTCCATCACTCTCATCCTGCGATGTCTCCACCTTCTTGAACATTCGCTCGCACATCAGAGGCACATGCACCAGCGCCAACACCCAACTGAGCATCAGGCTGACGGCAATCACAATGAAAAGGTCACGCACATACACGCCTGCCGTATCAGGGCTCACGAAGATGGGCAAGAAAGCAAGAATAGCAATCAAAGTGGCGCCCAGCAATGGCATCGCCGTCTTCTGTCCGATAGATGTAAGCGCCTCCATTCGGGGCTTGCCTTTCTTCATGTCCACCATGATTCCATCCACAATCACAATGGCATTATCCACCAGCATGCCCATAGCCAGAATAAAGCTGGCTAGCGACACACGCTGCAAAGTGCCATCAAATAACTTCAGCACCAAGAACGAGCCAAAAACAATCACCACCAAACTCGTACCAATGATATAGCCACTTCTCCATCCCATGAAGAACACCAGCAGCAACACCACAATAGCAACCGATTCCACCAAGTTAACCAAGAAAGTGTTAAGGGCACTGCTCACACGCTCAGGCTGGAAGAAAACCTTTTGGCACTCAATGCCAGCAGGGAAACGCTCCTCAATCTTAGCGATAGCCTCCTCCACCTTAGCGCCCACCTTCAGAATGTCATAGTCTGCAGAACACGCAATGCTAATGCCCAATGACCTCACACCATCACATTCCATTTGGTTACGTGTCGTGGCCTCATACGTCTTCACCACCGTAGCAATATCTTTGATGCGCAACTGATCGTCGTCATGTCCCTGAATAAGCATGTTAGCAATGTCATCCACATTGCTGAAGCGATCATCCACGGCCACTCGGATACGGTGATCCCCGTTGTCATAGTAGCCTGCATAGCTAGTCTTGTTTTGGTTATTAAGCGTCTGAATCACCTCAACAGGCATCACACCCAGGTTCGCCATCTTCTCCTCACGAAGTTCAATATTAACACACTGGCTTCGTTTGCCATATATCTCCACCCTGGCCACACCATCGATATCACTGACAGCACGCTTAATCAGCTCCGCATAGTCATTCAACTCCTTATCACTTTGTCCATCTCCTTTCAAGGCATAGAACATACCATACACATCACCAAAATCATCCCTCACTTGTGATGCAGAGGCTCCTTGAGGCAGCTTGCTTTGCACATTAGCCACCTTGCGACGCAGGATATCCCACTGTTGCTCCACCTCATCGTCTGGAACCGTCGTTAACAGTTCCACTGTGATGAGGCTCAAGTCCGCATAGCTTGATGATTGAATGTTGTTGAGAGTGGTCATCTCGCGGATGCTCTTTTCCAGCGGGTCAGTCACTTCCAGCTCCACCTGATGAGCCGATGCACCCGGATAAGTTGTCACCACCATCGCCTGCTTCACCTTAATAGCGGGGTCCTCCAGTTTAGGCATAGAACCATAGGCAAGGAAACCTCCCACTACGAGAAGAGCCACCAACAGATAGATGAGTTTGCTATTCTCCAAAGCCCATTTGCTAAGATTCATCTGACTTTCCTCCTCTAAATTCAAGATTAAACACCTTTACAGCAATCCTCCCACATTCGATTTCTTAGGCTTTTGAAGAAGCCTAACCTTTTGCCCATCGGTAAGGTGATGCACACCAGCAGCCACCACCTGTTCACCGCCTTTAAGTCCCTGGTCCACCAGCATCGTTCCATCCCGATTAATCGACAAAACATTCACATTGCGTGCTTTCACCACACCATGTTCCGCATCATAAACAAAAGCCTGTGTTCTGCCATTGGTCCTCAGAATTGCACCCGAAGGAACACATACTATTCCAGCTTCATCATGCTCATCATGCTGCGCATACACAATAGTTGTCATGCCAGGCGTGATTTTTTGTGGGTTCACAGCCTTGGTAAAAGCCAGACGCACCACATAGAGCTGCGATGAGTTGGCCTCCTGATTCATTCTCACAATACGCAAAGGGAACGTTTCTTCTCCCGTCACATCAAATTTGCAGTTGAAATCAGTGTATTTCTCAATGTTTGCAAAATCTGAAGCACTAATCTTCACTTCCACTTCCGTATCACCGCTGCCAAACACACTCACAATCGGCAAGCCGGCACTCACCGCTTCTCCTGCTTCGTGATACTTCGTCTGCACATAACCGTCAATTGTGCTGCGCAGTTGCGTGTCGGCCAGTTGATTCTTGTGATTAGCCAGTTTCTGAGTGATTTGCTGCAATCCATACCGAGCCTTGTCGTTATTGCTTGCAGTCGTGTTTCCCTCCGCATAGAGAGCCATCACGCGCTCCGCATCCGCCTTAATCTGCTCATATTCCGCCTGTGTGGCAGCCAACTGCACCTCATAGTCACGGCGGTCCATCACCGCCACCACTTGTCCCTTTCTCACGAAGTCTCCCTCATTCACCAACAGGCGCTCAATCTGTCCTGCCACACGAAAAGCCAAATTCACCTCTGATGCGGCTTTCGTTCTTCCCGTAAAGGTTGTGGTGCTCACGTCATTCTTGTCCTTCACGGTCACCACATCAACAATAGGAGTCTTCTCAGCGGGAGCCTCCTTCGAGCCACATGCACTCATTGTCATGATGGCCATTGCTGCCAACACAGCATTTTTCATGCTAATCATACTTTCATTTTTCGTTTTATTCATACAATGCTATACATACATTTACAAATGTCTATAACATGACCTATTTCAGCGACAAAGATACAGCATTCTGTTGAAAAGAAGTTAGCTTTATAGAGCCCTTTTTTGTCCTTATCGTAAAAAAAATAGAAAAATAGTTCGGAAAAAAGTTGTTTATCTGTCCCAAAAGTAGTTATTTTGTGAACAAATTTGAAAAGATGAAAGAAGATAGAGTATCCATTTACGAGTTAGTAGGAGGTGAAGTTGACATTCTCAATGCTGAACGTTCCGCTGTGAAACTCACAAAGACAGGGTTGTTCCTCTGCAAGGAGGGCGAAGTGACATTAAGTATAGACGAGACAGAATACCATGTAACAAAAAATTCCATTCTCGTATATTTCTCTTATAGTACCCTTCACATCATCAATCACTCCCCCAACCTACGAGGGATTGTGATTGGAGCTAATCTGGAAATCATCCAGCCGATGCTCTACAATATCAGCAATTTCAATGCCTTGTTTGTCATCAAGCAGACCCCACTTCAAACCATCTCTGACGAACAGTATAAGGCAATTAGCCAGTACATCTCCTTGCTCAAGGACATTGCCTACAAGGAGAAATGCTGCACCGAAGATACAACCTGCAAGCCTATCAACAAAACCATTATAGAAATTGCCCAAAAGCAAGCAGAACTGCTCAGCTACTCCTTGATGCTCGAAGTGCTCCAGTGCTACGCCAGCATAGTCCCCGACAATATGCCCTTCTCGCGTAAAGACGAAGTACTGCAGAAGTTTGTATCCATGCTCTATCGAAACTACCGCACCGAGCACGAGGTGACTTACTATGCAGAGCAGCAGTTCCTCACCACCCGATATTTCAGCACCATCGTGAAAGAGCGTTCAGGCAAGTCACCCAGCCAATGGATAGCCACGGCCCTCCTGGTTGATGCACGCAACCTACTCAAAAACACAAATATGACCATCAAGGAGATATCAGACCATCTGTGCTTCCCCAACCAAAGCTACTTCGGCAAATGGTTTAAGAATCTCACCAGTGCCTCTCCGCTCGATTTCCGCAAGGGAAGAGCCTTGGACATTGATGCCGACCATGAATTTGCTGATGTAGTGCAACGCGGCTTATCCCACATTTCTCTCACGGAATAAACAGAATAAACAACACATACACACCTTCATTTCATTACATGATAAAATATTTTCTATTCATGGTGTTGAACATGCTCTTTGCCGTCTACATGATGGCCCAGCCAGCATATTCACCCAGCATCCAAATAGAATCCTTAGACCGTGGACTCGTATGCCTGAAAGATGGCGACAGCATCATCGTCTCATGGCGGCTGCTGAACAATGAGGAACACCTCGCATTCAATATTTCAGCAAACGGTAAGCAACTGAACGACAAACCAATCAGCAGCTCCACCTTCTTCAAGGCTCTAGCACCAGAACAAGAAGCAAAGATACGATTGACAGCCATTGACACCCGAAAGAACAAGAGAGTCAGCTCCTGCTCCACCCTCTATCAGCCCCAACAGACCGACTACCTCACCATCCCGCTCACCCCACCTATGCCCGGTGTTGCCCCCGACGGAAAAGCCTACATCTATTCCGCCAACGATGCCAGCGTGGGCGATGTTGATGGCGACGGAGCATATGAAGTCATTCTCAAGTGGGACCCCTCCAACAGTCATGACAACAGCCACGAAGGCTACACCGGACCCGTCTATATCGACTGCTACAAACTGACCGGCCAACGCCTGTGGCGCATCAACCTTGGGCGCAACATCCGTGCAGGAGCCCATTACACCCAGTTCCTTGTCTACGACTTTGACGGCGACGGGTGCTCCGAGCTCATCGTCAAGACAGCAGACGGCACCCGCGATGGCTCAGGACAAGTCATTGGCGACCCGCAAGCCAACTGGGTGACAGACGAATACATCATCAAACATGTCCCAGGCAAATCAAAGCGACAGACAAGCCACAACTATGGGCGCATCCTCAAAGGTCCCGAATACCTCACCGTATTCGAGGGAAAGACAGGAAAAGCCCTCGCCACCGTGCCCTTCGAGCCTGCACGCGGCGAAGTAGCCGATTGGGGCGACACCTACGGCAACCGCTGCGACCGGTTCCTCGCCGCCGTAGCCTACCTCGACGGCAAGCACCCCAGCGCCATCATGTGCCGAGGCTACTACGGAAAGACCTGCCTCGCCGCCTACGACTGGGATGGCCACAACCTCACCCTCCGCTGGCTCTTCAACTCACTGGAGCACCCCGACTATTCAGGACAAGGCAACCACAACCTCCGTGTAGGCGACGTGGACGGCGACGGATGCGACGAAATCACCTTTGGCGCTATGGCCATAGACAACGACGGAAGCGGACTCTACACCACCCGATTGGGACATGGCGATGCGATACACCAGTTTGCCTTCTATCCCGACAGCACACAGCTCCAGATATGGGACGTGCACGAAAATAAAGTTGATGGTTCAGAACTCCGCGACGCACGCACAGGACGCATCATATTCCAGATTCCCTCCAACATGGATGTAGGACGCGGAATGGCAGCCGACATAGACCCCACCAACTGGGGACTCGAAATGTGGTCATCCTCACAGCGCGGCTACTTCGACGTGAAAGGCCAGCATCATTACCCCCAAAAAGCCTTACCGCAGAACAGCGCAGTATGGTGGAACGGAGACCTCTTGCGAGAGCTACTGGACCGCAACGCCGTGCTAAAGTGGAACTGGCAAACACAAGCCATCGACACCCTCAAGAACTTCCGTTCAGAAGGCTGCAGCTTCAACAACGGCAGCAAGCAAAACCCTTGCCTTTCAGCGGATATCATCGGTGACTGGCGCGAGGAAGTGATAGTGCGAGACAGACAGAGCACCCAGCTCCGCATCTACTCAACCACCATCCCCACCTCTTACCGCTTCCCCACCTTCATGCTCGACATT
This sequence comes from uncultured Bacteroidales bacterium, assembly GCA_902786925.1. Taxonomy (GTDB): domain Bacteria; phylum Bacteroidota; class Bacteroidia; order Bacteroidales; family Bacteroidaceae; genus Minthosoma. The sequence goes on from CADAEK010000031.1 coordinate 22,757, forward strand.
CCTTACCGCCTCAGTGTGGCCACCGAAAATGTAGGCTACAATCAGCCTCCCGAACCCGGAATCTATTTCGGAAGTGACCTCCCCATCAAGGCGAAGGACCCCGACTAAACCGTTATATCCACATTCTACAGATGGAAAGACATTTCCCCAAAGTGAAGTGAACCCCGAAAGTTAAACAAAAAACTTTCGGGGTTTATTACGTATGTCTTTTTCCCGTTGTGTTAACGCTTTTCCTGAAAAGAATGCGAGTGAAACTTCCTCCCTAAAAGCCCCCTCAATCCCCCTGTTTAGGGGAGGAAGCCTCGCAAGGCTCTCATTCGTGAGATTTGTGAAATTAGCTACGGTGAGAAAAGTTCGTGTTCATTTAAAAACACCCCGCATGGTAAATGATTCGCCCATAATTATATCACAAAAAACATATATTATTTTCACATCCATTATGGGTGGTGGGGATCAATTTGGGAACAATTAGCTCACTGGCGTGTCCTCCTTTGTGCTGAAAATCAGTGGGGTTGTTCGTATCGCTGTCAATCTTGAAAAGATGAATTGGTTTGTTTATGTTACAAATCTTCCATGATGGGATAGACAGTGATTAATGGAATTCTGGAGATCACACACAAACATAATATATGCTGATAAATCAGAATTTAATGCAATAACGATGATGCCAATAAGCACAAGCAAGAAATGCTTAGAATAACCATAATGACATACGACAATCTGTTGTCACAGACCTTGGACTTGCCTGTCCGATGCATAGGAATATGATAGCCTGCGGCACCCAAACCTCCGATGGCTACTATAACAGATAGTATGTCACCTGCCTGATTTCCCAAATACACAGGAACAATGCCTGCAAGTGCCAAACCAATATCCAACTACACTCTATCCATATAATAGCCTCGGTGTTGCTTCGATGTTCCTTCTATCACTGTCCGATATTTGCTCGTTATATCATCGGTACTTGTCCGGTCATTTACCGAACATATACCGGACAAATACCGGACAAATACCGGACAAGAATTGAGGGTGCTCCTTTATTGTATGCTTATTACATTGAGGCTGCATACAAGATCGATATAAGTTCTTCCATTGTTTTACATAAGACAGAGCATACATCCAGTAAAGAGTGAACGCATTCGTACTTTGTGCGACATAATATGTGGACTCCTTTCTTTATTGAACAACCTCTCGCTACTTTCACAGCATAAAAATATAAATTCGGCAATAAATCGAGTTTGTTGCCGAATTTATATAATCGATTTTATTTCAGTTAGTCTAATAACTGATTGGTCTTTGCCAAGTAGAAGTTTAGATGGTTGCGACAAGGATTGATGTTTTCCCTCTTGATTCTAATAATTCTTCTTAATTCATATATATTTGCGAAGATAGGCAAAATTCCCGTAATTTTCGTATCTTTGTAGCGAATATTAAAAAGTGAGTATCGTTCTATCCATATTCCTGCTGAGCATCGGCGCGAGTTTCATACAGCGCACCACGGGCTTCGGATTCGGCATCTTCATCATGACGGTGCTGCCGTTCCTCCTGCCAAGCTATGGCGAGGCCACTACCCTCTCAGGACTGTTGGCAATCACGACCTCTGCAGCTATCGTATGGCGGTTGCGTGGCTACGTCACGTGGAACAGACTTTGGCCGATTCTGGTGACATTTATCATCGTCTCGAGCATCGCCATATTCGCTCTGACTCGTATCGAAGACCATATCTTGCGGCGCATCCTTGGTGTGGCACTTATCTTGATCAGCATCTATTTCATGCTGTTTAGCCAGCGCATAAAGCTGCCGACTACAAAGAAGGTGCAGGTAGGCGCAGGAACATTGAGTGGACTGATGGGCGGTTTCTTCGGCATGCAAGGCCCGCCTGCCGTGCTTTACTTCATCAAGAGTGAGCCGACTAAAGAACACTATATGGCAATGGCGCAGACCTATTTTCTGATTGGCAACGTGATGATGACTGGCGTTCGAGCCTACAACGGTTTCCTGACTTCGACTGTCCTGACAGATTATTGTTTCGGCCTTGGTGGGGTCGTTATAGGCACGTGTTTGGGAGCCTATGTGTTCAAGCACATCCCCAATCGCATCTTCCGCTACATAGTCTATGCCTACATAACCGTAAGTGGTGTGTTCATACTTTTATCGTAGCTCCATACCCGGTTTGAAGTTCCATTTGCGGGGATGTCTATTTGTTTATGAATGTCCCGTCTAGATGCTCATCAGTGAGAACTCTGCCGTCACCATCCACCTGTATCACACGGTATTAGAATTGGTCAGGCGCATCGAGAAGAATGACTTCGAGGGGCGCACACTGACACTGAAAGTGAAGTTCCTGGACTTCCAGCAGATTACCCGCAGTATCACTGTTGACCACATCTTGCGCACCAAGGACGATATTCTTCCTTTAGCGAAACAACTTATGCAGGGCGTAGAGTTCCACTCCCACCCTATCCGTTTGTTAGGCTTGGGTGTTTCAAACCAAAAGAACGCCACCGCTCAGGAGCAGCAGCCTTGGGTCGAGCTTGAACTGGAGTTTGAGCCGTGGCCACAGGCTTGATTTACACCATACCATACGACATATAATCCCAAAAGAAGCCCCGGCTTGCATTGCAGGTCGGGGCTATTCTTGTTCTGAGTTTTTAAAGCCATGCTATCAAGCAATCTGTTACGAGACCTCAATGGCCTTGGTGACCTTTTGCTTCTGCTCGGCCTTCGGCATGGTGATAGTCAGGATGCCGTCCTCCACCTTGGCAGAGATCTGGTCTTTCACGACATCATCCGGCAGCGTGTAGTTCTGCTCGTAGTTCGAGTAGCTGAACTCGCGGCGCAGATAGTGGTGGTGCTTGTCCTCATGCTTGTGCTCAGCCTTGTTCTCGATGGCGATGGTCAGGTAGCCCTCGTCGTTGATGCCAACTCGGCAATATTCTTTCTTAATGCCTGGAGCTGCAAGTTCCATCGTGTAGGCCTTCTCACTCTCCTTGACATTGACTGCAGGTGCTGTACTGTTGGCACGAGGCATAAAATCAGTGTTCAGGAAATCGTCAAATACTGTTGGGAACCAACTGTTTTTAAACATTACTGGTAACATAATCACATTACTGGTAACATAATCAATACCTCCTAATTATACTTTTAGTTTAACGTATGTTGTTTGATCGCCTCGGCTTTCGCTTCAGCTTTCACTCACCTAAAAAGCAACTTACGTGCCAATTGTCAAAATGGCACTCGAAGATAGTCAAAATGGCATGGAATTTAAACTCGGTTATACGATGCTGCCAATTCTTTAAACTCGGTTAAACAATGGAGATATTTAGAATCTTCGAGTATGACAGCGATAGGCATCATACTCTTTGCCAAAGTCATGGTGCAGGCGACGCTCTTCACTGAGTACTTGAATGAACATGATAGCAAAGAAGAGAAGCCAAACAGCGACAGCCTGCCAAGTACACAGCCACAGGGCGAAGCCTATAAGATAAATGAGCGTTCCCGTCAGCATGGGATTGCGATTCAGACGATAGGGGCCATCTGTCATCAAGTGCTGTGTGCGTGGTGCCACCTCATGGCCAAAAGCATCCATCGGGTTGCCTTTTCCACGAATCTTCATATATACGATGGTCCAGATGCTCAGTAGCAGACCACAGAGCATCAGGCCCCAAGCGACCACATCCTTAGCTGCCACTCCTGACCAGAACGTTGGTCTTCCTGATGCTAGCCACATCAATGTGGGCATCAGTCCCACAAAGATCACCAAGCCTAAAAGATAGCCCAATATGTCTCTTAACTGTTTCATGTTTAACATCCTTCTTTGTAGTTGACAGTCTATTAGGGCTTCCAAGAATAGCGGCTATTTTTAATAGGCTTATTATAGAAAAAAACGAGAGGTTAAAGTATTGAAGTAACACTTTAACCTCTCATAATTAATTATTTGTTTTCAATAGATTAAATATCACTCTTCGACGGCGGCCTGGGCGGCGGCTAACGAGAACTGATTATCAGCACGTTACGGCAAATTTGGGAAACATTTGGGAAACATTATGAGCATGTACTGCACATTCTGCACCCGATTT
>CADAEK010000032.1 GCA_902786925.1 uncultured Bacteroidales bacterium
TGCTGAATCTGCAAGTTTTGATAGATAAAGTCGGCACGATACTGCAAGTTGGCCATAATGCCTCCAACATGAGCAGCAGCTAACACAACAGCATCGGGTTGCTCTTCATCGAAAAAGTTCTTTACAGCAACAGGGTCTAATAAATCCAACTCTGCATGTGACTTCCCTACGAGGTTTTCGTAACCACGTGCTTTGAGATTGTTCCAAATGGCAGATCCCACCAAACCGTGATGACCCGCCACGAAAATCTTTGAGTTCTTGTCTAAAGCCATGTTCTATTACTTTACCAATCCTTTCTCCAAATACTCTGCCAGATTTGTTCTCATCACAGATGCCACATGGTCTGCAGCAACTTTCTCCATATCATGCTTCACCATGATAGCCACCAATTGCTCAAAAGAAGTTTTCTGTGGGTTCCATCCAAGCGTCTCCTTCGCTTTAGTTGGGTCACCCCACAAATTCACTACATCTGTAGGACGATAGAAGTCTGCGCTAACCTCAACAAGAGTCTTGCCCACCAGGTTTTCTGGACCTGAAACACAAATACCCTTCTCGTCCATACCTTCTCCCTCGAATTTCAGTTCAATGCCTGCTGCCTTGAATGCATAGTAAGCAAATTCGCGTACAGAATGCTGTACACCTGTAGCAATCACAAAGTCCTCAGGCTTCTCCTGCTGAAGAATCAGCCACATGCACTCTACATAGTCCTTTGCATATCCCCAGTCACGAAGTGAGGACAGGTTGCCAAGATAGAGTTTGTCTTGCTTACCTTGCGCAATACGTGCTGCAGCGAGAGTAATCTTACGTGTCACGAATGTCTCACCGCGACGTTCCGATTCATGATTAAACAAAATGCCTGAGCAACAATACATATTGTATGCCTCACGGTATTCTTTCACAATCCAGAAGCCATAAAGCTTAGCCACAGCATAAGGAGAATATGGATGGAAAGGCGTGTTTTCGTTCTGCGGAACTTCTTCTACCTTGCCATACAATTCAGAGGTCGATGCCTGATAAATGCGGCATGTATCAGTCAATCCGCAAAGGCGAACAGCTTCCAATACACGGAGGACACCCACAGCATCAACATCTGCTGTAAATTCAGGAGAGTCGAAGCTCACCTGCACATGTGACTGAGCAGCAAGGTTGTATATCTCTGTTGGTCGAACCTTGCTCACCACTTGCAGCATAGACATGGAGTCGCCCAAATCGGCATAATGCAAATGGAAGTTGGGCATACCTTCCAAATGAGCGATACGTTCACGATAATCTACAGAGGAACGGCGTATTGTTCCATGTACTTCGTATCCTTTCGCTAAAAGGAACTCCGACAGATAGGAACCGTCTTGTCCTGTAATACCAGTTATAAGAGCAACTTTTCTTTCCATAATTCAAATATGTTATTAGTAAAATTAATCTTTCCTAAATATTCACTTCATCGAGAGTCACCAGCTTGTTTACGATAGCATAAATAGTAATGCCAGCAGGTGAGTGAATATTCAACTTTCGTGCAATATTGCGACGATGCGTTGTCACCGTATTGATAGAGATGCACAGATGATCTGCAATCTCCTTATTTGATAATCCTTTTGCCACGCAGACAACGATTTCATTCTCGCGCTCCGACAGTTGTTCGTCATTGTTGAAATCCGCTACGGGTTGTGTCTCTTGAACCTTAGGCTGACGCGATTTGTTTTGATGCTCTAATCGACGTACTGCAGGCACAAAGATGTTGTCCTCTACCAAGCAATGGATGCTGAGGTCTTCTTCCGCTTGATAAATAGAGATAATGACAGAATTCAGTTTCTCATTGATTTCTGTTTGCGGATAGTACTGCATAAACAGATTCTTCAATTCTTTCAGCTTGCTTTCTATAGCCTCATGATGGCGTGAAAGCAGATGAGCGTTCTCCATTGATACAAACTCGCCATCCACCAGTTTTTGCACATAGGGATATACTGTCGATTCTTCATACTCCATGTGCTTGCGGACTTCTTCCACATACTCATCAAAGAACTTCAACATCAGGAAAGCTATCTCATTCTGCACAGAGCAATCAATGGCATTTAAGAGATGGAATCGGATGTTGGGGAACAGGAAATTAATGAAGTACGTATGCGTACGCTTCAAATACCCCAGCACCGATGTTACGCTGATGCGTTCCACTCGCTGAGGGTGGTTTTCTGCTCCATCCTTTACGTAATTGATAACAGCAAGGAATGTTGCAGCATCCACTCCACACTGACCACACACTTCCGTAATGGTCTTTTCTCCAAATCCTAATGACATGCCAAAGCGACTCATCACCTGCAGCAGGCGGTAGTCATTGGCAATCACATAGCTCAATTTGTCAGTCGGTTTATATTGACCAGCCATATCAATTCTCCTTATTGATATCATAATCCTGCCTGTTTTATGTGTCAACACCAACAGAATTACGTAACTTACCTCATAAAATGCGCACAAAGATAAGCGAAAAAAACGAAATAAACGGCCATAAAAGTGACTTTTGTGATTCAAAATGTGATTATTAATAAGAAATGAGTATTGCTTTGTGTCATAAAAGCCCGTAACTTTGCACACGAAAACAAAAGCATAAACATGATTTTGTGCTCAATAAAAGAAATGAAAGATGAAATTATCAGAATTGAAAACAGGTGAGACGGGAGTCATTGTTCGTGTGATGGGACATGGAGGCTTCCGTAAGCGTATCGTGGAAATGGGGTTCATTAAAGGGAAAAGCGTGGAAGTGGTACTTAACGCCCCATTGCATGACCCTGTTAAATATAAAATCATGGATTATGAAGTCAGCCTTCGCCGTGCCGAGGCGGAGCTGGTAGAAGTAGTCAGCGAGCAGGAAGCCAAACAGTGGGCAGAGCAGCACCCTGAGCAGCGAGGCATTCCCGCCAGCAATTGCGAAGACATCGTGCAGCATGTGGCCCGCGTGAAAGAGCACGAGCTCAACGTCGTATTTGTGGGCAATCCCAACTGCGGCAAGACATCCCTGTTTAATATTGCCAGCGGAGCGCATGAACGTGTTGGCAACTATTCCGGTGTCACCGTTGACGCCAAAGTGGGCCATTTCAATTTCGAAGGCTATCATTTCAATCTCGTAGACCTCCCTGGAACTTATTCACTTTCAGCCTATACGCCTGAGGAGCTTTATGTGCGCAAATATATCATCGAGCGCCACCCCGACATCATCATCAATGTCATTGACGCAAGCAATCTGGAGCGCAACCTATACCTCACCACTCAGCTCATCGACATGGACGTGCCCATGATTATAGCCCTCAATATGTATGACGAGCTGCGCAATAGCGGCAATCTGCTGGACATTCAGCAATTGGGCACATTGCTTGGTGCACCTATCATCCCAACAGTCGGAAAGACAGGTGAAGGCGTAAAGGAACTCTTTCATCAGATTATTCAAATCGCAGAAGGTAAACAGAAGACAGCCAGGCACATACATGTAAATCATGGAGTATTGCTCGAAGACAAAATATCACGCGTTGAGGCTCTTGTACGCAAGAATCCAGAACCACATCACAACTATTCGGCACGCTTTCTCTCCATCAAACTGCTGGAAAATGACAAACAGGTGGAAGGCATTGTCCGCAAGCTCGAAAATGCCAATGAAATCATAGCAGAACGTGATATCTGCCAAAAAGATGTGCTCAACGAGATTGGCGAAGACAGCGAGTCCGCTATCACAGATGCCAAGTATGGCTATGTGCAGGGAGCCATGAAAGAAACCTTCCAGAAGATGCATCGCTACAAGCGACTTATGACAAAGCGCATCGATGCCGTTGTCACCCACCAGGTATGGGGGTACCCCATCTTCCTTTTGCTCATGTACCTCATGTTTTTCTGCACGTTCAATATCGGGCAATATCCGATGGATTGGATAGATATGGGTGTAGAATGGCTTGGAGGAATGATAGGCGAATGGATGCCAGAAGGTCCTTTGAAAGACCTTGTTGTTGATGGAGTCATCAGCGGTGTAGGAGGCGTCATCGTGTTCCTGCCCAACATCATGATTCTGTACGCATTCATATCCTGGATGGAAGACTCTGGCTACATGGCCCGCGCAGCATTCATCATGGATAAAATCATGCACAGGATGGGCTTGCACGGAAAATCCTTCATCCCGATGATTATGGGATTTGGCTGCAACATTCCAGCCATCATGGCCACACGCACCATCGAAGACCGCAAGTCAAGACTCATTACGATGCTCATCATTCCGCTCATGTCTTGCTCTGCCCGACTGCCCGTCTATATCATCATCATCACCGCCTTCTTCCCCAAGAATGCCGCCATGATTCTCTTCAGCATGTATCTCATTGGCATCATGTTCAGCATCCTTATGGCCAAGCTCTTCAGCCGCTTTGTGGTGAAAGGCGAAAGCAGCCCCTTTGTGATGGAACTGCCACCATACCGCATGCCATCTATGAAGAGTGTAAGCCGCCACACATGGGAAAAGGGAAAGCAATACCTGAAGAAGATGGGAACCACCATCTTGGTGGCCAGCATTGCGGTTTGGGCTCTCAGTTATTTCCCTCACCATGCAGAAGCCACAGAAGAGCAGCAGATGGAACTCAGCTATATAGGCCAAATTGGCAAGTTTGTGGAGCCTGTCATCAAACCATGCGGAATGCAGTGGAAAGAAGGCGTCGCGTTGATTACTGGAGTTGGAGCCAAAGAAATTGTAGCCAGCACAATGGCTGTGCTCTATCACGGCGACATCACCGCCAGCGGCATGACACCATTGGTAGCCTTTGCTTTTATGGTTTTTGTGTTGCTCTACTTCCCGTGCATCCCCACCTGCATCGGCATCAAGAATGAATCGGGTCAATGGAAGTGGGCTGGATTCACCGCCCTCTACACCACATTGATGGCATGGATTTGCTCGATGCTGGTTTATCAAATAGGCAGTTTGTTTTTGTAATATAAAACTCCTGATAATTTATGGACATTCAATACATTGCAGTATTCTTCATCTTGATATGCGTCGTGGGCATCATAGCACGTCATGGATATCGGCAAGCTACAGGAAAGAACCGGGGATGCAACTGTGGTTCCTGTCCGCGTAATGGCGGCGAATGCCATTGCCACGATACTCAAAAATAAGTATACACCCTCTTTCGCAGAATCCAGTAGGATTTAAGCCCATTAAGCATGCACCCAGTGCATGTGTTTTCACGCACCCTGCACGAAATAAATAATGCGCCCTGCTCCATTTATCTCGTGCAGGGTGCTGTACATTGATGTTTATTCCCCTGATGACACGCAGCTTGCACAATGTGTATTTCGGAAAGGCGCTAAAAACAGAAAAAGGTCACAAAATGCGGCAAGAAACGGCTTTTATATATAAATATGGTGCACGTGTCGGCAAAAAGTGTTACATTTGCACACGAATAGTTGTTTTATAAGAAAGGGACTGTTGGATGAATGTAGCGATTATAAAATATAACGCAGGTAATATCGGTTCGGTGGAGAATGCAGTGAAGCGGTTGGGCATCGAACCTATAGTGACGGATAACGTGGAGTTGATTCAGTCGGCCGACCGTGTAATCTTTCCCGGACAAGGCGAGGCTCGCAGCACGATGAATTACCTGAAGGCACATCGCCTAGATGAGGTCATCGTAAACTTGAAGCAGCCCGGTTCATTCCGCAATGCCACGAGGAGAAAGTGCCTCAAATGGGCTGGAACACCATCGAAGACGTGAAATCAGGCTTGTTCTCAGGGTTTGAGCGCCCCGAGTTTGTCTATTTCATCCACAGCTTTTATGTTCCGACGTGTGACTGGACAATTGCCACAACAAACTACATACAGCCCTACTCTTCCGCCCTGCACAAGGACAATTTCTATGCCACACAATTCCATCCGGAGAAGAGCGGACGTGTTGGCGAAAGGATTTTGAAGAACTTTATTGAGATAAAATGATAGATATAATTCCTGCCATTGACATTATCGATGGCAAATGCGTACGTCTGACACAAGGCGACTATGGTACCAAGAAGGTATACAACGAAGACCCTCTTGAGGTGGCTAAAATGTTCGAAGCCCATGGAATCAGACGTTTACACACAGTAGATTTGGATGGCGCCCGTTCTGCGCACATCGTAAACTACAAGACCATTGAGCGCATAGCCGACCACACAAGCCTTGTGATTGACTTCGGAGGCGGCATCAAGTCAGACGAAGACATCGACATCGCCTTTGCCAGCGGCGCCACAATGGTGACCATTGGCAGCGTGGCGGTGAAGAACCCCACCCTGTTCGAAACTTGGCTTGAGAAGTACAACGACAACAAGATTATTTTGGGCGCTGACGTAAAGAATGGACGCATCAGCATCAACGGCTGGAAAGAAGAAGGAGAAGACGAATTGTTGCCGTTCTTGCATAAGTATGTGGCCAAGGGCGTGGACAATGTGTTGTGCACCGACATCAGCAAAGATGGTATGCTCGAAGGACCAGCCATTCAGTTGTACGAGGAAGTGCTGAAAGAATTCCCGAACCTCTATCTCATCGCCAGCGGTGGCGTTAGCTGCATTGAGGATATAGACAAGCTCAATGCTGCAGGCATTCCAGCCGTAGTATTTGGCAAAGCGATATATGAGGGAAAGATAAAGATGGAGGAATTAGAGAAGTATGTTGGCTAAAAGAATCATACCCTGCCTTGACATCAAGGACGGACAGACGGTGAAAGGAACAAACTTCGTGAATCTGCGTCAAGCGGGCGATCCTATTGAATTAGGAAAGCTGTACAGCGAACAAGGCGCCGACGAATTGGTGTATCTTGACATCACAGCATCGCACGAGGGACGGAAGACATTCACCGAGCTGGTAAAAAGAATTGCACAAGAAATTAATATTCCCTTCACGGTGGGAGGTGGCATCAACGAGCTTTCCGATGTGGACAGACTTCTGAATGCCGGAGCCGACAAGGTGAGCATCAATTCCGCAGCATTACGCCGCCCGGAGCTGATTGACGAGATAGCCAAGAACTTTGGCAGCCAAGTATGCGTGGTAGCTATCGACGCGAAATGCGAAGACGACACCATCCATGAGAATGGAGACCCGCAGATTGACGGCAACTGGGTTTGCTACGTGAATGGAGGACGTGTGCCCACACAATACAAACTCTTTGACTGGGCAAAAGAAGTGAATGAAAGAGGAGCAGGTGAGATTCTGTTCACATCCATGAACCACGACGGAGTGAAACGTGGCTTTGCCGATGTTGCGCTTCGCCGTCTCGCTGATTCGCTGACCATTCCCGTGATTGCTTCGGGTGGTGCGGGTGCCAAAGAGCACTTCCGCGACACATTCCTCAACGGGCACAGCGATGCAGCTTTGGCGGCCAGCGTGTTCCACTTCGGAGAGATACCCATTCCAGAACTCAAGCAGTATCTGAGAGCAGAGGGAGTAAATGTGAGAATCTAACAAATCAAGAAGAGAGCCGGTGAGGCTCATATAAAAGAACAAACAACAAAGAAACATAAGATGGAAATCGATTTCAAGAAAATGGATGGTCTTGTTCCCGCTATCGTGCAGGATGCCAAGACAATGAAGGTGCTGATGCTCGGATTCATGAACGAGGAAGCATACAAAAAGACAGTTGAAACAGGCAAAGTAACATTCTATAGCCGCACACGCCAGACACTTTGGACAAAAGGCGAGACAAGCGGCAACTTCCTCAACGTAGTAGAGATTCTGAACGACTGCGATCAGGACACGCTGCTCATCAAGGCCAATCCTGTAGGTCCCGTGTGCCACACTGGCGCCGACACATGCTGGAACGAGAAGAACGACAACCCCATCATGTTCCTCGTGGAGCTGCAGCGATTCATCGAGAAACGCCACCAGGAGATGCCCGAAGGAAGCTACACCACTTCCCTCTTCAAGGATGGCTGCCACCGCATGGCACAGAAAGTGGGCGAAGAAGCTCTGGAAGCAGTCATCGAGGCTGTAGCCAACAACAATGAGCGACTCGTATATGAAGCATCCGATATGCTCTACCACCTCATCGTGCTGCTCACCTCAAAGGGCCTGACCATCGAAGACCTGGCAGCAGAATTGGCTGAGCGCCACGACCCCAATTGGCATAAACATTAATGTCATGTGCCATTAGACAATTTACAGGGTAATAATTCTTCATATTGTAAATATCAAGGTGAATCTGATTGATTATAAAGACGTCAATGTCTATCAAGAGTCTCAGCTCGTGCTGCAGAACGTCAACGTGCAGATAGGTGAAGGAGAATTCGTCTATCTCACAGGCAAGGTAGGTACAGGCAAAAGCTCGTTCCTGAAGACGCTCTATGGCGAGCTCCCCGTGCAGGAAGGAGAAGCGCAAGTGATGGGCTACGACATGACATCGTTAAGACGCCGCCACCTGCCCGACCTGCGCAAGAAGTTAGGCATCATCTTTCAGGACTTTCAGCTGCTGACTGACCGCACCGTGGACGCAAACCTGCGTTTCGTGCTGAAGGCCACAGGATGGAAGAACAAGGTAGAAATCAACCAGCGCATCAGCGACGTGCTGGAACTGGTGGGTATGGCCACTAAAGGCTACAAGATGCCTTCTGAGCTCTCAGGCGGCGAACAACAGCGCATCGTCATTGCACGCGCCATCTTGAACCGTCCCCAGCTCATCCTTGCCGATGAGCCAACAGGAAACCTCGATGCAGAGACAAGCCGCCAGATTGTGGAACTCCTGCGGCAAATCTGCAAAGCAGGAAGCACCGTCTTGATGATTACCCACAATCTGAACTTGATTGAAGAGTTCCCCGGACGCCAGTTGCTCTGTGAAAATCACCAGCTGACAGACGTGACGCTCAAGGAGCCCGAGGGAGCAGATACAACAGAAGAAATTGATTAAACATATACATATTATATATTATGAAAGTACTTAAGTTTGGCGGAACATCCGTAGGCACTCCTCAGCGAATGAAGGATGTCGTAAAACTCATTACCGACGGTGAACAGAAAATTGTCGTGCTCTCAGCGATGTCGGGCACAACCAATTCACTCGTGGAAATCTCCGATTATCTCTACAAGAAGAATCCCGAGGGCGCAAACGAAACCATCAACACCCTCGAACGCAAATACAAGAAGCATGTAGATGAGCTCTACACCACCGATGCGATGAAGCAGCAGACAAATGCATTCCTCAAAGAGGAGTTTGACTATCTGCGCTCCTTCACCAAAGGCATCTTCACAATGTTTGAAGAGAAAATCATTGTGGCGCAAGGTGAAATCATCTCCACCAACATGGTGACAAACTATCTGGTGGAACAAGGCTACAACGCCACATTGATTCCAGCATTGGAGTTCATGCGCACCGACAAGAATGCAGAGCCTGACCTTGAGTACATCCGCGAGAAAATCAAGGTGCAGCTCGATGAGAACCCAGGCAAGGAAATCTACATCACACAGGGCTTCATCTGCCGCAATGCCTATGGCGAGGTGGACAACCTCCAGCGTGGTGGCTCCGACTACACAGCGTCACTCATTGGTGCAGCAGTTGGTGCATCAGAGATTCAAATCTGGACAGACATCGACGGCATGCACAACAACGACCCACGCTTTGTGGAGCACACCTCACCCGTCAATCATCTGCACTTCGAGGAGGCGGCAGAGCTGGCTTATTTCGGTGCAAAGATTCTGCACCCCACCTGTGTGCAGCCAGCCAAGTATGCAGGCATTCCTGTCAAGCTGCTGAACACGATGGACCCCACCGCTCCTGGCACCGTCATCAGCAACGAGACAGAGCGCGGAAAGATTAAGGCAGTAGCTGCAAAGGACAACATCACAGCCATCAAGATTACCTCTTCACGCATGCTGCTGGCTTACGGATTCCTCCGCAAGGTGTTTGAGATTTTTGAGTCCTACAAGACTTCTATCGATATGATTGCCACATCAGAAGTAGGTGTTAGCGTATCTATCGACAACATTACTCATCTCGACGCCATCGTGAACGAGCTCAAGAAGTTCGGACACGTGCACGTTGACAAAGACATGTGCATTATCTGCGTGGTGGGTGACCTCGAAGCAGAAAACGTAGGTTTTGAGAGCAAGGCTACCGAGGCCCTGAAGGAAATCCCTGTCCGCATGATTTCCTACGGAGGCTCAAATCACAACATCTCTTTCCTCATCTCTGCCGAGGACAAGAAGAAGGCCCTTCAGTCTCTCTCTGACCATCTGTTCAACTAAAGAGAATACATCAAAGTTAAAGTCATTGCGAAACACAGCGCAATGACTTTAACTTCTATTATATCAAACGAAGCGATAACTTTCTCCAAGAATTAAAATGGCTATACAACTCAATGTAGAAAGATTTGCGAATCTCCGCACCCCCTTCTACTATTATGATACAAACATCCTGCGTCAGACACTCGACGCCATCAACACAGAAACAAAGAAACACGACAACTATTTCGTACACTACGCTGTCAAAGCAAATGCCAACCTCAAAGTGCTCAAGGTCATCAACGAGGCAGGTCTTGGCATCGACTGCGTATCAGGTGGCGAGATAGAACAGGTACTCAAGGCCGGATTCCCCGCCGACAAGATTGTTTTTGCCGGAGTGGGCAAAAGCGATTGGGAAATAGAGCTCGGACTTGACAAAGGCATCTTCTGCTTCAATGTAGAGAGCATCCCCGAGCTGGAGGTCATCAACGAAATTGCTGCCAGCAAGGGGAAAGTGGCCACCGTATGCTTCCGCATCAACCCCAACGTGGGAGCACACACACACGCCAACATCACCACAGGCCTGGCTGAAAACAAGTTTGGCATCGACATGCAAGATATGGAAAAAGTCATCCGCCTGGCTCAAGGCATGAAGAACGTGCAGTTCAAAGGACTCCACTTCCACATCGGCTCACAGATTCTGGAGATGGATGACTTCATCGCCCTTGCCAATCGCATCAACGAGCTGCAAGACAAGCTCGAAGCTACAGGCGTCCACATCGAAATTATCAATGTAGGCGGAGGTCTTGGCGTGGATTACGATAATCCGCAAGGCAACCCCATCCCCAACTTCAAGGACTACTTTGCGGTCTATGACAAATATCTGAAATTGCGCCCAGGTCAAACCGTGCACTTCGAATTGGGCCGCGCCGTTGTAGCCCAGTGTGGCGCCCTCATCACCAAGGTCAACTATGTGAAAGAGAACGCCATCAAGAAGTTCGCCATAGTCGATGCAGGCTTCACCGACCTCATTCGTCCAGCCCTTTATGATGCCCATCACCGCATCATCAATCTCTGCAGCAGCGAAGCTGAAGAAACCTACGATGTGGTAGGACCCATCTGCGAGTCAAGCGACACCTTCGACAAAGGCATACGCTTGCCCAAGACCCATCGTGGCGACCTCATCGCCCTTCTCTCTGCAGGTGCATACGGCGAAATCATGGCATCCAGCTACAACTGCCGCCGTTTGCCCGAAGGGTACACAAGCGACGAACTTCTGTAAAGAAGCGAAAAAACATATCAACTCTGTAAGGAAACATCTCCGTTTCCTTACAGAGTTTTCTAAAACCTTCCAGAAAAACATCGAAAAACCATGAAACCGCTACGGATATACAAAGCGTCTGCAGGTTCCGGCAAGACGTTCACGCTGGCAGTCGAGTACATCGCATTGTTAGCCATCAATCCGTTGGAATACCAAAACATACTGGCTGTCACCTTCACCAACAAGGCCACAGCTGAGATGAAGCAGCGCATCCTCAGCACTCTGTATGCCATTGCCAACAATCTGCCCAGCGGCGAAAGCTACGTGGAAAGCATTCTGGCCAACCTGAAGGAGCGGCAGCACACACCCCCCTATACCGAAGAGCCCTACCGCACCCTGCTGGCAGGCATGAACCGCGAAATGCTGCAGGCACGCGCCAAAGAAGCGCTGGAAAACATCATTCACGACTACAGCCGTTTCCACATCGAGACGATAGACTCCTTCTTCCAGGGCATCGTGCGCGAGATAGCCAACGAGCTCGAGCTCTCCGTGAAGATGAAAGTAGAGCTCGACGAATCCGAAGTGCTGAGCGACGCCGTTGACCACATCATCACGAACCTGAAAGAAGGGTCAAGCGAGTTCCGCACCATCATTGAATTCATCGAGGAAAAGATACGCGAGAACCGCTCCTGGCAAGTGGAAGACACCGTGAAGGAGTTCGGACGCAACATCTTCAAGGAGAACTACCTCATTCACGGTGAAGATGTCAGGAAGAAAATTACAGATTCAAAGGTCATCTTCCAGTACCGCACCCTCATCAGCTCCCTTGCGACACAGAAGAAAGATGCAGTCATCGCGCAAGGGAAAGCCCTCAGAGACCAAATAGCAGACAGCGGCATCACAGACAAAGACATCACAAAGACCATCCTCACGTTCCTCGATAAAGTATGTGACTACAAGATAACAGAACCCAACAATCAGAGCCGGGGCACATTCTCCGACTCCGTGGAGGAATACATCGAGAACATTGACAAATGGTTCAAGAAAACCTCCAAGAGCCGCGACACCTATGAGCCCGTAGTGAACAACCAGCTCATGCCTATGCTGCGCCAGCTCTTCACCCTCCACGACGACTATGTTGCCCACCTCCACAACGTCACAGCCATCGGGCAGCATCTCTACTCCCTCATGCTGCTCAACCAGATCAGCAGCACGGTCAAGACACTCAACGAGAACAGCAGCCGTTTTCTCCTCTCCGAGACAGCCAATTTCCTGCGCAACATCATCAACAACCAGGACATCCCCTTCATCTACGAGAAAACTGGAACCGTCATCAAGCATATCATGATAGATGAGTTTCAAGATACATCTGTACTTCAATGGGGTAATTTCAAACCACTCATACTCAACAGCCTATCAACAGACGGTTCGTGTCTGATAGTAGGTGATGTAAAGCAAAGCATATACCGTTTCCGCAACTCCGATTGGCAGATTCTGAACAACATCGAGCAAGACACAGAACTGCGGAACCACATGGAAACGATACCCGCCCAGTACAACTACCGCTCCTCCAAGCGAGTGGTAGAATTCAACAACGAACTCTTCACGCGTGCCGTCAGCATCCTGCAGGGACAATGCCCCGCCCTGCTCACCGCCTACAACGACGTGGTGCAGATAGCGAAGAAAGACGCTGACGCTGGCTATGTGCGCGTGGAGAACATTGACTACCACACTATCGACCCGAACAATAAGCCCACCGAATGGGAGAAAGACATATCCGAGCAATACGAAGAAGCAACCTTGCAGCGTATACAAGCCACAGTCAAAACCCTGCTCGAACAAGGCGTGCAACCCAATGACATCACCGTGCTGGTGAGAACCAACCGTGAAGTGCCCCTCATCAGCGACTACTTCGAGGAGCACCAAGAAGAGCTTGCAGTCAAAGTCGTGTCAGACGAAGCCTTCAGAATCGGGGCATCATCCGCTGTCAACATCATCATCAGCGCCCTGCGAGTGCTCGCCGACCCCACCAGCAAGCTGCATATGGCCACACTGGAGCATCATGCCCAAGCCATCCCCGACAGCTTCAGCAAGCAAGCCTGCGATGAGATGCGCTACAAGCCCCTCACCGAGCAAGTAGAAGACATCAGCCAGATATTCCATCTCGAAGAAATGCCTGGGCAAGACGCCTACCTCCTCTTCTTCGCCGACGTTGTGGCACAATATGCAGAAGACCACCCCGCCGACCTCAGCACCTTCCTCCAGGTGTGGGACGAGAAACTCTGCGACAAGACCATCCCCAACGGCGCCTCCGACGGAGTGCACATCATGACCATGCACAAGTCAAAAGGCCTCGAATTCCACACCGTCATCATCCCCTCATGCTCATGGCCCATCAAGCCCAAAGACAAGGAAGTGATGTGGTGTATCCCCAGCCAGGCACCCTACAACCAAGTGCCGCTGCTGCCCATCAGCGTCAGCAAAGCCAAAGACGACAGCATCTTCGCCGCAGACAGGCGTGAGGAAGAACTGCGCACCCTCGTGGACAACATCAACGTGCTCTACGTAGCCTTCACACGCGCCAAGCACAACCTCATCATCCTCACCGGCAACAAAGCAGAGGCCCCGATGCACACCCCAGCACCCGAAGAGACGCCACAGATAGACAGTGCCCAATCTTTCCTCATCAACGCTATGCCCCCCAGCATGCAGCAGCAAGACCTGGAAGGCATCATCACCCTCTATCAGAGCGGCGCCATCGTCCCCTCCGTCAGCAAGAAAGAAGAAAGAGAAGACAACCCCATGCAGGGACGCTATACCCCCCTGCCCGTCTCCTACATCTCTCGCCCGTCCACAGCAGAATTCCGCCAGAGCTACGAGTCAGACCTCTTCCTGACAGAAGACACGCCCGGCATGCAACAGCACGCCCAGCGCATCCGGCTCATCAGCCTCGGAAACCTCTACCACAGCATCTTCGAGCACATCCACACCCTCGAAGACGTGCCGCGCGCCATCCAGCTGCTCGAGTCAAAAGGCTGCTTCACCACCCTGCTCGACGCTCAGGAAGCCGAGGCCACCGTCACCAGGCTCATCAAAACCATCACCCCAGAACATCCACAATGGTTCTCCCCCAACTGGCAAGTGCTCAACGAGCGAGCCATCCTCTTCCTCGAGCAACAGTCACCCGCCACTCGCCGTCCCGACCGAGTTGTGGTCAACGGGCAGCAAGCCATCATCATTGACTATAAAACCGCTCGCGATGTATTGCGTAAGGCACCTGACGGTTCCTATATCCCTCCCACCAAAAACCTGCAGCAGGTAGAAGAATACAAGCAGCTTCTCACCCAAATTGGCTACACTGACATCAAAGCCTATCTGTGGTACATCCTCGACGAAATTGTCGTAGAAGCCTGACAAGCCCCACCTTGAACCCACTTTCGGTTCATGGTTCAAGGTTCGCGGTTCACGGTTAATGAATGTCTTCACCTCTCACTTATCACCTTTTACATTATAACATTGCCCCCTGAGCCTTGGGCGGCTCTGGGCAGACGCGGTGTTATGGTTAATTGATAATTGACAATTAGCTTCGCTGAGGTTTGGGCGCGACCTTTTCTAATTGACAATTGACAGTTGACAGTTGACAGTTTACTTGACTCTGCTCTCGCTGCTACAAACGTTGATAATTGAGAATTGAGAATTGACATCAGGCATTTGACATTAGACTTTAGACCTCAGACATCAGACTTCAGCCCTCAGCCTTCATCCCTCATCCTTCAGACTTTAGACCTTAGACATTAGTCATTAGACTTTAGACATCAGACATACTCCAGGCATACTCCAGGCATACTCTAAGCATACTCTAAGCATACTCTAAGCATACTCTAAGCATACTCTAAGCATACTCTAAGCATACTCTAAGCATACTCATGAGTAAGCCTAGAGTAAGCCTAGAAGGAGCCTAGGAGGAGCTTAGGAGGAGGCTAGGAGGAGGCTAGAGCATGATTGTGTAGTGCGCTGATTGGGGTTATCAGTTTTCAGTCTGACGACTAGATAGAGTTGACGCGTTCATAAAATGGAACTAATTTACATTGACAGTAAAGCACATGCAAGAGTCCTCCTTTAGTGCTCCTTTAGTGTTCCTTTACTCTTCCTTTAGTGCTCCTTGTGTTCATAGTGATAAGATAGTAGGTTCGTAGTGATATCTCTGGCCAATCATCTTCCGGCAGCGGAAAATCGATTGGGATGTACAGACATTTGAAAGGCAAGTATAAAACTCAATCAGCAATTCCACATCTATATGCCACTCACCTGTTCCTATGGCATCTTATACAATTTGTGTTGGTATTGATTTATTAGTGGAAAGAGGGAGCTTTGTTCGGTTACACCAACAAAGTGGATGGCATGAGCCAGTTCGCAGATGTATTTGTTGCGAGCTAAGGCGGTGGCTTTCGATTGGCGAGTAGCAGAAGAGGTGGAAATGATTAAGAGGCGATTGCTATCAAGCAAGGCTTGCAATTCATTAGGCACATTTTTATACATTCGTCGTGCCAAGACGAGGATGATGGGTTGCTTGCCTTGAGCAAGGAAATGGAACACCTCTCGTTCCAAGTGGGAACTAAAACCGCTAATGACACATTTGCCATCTTTCGCCATCCGTATCGCCCAATCATACACACCCAGCACTTGGTCGGGTGCAATTGTGCTGGATGCCAAGAAAGCCGTTTTGGGCATTTCAAGCAAAGAGTGGTTACCGAGATACGTTATGTTCTTCATTTTTGTAGGCATATAATACGAAAGTTGTCGACTTTAGCCCTTCATGGGAATGGATACTATGGAGTACCATAACTTCTTTGCCCTTTCCTTCATTTCCTTTTGAAATTCCATTTTGTTTAATGCACGTCGATAGGACGGGTTGAGGGTCGAGAAGTCTGGCTCTGGATGATATTTTGCAACCTTTGCTTTATTGGCTGCAATCTTCTCTTCAGTTGTCAAACCCTTCAGCGATTCTTCAAATTCTCGTTCTTCACGTCTCTCTCTTTGTCTACGTGTTTCTTTCTTTTTCTTCTTCATAATAGAGTGTTTATCAGAAATGGAAGATGATTTTCCAGGCACTCTTCCCTTGTTGATTTATTCCACTCCTAAAGGTGATGTCTGTTACTTTCTTCACGAGGGATTCTCCATCACAAACCAACTTGATGGAAGTGATGTTCTTTGCCGTATATGGACAATGTTCTCTTGAATACTTAATCTTCCCGTTCTCTGTAACAAGAACCTCCTTGGCAAACTCTTCATCATCCAGGAATCGCTTTATAGTCGTTTTCTCTCCACTACTGATTCTTTCCAATGTTTCGTGGCGGACAATCATAGTGAGGATATTATCCATGGGCTCAGGCTTCTGTTCATGTTTTGTTTGTTGGGGTTTAACTTGTTGGGGCATTGGTTTTTCTTCTGTCTCACCATTATCGTTCAACTCATCGCCCATTCGATACTTTATGTCGTAGTTGATGATAAAGTCAAGTTCTTCTTCCGTAAAGCCGTAATGCTTGGCAAGGACTTTGTCGATCTCGTCAATGATGGATTTAGACTTTTTGGGAAAGAATTGTGCAAATCTTACCATACCTCTATTGGCATAGTTATATTCTGCAACTTGAATATGTCTGTTTAAATCCGAATTAAGTTTTGAAGCACTGACTTCAAACTCTTTGCTGTTAATATTAACAGGGACTCTTATTTCCGAAATGTATTTCTTTGTTAAATTGTAGCAATCGGAAAGAGTAATCCAATAATAAAAGAACAAGGATGAATTAAGTAGAATAAAAGCGAAGTTCAGATAAGATTTGGAAATTTCCCTTCTTTTGTACGAATCAGCGATATTTAATCCTTTCTTTCTTAATAAGTCAATACTCATGAGAGCTTTACACCAATAAATTGGAGCAGCATGGTAGTAAATATAATCCTCGTTCTTAAATTCACTTGCCAATGGCTTACCATAACTTAACATCTTCTTTATGATAGATTTGCCAATATTGCCATCTAATTTAGGTGCAGAAATAATATTAAAACATTCTGTGTACTTTACTTTCGCAAATAAGATGGATCTTTCGGAAGAATAATATTTGATGTATTTCGATACATATTTTTGGGCAATATGACATCTTCTCGATAAATATATACCAGCTCTTATTTTCACCCCCGTAAACAGTTCGGATGGATTTCTATCACCTGAATAATAGCTACTCCAAGTAATACTGTTGTTATAAATTATATTTTGAAATGAGGAGAATCCTTCAATGGACATACCACTTAAGGGTATAATATAACCTATTGATGCTGTTTTATTTGAAAAATAATTACATCTTTCACCCACCAATGCAAACAAATTCTTTGTATTGTAAGTCACATATCTATTTACTTTATACGGAAGAGAATTATCAGTAAAGGTAACATACGGCGGATTCCCTATCACCACATCAAACCCTCCATTGCCATTAATAATATCGTAATATTCAGCCAGCCAATGGAAAGGCTGGTGTGATTTCAACCAAGCATCATATTGCAAAGCACCGCCTGTAACAGTGGATGCATAGAGTTTGCGATTGAGCAAATCGTCCAGTTTCTTCAAACGTTCTTTCAGTTCCTTTTTAGCGTTGCGGAATGTTTCAAGGTCTGAACTTTGTTCCAACTGCACTTTCTTGAAGGTGCTGTAGGCATGAGCAACAATGTCCATTTCCGTATGCACCTTGTCTTTGAACTCCATATTGGCAAACATATCACCAAACTTCAAGTCGTTTTCCAAATCTTCAGCAGTTGCATAGCCAACCAAAGTGTTGCCACAGCGAATGTTGAAGTCGATGTCAGGCAATGGGTCAAGCCCAAGATTGGGGTCACGTGGGTTTACATCCACTACAGCCACCATCTTCAAGAATAAGCGCAGTTTGGCAATTTCTGTGGCTTCCACCATAATATCGACACCATAGAGGTTGCGCAGGATGATGTTCTTGTAGATGAAGTAGCGGATGTTAGAACGGTACTTGCCATTCAGTTCTTCCAACTCTTCCTTGAAAAGATTGGGGTTCTCTTCCTGCCACTTCTGCATACGGTCGATGCACGCTTCATAAAGCGGTTCCAAAATGTTGAGACCAGCAAAGAGAAAGGCACCTGAACCACAAGTGGGGTCAAGAATCGTCACCTTGCGCAGCTGGGCATAGAAGTGCTTAACCAACAGGTGGTCAGCCGTTTGTGCAAGCAGGTCTTGCACAAATTGGCGAATGTCGAGATTGTAGGTGATGAAGTCGTTAATCTCTGTAATTTCACCTTGCTCAATCTTAGCTCTGATGCTTTGATAGCGTTGCAGTCGCTCAATCGTTTCTCGCCATATTTCTGTAGGCAGGGCAAAGTCTTCTGGAGTCTTTTCGTTCCAATGGCTTCGACGCTCCAACAGGTTGGGCTTCGTGGTGTCGATACCGACAGCGATTTCTTGGGGTATCTCCAGACCTGCACCCTTCTTTACAGCATCGTAAATGTAGGCATCACCACTCTCACGCAGGAACTGCCATACTTCGCCCGTCGGTTTGAAGGGGCGTTCATCCATCTTTTTTGTGGCATCCATCAAGAACGGCAAGATGGTGTTTCGTCCAATGTACTCTGTGATGTCCTCCTTGGTGTAGTAGGCACCCATTTGAGCGCGGTCGTTGATATACTGCTCGAAGATGTAACCCAACACATCGGGATTGATGTCCTTTCCACTTGCAGTGAGACGGTCATCCAGATGCCAATGCCATTGGTCGAAGAAGGCAAAGAGGCTCACGAAGGCTTCGTCTGCAATATCCAGTTTAGGATAATTCTCTTCCAATTCGTGGATGCTGAACATACCTCCATTCAAGTAGGGAATACGCCCGTACTTCTGCACGAAATCCTGTTGATGACGGGGAGAATTGAGTCCATCGTGGAAGAGACTCACCAAGAAACCCTGATAGAATGAGCCGTAAAAGCGGTTCGCGCCCTTTTCCTGCTTCACCCAATTCAGTTTGTCACGCAGATAGTTCACATTCCTGTCAAGGAAGCCTTTCTTCTGAATGAAGTAGCAGAACATCAAGCGATTCAGCATCACAGAAGTGTACCACTGCTTATTGCGATTCGCTTTCAGGTCTTTGATTTCGTCATCAATGCCTGTGATGTATTTGGCAAAGTTGGTGTGTTCCTTACGGAAACCTGTATAGAAGTCTTTTGTTATCTTTTCAGAGTTGATGATGAAACCAGCCTGCACCTTCTCTTTTACGTCCATGATGGTGGTGTGCTCGTCGAAGTCAAAGCACAAGTCTGCCATTTTCTCAAAAAGGAAACCTGCTTTCTCTGCCGTTTCATATTCCACCAATACCAAGTCGCGCTTCTCCACCTTCTTCACAGGCACCACCCATAGGTGATGCTCCGAATGAGGCAGATGATAGATGCAGATGTAGTCGTTGGCTGTCCTGCGCAGACGGGTGTCTATCTTTTTGCACATCGATGAGGTGGGCATTTCCTTCACTTGGCAGGTAAGCACCTGAAAGCCATTTCTATCGGCTATCTGTCGGAACTCATAGGTGATGTCTTCTATCGTCAGGTCGAAAAAAGATTGTCCTTTGGGATTGTTCCATCCCATCTCCCGAATGAAGAGTTCCTGAAAATTACTCTCCGCAATATATTGATTGAAAGTCTTTTTATTCATAACAGGCAAGGATTAGAGGTTGGTGTTTTTGAGTCCCATCGAACAGATGATGGTGGGGTCTTTTTGTTTGTTTTTGTCTTCATCTATGCGACAGAGTGTGCCATTCTTGTGCATTTCAAGAATGGACTCCACAATGTCATCGTTTGTGCTGTTACGCAACATACGTCCCAACAGGAACTTAGTGCCTTCGAGCAGTTGGAAATTATACACATCGTCAATGGCCAGTTTCAGCATCTGCTTCTTCTCTCCATCGAAGAAGATGGTGGGCGGTTGCTGGTAGTAGTGTTCCAAAAGGTCTATGATGCGATAGCGTGTGCTGAAACGATTGCCCAGGATTCCACTCACTCCAGTTGTTTCCTGCTTCATACCCTCCACTGCCTTCTGTACCAAATCAAAATGATTGTCGAGAGCAGGAAGGGCAGGTTCCTTAGCTGTGCAAGCCAACGCTTGAAGGATTTTCTTTTGCGATTGACTGATGATTTCACCTTTGGAGTTGTACCATGTCAGCACATCATAGTCATTGTAGGTCTTGGCGTAGGTGATGACACCATCTTCCACCGCATTGGCAGCCTTTTTGGTAGAATAGATGATGTTGCTGAGTGCGGGAATGATTTGCTTCAGTTTGGGATTAGCATCGGTGGCATTTTTCCAAATCTGGAATGCCTGTGAAGCAAGGTCAACATCGTTGTCATCCTCATCATCAAGTGAGCCGCTCTTTTCGTTGTACATGTCACGAAGATTTTTCTCGTTGCCCTCGAAGAACACCTCGTCACTACCCACGATGTTGGCATTTTCGTTGATGCGGTCATTCAACCTTTTGCGCAGTCGGATGATTTTCTCCACACCTTCAGCAGGGAAGAATGAATAGCAGAATATCTCTTCCGCTTCCTGTCCGATACGGTCCACACGACCGGCTCTCTGAATGAGTCGAATGATTGCCCAAGGAAGGTCGTAGTTCACAATGACATGGGCATCTTGCAGGTTCTGACCTTCGGAGAGCACATCGGTGGCGACCAATACCCGTAGTTCGTCTGTAGAGGTAACATCAGCCTTATTGCTCAGAGGGGAGAAGCGTTCCACAATGCTGGTGGGGTTCTTGCTGTCACCTGTTGCCCTGTCAATGTGTGTGAATCCCCGTTTTTTGAGTTGGCGATAGATGTAGTTGGCTGTATCTGAATATTGAGTGAAGATGAGCACCTTATCTTTGAGGTGTGTCTTACTCAGCAAATCTTCAAGCATATTCAGTTTTTGGTCTGTCTGCGGATTCCATTTGTCGCACAGCTGAATCATCTTGATCAGCTGCTCACAATCTTGCTTCAGATGCGACTTGAGGCTACGCTTGAAATAGGTCGATTCAATCCAAGCCACATTGTTCTTCTGTGTCAACAGCATATAGTACTGACGAGCCTTTTCCATATAGACCTTCATATTGGTTGGAATCTCTATCAAGTTGTCACCTCCCATGCGGTCTTCCTCTTCATCGTCGTGACTGAAGATGTCGTTGATGTCTTCATCTTCAATCCACTCTTCGGGCAGTTCGTTCTCGTCGCCAATAGGAAGGGGCAATTTGTTTTCAATAGCATGGATGAAAACGGCATTACGCAGGATGTGCCGATAGAGGGTGAGCAAGAATGAGAAACCACTACTGTCTATACGTTTGAAGAAGGTGCTCTTACAGAAACCCATCATGCGCTGACCTGCACGGGAAAGGTTTTCCAGCAGATGCTTGTCAGTCGTAGATGCTGTAGCAGTCTTGCCTGTATCCTCATATTGGGAAAGCCCATATCGGGGCAGCCGCAGTTCTTCCATCATGGCAATCATCTCTTCGGAATAGAGCCGGCTGTATTGGTCGCCTGGTGTCGTGCTGAACTTGATGGCTTTAGGCTTTCTGTCAGGGAAAAAGTTCTTGCGTCCATCGTTGAACTGCAGGTATTTCCTTCCAGTTGTCTCATCGGTCTTGGCATAGTTTTCCTTGATGAAGGTGCGTGTGCGACGAACGAGGAAAAGCTTCATCAGTTCCTGCCAATCGTCAAGTTTTGTACTCTTCTCAAAAGCCTTGATGCTTCGGATGAACACTTCGCTGTGCTTCTGCAGGAAAGCACGGTCACCGCCCAACTCACGGATATACTCTTCAGGACGGATGCCCAAGTCATCATCTTCGCTGATGAATAGTTTCAACTGACTGCTGAGGTCGGAAAAGTCTTTATTGTAAGGTGTTGCTGTCAACAAGAGCACCTTGCAGTCTTGATGTTCAATAAGTGCCTTGATGTTTTGATAGCGTTTGCCGTTTTCATTACGCAGATTGTGGCTTTCATCCACGATAATCAGTCGGTAGTATCGCGCATTGTCGATGTCAATCGGTTTGGCGATGGACATGATGTCTGCCTTCAAATCGTAACGCTTGCGATACTTGTCCCACATATCCTGCAAGTTGGCAGGGCAGATGATAAGGGTGCTGCTGGCATAGGTCATCTCATATATCTTGGCAATGGCGCAGGCTGTAATAGTCTTACCCAATCCCACCACATCGCCAATCATCGCACCACCACGCTTCTCACTGTTCAAGTGACGGGCTGCAATCTTCACGGCTGTCTGCTGAAAATCGAAGAGTTCACGTTGAAACTCAGGTGTTAATTTAAATTCCATATCACCGTTACGTGCATCGGAACTCAAATGATAGGCCGTTTTCAGATAGATATAATAAGGTGGAATGATTTCTTCACCAGCCCAACTGTTGTCAATCACCTCGATGAGTTCTTGGGTGATATCAATACAGAAGCGGTCATTCCAACGGTCATCAAACCATTCTGCCAAAGCCTCCAAATCACGATTATTCTCAATGTCTGCATCCAACTCGCCCTGTTTGGTGAGTCCTGAATAAGTGAGGTTACTGCTACCCAAGATGGCTGAAATCTTGTTGCGGTTGGAGTCGGGGCTAAAGGCGAGATAGAGCTTCGCGTGAAGAGGTTCTGCCACATAGAGTTTCACGCAGACCTTCTCTTCCTTTAACTGAGCAGATAGACGACGGAGCGTCCATTCGTCCCGTTGGGTGGGAAGCCCTAAAAGCAACTGTTTCTTGAAGTTTTGTGCAATCTCCAGTTTGCACTGCTGCACATAAGCCGCATCGGGAATTTGCGGAGTGGAATAAAGGCGACGCACCAGTTCTTCCTCTGGTTGGTGCATGCCAATCAGCAAGCGACAGCGACGGAACACTTGTTTGTCTTTCTCATAGATATAATCACCTGGAATTTGGTCTATCTGATTCACCACCAAATCCCAGCCACGCAAATTAAAGTAACCCACACAAAAGTCCACACGCTTGATACCAACATCCGTGATAAGATCTTGCAAGCCCTGTACAAATTTGGACTCAAGATTGTCGTATATTCTTGCCATTCGAAACGATAGGTTTAGGGCATTGCTGACCTATCAGGCGCATTAACAGGCAAAATCAGATGGCTTCAAGACATAGAAAAAGGCGTGAACCGTCTTATCTACATCTTGAGGCCGTAGGAATTGCCCATTCATACAAGATAAGTCATGTCCACACCTAACGGTGCAGACATTAGTGACTATCATGGTATGAATTATCTTTGAAATTTCCTACGTTTCAAGATGTACCGAATAATCAGCTAATGCTGTTAGTATTATAACCAATATGTCACACCAGCACCTCCGCTGAGGCTGTTGCCAGTGATTAGTTGCAAAGGTAGCACTTTCTTTCGATTGAACGAAAGGATTGTAGCATGAATTTATATCACCTGATGAATTCACGGTTCAGGAAACAGAAAAATGTAATGACGTGGAGGTTATGAGTTGGGATGCCACAGGGACTGGTGATGTATAAGGGAGGGGGAAGGAGGGCTGAGAGCTGAGGGCTGAAGGCTGATATGAAGAAAGGAGAGACGAAAACGAATAAGAGCCATCTCCTCTTCCCCTTGATGGGCACTATCGGGAATGGCCGCACGCTTGTCGTTGTGCTTTATACTTGAAACGGGTCTGTTCTTATCTGTTTTCATGTTTTTATGTTGGTTTTAGTTTGTTCATTCAAAATTAATCTGTACTTTTGCAGCAGAAATCAGAAAAAGAGGAAAATATGAACTCATTACAGTTAAATGCGGAATTGTTTCGCGAGTTGAGCATTATTGCTGAAGACGAAAATCTCATGCAGAAAGCTGTGAAGTATCTGAAGAAATTGACAGCCAAGAAGCAGGCAATGGATACGACAGAATACATCATGTCCTCACCTGCTATGGTGGATATTCTCAGACAAGGAGACGAGGATATCAAGAATGGGAATTTCAAAGTCGTAACTTTGGATGAGATATGGAAATAGCATTTCTTCCTCCTGCTGTTGAAGATTTGGAGTATTGGAAACGTAAGGGTGAGACACGAATTCTGAAACGTATTAGAGTCTTGCTCGCAGACATCTTGGAACACCCATTCTCTGGCATCGGTAAACCAGAACCACTGAAAGGAGAAAAAGGCAAATGGAGTCGTCGAATTACAGACGAGCACCGTTTGGTGTATTCCGTTAGCAGTGGAATGATTTATGTTTATGTGTTCTCTTTGCGTTATCATTACTCCAAGTAAGTCTTTAATACACTTTTTCAAGAATCTTTTCTTCAAGCCTGTCAATATCTCTTACTTCCAGCAAATCCCAAGTTCCGTATGTTTTAAGGTTGTCTTTTCCTGATTTTGGTTGACAGCTGACAATTGATAATTGATAATTGACATCAGGCATTTGACCTTAGACTTTTGACTTTTGACATTAGACTTTTGACATCAGCCCTCAGCGCAGTGAGTCAAATGTCTCGCGAACCATGCCGTGCTTTTTTGCGTGCTTATTTTGCCCCTTTTTCACTGAAATTTGGGTGGTCAGTATATAAAAACAGCCTATTTTTTTGATTTTTTCCATGTAAAATCATTGAGTTTGCCATCACCTATTTTTCGTTTCTTTATCATTCAAAATTAGAAAGTTACAAACGTCTCCCCACCCCATTCGTCGTTAACCGTGAGGGTGGGTTTTAGGCTCACTTTTTCAAGATTTTCAGCGATTTTTAGACAAAATGGGGCGTTTTTCGCTGCTGGAACGCGAGAAATGGACTCGTTTACCTTGTATGAAAAGCGTGAAATACTGTCGGAATTCTGCGAAAAAAGACCTTGAGACTCGTCAAAATACCCTCTCATGACCTCATGAACGG
>CADAEK010000033.1 GCA_902786925.1 uncultured Bacteroidales bacterium
GGCACATGCTGCCAATCCCTTTTGACGCTCTGTCAACGTCTGTGCATCTGCTGTTGCCATCATCAATAATGCTACAAATAAATAGACGATTCGTTTCATTGATATTGTTACTGTTCAATTGGAGTCGCTTTGCGGGAAGTGATCAGGGAGGCGGCTAATGAAGATTGAATACATGCTTTCTGCCATCACCAACGAATACTACCGGTTCGTCGTCCTTATACAGAAGAGTCGTCTTGACTCCACGAGGGACGGTCACGCTGTATTCGTAGGTATGATTGCGGGACAGTTTCCATGCTACATCGACTCTGCCATGAGGAGTGTTGGTGCCTCCCTTTGCCCATGACAGCTTGTCACCGAAGTGTGGCATGAGAAGGATTGATTTGAAACCGGGCTCTGCAGGACGAATACCGAGGATGGAGGAGTAGAACCAACCGGCAACGGCACCATAGCTGTAATGATTGAATGAGTTCATGTTCCATTCGTGCTTGTGGAAACCGTCGGCAAGTGTATAGCTGTCCCAACGCTCCCAGATGGTAGTGGCACCCTGGTCGATGCTGTACAGCCACGATGGGTTTTCGCGCTGAAGCATAAGCCTGTAAGCAAGGTCCGTCATGCCGTAATCCGTAAGAGTTTCCATCAGAACACCTGTTCCCACAAAGCCTGTCGACAGCTTATAGCCATTCTCCTTAATATTCTTTCGCAAGGACTTTATGGCAGCTGCTCTTTGCCCGTCTTCCAAGAGATTGAAATGCAGTGCTAAAAGGTAGGCTGTCTGCGTGTCTTTACCGGTATTTATCTCGCCATCCGTGATGTACCTGTGCTGGAATTCATTCTTTATTTTCTCGGCAAGTGTGCGGTAACGCCCTGCATCTGCTTCACGTCCAAGAATGTCCGCCATCTTTGCCATGAGAGTGCAGGAATGATAATAGTACACATACGAGACGTAACGCTTCTCAACCTCTTTGTAGGCAAGCCAGTCACCGAATTCCGTAGCAGCTCCCACATGCTTCCATTCGCCTTCGCTGAACGAGGAACAGTGGTGTATCCATCCCTTCATGCTCTCGTAGTTCTCCTTGATGATTGAAATGTCGCCTGTCATCATATATACATTCCATGGCACGATGATGCCGGCATCGCCCCATGCAGCCCCGCCATATCCCCACATGTTGGCAGCAGGAGCCGTACAGCAGTAGGCTCCGTCCTCACGCTGGCTGTTGCGCATGTCGCGCATCCACTTGCGGTAGAACTCCTTGCAGTCACTGTTATAGAGAGCGGTAGTTGAGAAAATCTGCGTGTCGCCGGTCCATCCTAAACGCTCGTCACGCTGAGGACAATCGGTAGGGATGCTGAGGAAGTTGCCTCGCTGACTCCACCACACGTTGCTGTATAGTTGGTTGATATCCGGGTTGCTGCATTCAAACTGACCCCATTCCCTGATGTCGCTGCCGACAACCTGTCCCACAACCTTCCGGATTTCAACGTTCCCGGTTGCCGTTATCTCTACATAGCGGAAACCGAAAAAGGTGTGACGGGGATGTCCATTCTCAACCTCACCGCCTCGCAACGTGTAGCGGAATGTGGCCTTGGCTTCGCGCAAGTTGTATGTCCATAGGCTTCCGGCAGGTCCTTTGTCAAGACGACGTGCATCACCATTGTAGTTGAGCATTTCGCCGAAGGTGCAAGTCAGTTCCGTCCCCTTCTGTCCTTTGACCGCAAAGTCAATCCAGCCTACCATGTTCTGACCAAAGTCGATGAGGAGCGTCTGTCCTTTCTCCAACGTAACAGGTGAGGAGAATGATGTGAGGTTCTTCACGACATGGATTTCTCCATAATCCGTATTTGTAGGAGTCGCACCATCGTAGAGGGTGACCCTTTGCGGATGGCGCCACAATGCCTTGTCGCGTATTTTTACTTTAGGGCCGAACGCAGGAATGAGCTTTCCCTTTGCATCGTTGTTTACAACAACCTGATGCCATTCAGACACACTTCGGGTGGCATCGTACGTTTCTCCATTATATATGTCACCCAATAGAAGAGGTCCGTCCGTAGAGCATTTCCACGAAGTATCTGTGATGAACTTCTCCTTCGTCCCGTCCTTATATTCCATATCCACCCAGCAGATGAAGGCATGACGGTTGTCCTTGCCATACACACCACGAGTGATTCCGCCAATCCACCATCCATTGCTCACCTGAGCCGTGATATTCATCGTATCCCCTTTCAGCAGAGACAACGGCAGCACATACGACTGATAGAAAATCTCCTTGCGGTAATCTGTCCAGCCGGGTTTCAGTTCTTCATCATCAATCTCCTTTCCATTGACGGAGAACGTATATACCCCCAACGCGCTTGTGTGGATAGTGGCAGCCTTTACTTTCTTCGTGATTTGAAACGTCTTGGTGAATACCGGCATCCCCCCGTCCTTTCCAGGTGAACTGATCCACTCTTGGGCAGAGATGTTACCAGTCATCAGGGCAGCAAATATACTAAGGAGAAATTTATGTTTCATGCATTTGTTCTTCATTGTTTGCTTTCTGCCCACAAAGTTACGATTTTTTTCCAATTATTGTCTGCTTTCCCGTTTAATTTAAGAAAAGCAGGAGAAAATGATTTCTCAAAGAACAATCTTTCTGCCATTCTTGATATAGATACCTTTAGAAGGATTCTCAACCTTCACACCATTCAGGGCGTAATATGCTCCATCTTCCATACGATTACCATTGACGCTCTTGATGGCGGTCGTACCTGATACCTAACTCCTAATTCCTAACTCCTAATTCCTAACTTTTACAGGCTTTCCTTCAGTACTTGTACTACCTCGTCGCGATTCAGAATGTAGTAACCACCCTGGCAGATAGGGCAGGCATCAGCCATTCCCTCAATCAGTTCTGGTTTAGCACCACAATCAGTGATGTTCATTGCCAGTCCTAATTCACGCATCCACTGTTCCATAGTCTCAAGACCCTCCATTGCAACCTGCTCGTCAGTCTTGCCTTCTGCAGAAACGTTCCATACATTCATTGCCAGACGCTTGAACTTCTGCACGGCATCGGGCGATTTGCTGATGAGCAGACGGTAGTAGGCACCACTGACGGCAGCGAGGGTGTGACCATGCGTGGCATCGGTAAAGGCAGCCACAGCCTGTCCCAGCATGTGCACCATCCAGTCGGTGGCCTTAGCGCGGTCGATGAGCGTGTTGAGTGCCCAGGTCGCAGTCCACATGATGTTTGAACGAGCCTCGTAGTCCTCGGGGTTCACGTTAGCCTTGCGACTGCTGACGATGAGTGAACGCATCAGACCCTCTGCGATATAGTCGCTGGTGTTGTCGTCGGTGCCAGAGAGATACTGCTCCAGAATGTGGCTCATGATGTCGTAGATGCCAGCCACCATCTGATACTTGGGAACAGTAAAGGTGAAACGAGGATTGAGGATGGAGAAGTCGGGGTTACGGAAGTTATAGAACAGTTTGCGGTTCTCCGTATGACTGGAGATCACCGAACAGCTGTCCATTTCGGAGCCTGTGCCAGCCATAGTCAGCACACAACCCACAGGAATCCAACGGCAGGTCATCGGTTGCCAGTTCTTGAAATAATACTCCCAAGGGTCACCATCGTACCAAGCACTTCCGGCTACGGCCTTGCAGTAGTCAACGGTAGAGCCACCGCCCACGCCAAGGATGAAATCCACAGGATTGGGCATCACACCGGCTATCTCTACCACCTCGCAGCCAGCCTTCTTCAGCTCAGCCATCACCTGGTCGTAGATGCCGTTGCGCTTAATGCTGCCACCGCCATAGCAGAGCATCACCTTCTTGCCATAATTCTTCAGTTCTTCACTCAGTTTGCTTAAAGAATCCTCACCGAAGTGCAACTTCGTGGGATTGTGGAATGTAAAATTGCCTAACATAATAGTTTCGTTTAAAGTTAAAGTTTCACGATGCAAAAGTACGTGCATCATTTTATATCGGTGTTACACAAATTGGCTGATTATATACCAATTTCGCAGAAAGTGCCAAAATAACTTAAATTATATACCACTATTAGATTCTTTTGTGTATATTTGCAAGTACAATGAGAAAGATTCTGAAAGTTGACAATCCCAACGACTATGCTCGTTTTGTGGATGCACCCGTGTTGCATCCGCTGGTCAGCATCATCCATTATGATGAACTGGCGCCCTTCCGTCATAGCCTGAACAACTATGGCGTTTATGGGTTGTTCATCCAACGACAGTTCCCCTTCAATCTCTCATACGGCATGCGGAAATTGCAGGTGAGCGATGGTTCCATCATTGCCGTGGAACCAGGACAGATAGGCGGTTTGGAGGACAACGGAGAGCGCATCTCGTTATGCGGTTGGGTGCTGCTGTGGTCGCCCGAACTGTTGCACGGCTCAGAACTGGAACGACAGATAGACCGCTATCAGTTCTTCTCCTATTTCTTCGACGGTTCGCTGCGCATGGAACCTGACGAATGGCTCTGTATCACGCAACTGGTGGCGCAGATGCGACAAGAGTTGCAGACGCACGGGGACTCGCCGTCTTTAAGGAAAGTACTGCTAGCTTATCTGCGCCTGATACTGGAATACTGCAACCGCATCTACCTGCGCCAGTTGTCTGAGGAGAATAGGGGAGAGGCCGACCTGCTGAAGCGCTTTCACAACCTGCTGCAAACCTATTTCCGCGAGAACCGCCAACTGTCGCACGGCTTGCCCACCGTTGCGTGGTGTGCTTCAGAACTGGCCTATTCACCCCGTTACTTTGGCGATATGATTCACAAGGCCACAGGCGGCACCGCCATTGGCTACATCCATAACTACGTCATCAATCAGGCGAAAAGTCTGCTGATGCAAGGTCATAACATCAGCGAGACTTCCCGCCTGTTGGGTTTCGATTTTCCCCATCATTTCACCCGTCTGTTCAAACGCATCACAGGTATCGTCCCCAGCGAGTTTATTGGGAAGCGCGAAAGGTGAAGGATAAAAGTGACTTTATATTTTTTTAACTTCCGAAACTCAAGTCATATATAAGATGGAGGCTTTTGGCTTGAATTCCGATAGGGGTGTTGGTTGTAATCAAATTGTAATGGTTGGAATTATTCCGATTGACTTGCTTTTCCATATCTTTGCAACACATTTTGTAAAAGGATAAAGATATGACGATTGAATTATTTCTAAGATTGCTTGGCTCGCTGGCATTGCTCATCTATGGCATGAAGACCATGAGTGACTCTTTGCAGAAGATGGCAGGACCAAGCTTGTGGCATATATCAAATGTTAAAGATTTGCAGAAATGACATACTTCATTTGGTCTTCTTGCCGTAGAATGAAGAAACTGTTGTACCTTTGTACAAAATATTGCTTTATATTAGAATATGGAATATTTACCCAAGGACCCTGCCATACTGGTGTCGAGCGTAAACATGCTGCTGAGGGACGAGGAGTTTGACAGCCTCGAATCGCTATGTTATGCCTTCGACAGAGAACCACAAGAGATCAAAGACTATCTGGTGGAGAAGGGGTATGAGTGGAGTGAACAACAAAAGCAATTCAGACCGATTGGCTACAACGCATGATTACGAAAGATAGTATTGAGACCGCATACAGTTTCCTGCACCAGAAGCGCAACGTCTATGTCCATTCCTCACTCGACTGGCAGATGGACGATATTGAATATGCTATTGCTTCCTATGCCGACGACATGAGCCCCGAACTGTATGAAGCCATCAGTGGCGGCAGGGTTGACTTTCTCCGTGACCACAAGCATTTTCGGGAAGACATCACAAGAGCTGTGGAACAATTAGAAAATATGCTATAATGGAACAATTTGAAGACCAACTGCATCAGGACTTGCATCAGTTTCTCCTCTCTATGGAGGAAGTGGATAAGCATCTGCCTGAGTGTATCGATGTGGAAGAGAAGTGGGAAGATATGGCCAGAGCCTACATTCCTGACGGCATCAGAGAATTTAACAGTTTTCCGTCGGCATCGCTTGGCTGGATGATGTATCTCGGCATGGCTGTGGCGCAGTTGTGGGATTTGGAGTGGGCGACCTTCTCCAAGATGGACGACCTCTACGTTCACTTGCGCGACAAGCGGGGGTATGACTGTATGGATGAATACATCCGTGAGGAAGTGCTGGCGCTAAGTGGCGAGGCTTATTCGTCCTTGGAAAAACTTGTGGGTGAATGTGCATCCCGTGTCTATAACGCGCTTCGCCACCAGGCCATTGAGCCAGGAACCAGAGAGGCGTTCAATGCCTACGTCTCCTGCTTGCATCAGCTTTATCTGTTTGGAGCCGCTGTGCAACTGAAGCGGTTGGGGTATCACATGACAAAAATGAGCTGAAATGGATATCAAGAAGGATCCAATGGGAAGAGCCATCGCCGACTATCACAGGACGGGAAAGGCTGGCCGACTTCGTGTGTTCTCTCCGATGTTTGAGAAGGACGAGATTCCTGTGCAGACGCTTTTCCGTGCTTATGAGGATATGCCCGAATCGGAACGGAAGGCGCTGGATATGGCTAAGGGGAGTACTCTCGATGTAGGGGCTGGTTCTGGTTGCCATTCTCTGGTTCTGCAGCAGCGTGGGGTGGATGTCACGGCTGTTGACATCTCTCCGTTGTCTGTGGCAACGATGAAGGAGCGTGGAGTGAAGAACGTGCTGGAGCAAGACTTCTTTGCGCTGCATGAGCGTTATGACACCATCTTGATGCTGATGAACGGCATTGGCATAGTGGGCACATTAGAACGTATGCCCGATTTTTTCCGCCACCTCGACAGGATTCTTGCTCCAGGAGGCCAACTGCTGTGTGACTCGTCGGACATCAGCTATGTGTTTGAGGACGAGGATGGCAACATCGAATATCCCGAAGATATGGCCTATTATGGTGAACTGAACTACACGATGCAGTACAAGAATATCATGGGCGCAGCCTTCGACTGGCTATATGTTGACGCTGAAACGCTGAAACGGATAGCGAAGGAGAATGGGTATGCGGTGGAGGTGCTTGTCGAAGGTAAACACTACGACTATCTGGCTCGTATCACTAAGAACAACGAGGAAGAATAAAAAAAGAATGCCGAAGGTCTCGCGAGTGATGCGGGGTCTTCGGCATTCTTTAATGCGCTAATGCTGAATGTAATAATCGTTGGGATCTGGAGGCTTAGTTAAGGAGTTCCAACTTCATCTCGATGTCATCCACGGGGCGGTCTCCGCGTCCGGTGGCAGAGTTCTGAATCATCTCTACCACGTCCAGTCCTTCTTCCACTTCACCGAATACGGTATATTGTCCGTCCAGATGGGGAGTGCCGCCGAGGGTGGAGTAGAGTTTCAACTGTTCGTCTGTCAGTCCAGTCTTGCCGACTTTGTTTTCTGCTTCAGCAATCAGTTGCTCTTGCAGGGCTTGCAGTCCATCGCGATTTCTGTCGCGGCGCATTTGCATAATCTCGTTGCGATGTTCTGCAACAAGGTTGTTGAAGGCACTCTTCACCTTCTGCATCCTCAGCTGCTTGGAGAACTGGTGCAGTTGACTTTCGTTATAGACTTGTCCCCACACAATATAGAACTGTGAGCCGCTGCTGCGACGCTCTGGATTCACTTCGTCACCTTGTCTTGCTGCTGCCAAGGCGCCGCGCTTGTGGAAGAGGGTATCTTTGATTTCAGCCTCCAGCGTGTAGTCGGGGCCGCCTACGCCCAGCATCTTGCCTGCAGGAGCACCCTTGGAGTCGGGGTCGCCGCCTTGAATCATGAAGCCCTTGATGACACGATGGAAGAGCGTGCCGTCATAGTAGCCTTGCTTCACCAGCTTGATGAAGTTGTCACGGTGGATGGGGGTCTCGTCGTACAGGCGAACCACTATGTCGCCCAGCATGGTCTGTATCTTTACTTTCATATTTGATTGAGTTTTTTGTTGCTGCTTTTTGCCGCTTTTGACTGCGGCTTGCATGAATATGACTGCAAATGTAACGATAATTCCTTGATTATTCATACCTTTGCCCCATATTTCAATGATTTACACGCAAGATGATGATATGAGTGACTTGATGAATAACCATAAAGAGGATTATGCCTTGTTTTTCGATATTGATGGCACGCTGGTGAGTTTCAATTCTCATGAGATTCCCTCTTCCACGGTGCAGGCCTTGACGCTGGCTAAGGCGAATGGGTCGAAGGTCTATATCGCTACGGGGCGTCCTCCGCTGATTATTACAAACCTAAGTGCGATTGAACATTTGATTGACGGCTATGTCACCACGAACGGAGCTTTGTGTTTTGTGGGCGACGAGCTGGTGTGCTGCCAACCCATCCCGAAACAGGATGTGCTGACGTGTGTGGAGGATGCCAAAGCGAAGGGCTATAGCCTCATTGTGGTGGGGCGCAAGGATGTGGCGGTGTTTGACCCCAAGGGTGATGTGGAACGCATCTTCCACCAGATGCTGGCGGTGAACGAGTTTGCCGAGGCTGCACCGCTGGATGTGGTGCTGCAGCAGGATGTGCTCCAGCTGACTCCTTTCATCTCGCCCGACTATGAGAAGGAACTGCTGGCGCGTATGACGCAGTGTGTGTCGGGGCGTTGGCATCCCGATTTTACGGATATCACGGCGAATGGGGCTGATAAGGGAAAGGGCATTCTGGCGATGGCTCGTCATGAGCACTTTGACCCTCAGCGCACCATTGCCTTTGGCGACGGTGGTAACGATTCGTCGATGATTCTGCAGGCAGGCATTGGTGTGGCGATGGGCAATGCCATGGAGGAGTTGAAGCAGCAGGC
This sequence comes from uncultured Bacteroidales bacterium, assembly GCA_902786925.1. Taxonomy (GTDB): domain Bacteria; phylum Bacteroidota; class Bacteroidia; order Bacteroidales; family Bacteroidaceae; genus Minthosoma. The sequence goes on from CADAEK010000033.1 coordinate 8,771, forward strand.
TGATTATGTCACCACTTCGGTGGATGACGACGGCATTCTTATGGCCTTGAAGCATTTCAACGTGATATAATGGTGTGATGGCATGATGAAGAAGATATTGTTTCTGCATGGTTTCTTTGCCAGTGGCCAGTGTGTGCCGGCTTTGGCTTTGTGTGCGTCTTTTGAAGGGCGTGCGCAGGTGATAACGCCCGACTTACCTCTCCATCCGAAGGAGGCCATTGGCATGATTCGTGAACTGATAGACCACGAGAGGCCCGACCTCTTGGTGGGCAACAGTTGTGGCGCTTTTTATGCCCAGATGCTGGCTCCTGTAGTGGGAATTCCTGCCTTGCTCGGTAATCCGCATTTTAGGATGACGGAGTTTCTGAAGGAGCGGATAGGAGAACATGAATATAAGTCCCCTCGGAAGGATGGCCATCAGCGACTGGTCATCAACGATGCCCTGATACAGGAGTTTGCTGAACAGGAAGCCGTTCAGTTCAACTACTGCAATCCCTACTACAAAGACCGCGTCAGGGGACTGTTCGGTGAGCAGGACACGCTGGCACACTTTGAACCGCTCTTCTTGGAGCATTACAGCCAGTCGTTCCACTTCCCTGGAGGGCACACGCCCACCGAGGAGGAGGTACGAACGTGGTATGTGCCGCTGGCGGAGAAGATGCTGATGGAGTGCCCCTTGCCTGAAGATGGTGCCCGGTACTTCCGACATTTCAAGGGAGGGCACTACCGCTATGTGCGCACAGCCTTCGACTCCGAAACCAAGGAACGGATGGTCATATATCAAGCTCTCTATGGCGACGGGCAATACTGGGTGCGCCCAGAGAAAATGTTCTTTGAAACCATTGAGCGTGAAGGGCATCGTTTTCCAAGATTTACAGAGATGGATCGAGACTGACGCTGTCGAATGCAAGATGTGGAAGATGAAATTTATTATAACTTTCGAAAGTGAAGTAAACCAATGAGTGATCAACATAAAGTAGTTGTAGTGACAGGAGGCGCACAAGGTATAGGACAGTGCATCGCTGAAGAGTTCCGAAAGGCTGGAGCTAATGTGTGTGTGATAGACAAACAGCAGGGCAATCACTTTGTGGGCGACTTGGCAGACAAACAGGTGCTGGAGCAGTTTGCAAAGGAGGTGATAGAGAAGCATGGACATGTGGACTATCTCATCAACAATGCCTTGCCGCTGATGAAGGGCATCGCTGAGTGCAGCTATGAGGAGTTTCAGTATGCCTTGAATGTGGGCGTGACGGCTCCGTTCTATCTTGCCAAACTCTTTGCTCCACATTTCGCGGAAGGGGCGGCCATCGTCAATATCTCGTCGTCGCGCGACCGCATGAGTCAACCTCAGACGGAGAGTTATACGGCGGCCAAGGGTGGCATTGCGGCGCTGACGCACGCCTTGGCAGTCAGTTTTGCAGGAAAAGTGCGTGTGAACAGCATTTCGCCAGGATGGATTGATACAGACTACAAGGTCTATGAGGGTGCTGATGCTGTTCAACAGCCTACAGGGCGTGTGGGTCATCCCATGGACATCGCCAATATGGTGCTGTTTCTCTGCTCCGACAAGGCTGGTTTCATAACGGGCGAGAACATCTGCATCGATGGCGGCATGACTCGTCAGATGATTTATCATGGAGACAATGGATGGACATTGGAGCTCTGATGAAAATGTGTAATGTGAATGTTGAAATGCAGATGATTCAATACATCATTGGCTATATCGTCATGGTGAATGTGCTTGCTTTCTTCTTGTACGGAATTGACAAGTGGAAAGCAAAACGCTCTCAATGGCGCATCTCTGAAGCAACGCTGTTGGGTGTGGCTGCCATTGGGGGAAGTGTGGGCGCATGGATGGGCATGAAAGTGTGGCACCACAAGACGCTGCACAAGAAGTTCAAGTATGGAGTCCCGTTGATATTGATTGCTCAGATGACTCTGCTTTTCTTGGGTTTGCGATGAGTAAGAAGATGAAACTGACGTACATATTTCATAGCGGCTTTGTGCTTGAGACGGAGCAGTCCATCTTGGTGTTTGACTACTGGATGGATCCCAGTTCTGTCATGGAAAGTGTGTTGCGTAGTGAGAAACCTCTGTATGTGTTCTCCAGCCACTTTCATGAGGACCACTTTACGAGAGACATCTTTGAGTGGAAGAAACGTAAGGGTAACGTGACCTATATTCTGAGTAAAGATATCCTCCGACATAGGAGAGCCGCAAAAGAGGAAGCTGATGTGTGGTTGGCTAAAGGGGCCTCATGGGCAGACGAGAGAGTCTCTGTCAAGGCATTGGGAAGTACAGACGTTGGTGTTTCATGGGTGATTGAGAGTGAGGGGAAACGCTTCTTCCATGCGGGCGATTTGAACAACTGGTATGCGCGATTCCTGCCCGAAGCTGTGCCAGGACAGACCATCTACAGCGAGGAGTTTGAGGAAGACATAGACCCGATAGCGCACGAAAAGCAGTACTTGGGTGAACTGAAGGACATTCGCAAAGTGGCAGATGGCTTTGATATCGTGATGTTTCCCGTTGACAGTCGCATTGGCAATGGTTATACACTTGGTGCCCGTCAGTTCATTGAGCGCTTCAAGGTGGGGCTGTTTGTCCCGATGCACTTCGTTGCCGGAGGCTTTGAGGCTGCATGGCGCATGGAGGAGTTTACAGAAGAAAAGAACATTCCTTTCTGGAAGATTTCCAGAGAGGGAGAAACGATAGAACTATGAATATATTGATTCTTGCAGGAAGTCCCAGAAAGGGTGGTAACACTGATTTGTTGGTGGAGGCATTTGTCAAGGGTGTTTCGCCACGGCATCATGTTGAGGTGATATCCGTGCACGATGCTAAAGTAGCTCCCTGTATGGGGTGTAATGCTTGTTTTAAAAGCAAAGAGAATGTCTGTGTGCAAAAGGATGACATGACGCTCATCTATGAGAAGATGGCAGTTGCAGATATGCTGGTGATAGCATCGCCTGTGTATTTCTATGGCTTGAGCGCACAGCTGAAGGCAGTCATAGACCGCTTCCATAATCCCATCAGAGACACCTTCCCTGTCAAGAAGATGGCGCTTCTACTTGTGGGTGCAGCTACACTTCCAGAACTTTTTGACAGTATCCTTGCCCAGTATCGGCTCTGTCTGAACTTCTTCAATTTGGAAGATGCGGGTCATGTGCTGGTTCGTGGAGCCAAGGACAAGGGAGATGTCTGCAATACAGATGCTTTGGATGAAGCGTTCAGGCTTGGACAAGGTGTATGACTCAATACGCAGAAGTAAACAACAAACTTAAATCATTGAATAGTATGACAAAAGAGCAATTAAATGAATTGTTGCGCAGTCAGCAGGGCGAACTGAATGCCGTGCTGATGTATCAAGCGCTGGCTAATGTGGTAAAGACGGAAAAGGAACGTGAAGTCTTTCTTCAGTTGGCAAAAGAGGAGGGAAGACACGCCAGTGTGTTTCATGCCTATACGAAGAAGCCTTTGCAGCCCAAGAAGACCATGGCGCGCATGATGCCTGTGCTGTATTATATGTTAGGCAAGAAGCGTCTCTACAAGATCATCGCCAAAGGAGAGTATGACGCAGCTGTAGGCTATGAGCATTTGATAGCGGAGTTTCCGGAAGTGGAAAGTGTGAAGAATGACGAGAAACGGCATGGAGATATCGTGTCGGGATTGTTGGGCTGATTTTATAATAAGCAACATCTTATGACAAAACGTGAGTATATTCAAGCCAACAAGGATTGGCTGGCTGCAAAAGCCCAAGAAGAGGGTGTGCAAGCATTGCCCTATGGCATCTATTACAAAGTGCTCAATACAGGCAGTCAGGATGGTCCTAAACCAACGGTGCGCAGCATCATTACGGCTCATTATACGGGCTGGACCATTGATGGTAAGCAGTTTGACAGCAGCCGTGGTGGTGTACCACTGGCATGTCGCTTGAGCGACCTTATCGAGGGATGGATTATCGCCATTCAGCAGATGCATATCGGCGACAAATGGGAACTATACATTCCTGCAGAGATGGGATATGGAAAGTTCTCTCAGCCAGGCATTCCTGGAGGGTCAACACTCATCTTTGAAATAGAGTTATTAGGGGTGGCGTAAACAGCGCCGCACCGATTGGTGGGGTTGGTGTTATGAAGTGCCTATAGGGAGATACTTACAACTCTCGGGGGCACTTCTTGTTTCATACCAATTCCATGTGGCTATACCTTCGTGAATCTGTAAACTACCCATGTGGGCACGATGACCAAGAGCAATAAGATAAGCTCTACCAATGCATAGGACCCGACAAAGTCCACCAGCGTCTGAAATTTCAGCACGCCATCTACCAGAAAGACTAGAAAGGCAAACCAGCAGAGGAAGAAGATGGCTGCATACTTGATTTTTCGTTTTTTCTGTTTCATGTTGTTGATAGGAATTTAAGGTAAGTTCTAAAAATTATATTAGTGTGTGGAAGTAGTTCCCTCTAATTCTGTTCAGTTGGACTCAGCCCCTCAAAAAGGCATCCCTTACTCACTATGTTGTTCGTTTATCTACAGACTTGATTCGTTGACGTTCAGACACAATTATCCCATGGATGCGATAAGCTGCAGCTGGTTCCTGTCTCTCTCCTCGATGAGGGGCTCAATGACGTTGGAGTCATGGACACAGGCATCCGTGGTGACGTACTTCTCAATGAGTTTTTTGAAATTTTGGCAAAATTATATAAAAATCTGCGTTTTATATATAACTTTTCTGCGTTTTATATAACTTTGCGCTACTAAAAAGAATACAATCATGAAATTTGAACGTAATAGAACAATGAAAAAAAGAATATTTTATTTTACATTGGCTATCATTGCTTTTTCTTGTTCGATAATGAGCGTGGCAGGCAAAGGTAAATACAAACTTAAAAAGCCAATCTTTGTAGTTGCAGAAAGTGATTCTCTCTTATTTGATATCGAGGCAACAGACAAATATGATAGTATTTCCTTTCAAATGGATCTAATTGAGAGCAAAATAGGCGATGTTTCATTTGAGACGCATTGCATAGGGGATAACGCCGATGAAAGGGTGGACGTACAAAACTATGGAGGTGTTTATGAAAGTAAATTCGTTTCCCATAGAGAGGGCTGTGAACCTTCTGATACTCTCTATGGATGGCATATTCCTCTTGCATTTGTTTCAAATGGGGGAAAAATCATGGTTAGCAATGATGGAAACATTCTTAAAGTCTTCTGTGATTGTCATGCTAAGAGCATCTCATTATTGACTCTCGAAAAGAAGTTGATTGCAGAGAAGACTATGGAAGGACGTCTTACAGAGTTCGTCATCCCAGATGGAATCAAATATTTGACTATTAATATACAGCATGGTGAAGAGGGTGATGTAAAGTTTAAGACTAACACTGTTTTTACCTACCCTGTCAGGTAATCTACAAAGGCACCATCTTCTCAAGATTGATAACAGAACAGAATACCCACTGATTTTCAGCAGTTATGTCGAATTTCAGTGGGTTTATTTTACCTAAAATCGATTCCATATTCTTTCTGCGCTATATCGAACAGATGAAAAAGTAGTTCTTGTCGTAGCCAACCACAGACACATAATGTATTGGAACATATTATGCCTTTTTTGCGTATTAGTCGCGTGCGATATATCGTTAATTAATCTTAATCTTTTTGTTAAATCGTTTGCGATATAAATATTCCTTCATACCTTTGCAGCGTAAAAAGTAAAAAACAGATTAATTAATAGCAATCAGAAGGAATAAGACTATGGAAAAGATTTATGATTTCAAGGCTTTTACGAGTAAAGGTAAAGAACTCAATTTCGCAGACTTTCACGGTAAGGTTTTGTTGGTAGTGAATACAGCCAGCAAATGCGGTTTCACTCCTCAATTCGCAGGATTGGAAGAAATGAACCAGAAGTACAAGGACAAAGGATTGGTGGTCATTGGTTTCCCATGCAACCAGTTTAAGGAGCAAGACCCAGGCACAGATAGCCAAATCGAGGAGTTTTGCCAGCTGAACTATGGCGTGACATTCCAAATCATGAGAAAGGTTGACGTGAACGGTCCTGATGCAACACCAGTCTTTGAGTTTTTGAAGGCACAGGCTCCAACTGAGGAGTATCACGGATTGAAAGCTAAGGCAGCAAAGGCGCTCTTCAAGACGCTGAGCAAGAGTGTGGAGAAGGATAGCGATATCAAGTGGAACTTCACCAAGTTCCTCATCTCTAAAGATGGCGAGACCATTAAGCGCTATGCTCCTACCACAGAGCCTAAAGACTTTGAAAAAGATGTGGAAGCCATGTTGGCTTAATTTAGTAACCATTCATTTGCAACAGTTATGCATCCAGAATTGCAGTTAGACAATCAAATATGCTTCCGTCTCTACACGGCAGCGCGTCTCATCACACAAGCATATACACCTTTGCTCAATCAGTTGGGCATCACATATCCTCAGTATTTGGTGATGATGGTGCTGTGGGAGCAGGATGCACAGCCCGTGAATGATATCGCTCGCCGGCTGGTGTTAGAGACCAACACCGTGACACCGCTGCTTCAGCGTATGGAGAAGCAAGGTGTCCTGGTGCGTACAAGAGGTAAAGAGGATAAACGTCAGCAAATTGTCTCGCTTACCGAAAAGGGTAGGGAGATGGAAGAGCGGGCATTCCAGTTGATTCCTAGGGGTATGGGCGAAGAATTAAAGGCCTGCCCCCTGAAACTGAAGGATTACCTGCGTCTGGCTGAAGAGTTGGACTCTATTATTAATTCTCTGAAGAATAAATAACAATACACAGATTTTGTAATTCATAACACAGAAATGATGGAAAATGTACAGAAAGTTTATGAATTCCTTGAGAAGGCAGGAACATTTTTTCTCGCAACAGTAGAAGGGGATCAGCCTCGCGTGCGCCCTTACGGTGCCATGCTCTATTTCGAGGACAAAATTTATATCATGGCATTCGGCAAGACAAATACAACTCGTCAGATTGCTCAAAACAGCAAGGCGGAGATTTGCGCCTTCAAGGGACAAACGCTCCGCATTGAGTGTAACCTTGTGGAAGACAATCGTCCCGAGGTGCAGAAAGCGCTGGTAGAAAAGATGCCTGTGCTGAAACCCGTTCTTGGCGAGAATGGCGAAAATGGCGTGATGTACTATCTGAAAAATGCGAAGGCAGACTTCTTTAAGATGATGGATCTTGTTGAAACAGTCACTTTCTAAAGCTTGGTTCCATATCTCTTAGCATATTCATGGAGCAACAGGAACAATTGGATTTGGCGGCCTACATGAGCGGCAGCAGGACTTGGAGAAACTTAAAGAATTTGTTCAGACTACTCTGTGAGCCTTTGACAGCCTCTGTAGCTCGAAGATAAAACTGAATAGTGAAACACTCTCATTAACTTTTTCAGATATTTTCAAGAGAAGGGAGAACGATACGAATATCGCTCTCCCTTCATTTTATGTGGCATGTATATATGCGTAAATTATCTGATGAAGCTCATGGGGTCCCATGCCTCTCGCTCTGGATATTGCGGAGCGCCGTTAGCATGAATGCTCTTCAAGAGGAACGCCATGTTGTTGGCCAATGTGCGCATGGTCTGCATACCCTCTGTGTCCAGCGCAGCCTGACCGGGCTCTCTACCATATGCAACATTCCAGTACTGTGAACCCACCACTGGCATATTCATCATTTGGAAGCCCATGTTGAGCGTTTGGAAAGCAGATGTGGCACCACCACGACGGCACACCGCTACGGCAGCAGCAGGCTTGTTCTGGAACAAGTGGCCAGCAGCATAGAACATACGGTGCATCAACGAAAGGGCAGCACCTGTGGGCTCTCCATAGTAAACAGGCGAACCGATGATGAAAGCATCGCTGTTCTTCATCTTCTCGATGATGCTGTTGCAGATGTCATCGTCGAAAGTGCAGCATCCCAGTTCTTTCGCCTTGCATTGTCCGCAAGCGATGCAGGAACGCACAGGCTTAGTGCCCAACTGTACAATTTCAGCCTCGATGCCGTTTTTCTCCAGTTGTTTTGCTACTTCGCTCAGTGCGGTATTGGTGTTACCGTTCTTGCGAGGACCTGCGTTGACAAGAAGTACTTTCATAAATCCAAATCGTTTATATTGAAGTGATTAACCACATTCTCTCTTATCACTTCTTGAAGTATGCTCTGAAGTGACTGAATATCTTATCCTTGATGCTGCCAGAAGGCTTAATGTTGTCGCCGCCAGCAAGAATGTCAATCGCCTTCTTCTCGTCTTTCGAAAGCGTTTCGGGCATGTAAACAGAGATATTGATAATCTCGTCTCCGCGCTGATTTCCGTAACTGTTAATGTCAGGAATACCCTTATTCTTCAATCGCAGCACCGTGCCAGGTTGAGTGCCCGATGGGATAGTGATTTTAGCCTTGCCATCGTGAGTCGGCACTTCGAGCGAGCATCCAAGCACAGCCTGTGGAATTGTGAGCAGAAGATTATAGACGAGGTCAGCACCGTCGCGGAGCAGTTCTGGATGAGGCTTTTCATGCACCAGAATCTGCAAGTCGCCGTTCACGCCGTTTCTGCGTCCAGCACCGCCCTTGCCTTGGAAGTTGTAGGCATAACCTTCCACCAGTCCAGCAGGGAGTTCCAGTTCCACCTGTTTCTCACCCTTCACAATGCCTTCACCGTTACAGTGCTTACACTTGTTCTTGATGACAGTGCCTTCGCCCTGACAAGTGTCACAAACCGTCTGAGTCTGCATGATGCCCAGCATGGTCTGGCGAGTCTTATACACCACGCCCTGTCCGTTACATGTGCCGCAAGTAGATTCCTGCCCATCTTCAGAGCCAGAACCATTACAATGAGGACAAGTGATGTCCGTGCGCACATTGAACTTCTTCGTCACGCCGTTCACGATTTCGTTCAGGTCCAGCTCAATGCGCATACGCAGGTCCTTGCCCTTATACACGGGTTTTCTGCGCTGGCCACCTCTGCCGCCGAAGCCTCCACCGAAACCGCTGAATCCTCCGCCAAAGCCGCCGCCGAACACATCGCCAAACATGCTGAAGATGTCATCCATAGACATGCCAGCACCGCCACCAAAGCCTCCAGCACCAGGGCCAAAGGCATCAGGACCGAACTGGTCGTAACGCTGACGCTTCTCAGGGTCACGCAAAATGTCGTAAGCCTCAGCAGCCTCCTTAAACTTCTCTTCAGCCTCTTTGTCACCCGGATTGCGGTCAGGGTGATACTTGATGGCCATCTTCTTATAGGCCTTCTTGATTTCGTCGTCAGAAGCGGTCTTCGACACTCCCAACACTTCGTAGTAGTCTCTCTTCGCCATGGGTCCAGTGTGATTTATTCAGCCACTGCCACTTTGGCATAGCGAATTACTTTATCGTTGAGTGTATATCCCGCAGTCATGCAGTCAATCACCTTGCCCTTCTGCTCCTCAGGCTGTCCAGGCACCATAGCGATAGCCTCGTGCAGGTCGCTATCGAATGGCTGTCCCACTACCTCCATCTTCTTCAGTCCCTCCTGTGCGAGGAGCTTGAAGAACTTGTCGATAATCAGGTTCAGACCCTCCTTCACAGCAGCCACATCCTCATACTTGTCCATGTTCAGCTGAGCACGTTCCAAATCATCAATAATAGGGAGCAGGGTAGTAATCACCTTTGTGCCGCCATTCTTGATGAGTTCAGCCTTCTCCTGCATCACGCGCTTGCGGAAATTGTCAAACTCAGCCACTTTATAAAGCTGCTGGTTCTTCAGTTCCGCAATCTGTTTCTCCAAGTCTGCAATTTTCTCTTCGGGAGTGAGCTCCTTCGCAGTTTCTTCTGCCTGTTGCTCCTCAGAAGCAGCCTGCCCTTCAGCGTTCTCGCAAGCAGCGTTCTCGTTCAACTCCTCGTTCATTGATTCTTCGTTTATTTCTTTTTCCATAAGTCAATAGTATTTCTGTACGAAACAACCTACAAAAAGGATGCCAGTGCAAGTTCCGCTGGCATCTGTATGACATAGTGTCACCTGTTTCGTCATAATTTCAGTGCAAAGTTACGGCTATTTTCTCGTTTAGGCAACATTCACAGCACTTTTCCTCCTCCAGCCCTTCATCCCTCAGCCTTCTCTTTCCATTCCACCTCGCTCCTCTTCCTCCTGTTTAGGGGGAAGAGAGATGCTTGTGGAATGGCCGTGATTAAATGAAAGTGGCTGTCTGCGGATATGCAAACAGCCACCTTTTTGTCTATCCACCATGATTGGTTCAAATCTTGGCGCAAAGCCCGCTGTGCATACCGTAGAACTAAAAATGCACTCTACACTTCTTGTCGGGAGCAAAGACACGTATGGCATGAGAAGGGACATCGTAACAGACGAAGGAGTGGATGAAGCATTTTAACTTCATTTTGCCTCCACTCAGATTGCTGTATTGGCCAACTATATATGCCACACAGAGTAACTCAGGGGGCTTTGACCTTCACACCTCATACATCACACCCCATACCTCACACCTCATACATCACACCTCATACATCACACCTCATACATCACACCTCATACATCGTACCTCATACATCGCACCTCATACATCGCACCTCATACATCGCACCTCATGTGTCTTATTTTGAGCGAATTTTGCTCCCCTGTGGGCCCGTAATTTTTTTCTTGTAGGAGCGCAAATTTTCGTCTCTCAGATTGACGTTGCAAAGGTACGGCAGCGGCATTGCGGTTCTCGAATGTTTTCGCAAAAAAA
>CADAEK010000034.1 GCA_902786925.1 uncultured Bacteroidales bacterium
TTAATGTTCCAATTAATGGTAATTAATGTTGAATAAACATATAATTATCATCTAATCACTCCATATAATTAATCATTAAAATTTATGTTGAACCTTTCACTATTGAGCTGCTGACCGAGTATGCCAAAAAGACTTCAGACCTCCTCCCTTAGACCTTAGACATTTGACTTTTGACATTAGACTTTTGACATTAGACTTTTGACATTAGACATTAGCCCTCAGACCTCTCAACTCTCAACCGCCAGCCAAGCCGCGCTGAGGCTTATCTCCTTCCCTTTAGGGGAGGTCGGGAGAGGCTCATTTCAGGGCTCTGCCCCAAGATTTGTGTATCGATTTTGATGGATTTCTATCCGAAGGATATAAAAGAGATAGCCGCAGGAGGCGGCGTGGAAGAAGGTCGCAGAGATGCTGTGATGATACCGAGTTGTTTATTTGGAGTGGTAAATTTGGAGTGTGTTGAAAAAAATGCTACCTTTGCCACAAATTCCTTTGTATCTACTATGAAAATATTTCGAAACCTTACGGTAATAACCGTCACCGCAGCATTATTTGCTATTTCCGTTCCCGCTTCGGGGCGCCCCCTCTCGCTTCGTCAGGCGAAAGCCAATGCGCTTGCCTTCATCCAGAAGTGGTTGTTCAAAGAGCAGATGACCGAAGGCAGGTGGGCTGTGATCAACAACGACTCGATTACCCTTGCCGCACAGGATGACCACTACTATGTCTTCAATATTGGGAGCAACAACGGATATGTGATTGCGTCAGGCGACGACTGTGCTCCTGCCGTATTGGGCTATTCCGACAAAGGACATGTGAGCGCCGCGATGCCCGACAACATGAAAGCATGGCTCGACGAGTATGACCAACAGATCAAGATGCGGAAAGCGCTCATGCTGGCTGCAGCCAACGATGAAAGCCCTGTTGCAGAACGGGAGGCCATCGCCCCTATGGTCACCACGAAATGGGGACAGGACAGTCCGTTCAACCTCAAGTGTCCAAGTTATTTTCCCCTCATGCATTGTCCTACGGGATGCGTGGCCACTGCCATGTCGCAGATATTGTACTACCACCGAAAGAGTTCCGTCAACAAGACCGCAGCCGACATAGAAGGCTATACGACACCGACCAACCAATACAATATTGAATTTGTCAGGAGCGGTGCGAAAATCGATTGGGACAATATGCTCGACAGCTATTCCCGGCTCAGTCCTCAATACCGCAAGGAAGCAGTAGCCACCCTGATGAGTTACTGCGGAGCCGCCTTGCGCACAGACTACAGGCAAGATGGTGCAAGTGCCAATTCCGCTGACGTGGCCCAAACTATGGTGAAGTATTTCGACTATAGCAGCGAGGCAACATACATAGACCGCAATCAGTACACCACCGACGAATGGGAGCAAATCATCTACGACGAACTGAAAAAGGGATACCCCGTCTATTACAAGGGCCAGAAGGGAAATTATGCCCACGGTTTCGTCTGCGACGGCTATGACGGCAACGGCTACTTTCACATCAACTGGGGATGGAGCGGCGAATCAGACGGCTTCTATTTGCTCTCCGTGTTGCGTCCCGACATCGAAATCACCGCTTCAGGTTACACCCTGTATCAGAAAGCAGTGGTAGGGTTGGTCCCCAACGGAGTCTATGCAAGACTCACCCAGAAAGACCTCGCTCTCACAGGCACCAAGCGTTTCTCCGCAGGTGCAGGCAAATCTGCAGGGGTGGACATGACCATGACCGTCCAGAACAACTTCAGAGGAGGCTATAGTTTCAACACCGCCATGGGTTTGTACAAGAACGGCGAGTTGCTCCAGGTACTGCCCATGTCCACATACAAAGACTTCGCTTCGGGCAGCAGCAAGACCGTGCGCACCACCTTGAGTGTGCCAGCAGACTTGGAAGAGGGAGACTATCTGCTGAAGCCTTTGAGCAAGCAGGTGGCACAGGACGATTGGAAGGAGAATGACGGTGTGGATACTTGGTGCCTGACGCTTCAGGTAAGTAATGGCATCCTGTCATTCGAAGAGGGAGATCACACTGCCACAGGAATGGCTCCTATCATGAGTGCCGACAAACCCAACGGCAACTTCATCTACGATTTGAATGGCCGCCGTGTCAAGGCCCCCCACCGCGGCATCTTCATCAAGAACCGCAAAAAGATTATCTTCTGGTAATGTTCAACGATGTTCGTCCCCTACCCCTCCCCGAAAGGCATGTGTGCGAGCGGGAGGAACAATGATATGTTTTGAGTGCGGGTATTGAAATGTGTGTGTGGAGTGTGTGGAGAAAACTAAAAGACGTCCAAGCGAGAAATGAATTCTTCTTGGACGTCTTTTCATTTTTTCACTTTTTCACTCCTCACTATCAATTCCTCATTCCTAATTCCTAATTCCTCATTCAAATGATTTGTAAAGTTTAGTATGAAAAAGGGGGATGAATAGGTAGGATTCACTTGTATTCATCCATAAAATGTGCTCAAAAAGTGTCAAATCCACACTTTATGTTATAAAACATGTTTTTCATGCGGTTTGAAGGCGTGAAAAGCCGTAACTTTGGCGAACAGTTTATAAACTAATTCTTATTCTAACCCAAAATTATGAAAAGTCTGAAAACGATTTTGACGGGAAGCGCTGCGGCCGTAGCATTCCTGTGTGCGTGCAACTCAGCACAGAACCCAGCTAATGAGTTGACGAAGTCGGGCATCAACCCAGCCGACTATGACACCTGTATTGCAGTAACCTATGACGCTGCTACCAAGACCTTTAAGGCTGACCCAGCTGAGGCTCAGCAAGTGAAGCTCTACACCCTCACCAACAAGAACGGCATGGAGGTGTGCATCACAAACTTCGGCGGACGCATCGTGAGCATCATGGTGCCTAACAAGGACGGAGAACTGGTAGATGTGGCCTGCGGCTTCGACAAGGTGGAGAATTATTTCCCATGGAACTATGAGACTGACTTTGGCTGCTCTGTAGGTCGCTATGCTAACCGCATCAACAATGGCGAATACACCTATGAGGGCACTAAGGTGACTCTGGACAAGAATAACAACGGCGTGGCCTGTCTGCATGGCGGCTACACTGGCTGGCAGTATCAAGTATATGACGTGCTGGAATCTACTGAGCAGACGCTCGTCATCCAGCGCACTTCTAACGACGGTGACAACAAGTTCCCTGGCACAGTGGTGGCTACCGTGAAGTTTGAACTGACTGACGACAATGCTATCGTTATCAACTATGACGGCACAGCAGACGCTCCAACAGTGCTGAACATGACGAACCACACTTACTTCAACCTGTCTGGCGACTTGAACAACACTATCGACGAGTCTATCCTGACGGTGAATGCTGACGCCTACACTCCTGGCGACGATAACCTGATTCCTACAGGCGAGATTCGTCCTGTGGAAGGCACTGTGTTCGACTTCCGCACTCCTAAGGCTATCGGCGCTGACTTCGGCAAGAACGACCCAGAGATGGTATCTGTAGGTGGTGGTTATGACCACAACTGGGTGCTCAACACGAAGGGTGACAAGAAGACTCCTTGCGCTACGATGATTGACCCACGTTCTGGCATCAAGATGGATATGTACACCAACGAGCCAGGTGTGCAGGTGTACACTGCTAACTTCCAGGACGGCACTCGTCCAGGCAAGGGCGGCATCATGTACCAGAAGCACTGCGCTGTCTGCCTCGAGAGCCAGAAGTTCCCAGATTCTCCTAACAAGTACACACTGCCAGGTTGGGAGCTGAGCAACCCATTCGTTTCTCCTGAGAATCCTTACAAGTCTTACTGTAAGTACGCATTCTCTGTTGTGAAAGACTAACAAGATTGATAATCGCTAACTTATATAAACTTTAACAAAACGTAATTCAAAAAAATGGACACACCACAATTGAGTTTCACCGAAGCGATAAGTATGAGTGGTTTTGAAACCATCGACTTTATCATTTTGGTTGTTTACATCATCCTGCTCGTAAGCCTGGGCATGTTCCTCAGCCGTGACAAGGATGGTAAAGAAAAGAGCGCGAACGACTACTTCCTTGCCGGCAACACCTTGACTTGGTGGGCTGTGGGCGCTTCGCTTATCGCCGCAAACATCTCAGCAGAGCAGTTCATCGGCATGTCTGGTACAGGTTATGCTGACGGTATCGCTATCGCAGCTTATGAGGTGATGGCAGCTGTGACTCTGGTTGTGATTGGCAAGTTCTTGCTTCCAACCATGATTGAGCGCAAGATTTTCACGATTCCACAGTTCCTCCGCGAACGTTACAACGATGGCGTAGGTTTGGCATTCTCCATCCTGTGGCTTTTCCTCTATGTCTTTGTGAACCTGACTTCTGTGGCTTGGCTGGGCGCCTTGGCCATTGAGCAAATTCTCGGTCTGCAGGGGCTCGTCGTTTCTATCGCCGGCTTTGATGTTTCTATGCGTATGCTTATCATCTTGGGCCTCTTCCTCATCGCTGGTATCTATTCTATCTATGGCGGTCTGGCCTCTGTGGCTTGGACAGACGTGATGCAGGTAACATTCCTCGTGGGTGGTGGTCTGGTGACTGCTTACTTCGCTCTCTGCTCTGTAGCAGGTGAGGACGGCACTTTCATTGACGGCTTCAACAAGGTGTACACCTACCTGACAACAGGCGACTATGCCAACGATACGCACTTCCACTTGGTTATCCAGCGCTCTAACGCATTGGCTCACCCACACGCAGATGGCTCTAACGCCTTCGACAACGTGCCAGGTATCGCAGCCATCGTGGGCGGTGTATGGTTGACAAACCTCGGTTACTGGGGCTTCAACCAGTACATCATCCAGAAAGGTCTTGCAGCCAAGAGCATTGAAGAGGCAAAGAAAGGTCTTGTGTTTGCAGGTTTCCTGAAGATTTTGATTCCATTCATCGTGGTGCTCCCAGGTATCTGCGCATACTACATGGCTCAGAACGCTGACCAGTTCACTCACCTTCAGGGTTCTATCAACGTGGCTGACGACGCTTACCCATGGTTGATTCGCAACTTCACTCCTACAGGTATCAAGGGCCTCTCATTCGCTGCTCTTGCTGCTGCCATCATCTCATCTTTGGCTTCTATGTTCAACAGTACTTCTACCCTCTTCACGATGGATATCTATAAGAAGTACATCAACAAGGATGCGAAGGACAAGACTCTGGTGAATGTGGGCCGTGTAGTTGCTGTGGCTGCTCTGATTATCGCAGCTGTGGCTGTGAAGCCTCTCCTTGGTGGTCTTGACCAGGCCTTCCAGTACATTCAGGAGTACTCTGGTTTCATTTATCCTGGTATCATCACAGTGTTTGGCCTTGGCCTGCTCTGGAAGCGCGCATCTTCTACAGCCGCTATCTGGACAGCCATCATCACCATCCCTCTGGGCGTTATCTTCAAGTTTGCGTTCCCTGAGGTTGCATTCCAGTTCCGCGCTGGCTACATCTTCATCATCGTGGTAAGCTTCTTCATTCTGATGAGCATCCTCGACAAGAAGTTTGTAAGTGTTGAGACTCCTGAGGCAAAAGACGTGAAGACCATGACTACATGGGCTTGGATCCTCGGCACAATCGGTGCTCTCTGCATCATCGCCGGCATCGTGGTGGTTCTCATGGACAACTCTACCCTGCTCACCACTTACCTCAACGACATCGGTTTCCAGGCATTCATCTTCTTCGGTGTGCTGGTAGGCTGCAACGCAGTATGGCTTTACAGCAACTCTAAGGACACTAAGGCTGACCCCAAGGCTCTGCCTGTCGACTTGAGCTTGTTCCGCACCACTCGCGGCTACACTTACGGCACCATCGGAATCTGTGTCATCACAATGATTCTGTACATCCTGCTCTGGTAATCACGATTTGACTCTTCATTCATCATCGACAGTTCCTGCATGCGGTCTGCTGATGATGAATGAAGATTTTAATTACACATTATATATATAATATAAAGCCTCTAATCAATGACAGCATACCAATCATACCCTCAGTTCTATGTGTCTGTGGACTGCATCATCTTTGGTTTTGCAGAAGGACACCTGAAGGTGCTGATTCATCAGCGCCCTTATGAGCCGGGCATGGGTGAGCAGTCGCTGATTGGAGGCTTTGTTCAAACGAACGAAAGTGTGGATTCTTCTGCGAAGCGCATCCTGAAGGAATTCACAGGACTTGACAACGTGTATATGCAACAACTTGCCGCCTACGGTGAAGTGGAACGCGACCCAGGCGAGCGAGTGATCAGTATTGTCTATTATGCGCTCATCAATGTGGACAATTACGACCAAACGCTTTCCGAACTCCACAACGCAAAATGGGTGGATGTGGACCACCTGCCCGCCCTCTGCTTTGACCATCGAGACATGGTGCAGAAGGCTCGCCGCAAAATAGGCGAAACCATCAAGAACGAACCCATCGGCAGCAATCTTCTGCCCCGATATTTCACGCTGAGCCTGCTTCAGACACTCTATGAAAGCATTCTCGGCACATCGATAGACAAACGGAATTTCCGTCGCGCTATCTCTGAAAAAGACTATATCAAGCCCACAGGCATGATTGACAAGGCATCTTCACGCCGTGGCGCCACACTATATGAGTTCAAAGAGAGAGTTGACAAGGCTGAGGCCTAAAGTGACTGTGAAGGGAAAACCTATGGCAGTTTCAATGCACTCTGAACTTCAATTCATCAATGGAACGTAATTCAAATATTAATATCATAAAAGAGCAAAAACAATGTTAGAAGAACTAAAAGAAAAAGTATTCAAGGCTAACCTTGACTTAGTAAAACAGGGTCTCGTTATCTTCACATGGGGTAACGTATCAGGTATTGACCGCGAGAAGGGTCTTGTAGTGATTAAGCCTTCTGGCGTTAGTTATGACGAGATGAAGGCAAGTGACATGGTGGTAGTGGACTTGGAGAG
Source organism: uncultured Bacteroidales bacterium (assembly GCA_902786925.1). Taxonomy (GTDB): domain Bacteria; phylum Bacteroidota; class Bacteroidia; order Bacteroidales; family Bacteroidaceae; genus Minthosoma. The sequence goes on from CADAEK010000034.1 coordinate 6,908, forward strand.
CGGAAAAGTAGTAGAAGGCGATCTCAACCCTTCTTCTGACACGCCTACCCACCTCGTTCTTTACAAGGCTTTTCCTAACATTCAGGGTGTGGTGCACACGCACTCTACTTATGCAACTGCTTTTGCGCAGGCAGGAAAGGACATTCCTAACATCGGCACAACTCACGCTGACTACTTCTACAAGGCTATCCCTTGCACCCGCGACATGACGAAGGAGGAAGTAGAAGGCCAGTATGAGCTGGAGACAGGCAATGTCATCGTGGATGAAATCCTGAACATCCGCAAGATTAACCCTGACCACACACCTGCTGTGCTCGTCAAGAATCACGGTCCTTTCTCATGGGGCACGTCACCTGACAACGCCGTGTATAACGCCAAGGTGATGGAACAGTGCGCCAAGATGGCGTTTGTGGCCTTCAGCGTGAACCCAGAATTGACCATGAATCCTCTTCTTATCGAGAAGCACTACAACCGCAAGCATGGTCCTAACGCCTACTATGGCCAAAAGGGACAGAAACACTAATTTAAGAATAATAATCAAATAAAGTATAAACCATCATAATGATTATTCATCGCTACAGCCTGATGGCAAGGATGAATGATGAATTATGAATTAAATTTGAAAATTATGGCATTTGAAAATTTGGAACTTTGGTGGGTGACTGGCGCACAGTTGCTCTATGGTGGTGAAACCGTAAAAATCGTTGACGGTCACTCAAAGGAAATGGTTGAGGGTCTCAACAATAGTGGCATTATCCCAATCAAGGTTGTTTATAAGGGCACAGCAAACTCTTCTAAGGAGGTTGAAGCTGTGATGAAGGCTGCCAACAACGATGAGAAGTGTGCTGGTATCATCACTTGGATGCACACCTTCTCTCCAGCCAAGATGTGGATTAAGGGTCTGCAGGCTCTCCAGAAGCCTCTCCTCCACTTCCACACTCAGTACAACGCTGAAATTCCATGGAGCGAAATTGACATGGACTTCATGAACCTCAACCAGTCTGCTCACGGCGACATCGAGTTTGGTCACATCTGCACTCGTATGCGTGTGCCTCGCAAGGTGGTTTGTGGCTACTGGAAAGATGAGGCAGCACAGAAGCAGATTGCCGTATGGGCTCGCGTGGCAGCAGGTGTTGCTGATGCCAAGAACGTACGCTGCTTGATGTTTGGTATGAACATGAACAATGTGGCTGTGACTGACGGTGACCGCGTGGAGTTCGAGCAGCGTCTCGGCTATCACGTGGACTACTACCCTGTTTCTTCTCTCATGGAGTACTTCAAGCAGGTGACTGACGCGGAGGCTGATGCGCTTGTTGAGGAGTACAAGAAGCTCTACACCATCAAGATTGACGAGAGCGGCGAGCAGGTTTACTGGGAGAAGGTGAAGAACGCAGCTAAGGCTGAGATTGCTCTCCGTCGCGTGCTGAAGGATGAGGGTGCAACTGCCTTCACCACAAACTTTGACGACCTCGGCGACGCTGACATCAACGATCCTAACTTCGTAGGCTTCGACCAGATTCCAGGTCTTGCTTCTCAGCGCCTGATGGCTGAAGGTTATGGTTTTGGTGCAGAAGGTGACTGGAAGACAGCTTGCCTCTACCGCACACTTTGGGTGATTCAGCAGGGCATGCCTACTGGCTGCTCATTCCTGGAGGACTACACACTCAACTTCGCTGGTGACCGCTCTTCTTGCCTCCAGAGCCACATGCTTGAGGTTTGTCCTCTCATCGCTACAGACAAGCCAAAGCTCGAGGTTCACTTCCTCGGCATCGGTATCCGCAAGCAGCAGACTGCACGCCTCGTCTTCACTTCAAAGGTGGGCCGTGGTATCAAGGCTACTGTTGTTGACCTTGGCAACCGCTTCCGTCTCATCTCTCAGGAGGTTGAGTGCATCGAGCCTAAGCCTATGCCAAACCTTCCTGTTGCATCTGCCCTCTGGGTTCCACAGCCAACGTTCGAAATCGGTGCTGGCGCATGGATTCTCGCTGGTGGCACACACCACAGCGCTTTCTCTTACGACATCACAGAAGAGTACTGGGAAGACTTTGCAGAAATTCTTGGCATCGAGTACGTGAAAATCAACAAGAACACCACTATCAGCGAGTTCAAGCATGACCTCCAGGTGAATGAGGTGTACTACATGCTCAATAAGGCACTTAAGTAATGAATAATTAGGAATTAGGAATGAGGAATTAGGAATGGATACCATTTCGCCACATACAATTCCTCACTCCTAATTCCTCATTCCTAATTCAAGAATTTATGACCGCAAAACAAACCATAGAAGCAGGTAAGGCCATTCTCGGCATCGAGTTTGGCTCTACCCGCATCAAGGCCGTTCTCATCGATGAGGAGAACAAGCCAATAGCTCAGGGAAGCCACGAGTGGGAAAACCAGCTCGTTGACGGTCTGTGGACTTACAGCACAGAAGCAATCTGGTTCGGTCTTGAGGATGCTTACGCAGACCTCCGCAAGAACGTAATCAAGGAATATGACTGTGAGATTGAGCATCTTGCATCAATCGGTATCTCTGCCATGATGCACGGATACATGGCATTCGGTCCCACAGGCACAGCAAGCAAGGGAGCTCCTGCTTCTGAGTCTGAGAAGATTCTCGTGCCTTTCCGCACATGGCGTAACACCAACACTGGTGCAGCTGCAGCAGAGCTTTCAAAGCTATTTAACTATAACATTCCACTCCGTTGGTCAATCTCTCACCTCTATCAGGCAATCCTCAATGGCGAGGAGCACGTGAGCGACATCACATACATCACTACCCTCGCCGGTTACATCCACTGGCGTCTCACAGGTGAGAAGGTTCTCGGTGTAGGCGATGCTTCAGGCATGATTCCTGTTGATCCAAAGACAAAGTCTTACAACGCTGAGATGGTTAAGAAGTTCAATGACCTCGTTGCTCCAAAGGGTTACCCATGGAAACTTGAGGACATCCTTCCCAAGAGCATCTCTGCAGGTGAGTATGCTGGAACGCTTACTGAACACGGAGCACAGCGTCTCGACATTTCTGGACACCTCAAGGGTGGTTGCCCACTCTGTCCTCCAGAGGGTGACGCAGGCACAGGCATGGTAGCCACAAATGCCGTTAAGCAGCGTACAGGTAACGTGTCCGCAGGCACATCTTCATTCTCAATGATTGTACTTGAGAAGGACCTCTCCAAGCCAAACGAGATGATTGACATGGTGACTACACCTGACGGCTCACTCGTTGCTATGGTTCACTGCAACAACTGCACTTCAGACATCAACGCATGGGTAAAGCTCTTCAAGGAATATCAGGAACTTCTCGGTGTACCAGTAGATATGAACGAGGTTTACGGCAAGCTCTACAACCACGCTCTTACAGGCGATGCCGACTGCGGTGGTGTACTTGCTTACAACTACATCTCTGGTGAGCCTGTAACAGGTCTTCAGGAAGGTCGTCCTTTGGTTGTACGTTCAGCCAATGACAAGTTCAACCTTGCCAACTTCATCCGTACAAACCTATACGCTACAGTAGCAGTTCTCAAGCTCGGTAACGACGTACTCTTCAAGGAGGAGAAGATTAAGGTTGACCGTATCACTGGACATGGTGGTCTCTTCAAAACTCCAGGCGTAGGACAGCGCGTACTTGCAGCAGCTCTCAACTCCCCTATTTCTGTCATGGAGACAGCTGGCGAAGGTGGTGCATGGGGCATCGCTCTTCTTGCATCCTACCTCGTGAACAATCCAAAGAAGCAGGATCTTGCCGACTGGCTTGAGAGCGTAGTATTCGCTGGCAACACAGGTGTTGAAATTGCTCCTACCAAGGAAGATGTAGAAGGCTTCAACAAGTACATCGAAGTTTACAAGAAAGGCTTGGCAATCGAACAGGCAGCTGTGGACAATAAAAAATAAAATAATAATTTGGAATTAGGAATGAGGAATTAGGAATGGATACCATTGGCTCCACATACAATTCCTCACTCCTAATTCCTAATTCCTAATTAAAAACAAAGTTTTTTATGGCAAATTCAATTCAAGTACTGAATCATGCTGCCGATAATATCCGTATCTTGGCAGCAAGTGCAGTGGAAAAGGCTAAGTCTGGTCACCCAGGTGGTGCCATGGGCGGTGCTGACTTCATCAACGTTTTGTATTCTGAGTATCTGAAATATGACCCAAAGAACCCTGAATGGGTGGGTCGTGACCGCTTCTTCCTCGATCCTGGCCACATGGCACCAATGCTCTACTCTCAGCTTTGCCTCACTGGCAAGTTCACACTCGAAGAGTTGGCACAGCTCCGTCAGTGGGGTTCTCCTACTACAGGTCACCCAGAATTTGAGATTGCTCGCGGCATTGAGAACACTTCTGGTCCTCTTGGCCAGGGTCACGTGTTCGCAGTAGGTGCTGCTATCGCTGCTAAGTTCTTGGCTGCTCACACTGGCAACCCAACTTTCGCCAAGGAGACTATCTACGCTTACATCTCTGATGGTGGTGTGCAGGAAGAGATTTCTCAGGGCGGTGCACGTATCGCAGCCGTTCTCGGTCTCGACAACCTCATCATGTTCTACGACTCTAACGACATCCAGCTTTCTACTGAGACTAAGGAAGTTATGACTGAGGATACTGCTGCAAAGTATCGTGCTCTCGGTTGGGAAGTGATTGAAATCGTAGGTAACGATGCTGCACAGATTCGTGCTGCTCTCGACGCTGCTCAGAAGGTGGAAGGCAAGCCAACCCTCATCATCGGTAAGTGCATCATGGGTAAGGGCGCCCTCAAGGCTGACGGCACTTCTTACGAGGCAAACTGCAAGACTCACGGTGCTCCTCTTGGTGGCGACGCATTCGTTAACACCATCAAGAATCTTGGTGGTGACCCAGAGAATCCATTCCAGATTTTCGACGACGTGAAGGAGCTTTATGCTAACCGTGCCAAGGAGCTCGAGGCTATCTGCGCAGAGCGTTATGCAGAAGAGAAGGCTTGGGCTGCTGCCAACCCAGAGAAGGCTGCTCAGCAGGCTGACTGGTTCAGCGGCAAGGCTCCAAAGATTGACTGGAGCAAGTGTGTTCAGAAGGACAACGACGCCACTCGTTCTGCATCTGCAGCATGTCTGTCAGTACTCGCAGAGCAGGTTCCTAACATGATTTGCGCTTCTGCCGACCTTTCTAACTCAGATAAGACAGACGGCTTCCTCAAGAAGACTCACGCCTTCACAAAGGGTGACTTCTCTGGCGCCTTCTTCCAGGCAGGTGTGGCAGAGCTCACAATGGCTTGCTGCTGCATCGGTATGGCTCTGCACGGCGGTGTTATCCCAGCTTGTGGTACCTTCTTCGTGTTCTCTGACTACATGAAGCCAGCAGTTCGTATGGCAGCCCTCATGGAGCTTCCAGTGAAGTTCATCTGGACTCACGACGCATTCCGCGTAGGTGAAGACGGTCCTACTCACGAGCCAGTTGAGCAGGAGGCACAGATTCGTCTCATGGAGAAGCTGAAGAACCACTCAGGCAAGCCTTCAGTATTGGTTCTCCGTCCTGCTGATGCACAGGAGACTACCGCTGCATGGGCACTTGCTATGGAGAACATGGCTACCCCATCAGCCCTCATCCTCTCTCGTCAGAACATCAACAACCTGCCAGCAGGCAACGACTACAGCCAGGCAGCTAAGGGTGGCTACATCGTGGCAGGCTCAGATGAGAACCCAGATGTAATCCTCGTGGCTACAGGTTCTGAGGTATCTACCCTCGTGGCAGGTGCAGAACTGCTCCGCAAGGATGGCAAGAAGGTACGTATTGTCAGCGTTCCATCTGAGGGTCTCTTCCGTCAGCAGTCTAAGGAGTACCAGCAGAGCGTTCTCCCACAGGGCGTGAAGAAGTTTGGTCTCACCGCAGGTCTGCCTGTAAACCTCCTCGGTCTCGTTCCAGAGGCAGAAGGCACTATCTGGGGTCTCGAAAGCTTCGGTTTCTCTGCTCCTTACAAGGTGCTCGACGAGAAGCTTGGCTACACCGCAGAAAACGTTTACGCACAAGTGAACAAACTGTTCTAAAGAATATGGAAGTGAAGATTGTGGGAATTGCCAGCGATCATGCTGCGTTCCCTTTGAAGCAATTCGTCAAGAAATATCTCGAGGAGAAAGGCTACGAGTACAAGGACTACGGCACCTACACCGAAGAGTCCTGCAACTACGCCACCTATGGCCACGCATTGGCTGAAGGCATCGAGAAAGGCGAAGTATATCCAGGCATCGCCATGTGCGGTTCTGGCGAAGGCATCTCCATGACCCTCAACAAGCATCAGAGCATCCGTGCCGGTCTTGTTTGGCAACCCGAGATTGCCCACCTCATCCGTGAGCACAACAACGCCAACGTCATTGTCTTCCCTGGCAGATTCATCAGCGAAGACGTATGCCGCCAATGTCTCGACGAATTCTTCAATACTGAGTTTGCAGGAGGTCGCCATCAGCAGCGCATTGAAGACATCCCCTGTAAATAATGTCAAACAATAACTGCTAAAAAGGCACATCCGACATCCACTTGTCGGGTGTGCCTTTTTGATTGCCCCACACTCCTCTACCCTCACTTACTACAAAAAAACAGCCAGAATCACGAGAGACAGGTCAACTGATACAATTCCTTAGCGTGAATCAAAGTTCCTGCCCCCCCTGATTATTGTTTGTGCTAGTTTCGCTAGTCCACTAGTTTCACTGGCATCCTTTCCTTCTGGCTTGCTCCAGTAGCACCTCCAGATGGCGCTTCTCGTTGAGAAGCATCTCTATCTGCTGCTCCAGAATGACCACGCGCTGGCGCATGCCTTTGTTTTCTTCTCGTAGGCGCTGGAGTTCCTCGTCTTGGCCTTTGCGGTAGCCGGTGCGGGCAGCGTACATCCTCTCTTTGATGCCGCCCTGGGTGACAAACTGCTTCTCCAGGCCGCTCAGGTAGGTCTTCATCATCTTGTCCACCATGTGGAGGAGGGTCAGGGCTATGTTGCACAGCTCTTCGGCGTTCCATTTGGCGAAGAAGGGCTCATAGTCATTCACCTTGTTGTGGAAGCGGCAGAAGCGGAGCATTTCGTCATAGCGGGGATGTGATGGATCCCAGCGCGTGAGGCTTCGCGTGAGCAGGTAGTCGTCATAGTCGGCCCTGAGTTCCTTCAGCGAGGCGCGAGCGACGTTGAGCAGCTTCAGCTGCATCTCGCTCGACGTCACCCCGTCGGCCAGCCCTTCCACGATGTTTTGCTTGCCGGAGCGCGCAGCCTGCACCATCTGGTCCACCGTGCGGTCGCCGCTTGCGGGAAGGAAACGCTTGGCGAAATGGTAGGTCAGCGCATAGAGCACCTCTGTCTTCTGGTAGAAAAATAGGTCCTGGTGCTGCACCTCGTTCTGGAGAACGGGTGGAAGGTCGGCATTGTGCATGGAGGAAAATAGGGTTTAGTGGGGGTGTGCTTGTTTTTTGAGGGGGCTTGTTTTTACTAATGTTACTAGTTTCACTAGCTTTTACTAGCTTTCTTTCTTTTCTGTTGCAAAGATACGGCTTTTTCGTGCATTATCCGCATGGTTCGCTATCTTTTTCTCGCAGAAAGAATCACGAGGGACTGATCAACTGATACAACTCCTTAGCGTGAATCAAAGTTCCTGTCCCCCTGATTGTTGCCTTCGTGGACAAATTCCTGTGAGGCATCAATAAAGCAAACTCCGTTGTCGCTCTTGTTCTTCTTCACTCACCAAAATCCTATCTTTCCAACACCTCCAGAGGGCGCATATTCTGCCGTCTTTTAGTCCTGCATCCCATACTTGGCAGTCCCATTTTCGCCTATTTTTCACTGAAATTTGGGTGGTCTGTATATAAAAACAGCTTATTTTTTGATTTTTTCCATGTATAATCATGGAGTTTTCCATCACCTATTTTTCGTTTCTTTATCATTCATAATTAAGAAGTTACAAACGTCTCCCCAGCCCATTCATCGTTAACCGTAATGGTGGGTTTTAGGCTTACTTTTTCAAGATTTTCAATGATTTTTAGACAAAATGGGGTGTTTTTCGATACTGGAACGCGTGAAATGAACTCGTTTACCTTGTATGAAAAGCGTGAAATACTGTCGGAATTCTGCGAAAAAAGACCTTGAGACTCGTCAAAATACCCTCTCATGACCTCATGAACGGGGTTAACAAAAGGCAATAAAACACCCTGCTCTGACGACAAGATTTCGTATGCAGCAGGGGGCATTTTGCTGACAAAAAGGGCTTGCTGATTACTTTACATGATGCTATAGGTAAAGGACAATAATTCCATTGCAATCAGCGTGTTATGTTTGATACACCGTGTCTGTGCCATATCGCTTTAGGTTTTGTTATTGCGAAGTTACGACTTGTTCTTGACACCACCCCAACAACAACTCATTTTTCCCCCATGTCTTATACTGAAATAGGTTGACACATTTAGTAACTTAATAAATGTGTTAAACGTTATGAGAAGATTTAAAAAATGGACTCCAAAAGAGAAACGTGAC
>CADAEK010000035.1 GCA_902786925.1 uncultured Bacteroidales bacterium
GAGGACGTTAAGATAATTAAGTAGAAGATGGAAGATAACAAACAAGAGAATCCGCAGAAGCCAGTCGTGGTATATGGCGTTGTGAATATAGGCTGTGACCAAACGGGTGCCACATTCCAAACACTTGTTGAGGCTCCTAAAGGGACGAAGACGGAGGAGGCAGAAGTTGCGGAAGAAGTGGAGCTTGTGGACTTGAAGTTCTTTGATGCTAAGAAGTTTGGTACGATGGAGCGTCAGCAGAAGTTCATACAGGTGCTGCTTAACGTAATTCCCAAGATGGATGTGGACTCTGGGCGTGACTGGGTGGCCGTATATATCGCGTACCATTTTTATATAAAGAGAGTGTTCATCATGAAAGGTTATGCCGACTTTTTCACTGACATAGAACGACTGTTGCCTGGGCAGCTGACAAAAGTGAAGCAGGAAGAGCCCAAGGGAGATAAACGGTATAAGTCATATACTGAGGCATTAGCATCTGAATGCGGCAACTGGTTCATCTTAGATGAGTGTCTGCCAGAAATGGCTGAATGGCGCTCATCGAAATTCAACTATCGTGTAGATAACAATAGGAGAAGTAGGATTCAGAATCTAGTGAAGGAAGTCTATCAAGGACTGAAGGACGCTGAGTCATAGATTTCACTCTTGATTTTAGTAATAAGCATCAAATAGCAGCAGCTGTTTGGTGCTTTTTTTTTATGCTGTCTGTCGGGTACGTCGGGCAGAAAACGGGTTATTCGTCGGGTGCGTCGGGTGGCGTCTGGATAACTCGAAAAAAGCCATATTTTGTGTTGTCCTTTCTTGTAATTTTGCATCGTCAATCAGACAGAGTATGTCGGACGAAATCAAATATTAAAGACTATGACAAAGGAAATTGTGATTACGAGCGTAAAGAACGCTTATGGTGTGAAAGTGAAGCGCTGCTGCGCCAGTTGCGGACACAAGTGCATTGAGAAAGACGGTACAAGGGTCTGTGCACAGATGATGATTAAGGTTCAGCAGAAGTTCAAGTGCAAGCAGTGGCAGATGAAAGACGGCCTTAAGAATGCCGGTAAAGGGGGAGGAGTGGTTCGCCTTAAAGGAACCGCAGAAATCATTATTCAGTAACCGAGTCGAGGGTGTGAGCGGAGGAAACGTTGTCCGGATGTAAACATGAGCTCAAACTAAAAACTTCGCTTCCCTGACGCTCACAAATCGAATCGATTATGAAACAAGTTGAGTTTAAGAACGAGAACATTGTAATGGACGCCCTGAAGAAGGGATTGAAGGTAGAGGGTCGTCTCTGGCTGGAAGAGACTGTGGACGGCAAGTTTGTAATCTGGTTTCAGCAGTACAACCGCAAACCACAGCAGAGGCAGCGCAACTGGCTGATTCGCCGACTGGAGCACGGCTGGGTGAAGGAGAGCGTGGAGCGTATCAAGGTGTATGAGAGCATTCCCAAGGAGATAGGTACAACTCGTGTGCTGGCGGTTATCGACCGCGAGACGAAGGAGGCGAAGAATGCGGTGATTGACCGTGAGTTGGATTTGTTGGAATTTTGTTAAAACGCTGTAAGTATGTTTAGTTATCAGAAGAATTTTGTAAATCCTACATTGCCTGTTGATGAGCAGCAGTTCTATGCGTTGGTGCGTGCTGCGCAGTGGAACAAGAACATCGATAAGTATCGTGAAACGCATGATGCGGCACTCAAACGTAAGCTGCCTGCCTTTATCTTCCAGGCTACGTTCGACGAGACGGAGTCGAAGGCTGGGAAACTGGGTACTTGGCGCAAGCAGAGTGCCACTCGACTGACAGGGCTCGTGGTGATGGACGTGGACCACGTGGAAAGTGACGAGCTAAGAGTGAAGAGTGAAGAGTTTGCTGCCGCTGACTTTCCGCAAAAGGCGAAGGAACTGGGTATCTTACTCATCTATATCACGCCATCAGGACATGGGCTGAAGATTGTGTTCAAGGCGCGTCTGGAATGGGGCAACCTGATTGACAACCAACACCAGATGGCGAAGGTGCTTGGTGTGGAGGTGGACGAGAGTTGCAAGGATGCAAGCCGCATGAGCTTCATCTGCAAGGAATCGGATATTTTGTATATTGACAAGGAACTGTTTACGTATGAGAACAAAGAATTTGCTGAGCGATATGATGATGGATGATGGAAGATGTAAGATGGAAGAGATGGCTCAGCCGTCAGCCGTCAGCCCTCAGCCCTCAAACATCAGCCCTCAGCCATCGTTCAAGGGCCGTCCGTACAGTGAGATTATCGACGAATGGTGGAAGAGGAACGGTGGCGTTCCGCAAGAAGGAGAAAGGAATGTGAAGCTGTATCAGCTGGCTGTGTCGCTCAGGGCTATCTGCGACAACAACAAGGCACTGCTGCTGCAGGTGATGCCCCGTCTGGGACTGGACGAGCAGGAGCTGCACGCTATTGTAGAGTCAGCCTGCAAGGAGTCGCCAAAAGGACTGTCGAAGGCGATGCGCGAGATTGTTGGCATGGACACCTCTGCTGCTAAGGCAGACGAGGACATGGCGCAGTGGCTCTGGGACTGGGGCACACAGATTGAGGCGCTGAGTGAGGAATTCCCTTTGTTGAAGGACATCTGCAAGGGCTTGAAACGTAACCAGTATCCTGCGGCAATGTTCGTGGGTGGCGGTCTGCTGATGACCTTGATGACAAGGTGCACTTATCGCTTCTATCATCGACCAGAGGAGTTGCGACGGCTCAATAACTCGACGCTGATTATTGGCGACCCTGCCAGTGGTAAGAGCTTTGCCACACGACTGTTCAAGTTGCTCGCTGCTCCTATCGTCGCTGCCGACAAGGTGGGCAAGGATGCTATCAACGCCTATCGCGAACTGATGAAGACGAAGGGTGCCAACAAGGAAAAGCCCAAGAAGCCCAAGGTGGTGGTGCGCCTCCATCCGGCACGAACTTCGAACGCGCAGTTCATTCAGGACATGGTGAATGCCGTGGAGGTGGTGGATGGCGAGGAAATGCAGTTGCACATGCTGACGTTCGACACGGAGCTGGACAACACTGTGACCGTACAGAAAGGAGGCTCGTGGATTGACAAGTTCTCGATGGAACTCAAGGCTTTCCATAACGAAGAGGATGGTCAGGCATACTCGAACGTGGACTCTATCCTGCAGGACTTCATCGTTACCTGGAACTTCATCTATACGGGTACGCCCATAGCGCTGAAGAAGAAGGTGAACGTGCAGAACTTTGGAAGTGGTCTTGCTACACGTCTGACCTGCATTCCTCTGCCTGCCACCAACTTTGAGATGATGAGCCGTGAGAGTCATGTGGACTATGAAAGCGACGCTCGCCTGAAGGCATGGGCAGAAAAACTGGATAAGACGAAGGGTGAGCTGACGGTTCAGAAGATTGTGGATGAGCTCTACGACTGGACGGCACGTCGTATGATGGACGCTGCTGAAAACGACTCCAAGGCCGACGAGATGCTGCTGAAGCGCTGTGCCTATCATGGGCTGAATTTCTCTGCGCCATTTATCGTGATGCGACATTGGGACAAGATGAAGCAGGACGGTGACTACTGGTGTGGCGAGTTCGAGACAGACGAGGTGGATTGGAAACTGGCTGAACTGATAGTGAACATCCAGTATGCTTGTCAGCGCCACTACTTTGGAGCGATGGCCGAGGCCTATTTCGACAACAAGTTGAAGGATGCGAGCGTGAACGTGCGGCGTCGCCAGAAGACCATCGAGGGCTTTAACCGCTTGCCTGAGGAGTTTACCATCGACGACGTGATGCGCTGTTTCTCGATGCCTAGCATCAATGCAGCCCGCGTGAGGACACACCGTTTGGTGAAGGACGGTCTGGCAGAGAAAGCCGGCGACTACGTGGAGAACGGCACCACCAAGGCCATGTATAAGAAGACTGGTCGCGTGGCTCTCTGAGGCTATTACACTATAACACTATTACACTATAACACTATTACACTATAACATTTGGATTATGATTGAAGTAAGTATCAATAAGCAAGCACGGCTCAGCGAGCACTTTACGCTGGGGGAGTTAACCAAAACAAGAGTGAATATTGAGAACGTGCCCAACGAGGCACAAGTGGAGAACTTAAAGCGTCTATGCCGTTGGCTGGAACAGCTGCGCAGGCGGTGGAACAACCTGTACGGCGAGGGAAACGACCCCATCATCATCAACAGCGGCTATCGTTCTGAGGCTGTGAACAAGGCTGTTGGCGGTGTGAAGGCTGACTGGCTGCGCTGCCGACATCCGTGTGGCGGGCTTCGAACAACTGCTGCGATACGCCACCATCCTGCTCGACATCAGTGATGAAAGGCGTGAGGACTTCGATGAACTCCTGCTGGAGCGTTCGCCTAAGGGCGGCTACTGGCTTCACTTTGCCGTCAGGCCAACGGGCAATCGCAGGAAGGTGCGTCTGATTCAGACGTAATGACCACGCTTGTCTTTGCCGCCGATGTGCCCACCTATGGTATGTCGGCGGCATTTCGTGTTTAGATAGTTGACAGTTGATAGTTGACAATTGACAGTTGATAGTTGATAGTTGACAGTTGACAGTTGATAGTTGACAGGTGACAGTTGACAGTTGACAGTTGATAGTTGACAGTTGATAGTTGACAATTGATAATTAGCTTCGCTGAGGTTTGAGAAGTAATAATTCCTCATTCCTAATTCCTCATTCCTAATTATAAATTGACCTTAGCCTTTAGACTTTAGCCATTAGACATTAGCCTTTAGACCTAAGACATTAGTGATTCTTTGTTGCCAACTGCGGCTTATATGAGCGGTTTTCGCTTTACAATGAGCGGTTTTACAAAGAAATGACAACGAATTGTCAATTATCAATTGCCAATTATCAATTAAATGTTGTACCTTTGCCCACGATGAACAAGACAATACACTATACGTTGAATGTGCGGGGACGACTGCTTGACCTCTCGAAGCCGCAGGTGATGGGTATCCTGAACGTGACACCTGACTCGTTTTATGCGGGAAGCCGCATGGAGACTGAAGAGGCGGTGCGTGGACGTGTGAGACAGATTATTGCTGAGGGGGGCTCGATGATTGATGTGGGCGCATACTCTTCACGCCCTGGAGCGGCAGATGTGAGTGCCGAGGAAGAGATGGAGCGACTGAGACGCGGCATGAGGATTGTGAGGGAGGAAGCTCCCGAGATTCCGGTGAGTGTGGACACGTTCCGTGCAGATGTGGCGAAGATGGCTGTGGAGGAGCTGGGCGTGGACATCATCAACGACATTTCGGGTGGCGAACTGGACAAGGAGATGTTCAAGACGGTGGCGAAGTTGGGTGTACCTTACATCTTGATGCACATGAAGGGGACTCCCCAGACAATGCAGCAGGCTCCGCATTATGACGACCTGATGAAGGAGGTGATGCTGTATTTTGCGGAGAAGGTGCAGCAACTGAGGGACTTAGGACAGAAGGACATTGTGCTGGACCCTGGATACGGATTTGCGAAGACGATTGACCACAATTATGAGTTGCTGAGACATCAAGAGATGCTGGAGGTGTTTGAGCTGCCTCTGCTGGTGGGCGTGTCGAGAAAGAGCATGATATACCGTTTTCTGGGCTCTTCACCCGAGGAGGCGCTGAACGGGACGACGGTGCTGAACACGCTGGCTCTGCAGAAGGGTGCCAACATCTTGCGGGTGCATGATGTGAAGGAGGCTGTAGAAGTGGTGAGACTGGTGGAGAAATTCAGCAATTGACGGATAAATCCCTCCTGACTTCCCCGTGTATAGGAGGATGCAGGCTCTATATGAAGGAATTATGTTTGAATTTGGCATAAAGGATATTATCGACATTCTGCTGGTGGCCATGCTGCTGTATGAAGCATGGCGACTGATGAAGACGTCGGGCTCGCTGAACATCTTCTACGGTGTGCTGGTGTTCATTGTGACATGGATTGTCGTGTCGCAGATACTGGAGATGAAGCTGCTGGGCAACATCTTCGACAAGCTGGTGAGCGTGGGTGTCATCGCGCTGATTATCCTTTTTCAGGAGGAAATCCGACGTTTTTTCCTCACGCTGGGTTCGCATCGGCAGCTGTATTTCCTCTCACGCTTCTTTGCGAAACGCAAGGCGGATGAGGACGAGGAGCACGTGGACCAACAGCTGATGCGCATCGTGCTGGCTTGCGACAACATGAGCAAGAATTTTGTGGGAGCGCTCATCATCCTGGAACGCGAGATGTCGCTGGGAGACATCATCAAGTCGGGCGAGATGATTGACGCCAACATCAATACGGAGCTGATTAAAAACATCTTTTTCAAGAACTCTCCGCTGCATGACGGAGCCATGATTATCAGCCACAACCGCATCACCGCTGCGGGCTGCATCCTGCCCGTGAGCCACAACCTGAACATTCCGAAGGAACTGGGACTGAGACATCGTGCAGCATTGGGCATCACGTCACAAAGCGATGCCATTGCCATCATCGTAAGCGAGGAAACGGGTGCCATCAGCGTAGCACAAGGTGGCGAGTTCCACCTGCGCCTGGCCAGCAACGAGCTGGAGAGCTATTTGATTAATGCAATGAAATAACCAGCCTTTATCGCTGGACGACTTTATAAGACGCTATTATCAATGGAAATAAAGGACTTGTACGAGCTTTTCCTACAACATCCGGTCATCACTACCGACAGCCGCGATGTGCCGGAAGGCTCGATGTTTTTTGCCCTGAAGGGGGAAACGTTTGATGGCAACGCATACGCGAAGGCAGCACTGGAACTGGGTGCGGCACTGGCCATCATCGACGAGAAGGAGTATGCCGAAGAAGGGAATGACAGGCTCATCCTGGTGGAGGATGTGCTGACCACGTTGCAGCAGTTGGCCCGCTACCACCGCGAGGCCTTAGGCACCACCATCATCGGCATTACGGGCACGAACGGCAAGACGACGACCAAGGAACTGATTGCCACCGTGCTGAAGAAGAAATACAAGGTGCTCTACACGCAGGGTAACTTCAACAACCACATCGGTGTGCCCAAGACCTTGCTGCAACTGACCAAGGAGCATGAGATGGCTGTCATCGAGATGGGCGCCAACCACCCTGGGGAAATCAAGACGCTGGTGAATATCGTAAGGCCCAATTATGGCATCATTACGAACGTGGGCAAGGCCCACTTGCTGGGATTCGGCTCGTTTGAGGGCGTCATCCGCACGAAGGGTGAACTTTATGATTTTGTGCGTGAGACTCAAGGAACCGTGTTCATCAACAACGACAACCCATACCTGCAGGGCATTAGCCAAGGCTTGAAACTGGTGAAGTATGGACAGCAAGAAGCAGACGGGCTGCTGGTGAAGGGCCAACTGGTGGAGTGCAACCCATTCCTAAAGTTTGAGTGGCAAACATCCTCTACCCCTACCCCACACTCGTCAACTGTCAACTGTCAACTGTCAACTGTCCAAACCCAGCTGATTGGCTCGTACAACCTCGACAATGCACTGGCTGCCTCCTGTATCGGCACGTTCTTTGGCGTTGCTGCAGAGGACATCAGCGCAGCCCTGGAGGAATACACCCCATCAAACAACCGCAGTCAGCTGACTGTGACAAAGGACAACAAGCTGGTAGTGGATGCCTATAACGCTAACCCAACAAGCATGAAGGCCGCGCTGGACAACTTCCGTCTCATCCCATCGGAACACAAGATGTGCATCCTCGGGCAGATGGGAGAACTGGGCGCCGTGAGCGAGGAAGAGCACCAGAAGGTGATTGACTTGATTGGAGAATGCGGTTTCGAACAGGTATGGCTGGTGGGCGAGAACTTTGCCAAGACACAGCACCCTGACTGCTACCGTCTGTTTGCCCATGTAGATGAGGTGAACGCGGCTATCCAAGAGAAGAAGCCACAAGGGTTCCTCATCCTCATCAAAGGTTCAAACAGCAACAAGCTGGTACAGACTGTGGACCTGCTATAGGTGTACATTATATGAATATCTACAGAAACAACATAGGGGTTGCGCCTGCAATGGCACAACCCCTATTCTATTGGGCATCACGTCTCTTACAGAACAATCTCTGCCAGTTCCTTACGTTTCTTTTCACGAGGCTCGTCGGCAGCATACCCAAGAGGAATCAGCACAGCGGGTTCCTCGTTGTCGGGAAGGGAGAACAAGCTCTTGCACAAAGCTGCATCGAAATTGCAGACCCAGCACGTTGCAAGTCCTTGCTCTGTTGCAGCCAAGCACAAGTGCTCAACAGCAATGGCTATGTCGATGTCACCGTGAGGCTTGCCATCGGAACGCACCCATGCTTCATCGTGGAGGATGGAAGCCACAACATAAAGAGGTGCCGTATTGAACCAGTCGCGATGATAGCATTGACGCAATTTCTCAACAGCTTCACTCTCGGTGACGATGCGGAAGTGCCAGGGCTGCTTGTTCACAGCAGATGGAGCAAAACGCACACACTCCATGATGTAGTTCAGTTTCTCCTGTTCCACTTGCCGGTCTTGATAATTTCTACAACTATACCGGGCTTTTACCAAATCCAAGAAATTCATAGGCTTTTTGTTTTGAGGGAAAAAGAAAATGGGCGAATTGTCAGAGGAATGACAACTTGCCCACATCTGGTGCGCCTGACAGGACTCGAACCTGCACATCGGAGATACCAGATCCTAAGTCTGGCGCGTCTACCAATTCCGCCACAAGCGCGCGATAGAGATAATTAAAGTTGAGTGTTGAAACCGATTATTGTCAAACTCGGTTGCAAAGGTAGCACATTATTGGGACGTGGACAAATATTCCCGCGCTTTTTCGATGAAGGTGTCTTTCTTCTGGGCAATGTCGGCTCCAGACATGACAAGAGAGATGTCTGGTGCAATGCCAAATTCCGTATGCTGCATGTCGCGGTCATAATAGACCACGGCACTATAACGCACCTGCCACCCGTTAGGAAGTTCGCTATTGAATGGCATACCAGAGCCGCCTCCAGTGCGGTCGCCCATAATGGTGACGTTAGGGCAATACATCATGCACTTGACAAAGTCATTGGCCGCAGAATACACAGCACGGTTGGTAAGCACTACAACGGGCTTCTGCCATCGGACCCCACCTGAAGCAGGCTCAAGATAGAGCTTACGGGGCGACGAGAAATCGTTGCGCCCTTTGCCTGTCTTGTGGGAAACGTAACCGACCAGTATCTTTTCATTGGTGAAGTGGGAAGCCAAGGTCTGTGCAGCAGTCAGTTGTCCGCCTCCATTGCCACGCACATCAATAATGAGGCCATTGCAGGATGCAAGGCTCTGGAGCATCATGCTCACGTTGCCATCACCAATAGAATTTTCGAAGCTCTCACAACGCACATAGCCAATGTTGTCGTCGAGTATGACATATTTTAGGCCTGAAGCAATGGAGTAGTTATGTCCCAAGTACAATTTTGCAATACTGTCGTTATAGTGCTCGGGATAGTCTTCGTAGAAACTCCAATTGCGTCCGAAATCAAAAGGCGCAGAAAGGTTGACATGCCCGTCTTCCAGCTCTGCCAACATATTGCACAACACTTCAAAGAGCTGGGCATTGGTCATGCGCTCATTAATCTGACTGGCATAACGCGCATGCACTTCATCCCAATCGACGCCAAGCTCTTGCTGCTTATAGGAGAAGAAGCAATAGTGCTCATTCATGATTTTCCACAAAGCCTCGTAATTGCCTTGGCGCGAGTTATCGTAGTAGTCTTCCTTGACACAGGCTGTCAGCAGAAGAAGCACACCTACGGCCCACAGGAAACGGCGGGTCACTTTCATCAATATGTCTCGTTGGCAATGCTTCATCTTCGATACAGGTATTTAGTGAATCCAATCATGAAGTTGTGAGAGTAGTTGTGATACTTCAAATGATTGAATACAGACTGATTGAACTGGGCGACATAGCCTACTCGAAGCACATGGCGACGAATGGGGATGTCGAGTGTAAGTCGATGGCGCATGGAGGGCATATTGCCAGGATAAGCAAAGAGGACATTGTGGTCATAATGCCCTAAGGAGAAGGCTTCGAAGTAACTCTGCCCATAATTGGGAGAGAATGCGATGCCCATCACGGGAACTGACACCTGATAGCGCCAAAGGTAATGATGGCGCTTAATGGGCATATCGTATGTGACCATGCCGCTTGCGTCTATCATGATGTCTGCTTTTGCTTGTGCCGGATTGTTCCCGCTACGGTCTATATAGACTGCGCCCAAATAGGCGGAAACTGCGAGTCCAGCAGCAAAGTTCCAGCGAGAGGAAGAACGCTCAACGGGATTGACGATGTTTCCTCCCATGAAGTTATAGAACCATCCTTGCGTATAACGAAGGCCTCCCGCATATTCATCAAGAGTCTTGGGACGATTCTCATTGATAGCCACATTCAAGTCGATAAAGGACTGATTGGAAACACGGCCCTTCCACAGGTTGGTCATGCGCTGGGTTTCACGCTGAATACGGTAGTCTGTGCCTGTATAGTTGTAAGGAGAGAGATACGTGTCAAGCACATTCGATGAGCCTATTCCCACCATGGAAGAATGCAGCACCTCCTTGTTCAAGCGAGAAGGAGAGAAGGAAGGCGCTATCTCAGTCTGCTGAGCCTCAGGCTGCACGTCTTGCCCATAAGCACAAAGGCTCAGCAATAGCGTTGCCGCCACTGCCAAGCCTTTACTTATGATGCTGTTGAAACGTTTCATCAGAATAGCTTCAATTGTCCTGTTATCTCGTCGCGAATATCATCATCACTTTTCCCTTCGTCGGGATCGATGACTTCCTCCACTTCCTCTTCTACTTCCTCTTCCTCCGAATCGGGTTCAGGGAAGCGAAGGGGCTCAAGCTCTTTCACTTGGTCGAGGGCATAGGTGGTGAGGCGCTTGCCTTTAGCCTTGAAGCCCTTGACACCAATATAATCTTCGGCATCCACTTCGAGAGGTCCACGGAATGTGTCTGGCTCTGCAAAGGTGAGCTGAAGACGCGGATAAGGAGTATCTGTAAGGAGTATCAGCTGACTATCAGGGTTCTCGCCCAAGAAGCTTTGCTTTTTCTTGGAATCCTCAAACATGAATCGCTTGATGTAGGGCTGATTCTGGTTCTCCGCATCCCAAAGCACTGCTGTCCATACCTTCTTAGCCTTGAACTTCTCGATGCGCAGAATGCTCTGCTCATAGTGATTATTAGCATCGAAGTTCGTGAGATAGTACTCACCATTCGGAAGGATGACAAGAATCTGGTCATTGTTCTGGAACTCGCCCAGATATTCGCCATGCTCATCATAGTTGATACGCTGTACATCTGGATCCCACCACACTTTGAGTCCTCCCAGCGTGCTGCCGCCATGGGCTTTGAGCTGGATGCGGAATATCTCATGCTTGGTGAGCTGATTGCCTCGTGCGGTACGGCCTTTGATGTCAATGTCGCTGAAATCCTTCTCGAAGACGAGCTTTTTCAGCTTCTCCTGTGGCTTCAGCGTCACCTTGATGATTTCGGCCTCGCCGTTGCTGTTGGCAGAGAACCATGTCACCTTTGACTTCGGTGTGCCCATCGTCAGGTCGTATTCTCGGTCACGGGTCACGCCTTGGACATTGAAGCGTTTAATATAGGTAATGCCCGTTGCTCCATCCTTGTAGGTGGCATTATAGATTGTGCGCGTGTCACCTTTCTTGAACACCGCCACATGAATCACTTCCACCTTACGTTTCTCTGCCTTACTGCGTTCCGTTTCGCCGATGAACACCTTCTCTGCCACCTTGATGACTTTGTAGGTGCCATCTTTATAGAAGATGATGATATCGTCTATATCAGAGCAGTTGCAAACAAACTCGTCTTTCTTCAAGCCCGTTCCGATAAAGCCTTCGGCACGATTGATATAGAGTTTCTGGTTGGCTTCAGCCACTGTTGCGGCCTGAATGGTATCGAAGTTACGAATCTCCGTAAGACGTGGGTGCTCTGCTCCATATTTCTTCTGGAGGAAGCGGAACCACTCAGCTGTAACCTCAACGAGATTGGCAAGGTCACGCTCAATCTGCTCCAGCTCGGCTTTAAGTCGAGCGATGAACTCATCAGCCTTGTCTTTATTGAACTTGAGGATACGAGCCATTCGAATCTCCATGAGCTTCAAGATGTCGTCCTTGGTCACTTCACGAACAAACTGCTCGTAGAAGGGCTTCAAACGTTCATCCACATAAGCGCACGCGATGTCCATCGTCTTGGCATTCTCGAACTCTTTGGCTTTATAGATACGCTCCTCGATGAAGATCTTCTCAAGGGAGCAGAAGTGGAGTTGCTCAAGGAGTTCAGCACGACGAATCTCCAGTTCTCGCTTAATCAAGTACTTGGTGTAATCGACACTCTTACGTAGCACGTCACTCACGGTGAGGAACTTCGGCATCTTGTCATCAATCACACAGCAATTGGGCGAGATGCTGATTTCGCAATCCGTGAAGGCATAGAGCGCATCAATGGTCTTGTCACTTGAGGCACCTGGCATCAAATGAATGACAATCTCCACACCTGCTGCCGTCAAGTCTTCCACCTTACGCGCTTTTATCTTGCCCTTCTCAATGGCCTTGAGGATGGAATCGATAAATTGGCTTGGCTTCGAAGGAGACCCTGTTGTCTTCCCGTAAGGAATCTCTGTAATGGCGAGAGTCTTGTTGTCGCGCTTCTCTATCTTGGCACGCACTCTTACAGAACCACCACGCTGTCCATCATTATACTTTGACACATCGATAGAGCCACCCGTCTGGAAGTCAGGATAAAGCTGAAAGGGCTCATTGTGCAGATAATGAACAGCTGCATCACAAAGTTCGTTGAAGTTATGAGGAAGTATCTTGGAACTCAAACCCACAGCAATGCCTTCCACTCCCTGAGCGAGGAGGAGCGGGAACTTGACTGGCAGTGAGATAGGTTCCTTGTTACGTCCATCATAAGAGAGTTTCCACTCGGTGGTCTTGGGATTGAACAAGACATCGAGCGCAAACTTAGAGAGTCGGGCTTCAATATAACGACCTGCAGCTGCATCATCGCCTGTGAGGATGTTGCCCCAGTTTCCCTGACAGTCAATCAGCAGGTTCTTTTGGCCCATCTGCACCAAGGCATCCTTGATGGAGGCATCACCATGGGGGTGGAACTGCATCGTGTGTCCCACAATGTTCGCCACCTTGTTGTAGCGCCCGTCGTCCATTCGTTTCATCGAATGGAGAATGCGTCGCTGCACAGGCTTCAAGCCATCCATGATATGTGGCACAGCACGTTCCAGAATCACGTAAGAGGCGTAATCCAGGAACCAGTTCTGATACATGCCGCTCAAATGATGGGTGATGCTATCCTTCATCACAGTCGGGTCATAGTCACTCTTTGGCGGCTGACCTGATGCAGGAGGAGATGCATCCAGAGCCTCATCTTCCAAAGGCTCTTCCATGATTTCGTCGCTGTCGTTATAATCTTCGCTCATTATTCAAATGTTTTTGAAGTGAAAAGTGAAAAATCCATATTACTTGTCATTGGGAGTGACAGACAATAGTCATCGGTAACTTCAATTCTTCACTTTTCACTCTTCACTTTTCACTTTGTTAATTCCAATGTGTCCAATGCAATCATCAGCTCCTCATCCGTTGGGATGCAGCAGATAGTCACCTTAGAGTCATCAGCTGAGAGGATGGCTTCCTTGGCACGGCAAGCCTTGTTCTTGGCGTCATCAAGCTTAATGCCCATGAACTCCAAGCCCTTCGTTGCACCTTCGCGCACCTCATACTGGTTCTCACCGGCACCACCTGTGAAGAGGATGATGTCCACACCGCCCATAGCAGCTGCATATTCGCCGATGTACTTCTTAATGCGGTAGCAGTACATCTCCTTAGCCAGACGAGCTTTATCGTTGCCGTTGGCAATACCAGCGAGGATGTCACGGAAGTCAGAAGAACCTTCGCTCACACCCAGCAAACCAGACTTTTTGTTCAGCAGATTGCTGATGCCCTTCGTGTCGAGATTCAGCTTGTCCATCAAGAAGGTCACTGCGCCTGCATCGATATCGCCTGAGCGGGTACCCATGATAAGACCTTCAAGTGGAGTGAGACCCATTGATGTATCTACACACTTGCCATCCTTCACAGCGGCAATAGAAGCACCATTACCAATATGGCAAGTGATAATCTTCTTGCCTTCTGGCTTCACACCCAAGAACTCACACACGCGCTGTGACACGTAGCGGTGGCTGGTTCCGTGGAATCCATAACGGCGCACACCATACTTCGCATAGAGTTCGTATGGCAGCGCATACATATATGCATAATCAGGCATTGTCTGATGGAAAGCGGTATCGAACACACCTACCTGTGGAATATTGGGGAGCAAGGCTGTCACAGCATTCACACCCTTGATGTTGGCAGGATTGTGAAGAGGAGCCAAGTCATTGCAAGCCGCAAAAGCCTCCATCACCTCAGGAGTGAGCAGCACAGACTTGTTGAACTTCTCACCACCATGCACCATGCGATGGCCTACAGCATCCAATTCCTCGAGGCTCTTCAGCACAGCGTATTCGCCCCGTGTGAGCACCTCAAAAATCCACTGAACACCAGCTGTATGCTCAGCGATAGGCTTCTCCATCTTATGTTTCTCACCATTCAACTTCACAGTAATGAACGAGTCAGGCAAGCCAATCTTCTCGATGCCACCACTCGTAATGACAGACTGATCTGTCATGTCATATAATGCATATTTAATAGAACTGCTGCCACAGTTAAGTACCAATATCTTTTTCATCTTTTTCTTTACATTTATTGATCCACCTTTGTGCTTCACGGCTTCTGCTTCGGTCTTCGTTCCTAAACCTTGCATAAGCCGAGCACCGCACCCCGCATCTTTAAAATTGATATTCAATCAATTTTTCGCTGCGTCCATTGCCTGGCAAGCCGTAATAGCTACCATCTTGTAAATGTCATCCACAGAACAGCCACGGCTGAGGTCATTCACAGGACGTGCGATACCCTGAAGGATAGGACCAATGGCATCAGCATTGCCGAGACGCTGTACAAGTTTATAAGCGATGTTTCCCACTTCGAGGCAAGGTGCCACAAGCACGTTTGCCTTACCTGCGATATCGCTGCCCGGCGCTTTCTTCTCACCTACAGATGGGACCAATGCAGCATCTGCCTGCAACTCACCATCAATCTTCAATGCAGGGTCGAGCTCCTTGGCAAGACGGGTAGCTTCCACCACCTTATCTACCACCTCATGCTTAGCGCTGCCCTTTGTAGAGAACGACAGCATAGCCACGCGTGGGTCGGCAAAACCAGCCACACTCTTCGCTGTTTGAGCTGTGCAAACTGCAATCTGAGCCAACTGGTTGGCATCAGGCATTGGTGTCACAGCCACATCGCCCATCACGAGTACACCCTCCTCGCCATACTGTGGAGTTTGGGTAATGAGCAACATCGCGCCACTCACACAAGTGATGCCAGGAGCGCACTTGATAATCTGCAAGGCAGGACGCAGTGTGTCACCCGTAGTGGAGAGAGCACCTGAAATCTGTCCGTCAGCATCTCCGCTCTTGATGATGAGGCAACCAAAATACAAGGGGTCAAGCACTTGCTGGCGAGCCTTTTCAATGGTCATGCCCTTCTTCTGGCGGAGTTGGAAAAGCAATTGAGCATACTCTTCCGTCTTCTCCGAAGTGGCAGGGTCAATGATAGTAGCCTTGTCCACATGCTTCAGGCCCAACTTATCAGCCAAAGCAAAAATCTCATTCTTGTTGCCGATCAGGATGATATCGGCTATGTCGTCAGCAAGACACTTGTCGGCGGCAGTCAGTGTGCGCTCCTCCAATGATTCAGGGAGCACAATGCGTTGCTTGTTCGCTTTTGCGCGTGCAACGATACTTTCTATTAAAGCCATAAATAAAATTAATTGAGCGTTTTTACGATACAAAGATAGAGATTTTCTGCGAGCCCTCCAAAACTCTCACCGAAAAGCCACGCCTTTTTCATTTACATGTCAACAAAATGGGCATTTTGCCACCCAGGTCCCTTCAGCCAAGGAAGGGAGAAGGATAAATGCAAACCTCTTCAAGAAGGCAAGAAGCCCTTCCGAAAAGGGCATACCGAACTCACGTCTTTACACCAAACACATCACCTCATACAACGCATATCCCTCTTGCGTCTTCTACAATCCTCATTCTCTCCCCCAAGAATCACACAAAACAACCAACACAAACAGCCACAAAATCGGTGTGACTCAGACCGACCCTACCGGTATGAGTCACACCGCCACCACCGGTGTGACTCACACCGGTTTCAATGCTCAAGGTGCGTACATTTTGACTAATTTGAGGCAGCCATTCAAGACCACAAGAAGCACGATTATCACCACCATTTCACATCCACTACGAACGTCCACCCATACCTACCCCAAGCAGTCACTCGTTTCATTTGTTAAAGCAACGACTGACAGAGTCCACAAATGATGCCTGTGTGTATCATTTCGTGCACCGAACCCGTCTTTGAAGATCAAAAGGTTACGTTATTGGACCATATTCCCATAAGGAACAAAAAAGCAAGAACGACTTTGAACCGCACTCTCAATGATGTCCCTTTGCAGCGAGTCCTGTGAAAAGTGCATGGGAAAAATTGTAACACTGACTAAAGGATTGGAAACATGAATGAAAACGAGTGTGGGGAGTTCAGCGTACCTTTGCACTCAAAATATCAAACCTAATTTATATGAAGAAAATATTTGTTTGCGTCTTGACGACAATGATGCTTTGGATGGCATCGGTGAGCATGTCGGCACAGGAACGCCGACCCATTGATTCGGAACATCCTTTGTGGATGATACACATTGACGTGTGGAACAGTGCCGACCCACAGAAAATCATTGACCTGATTCCTGACGACATCAAGCCATATGTGTGCATGAACCTGTCGCTGTCGTGTCAGTTTGACAAGGATACAGAGATGTACCGCATGCCACGCAATGCAGTCCGCACCTACAAGTCATGGGCTACGGTGTGTCAAGCCAACGGCATGTGGTTCTGTTGCCAGCCTTCATCGGGCGGACACACCCACATCCAGGATAATGACCTTGGCACTTTCGAGTATTTCTTCAAGACCTACCCCAACTTCCTCGGCTGGAACTATGCAGAGCAGTTCTGGGGCTTTAACGAGGCGGGAGACAAGAGTTCTATGACTGAATCAAGCCGATGGAGCCTGTTCGCTAAACTGGTGGAGATGTCGCACAAGTATGGCGGTTTCCTCACTGTCAGTTGGTGTGGCGGTGTTTACCATTTCAACACAGACCCTCTTGCCGAACTGAAGTTGAACAAGGACTTTATGGCAGCCTGCAAAAAGTATCCTGAAGCCATCCTCTTCCTTTACAAATACACTCATGGAAGCAGTTTCTACAACAACGAAAGCGTATGTTGGGGTCCGTTTATCTCTGGTCTGGCAAAGAACTACGGCGTGCGTTACGACAACTGCGGATGGAATGACATGACATCCAAACTCGTTGGTGAAAAAAAGTGTAAATATCCTGGTGCGGCTGGTATCGGCACCGTGATGGAGCAGACATGTGTGAATGGCGGAGCTGTGTGGGATGGCCCTGAACTTATCTGGGACGGAGCATGCTTCAAGAATGAATGGGATACTACGGTGGATGGCTATTCATGCCGCAGATGGTCACAGTTCGATGACTTCAAGGGCATCTGGTTGGACATGTGGCGCAAAGTCATTGATGGCACCATGTACATTCCCACCCGTGAGGAAGTGCTGGCAAAGACCAAGGCGGTCATTGTGCACGACACCAACGACGACTTCAAGGTGCCAGACAATCTCTACAATGGGCTCTATCTGCAAACCGACCCTGCCAACCAGAAAAAGGAAGGCGCATGGGCATATGGCCAATGGCAGAATAACCTCTGCTACTTCAAGAAGACAGGACGCTATGGTGCCATCCCTATGGTTCCAGGGCTCTACGACGATGCCGCAAAAGCCATTCAGGTTCAGGTGAAGAAGACGGCTTACAACTCTCGCTGGGGTAATGAAAACACCAAGGTGAAGGAGTTCAACAACCTCTACCCCGAAGTGTCGAAGGGCGACCTATATGTGAACCGCTACAAGAATCAGCTTGTCACCTACACGCCTTACACCTACCTGAACACAAAGAAGGGCGCATGTGCAGAACTCCCCTTGCAGTATAACACCTGCGATTCGCTCAAACTCAACTACTATCGCCTCTCCAGCGGAGTCATCCGTGAATATGCCGACCATATTGACTGCTACTTGAACAACTACCGAAACGACACCACCACCGTGCGTGCCGACACACTCATTGTCACGGGCGTGACAAACGTGCCTTCCTATACATTGAAAAAGCACAGCACAGGTGCCAATGGACAGTCAGCCTCCGCTACCGCCAACTATGATGCAGACAAAAAGACTTACACCGTCATTGTCCGTCACCTCGGCGCCACAGATGTGACCATCAACTGTACCGGCGCACAAGACCGCTCGGATGCAGATGAAGGTCTGCCTTCCACAGCCCTTTCGTTGCCCAAGCAGCCAGAACCTTATCATGGCCCCATCATCATCGAGGCTGAGAACATGGACACCAAGAATGCTGACCGCAAACTGACCAACTCCGGTTGGTGGGCACAGCACACTAAGAACTTTGCAGGCATGGGATATGTGGAGATGAAGGCAAACACGGGCTGTGCTTTGCGCCATCAGCAGAAACTGGCTGAAGGGGGTAATTATAATGTCCGTATCCGCTATGCCAACAGCAACAAGGCCGGCAACTTGAGAGTGAGTGTCAATGGAGTCAGCCAAAACGCCGCCATTCAGAAGACAGGCGTGAGTGACTGGTTGGAAGCTGTCGTTCCTGTTACGATGAAGGCAGGCAGCAACACGCTCATCATCACAAACTCAAGTGCTATCACCATGTATATTGACCAAGTTACCTACGAACCTGAAGGTACACCTGCTGAGGAGTTCGCTGTGAATATTGTCGATGCCGATTTCGGACAAGTGACGGCGGATGTGGACGCGGCTGCCGCAGGTCAAGAGGTGACTCTCACCATCGAACCTGAAGACGGCTATGCCATCAAAGCGCTGAAGGTCATCAATTCTGTATTCTTCACGCAAGGA
>CADAEK010000036.1 GCA_902786925.1 uncultured Bacteroidales bacterium
AAAAGAAAGTTAAATACGTTAAAACTTGACCCTTTTCATTCACATTAGTAATTTCAGTAAAACACCTTTCTATCATTTAAAACGTAAATCGTTGATTCTCAATATTTAAAGCATTCCTCCAATGCTCTGGCCTTACCTCCGTCACCATAGGCAGTGGTGTGACGAAAATTGGAGATTATGCGTTCGATGGAGCTGATATACCAACTGTCATTTCTTTGATAGAGAATCCGTTTACGATAGCAGGAAAGACATCGGGTTTTGGAACTTTCTCTCAAAACACATTCCTTAACGCGACGCTGTATGTTCCGAAGGGTACTATAGAAAAATATAAAGCAACTGATGGTTGGAAAGACTTCGTGTTTATTGAAGAAGGAGAAGGTATCACCAATGGCATAGCTAACATTCCTGCTCAGGCCGTGCTGATTCAGAGTGAGGGAGGTAGCATCAAGGTGCAAGGTGTAGATGAAGGCACGCAGGTCAATGTGTATGGCATCAATGGCACTCAGGCTGGTTCGGCTATCAGTCAAAGTGGTGCAGCTACAATTAATACGAACCTACAACCTGGCTCCATCGCCATCGTAAAGATTGGCCAAAAGTCAGTCAAGGTCGCGATTAAGTGAGAATAGAGCTAAGCTTGCTTAAGCAGGGATGCTTTGTTATCTGACGCGGATCAAGGGACGGTTCTCTGATTTGGACGAAGGGAACAAAAAAGACGCATGGAAAAGGTGGGCTGGATTGGCTTCAGAATGTGTCGAAGAAATAAAAGTAATGTTTTATTTTGTGTTGTGCTCAGTTTGTGTTATCTTTGCAAATTCAGGCGAGATAAAAGGTCTGAGAATAAAGGAAATAAGTATGGCTTTTGACTTGGATAAGGTGGCAATAGTGGCTCCGCAACGGGAGGTGACGTACGGGCAGATGCTCGTGCAGATTGGGATGTTTGCCCAGCGGTTGGCGTTGGGCGAGGGGGAGCGTTGCCTGATTTTTGCTCCGAATTGGGAGGGATGGATTTATGCGCTGTATGCGGTGTGGATGCGTCGGGGCGTCGCTGTGCCTGTGGATGCCACTTCGACGGTGGAGGATTTGGCGTATGTGATGAAGGATTGTGAGCCGAGAGCTATATGGACGTCGCGCACGAAGATGGATACGGTGGAGCAAGCGATGAAGCAGGCTGGTGTGGCACCGCAGGTGCTCTTCCTGGACGATGTGGACACTGAAGCTCAACTGTCAACTGTCAACTGTCAACTGTCAACTGAACAAGTGGAGCCTTGTCCGCAGGGGGTGCTGATGATGGAGGAGGAACCGGAGAGGACGGCGCTGATTATCTACACGTCGGGCACGACGGGTTCGCCCAAGGGGGTGATGCTGTCGTATGACAACCTGATGGCGAATATAGAAGCTGTATGGAAAGATGTGCCTATCTTCGATGAGAACAGGCGGACGCTGATGCTGTTGCCCGTGCACCATGTGCTGCCCTTGATGGGTACGGTTGTGGCTCCAATGATATGCGGTGGCGGTGTGGCGATTTGTCCGTCGTTGTCGGCAAGCGACATCATGGAGACGCTGAGGCGCGGCAAGGTGGGCATGATGATTGGTGTGCCGAGGTTGTGGCAGACGTTGTATAAGGGCATCAAGCAGAAGATTGATGCGCATGTGGCGACGAGGGCGCTCTTCTGGCTGTGCGAGAAGATGCAGAGCCGCAGGCTGTCTCGGCTGGTGTTCAGGAGTGTGAGGGAGAAGCTGGGCGGCCACTTGGTGTATTGCGTGAGTGGTGGTGCGGCGCTGGATGTGGAGACGGCTCGTGGAATGAAGACCTTGGGGCTGGATGTGCTGGAAGGATATGGCATGACGGAGGCAGCTCCTATCATCGCTTTTACGCGTCCCGACGAAATTCGTCCGGGGTGTGTGGGGCGGCCTTTGCCAGCTGTGGAATGTAAGTTGGTGGACGGCGAACTGTATGCCAAAGGACGCAACATCATGCAGGGATATTACCGCCGTCCGGAAGAGACTGCAGAGGTGCTGAAGGACGGGTGGCTGAGAACGGGTGACCTGGCGACAATGGATAAGGATGGCTTTGTGACTATCACGGGGCGAAGCAAGGAAATCATTGTGCTTTCGAACGGCAAAAATGTGAATCCTGCAGAACTGGAACTGAAGTTGGAGAAATATACGGAGCAGGTGAAGGAAGCAGCGGTAGTGCCTGACGGGGACAAACTGTGTGCCATCATCGTGCCTCGGCCTGAATGGACGAGAGGACTGGATGTGACGGAGCAGGAAACGAGACTGAAGGAAGAGGTGTTGCAGCCTTATAATCAAAGCGTTGAACCTTATAAGAAGGTGATGGGGCTCTACTTGTATGAAGGTGAACTGCCTCGCACGAAGCTGGACAAGCTGCAACGCTTCAAATTGGCAGAGATTCTTCGCTCGGGAGTGCATGCTGCTCCCAAACAGCAATTGGTGGAACCTACATTTGAGGAGTACCGGCTCTTGAAACAGTATATTCAGGACGAAAAGCGTTTGACCGAAGTGCGGCCTACTGACCATATTGAGACGGACTTGGCGTTCGACTCGCTGGACAAAGTGGGGTTGCAGGACTTCATTGAGAACACGTTTGGCTTGACGCTGACAGTGGACGCGCTCTCTCGTTTCCACCATGTGGCTGAGATGGCTGAATATGTGGCTAGTTATAAGACACGTATGGAGAAAGCGGAAGTGGATTGGCACTCATTGCTCAATCCCGATCTCTCGTCTGACGCGTCCCATCTCTCGCCTCGGATATCTCTTCCCGCCACATGGCCGACGGGACCGTGGATAGTGCATACGTTCAAGACCTTCTTCAAGATGCACTTCCGCTTGGCTTCGAAAGGAACCAGAAACATACCGACAGAGGGACCTTTCATCTTGGCTGCCAATCATCAGAGTTATCTTGATGGGCTCTTTGTGATGTCTTATGTGCGGCTGTCGCAAATCCGCAATACTTATTTCTTCGCGAAGGAGAAGCATGTAAACACGCCACTGCGTCGTTGGCTAGCAGCGCGTCACAATGTGGTGGTGCTGGAGGAAAACGACATGAAGCGCTCCATCAGCAAGCTGGCCGATGTGCTGCGGCAAGGCAAAAACATCATCATATTTCCAGAAGGTACGCGTACGTCTGATGGCGCGCTGGGTGAATTCAAGAAGATGTTTGCCATTCTGGGCGTGGAACTGCAAGTGCCCATCGTTCCTGTGGTGATCAATGGCGCTTTTGAGGCTTTGCCACGAGGACGCCACTGGCCTCTTCCCAAGAAGATTGTGGTGGAGTTTCGTCCTCCCATTCAGCCAACAGCGGGCATCACCTACGAGGAACTTTCTGACGCGGTGAAATCGTCGATTGAAGAAAAGTTGCACAGGCCAGCCAGCCGTTGAGGCCCGAATGGACAGGGACATAATGGCTTGTTGCAGAAAGGTGGCTTAGGCATCACGGCGTGTGAGCTGGAGTTTCTGTCGGGGAGAAATCATCGGTTAGAGAAAGGCCGTATGGCCCAAATTTGGCATAATTGGCTAAAAAACACGTCGGTAAATGCACTTTTTCGGATAAAAATGGTTCTTGTGTGCGGAAAAAGAACTACCTTTGTCCGGTTTTTGACGATTTAAAGTGAAAGATCCGTGCCATAAGGTTGGCACGACACAGATGTTTTTTTATATTTCAACAAACAAAGATGAACGTAATTACAAAGAAGGTTTCGTTGCCTGATGGAAGAGAAATCAGCATCGAAACAGGAAAGCTGGCAAAACAAGCCGATGGTTCCGTGATGCTTCGCATGAACGACACGATGCTCCTGGCCACTGTTTGCGCAGCGAAAGATGCAGTACCAGGAACAGATTTTATGCCACTCCAGGTAGAGTATCGTGAGAAGTATGCGGCTAACGGCCGTTTCCCTGGAGGTTTCACTAAGCGTGAAGGTAAGGCAAGCGATGAGGAAATCCTCACTTGTCGTCTTGTTGACCGCGCCCTCCGTCCTCTGTTCCCATCCAACTATCACGCAGAGGTTTATGTAAATGTCATCGTCTTCTCGGCCGATGGTAAAGATATGCCAGACGCATTGGCAGGTTTCGCTGCTTCAGCAGCTCTTGCTGTGTCTGATATTCCTTTCGAAGGTCCAATCTCAGAGGTTCGCGTAGCTCGCATCAATGGCGAATTCGTTATCAACCCAACATTCGAACAGCTGAAAGAGGCTGATATGGATTTGATGGTAGGTGCTACTGAGGAGAACATCATGATGGTGGAAGGTGAGATGAAGGAAGTGCAGGAGAAGGATCTTCTTGAAGCCCTCAAGGCTGCACATGAGGCCATCAAGCCACAGTGCCGTTTGCAGAAAGAGCTGATGAAGGAACTTGGCAAGGACGTGAAGCGTGAGTATTGCCACGAGGTGAATGATGATGATTTGAAGGCTGACCTGCAGGCTAAGTGCTACCAGCCCGCTTACGACGTGACGAAGCAGGCTCTGGAAAAGCAGGCTCGTGCTGAAGCATTCGAGAAAATCCGTGAAGACTATAAGGAGGCATACGCTGCTGCACACCCTGAATTGAGCGAAGAGGAACTGGAAGAGAAATATACTCTGGTTGACCGCTACTATCATGATGTGGAGCGCGATGCTATGCGTCGTTGTATCCTTGATGAGGGCATTCGTCTCGATGGTCGTAAGACTACTGACATCCGTCCTATCTGGTGTGAGGTTTCTCCACTGCCTGGCCCACACGGAAGCGCTATCTTCACACGTGGTGAAACACAGGCTTTGGCAACAGCTACTCTGGGTACAAAGCTCGACGAGAAGCTTGTTGACGGTGCGATGGAGCGCTACTACCAGAAGTTCTTGCTGCACTACAACTTCCCTCCATTCTCTACGGGTGAGGCAAAGGCTCAGCGTGGTGTGGGTCGTCGTGAGATTGGTCACGGTCACCTCGCATGGCGCGGTATCAAGGGTCAGCTGCCTGATGACTATCCTTACACAGTTCGTGTGGTTTCTGATGTGCTCGAGTCTAACGGCTCTTCATCAATGGCCACTACTTGTGCTGGTACTCTTGCACTGATGGATGCTGGTGTGCCAATCAAGAACCCTGTTGCAGGTATTGCTATGGGTCTTATCAAGAACCCTGGCGAGGACAAGTACGCTATCCTTTCTGATATTCTCGGTGATGAGGACCACCTCGGCGATATGGACTTCAAGACCACTGGTACGAAGAACGGTCTGACTGCTACACAGATGGATATCAAGTGTGACGGTCTTTCTTACGAGATTCTTGAGAAGGCCCTCATGCAGGCAAAAGCTGGTCGTGAGCACATCATGGGTGAGATGATGAAGACCATCTCTGAACCACGTGCAGAGCTTAAGCCACACGTACCACGCATTGAGCAGATCACCATTCCTAAGGAGTTCATTGGCGCTGTCATTGGCCCTGGTGGTAAGGTGATTCAGCAGATGCAGGAGGATACACAGACTGTCATCACTATCGATGAAGAGGATGGCGTGGGCAAGGTGCAGATTTCTGCTCCAGGTCGCGATGCTATCGAGGCTGCTTTGGCTAAGATTAAGGCTATCGTTGCTATCCCAGAGGTTGGTGAGGTTTATCATGGCACAGTTCGTTCTGTGATGCCTTATGGCTGCTTCGTAGAGTTCTTGCCTGGCAAGGACGGTCTGCTCCACATCTCAGAGATCGACTGGAAGCGCCTCGACACTGTTGAGGAGGCTGGCATCAAGGAAGGTGATGAGATTGACGTGAAGCTTATCGAGATAGACCAGAAGACTGGCAAGTTCAAGCTCTCTCGTCGTGTGCTCATCGAGAAGCCTGCTGACTACGTAGAGCGTCCACAGCGTGAGCGTCGTCCACGTCCAGAGCGTGGTGAGCGTCGTCCACGTCCAGAGCGTGCACCTCGCAACAACCATGAGTCACACAATGAGGCTCCTGCTCAGGAGGGTGGTGACTTCAAGTCTGCTCTTGACGATCTGTTGAAGTAAGATAATGTACATATATGAAAAAGGAAGGCATCCATGCGGGTGCCTTCCTTTTTCATTTCCCTTGTAATATAAAGGGCTACAGCAATGTGCTTTGTGTAGCTCCTCTTTCCCGTATTGTTGTCAAAGAGCTGTGATAATCCGTCTTATGCCTTCCTCTACCAATTTGCGTTGTGTGGCGAGGTTGACGCGAATGTAGCCTTCACCTGCTGTTTCTCCATACATGGTACCAGGATTGACAAACACTTTTGCGTGGCGTAGAAGATGGTCAGACACTTGCTTTGAGGTCTTGCCTGTAGCACGGACGTCCACCCACATCAGGTAGGTGCCTTCAAGAGTGGTCACAGGGCAATGGGGCAGTTCTGCTTCCAGCATAGACTTGGCCAGTTGATAGTTATTGTATATGTAGCTGTTGAGTTGGTTGAGCCATGCCTCGCCTTCGGGAGAGTAAGCGGCTTGCAGGGCTATCACACCGAACGGGTTGACATCACACACTTCATTGATGTTGATGGCTTTATCCACCTTCTGACGAATGGCATCGTCCTTCACGATGATGTTGGCGATTTGCAAGCCGGCGATGTTGAAGGCTTTGGATGGCGACACGCACACAGCGCTGTTGGCGGAAAACGCTTCGGAGATGGAGGCGAATGGGGTGTAAGTGTAGCCTGGCATGGTGAATTCACAGTGGATTTCGTCACTGATGACAAACACGTCGTGCTGCAGACAGATGTTGCCCATCTTCTCTAACTCTTGGCGTGTCCATACGCGTCCAGCTGGATTGTGAGGGTTGCACAGTAGGAATACCTTAACGGCAGGGTCAGCACATTTCGCCTCAAAGTCTTCCCAGTCAATGCGATAATGGTTGTTCTCATTTTTGAGAGGGTTCTCTGCCAATATGCAGTCATTGTTTCTGATGCTGGAGAAGAAGCAGTTATAGACGGGTGTCTGTACCAGAACTTTGTCCCCTGCGGTGGTGAGTGCTTTTATGATAGCCGAGATGGCTGGCACTACGCCACTGGTGTAGATAAAGGATTTCCTGTCAATCGTCCACTGGTGTCTGTGCTGAAACCATTGGATGGTGGCATTGTAGAAACTCTCGGGTACGAAGGTGTAGCCGAAGCACCCATGTTGCAGGCGCTCCTTAAGAGCTTGCTGTACACAAGGTGCAGTTTCGAAGTCCATGTCGGCTACCCATAGAGGAATAATCTCTTCGGAAGGCATCTCGTCCCATTTCACACAGTTGGTGCCGCGACGCTGCACCGGTTTGTCAAAATCGAATGTCATAGTTTTGATTGTGTTGATGATTTGTTGCAAAGGTAGGTAAAATCTTTAGATCGTTGGTTATGAAGAAAATGAAATGTATATCTTGGTGCTGTCTTCGTGGATAATAAAGATAAAGAAATACAATAAAAGAGGCATGTCATATCGACATGCCTCTCCATTAGTAATGTTATACTTGCTGAATTTACCCTTTCACGATAACCTTTGCGTCAGCTGGCTGCTTCTGATTCTCGTCCCAGATAAGTTCGCCTACAGTGCCTTCCACTGTGACAGTGCCACTGGTTGGGTTCTTGATGCTATGCACGTTACCTTTGATATTGCCATTTACTGTGGAGTACTCGAGAATGAGGTTTGCGTCCTCGCCAAAAGTGCAGTCCTCGAGCGTGAGGCCATCAACATAGCAAAGCAGCTGCTCGCCAGTGAGGTGGCAGCGAACGAGACGTATGTTCTTGCCGTACCATGCAAGATACTCACCGTTGATTTCAGAATCATAGATGGTCACATTCTCTGACTCCCAGAATGAGTCCTTTGAGTTAATGACGGCATTGTGTATCTCCACATTCTTGGCATACTGAAAGGCATAGTTGCCGTCTTGACGGTAGTTGTCAATACGAATGTTCTCAGAGTGCATAAACGCATAGTCGCATCCCTTGATTTGAACGTTCTTCAACTCAATGTTCTTGCAGTCCCAAAAGTACTGCTCGCCATTAGGGAAATCGGTGTTTTCCACATAAATGCCGTCCATGCGGCGGAAGAGTTTGGGCGCTTCCACTTGGCAATTAGTCATGCGGCAGTTGCGTGAGTACCACAAACTGCTTCGTGCGCTTTCTGTGAAATGGCAGTTGTTGATGCTGAAGTTGTCGTTTTCCCAAAAGACATACTTGCCTTCAAAGAGGCAGTTTTCAGCTTCAATGTTACGGCTTTCCTTGATGGAGGACTCGCCTACATGAATTGTTACATTTTCCAAACGTAAGTCGTATGATGCATAAAGGGGGCGTTCGCCTCCGTACTCTCTGTTTTTGATAGTTTTCATGTCAGTTTTAATTAGTTTTTTGTCGGTTTTAATCTGTTTGTACAGTATTATTCTTTTGTATTATAAGGTTGAAGGGCCAGGTTCTTCTGCCCTTATTTCTGTTGCCAATTCTTCGTGTGTGACTGGAGAATGCGGGAAACTACTAATAGTGCTCCATCCTCGTCCTTTCAGGCGTATGAGGAAGGCGGCTCCACGCCAACAAAGCTCAATACACATGGCAATCCACACGCCGCGCAGACCCATGGATGGTGCCAGCAGCAGGGCTAATGTGAGGCGCACAATCCAAATGCTGCCTAAATTCATGAGGCTTGGTATCCATGTCTTTCCAGAGCCAACGAATACGCCGTAGGCTACGATGCTAGCTGCGAACATGGGCTCGGCCCATGCCTCAATGCGGAGCACTTCTGCACCAAGATTGATGACAGCAATGTCGTTTGAGACGAGCTGCATCATTTCTGGGGCAAATACGGCCATGAGTACTCCCATCAGCGCCATGATGGTCATGCCTAGTCCTACAGATATCCATGCGAAGCTGCGCATGAGGTCCTTACGTCGTGCTCCAAGGCTTTGGCCCACAAGGGTTGTAGCCGCTTCGGAAATACCATAACCAGGCATGTAGCAGAGGCTTTCTATGTTAATGCCGAAGGTGTTGGCGGCAATGGCCACGGAGCCAAGTGGAGCAATGATGGCGGTGATGGCAATCTGCGCACCACACATCACACCACGTTCGAGACTGATGGGAGAACCAATGATGAAGGCCTTCTTCAGTGACATCCGGCTTGGTACATAACGTGAGAAGTCCCAACGGCCAGCCAGCTCAGTGTCAAGGGCAAAACGCAGTTGTTGATCGCGCGAGGCCATGAAATAGAGCATCAATACCATCGTGATGAAGTAGGCTAAAAGTGTGCCGTAAGCTGCACCTGCTGTGCCCATGTGGAAGATGAAGATGAAGAGGTAGTTGAATACTACGTCTAATAGGCACATTAGGGCATTGAGAAAACTGGGCACTTTGATGTTGCCACTACATCTCAGACTGCTGGCTGCCAGCATGTTGATTTCCAATACAGGCAATGCAATGGCCACAATGCTGAAATACTCGGATGCACCAGCACATATCTCTTTGTCTGCTCCCAACCAAATGGGAAGATACGGTGCGATGGCAAGGCCCGCGAGTGTGAGCAGCAAACTGAAGGCCAATCCGGAGAAAATGCCCTGTCGGATGATGTTGCGGGCTCCCCGCAAATCTTCTCCACCAACGCAATGGGCTACCTGAACCGCAAAGCCAGAGGCGCATGCTGAGCACAAACCGCCAAAGAGCCAGATGGTGGTGGAAACAAGTCCTACCGTAGCTGACTCTTTGGTTCCTAAGTGCCCAAGCATAGCTGCATCAATGATCTGCATAGCTACGGACGATATCTGCGCCACCATGGCGGGAAGACTCAACAGCACAGTAAGTCGCAACTTCTCTTGCCACGACATGTTCCTCGCTCCTTTTCTGACTAGAGTAAGTAGCTCGTCTTTGGATAAACTCATCAGTTAGTGTTCGCCAAGTGAATTATTTGAGTGCTTCTGCTACAGCTTTCTCAAGCGCTTCACCACGCAGGTTACGCTTCAGAATAGTGCCGTCAGGACCAAAAAGGATAATCTGAGGAATACCGTTAATGCCATAAGCATCGCTGCCCGCTTTCTGTGCATTCAGCATCTGAGGATAGGGTATTCCCATCTTCTCAATGGCCTTTTTCGTGTCCTCTGGCTCGTCCCAAGTTGCTACACCCAGCACTTCAAACTTCTTGCCTTTGTATTTGTTGTATACGTTGATGAGGTTAGGAATCTCAGCCTTGCATGGACCGCACCAGCTGGCCCAAAAGTCAACGAGCACATATTTGCCCTTGCCTACGTAGTCGGAGAGTTTTGTAATCTTGCCGTCATACTCAGCAGAGAAGTCCTTAAACTTCTTTCCTTCAGAAGTTTCCAGCTGCACCAGCCATGATTTCTTCTCTTTGGCAATAGTGCTGTCTTGCTTGAGGAAGTCATCGTTGTCCACGTATGCAATCAGTTCTTCTGGGGACATGATAGAAGCTAGAACGCTTCTGACCACGTAGATTCCTGCATCGTTATGGTTCTCTTTGATAAAGTCTTTGGACATCTGTGTTACGACTTTGATTTCGTTGCCGTCTTCTGGTACAGCGTTAAGTTTCTCAAAGAAGGCGGATAGTTTTGTGTCAAGTTCTTCTTTGGTCAAAGTTTGGGTGGCAGGCTTTGAGTCTTGTGCGCAACTTGTTGCTGTCATCAGGGCCAGTATGGCCAAAAGAGAAAAAAGCTTTTTCATTGTGTTCTGTTGTTTGTATGTAAATAAAATGTGTCGTTCGTTTAGTGGATTGAATGGCTATCTTCCTCCAGCAGGTAGGAATTTAAGCCAAAAGTTTTCCATGGTCTTACGTAGGTGCCTAGTGGTTCCTTCTCCCTCGCTGATGCTGTGGGAACGCATGGGGTAAGAGACTTGATAGAACATTTTGTCTTCCTTGATGAGCTTGTTGACCAGCATCTCGCAGTTTTGATAATGTACGTTGTCATCACCAGTGCCGTGAATGAGAAGCAAGTTACCTTCCAGGCCATTGGCCCAGTTAATGGGGGAACCGTTTTTGTAACCTTGAGGATTGTTCTGCGGTGTGTTCATGTAGCGTTCTTGATAGATGGTGTCATAGAGCCGCTGGTCTGCTACAAAAGCGACTGCAATGCCTGTCTTGAACACTTTGGGATAGCGGAACATACAGTTGAGCGTTTGGCTTCCGCCGCCGCTCCAACCGGTGATGCCGATGCGTTCTGTGTCAATGAAGGAATATTGGCGAGCCAAATCGAGAATTCCTTGTGCTTGGTCTTCGCTAGCGAAAGTGCCTACTTCTCCGTAAATGCACTTGCGCCATTCGCGGCCACGGGGTGCAGCGGCTCCGCGGTTATCAATGCTCACAATTATGTAGCCGAGGCTGGCAAGATACTGGTGCCACGTGCTGCCCGACCACACATCCTGCACGGTGGAACTGGCTGGTTCACCGTACACGTCAATAATGACTGGGTATTTCTTGCTGGCATCAAAGTTGTATGGCTTTATCATCCATGCGTCAAGCATCAACTCACCAGACTTTACTTTTACGAATTCTTTGGGGTGTATGCCTAATTCATCAAACTCCTGCTGAGCCTTGCTGTTGTCCACCATCACTCTTGCTGTCTTGCCCGAAGGGAATGAGAGCATCTCTGTCTGTGGTACGGTACTGGCATTGCTAAAGGTGTGGACTGCCCAAGTGCAAGTTGGCGACATATTGTAGCTGTGCTGGCCTTTTTGGTTGGCATCGCTCACCAGTTCGCACTTGCCGTTGCCAAAAAGTTTGGCACGATACAAATACCGTTGTGTGGCATTGTCTGGTGAGGCAATGAAGTAGACATAGCCGCTCTTCTCATCCAAACCGACTTGTTGAATGACATCAAAATTGCCCTTTGTGATAAGGCTTATTTGTTGGCCATCTGCACTTATGCGGTATAGATGTCTCCAACCGTCTTGTTCGCTCATCCAAGTGAAGTACTTGTTGCCTCTCAGCCATCTTACGTGGTCATTGGTTTCCACCCAAGCTGTGTCGCTATCCTCAAAGATGATTTTTAAATCTTGTTTTCCAATCGTTGCCGTCCAAACCTTGTTGGTATGCTGCGGACGGTCCATTTGTTGGATAAACAGCTGGTTGGTTCCTGGCACAAACTCCATGCGAGGAAGGTAGTTGTTGCGTTCATCTCCAGGGATGGGCAGCCATGTCGTCGAACCACCATTAGCACTCACATAGCCAATTTTTACGGCGCTGTTGGTTGTGCCAGCTTTGGGGTAGGGGAAATGTTGTACCGTGGGGTAGATGCTGTCCACATTATTGATGATGTCGAACCATCCTGTTCCGCTTGTATTACTCTGCCAATATGCGATATACTTACCGTCTCCGCTCCATCTGAAACCGTCTCGGCAATCGAATTCTTCTTCATATACCCAGTCGAACGTACCGTTCACGATTGTGTCATTGCCGTCTGTCGTGAGGGAACGATAGGTCTTTGTCTGCAAATCTTCTACATAAATGTTGTTTTTACTCACATAAGCAACCTTGCTGGCATCAGGAGAAAATTTGGCGAACATCAAACTGCTTTCTGGTAGCCCTTTTCCTAACTGGTGGAGTTCTCCGCTCTTACGGTCAAGCACCCAGTAGTTACCTCTGGTATGGTAACGCCACACTTTTTTAGTGTTTGTGAAAAGTAGTACTTTCTCTAAGTTGTTGCTAAAGGAATAATCCCATGGCTCAATTTGATGTTCATTGGTTTTGTCAACCATCAGCTGATCTGCAGGAATCAGTACACTCTTGCTTTCATCTTTTACAGAATATACAACAATTTCCTTTTGAAATTTGTCGTTTTGTTCTACTTGTATGTAATGTTCACCATCAGGCATCCACTCAATGTGCTGCGCATATGAAGGGTGTACAATGGAACCATAAGCTCTCGACTGTAGCGTTTCCGCTATGTCTATTCTCTTTTGTGCGAAAACTTCTCCGCTACACATTAATAATATATATAATATAAGCGTGACTCGTTGATATATGGTCATGACTTTTTGTAAGGTTTTATCCGATAGGGATGTTCCATCCGTTTGTGAGGCGGATATAGTTCGTTTATAAATGGTGTCTAACAAATTTGTTGCAAAGATATGCCTTTTCTTTTGAACGAACCGATAATTCAGTGTTTATAATTCTTAAAACGTGCTTAGAACGTACTTTTTTCATTTTTCTTTCAAAAAAGTTGCTTTAATATTTTGCCGTTAATTAAAAAGGCAGTACCTTTGCACTCGCTTTCCGGAAGGGAGGCGCACAGAATAGCTCTTTGACAGACTGCGAACATAGAAGA
>CADAEK010000037.1 GCA_902786925.1 uncultured Bacteroidales bacterium
TCACGTTTCTCTTTTGGAGTCCATTTTTTAAATCTTCTCATAACGTTTAACACATTTATTAAGTTACTAAATGTGTCAACCTATTTCAGTATAAGACAAACATGAAACTATATCCCCGGTGTCTTTCCTGATTTTAGCGGTTCTTCTTCAACTAAATTGCAAAGAACCGAATAGGTTGACGAGGAGCAGGCACGGCGGGCCCGTGAAGCCTAAATATAGTCCCTGGCTTTGTGCCACGAAAGTAGAGAAGGGAAGAGCGTTCTTTGAAAGTTTGGACAGTAGGTAGCAACAATCATTGGCCACGTTTGTTGCAGCGAGTGTAGAGCAATGCCTTCATTTAGCCTCACGAATGAAACGAATCAGGGAATTAGAGCAGAGTAATGCCTTCGTTTAGCCTCTGTAAGCATTCTGCCCTAAGTGTTGTCTCAAAAAGAAAACAGCCAATATAAGCACATACACAACCATTTTTAGTTATATAGAGTTATATTGGCTATCTGCTGTAAGTGACTCGGATGGGACTCAAACCCATGACCTGCAGAACCGGAATCTGACGCTCTATTCAACTGAGCTACCGAGCCATATTTTTGCAAATCGGTTACAAAGTTAATGAATTTTATTGAGAATAGGTGTTTTGCCATTGTTTTTTGTTTGTTTTTTTCCGTTTTTGTATTACTTTTGCAAGTATAAACGAGTAGAAAGACTAATAGAAACAATGAAAAATAGACATTTATCGTATAGCCTCTTGTGGTTGGTGTTTCTGGGGTGTTTTTTAGTGTGCGCAGCACCGGTTCAGGCACAGTCTGATGAGATTCGCCATAAGAATGGCGATTGGTTCTGGGGCGTCGGAGCCGGGTTCAGCCAGTCATTGGCTGAGAATGCCAAGGGAACAGACTTTATTGTTCGCCAAACGCCTTCTTTCAATATGCTTCTGGGACACAATTTCTCTCCCACGGTGGGCTTCAAGGTGACGGGTGGACTCAACATGCAGACATCGCGTTGTAGCGATGCGCTGGTGCACACGATGGGTAATATTTATGGTGATGGACGATACAATTTCCGTTGTCTGTCTGGCTCTTTGTCGGGTATAATTAACATGACAAATATCTTTTGGGGATATGAAGTGGACCGCTCTGTCACATGGAGTTTGGAATTTGGTGCTGGTGTCATGCGTACCTATGGTTTCGATAAGAAGCTGAAAGTTTGGAATGTGACTCCTAAGGCGACGAAGCCTTATTACCCGGTCAACTATTCGGATGCAACCTATATCGTGGGACATGCAGGCGTTACGTGTGATATACGTCTTAACGAGCCTTGGGATATCAGTGTGAACGCGAGAATCAATGCGACAGACAATGACTATAATGGTGTGTCGAATGGCAACCATTTGGATTTCTATGTGGATTTGATGTGCAACCTGGTTTACCATTTCAAGAATGGCAAGCAGCAGTTGCGCCGTTTCCGCGAGCCTCGTCGCAAGGCATTTGTTGACCCTGTGCTGGTTGATCACACCAGCGAGTATAAGGAGACGGTTCGTTATGGCGAGTCTATGTACACGGAGATTCCTTTCTATTCAGGCTTCGCTTACCTTACAACAACTACCACCAATCGCTTGCAGTTTGTGGCTCGTTTCCTCCAGTCTCATCCGAATGTGAACCTCAACATTGTGGGCCATCCAGACGTCACGGCTGATGTGGACATGAAGTTTCATCGGGATTTAGCGCGTCAGCGTGCTGAAATCGTTCGTGAGACGCTGGTGGAGAACTTCCATGTGTCTGCCCATCGCTTGCGCATTTCCTATGACGACAGAGCGATGCAGCCTTTTAAGACCGTGCGTGAGTGGGTTCCTGCTGTCAATTTCGTGATGGAAGAGCCTACTGAGGAACCTCAGCCATAATGTGCTCTTCGGGCTCTCAGCCTTTTGTGCTTGGGGGGTATTCATCTGGTCAATCCTTTAGTTAGTTATTTGAGGAGTCGGGCATCATGGTTCTGGTCCTTTGGGATTTCCTTGCTATCATTCCTCTCTCTACAGATAAGCTTGTCTCTCGCGGCAAGCTTTTTTTGTTTACAACCGGTTTCCCGTTTACTTCTTCAGCTTCTGTTGTCCGTTCACGATATAGATACGGTTAGGCTGAGGTGTGGTGACTGGATGGCCTGATAGGTCGTAATAGAGGCCATCAGAGCGCCGTTCTCCGTTGCCGGTAGTCTGTAGCGCTGGTGTGGCTGAAATGCCCACAGTGGCTTCCAAATTGCTGATGTCATCCACGAAACCGATGTATTGCACGGTAGAAGTTCCTGTTTTTGATGTGAGGCCAAAGATAGTGGCGCCTTGGCAGATAGAGAAGGGGTCTCCTGTGTTATTGTCATTCAGGTTCGTTTGTGTCATGTCCCAGATGAAAGCAGTTCCATCCGAGAGTGATTTGATTTTAGTAGGTGCGACGCTGCTGCCTCGATTGACGCCATTGAGCCACCACAGGTAGGCTGTGCCAGAAGTTACCCGTACATTGTTCGCCTTGACCACGAAATACTTCTGAGAGGCTTTGAGCATATCGTCTTCCACTTCCTCGTAATTGAGGCTCAGGCACAGGTTATTAGTGCCTGTGCCTGAGTTAATAGTTATTGTGTTATCGTCGTTGTAAATGAAGTTGCTCTGTGCCACACGTCCTGCGTCACCCGTTTTCCAATCGGTGGCGTTCCATTGATAGGCATGGTCTTTGTA
The DNA here is from genome assembly GCA_902786925.1 of uncultured Bacteroidales bacterium. Lineage (GTDB taxonomy): Bacteria > Bacteroidota > Bacteroidia > Bacteroidales > Bacteroidaceae > Minthosoma. Next base: position 2,717 of record CADAEK010000037.1, read on the forward strand.
GTCCTTCAGCAGTCGGAGATAGTAGAGGCCCGGACACATCGTGTTGGGTGAAGCCACAATCTTGAACGTGAGCTTCTGTTTCACCTTGCCCTTGCTGTCCACGAGGAGTTCATCTGGGATGCGGTATTCCACGTTGAAGAATCCCTGTTCGTCAGCACCCTTCACGCGTTGCTGCACCGTGATGTCGCCAATCTTCTGTCCGTCGATGTAGATGTCAGCCACACGTCCGCGGTCGGAGGTGATGAAACGGAGCATCAGCGACACGTTAGTCTTGACGCCTTCTGTGTTTTCTACCACATACTGGATGTACTCGTTTGCTCTGGCGTCACGGTAGTTTTCGCCATGATAGCTGCCGCTGGTAGAACCTGTGGAGAATTTGACTTCATGTCCAGCCTCGCTCTGCTGTTCGCCAGTAGCCACATAGTCGAGGGTACGAGCCTGCAAGGCTTGCTCTTCAGCGTCTTTGCGTCCCATGTCAGAGTTTGCGTAGTCCTCTTGTGTGCCTTGGAAGAAGTAGCAGGAGTAGCGTGAGTGCTGAATGCTGTAGAATGGTTCAAGAGGTAGGGTCCCCTTGTCTGTTGTCAACGTGAAGCTCAGTTTGCTCAGGTCAACGGGCTTGATGTTCTCAAGCACCTTGGCGCGCTCTCCGATGAGGAGGGGAGCAGATGAGAGCGGTTTTGCAGTGGAGCGCGCTCCAGGTGAGTGGTCCATACGTCCTTCGCCGCCGTATTCGTTAGGCAGCTGAGCCTCCGTCTCTGTGCGAGCAGCCAAGAGGATAGGACCGTACTTGAAGGCGATGTAGCTGCCGTAGTCAGGGCATTCCTCATAACGGAGCTTCATGGGCAGTTCCACTTCCACCACGTCGCCTTTTTGCCACTTCTTTGTCTCGTAGGTGTAGCTGGCTTTGCCGTCAGCGCTTGCCCATGCGGGTTTGCGGATAGCCAAAGTGAATGTGCCTCCCTTCGTGATGGTCAGCTTGGTCTTCTGTTCATAAGGGAACTGCGTTTCCTGCTTGATGCCGAACTTCTTGCTGTTGAGTTCTGAGGCGGTGAAGAGGTTCACATACAGCGTGTCGTTCGTGGCACTATGCGTGTAGATGAAGTGGCCATACTTCGAGTGGTTTTCCATACCTGTGCCCACGCAGCACCACATGCCCTGATTCACTTGTGAATAGATGCGGTAGGAGAGGGGACGGAGCGAGGTGAAATAGACATAGCCGCCAGTCTTGGGGTCTTGAGTGGACATGATGTGGTTCCACATCGTAGCCTCGTAGAAGTCTGCATACTTTGCTTCGTGCGTGTCGTCAAAGAGGTCTTCTGTAAGCTTCAGCATATTGTTTGAGTTGCATGACTCGGGGCCCTCCATATTGTCGATGTAGAGGTGTCCGTTCTGGTGGCTCTGGAAGTGCTCGCTGATGGAGTTGCCGCCAATGCAGACCGTGCGGTTCTGTGCCACATCATTCCAGAAGTTCAGCACCGACTTGCGGTAATCAGTCAGCGTCTTGTCCTCTTGCCATGCACGCTCAAAGCCGATGTACTTAGGCACCTGCGTGTTTGCGTGCTTGCCGTCAAGGAAGGTTGGGTTGAATGTCTTCATGCCGTCAATCATCGAGCGGTGGCTGTACTTCTTGGCTCCGTCAAGGTATTTCTTGTCGCCAAAAATCTTGTAGGCATCCACCAGCGTCTCGTTCATGCCGCCGTGTTCAGAGCCAAGCACCTGCTGCATCAGGTCGTCAGAGATGTTGCTCACCACGTTGACGCTCCAGTCGCTGAGCCCCTTGAAGAGTTCCTTGGCCAAGGTGCTGCCTGTGTAGAGGTAAGCGTCGCGCAGGCCTGCCAATACCTTGTGCTGGCAATAGAAAGGCACCCAGCCGCCCGATTTGCGGAATTCTGTGATGTCGCCAGCGTAGAGTCCTGTCCAGATGTGATTCAGAGGCTGTCCGCCGATAAAGCCCTTCAGTCCCTTCGTGTCGTTCTTGTAGGCATCCTGACAGTCCTTCATGATGTTGAGGCAATAATCCAGCTTCTCTTTCATTTGTGCCTTCACATTCGCATCGTTCGTGGCAGCATAAGCCAATGCAAGCGCGCTCACATAGTGCCCGCCCACGTGTCCGCTGAGGTCAAAGCCTGCATCGCCGCCCCAGTTCGGAAAGTTGGGGTGCTTCTGTTCCCAGTTGTAATACTTCGACGAGCTGTTCTTGCTCAAGCCAGCCTGACGGATGAATGGAGTCATCAGTCGGTCTGCGTCATACTTCAGCAATAGTTCGTCGTTGATTTCCATCATGGTCTTCATCGGACCGTCCAGCAGCGTCACCTCGCTGAGGTTGAAGTGCTGCGGATAAATTTCGCTTTGTGCTATGGCGCTGCCACTCAGGCACAGCGCCAAAGCTGTGGTCAATAGGTGCTTTGGTTTCATATAAAAATATAATAGGTTTTGTTTCTGTAACGTTTTGGATTGCAAAGTTACGAAATTCTTGTCAATAAATGCCTTTATTGACTCATGTAAATTCATTTTGAGGGATGACAAGCTTATCCCACAAGGCTCTTTGCAAGGAAGAAAAGCATGATAATCAGGAAAGCGGGCAGCATATTGATGGTTTTGCAGTCCTTGATTTTCAGGATGCTTAAACCAGATGCGACAATCAGCACGCCGCCTACAATGCACAGTTCTGTGCGGAGGTCATCGCTGATGGCGTCTGCTGATAGTTTGGCCATCAGATAGAACAATCCTTGCCAGCAGAACAGCACAGGAGCTGCCCACACCATGCCGATGCCGTATGTGGTTGCCAGCACGGCTGAAGTAATCAAGTCAAGCGTGGCATTCGTGTAGAGATAGGTGTTGTCGCCATACAGCGCGCTCAGCACAGGTCCCACCATCGAGAATGTGCCGATGCAATAGAGCAGGATGCCCGTCGAAAGGCCTTCGGAAAGAGGGGCGTCTCCGTCTTTCTTTTTCTTCTTCCGGTCCACTAGCTTCTTGAACTTTCCGTCCAAGTTGAGCATGAACCCAATGAGCGAGCCTGCTGCGAGGCTTACGATGAACAGTACCGGGTAGTGGCTCTTCGGCATATTCTGGCAAAAGGCGTTGAACCCTAATGCCAACGAGCATAAGCCCATAGCGTTGAACAGGGCTTGCTGATATTGTGGCTTGATGCCACGTTTCATGTATGAGCCCATCACCGCTCCTGCGATGATGGTGACGGTGTTGACGATGGTTCCAAGCATTTGTCTTTTCGTTTCTGCTACAAAGGTACACAAAATTATCAAGACAAGCGCTTTCTTGCTAGGAAATGCGCATCATGCTCCTTGTGCAGCATTGTCTGTTTCCTCACAAAGTGCTTCTTTGTGCAGTGGCAGCAGCTCTATTATTGAAAAAATGGACGCGTGTCGTCCTTCTCAAATGGACTCTTTCTTCTTTCTCTTGAAATAACTTTTGACCCGCTTCACTCCCTCGGCTCCAAGAATGGTGAGCCCACCGTACTGGAATGTCTTGGCCAACCCGAAAAAGACGACCCACAGGATGCTTTTGGTAGCTGCGCTGATGGGGAGTGCCATTTGGGCAAAAGAGATGATATAGCATGGAACGCAGAGGGAAAGCACGATGACACCGGTCTTGAAAGACAGGAGGCTGAGCCAATGTTTGATACGTTGAAAAAGGTGTTTCATTTTGTTGTTGTGTGTTGCTGGAGTGCAAAGGTACGGATTCTTCGTGTGTTATGGGCTTCGTAAACAACATTTTCCGTTTTAACGGACCGTGTTTCACCTCTTTTTGTTACTTTTGTCGGAAAAAGCGTCTTTATGAATCTTCCAAGCATCTTCAACTGTTCCAACGATATGGCTTTGGCCGCCAATGTGCGGCAGTATCTTCCTCCCCGACGCATTCAGCAGATGGAAGCCGACTTGGCCGACTTGTCCGCTGTGTGGGCAGACACTCGTTTTGCGGGGCCTTGGGGCTGGAGCCTTGCCACCAAACAGCGGTATAAGCAGATGGGGGTGCCAGTGGAGGTGCTGCCCTCTGATGAATGGCTGGCTGGAGTGAGACGCTTGTCGAGCCGAGAATTTGCCTGCCGATATGTTCAGAAAATGTTGTCTGAACTCAAAGACCCAATGCTTTTGGGCGGAGAAATGCAGTGGTATGACCGTCGTGTTCTTTCGAGGGGTGCATACAGCACCTCAGAACCGACCTCGTCGACGTCGATTGACCGACCTCGTCGACATCGGTCGACCGACGTCGACGACATCGATTGGACGATGCTGGAAGCGTCTCATGCGATGATTTTCAAGTCTCCCTGGTCTTCCTCTGGGCGTGGGGTGTTTGTAGATAGGATGACAGATGGAAAATGTCAGACGTCCACGCTCAAACGTTTGCAAGGTTTCCTCTCCTCGCAGGACGGTTTTGTGGCAGACCGTTTCTATGAGGACAAGGTGCTGGACTTCGCGATGGAGTTTTTCGTGCATGAAGACCACAAGGTAGAGTTTCTGGGCTATTCCGTATTTGAGACGGGCGAACATGGAGCCTACGGATATAATTATGTGGAAAGCCAGGAAGAGTTGCTGCACCGCATTGGTGTAGATGCCTCTTTGCTCAACAGGCTCATTGATTACCACAAGGAGCATCTGTCAGTTATTGACTATAAAGGGCCTCTTGGCATCGACATGCTCAAGACAGCAGATGGCAGTGTGCATCCATGCCTGGAGATGAACTTCCGCATGAATATGGGCATCTTGGCTTTGCTGCTGCACGAGCAATATGGCTCTGATGCCAGTGTCAACTTGACTCCACTGTACGCGACTGGTTTTCAGGCAAAGCTGGAGAAAGGAAAATTTTTTCTGCAAATGGTTGGCGGAATCAGTCAAAAGGCTTAACTTTGCCTCCGAATATCATGGGAAGCGTTTCAGGCTCCCTCACGAACTAACAACTTCTTAACCTAATTAAAATCACATGAAGAAAACGATTGTAATGGTGTCGGCAGCCATTGTGGCGCTGGCATTCGCTGCCTGTGGAGGACAGGGTAGCAGCAAGGATGGGAACGCTGGCGACTCGACAGCTTTGGCTGCGCAAACTGATAGTGTTGCCGCCGTTGAAGAAGATGCCCCTGCGGTTGCAACTCTCAATGCAGCTCTTCTGGGTAAATGGAGCAACAACGTCGACCCTACCATCGATATGGTTGTAGCTGACAAACTGGGCACCTATGACGATAACAAGGGCTTTGGCTACATTACGGCAGCCAATGAGTTTTATGAATATGACTTTTTGCTGGTATTCACCAGCGTCACTCCCGATGGCGACAACATTCGAGTGCACTACAAAAAGATTGAGTCTGTCTTCACGGGCGATCCCGACAACTACGACTCTGAAGAGGGTGGCGAATGGGTGACCAAGACTGTAGGAGAAGGTGACTTGACACTGAAACCTCAAGGCGCTGGCAAGGTGAAGATTGACAGCCAAGAGAAACGCATCAACAAAACCGTGCTGAGCAAAGTGAAGTGATGCTCGCTCATACGACAAGCAATAAGCCCCACAGAGGAATCACATCCTTTGTGGGGCTTCATATTTTTTTGGGGAAAGGCTGCTCTTTTCTTAGCTTATGCTCTTCCTCGCTTGTTTGCCGTCTTATTTCTTTTTGCGGGTGTTCTTGCCCTTCTTGGCCATATCTCGATTGATGAGCCTTGTCACGTTGATGTGCTCAGGCAATTCGATAGCAGGCTTCTCTTCTTGTGCAGCAAGGCTCTCGTTACCCATGCGGTCCATCGCTGTCACAGCATAGTAGCGCATTCTCATGCCTCGTGCATTCACGGTCCATTGGTTGGTGCGCACTCTCGTGGCTAACAAATTCTCCGCTTTGGTCACATCTACTGGATAAGTGTTGGAGCCATATACATTATATAAAATGTGTTGAGACGGACGCAGAGGTAGAGAAGGTTTCCATTGGAGAGTACCTTCCTCATATTTGATGGCAGCAGGCGCAGAAGGTGCGAGCGTATCACCTGTCCATGTCATGCGGGCTGTGAGGGCAGGATAGGGGAAGAACTCATCACAAGCAGCATCGTAAATGCCCTTGCAGTTCTTGGTGAGGAATTCTCCGCGATAGAAGGCCATGCCGCCGATGCCGCTGTTGCGGGCTGTGTGCATCTCGGCACGCACTTCGTTGAGCGTCCATCGCCCTTCGCGCGGGTCGAGAAAGTAAATGCCGAGTCCTGGACAAATAGGGTGTCCGTAAGCATTCTCTGCCCATTGGAAGAGGAAGGGGTAATAATTGTTGCCTGTGAAGTACATCATGGGGAAGAGAAGGTCTTGCCAATTCTCTTTCAGCCACAGCACAGGGTCTTGCCATACGGCGTTGTAGCCATTCCACCCGCCAGCGCTGTAGCGGTTCGTGTCTTTGTATTTGCCGATGGGAGAACTGCTTAGTTTCACCCAAGGCTTGATGGGCTTCACCACATCGTACACACGTCTCACAATGCGTGTAATGTTCTCTCGCTTCCAGTCGGCTTTGCTCAGGGAAGACGTGCGTGGGTACAAGTTCTCGTCAGAAAAATTGTAGATAGATTCGGGGTAGCGGATGTAGTCGAGCGAAATGCCGTCTACATCGTAGTTCTCCACAATCTCCTTGCAGATGCTGGCAATGTAGTCTGCTGTTTCCGGTTTGCCAGGAATCATGAACATTTCCCCTCCCTTGGCAGTCTTCACCAATTCAGGACGTTTCCTTGTGATAGATGCTGCGCCATAGCCATGTTGGCGTTCCTTTGTGCCGATGGGGATACACACCACCCATGCGTGCAGTTCCATGCCGCGCTTGTGGCATTCTTCAATGCAGAAGGCCAGCGGGTCGTAGCCAGGGCTTCTTCCATGAGTGCCCGTGAGGCTCAGTTCCCAAGGCTCTATCTTTGAGGGGTAGAGCAGGGCAGCGCGCACGCGTGTCTGGAAAATGACGGTATTGATGTTGGCACGCTGGTAGTTGTCAAGAATGCGGATCAGTTCCTCCTGCTGGCGCTTGCGGCTATTGGCATCCGTCGCTTTGATGCGTGGCCAGTCAAGGCCACCGATGGTGGTGAGCCATACGGCTCGGGTTTCGCGCAAGGGGTGTTGCCGCTCATAGAGAGATGCTCCGAGCTGACTGTCGGAGGGCTGGGCTTTGATTGCAATAGGCAGAAGTGCTAAAAGCAGTGCCAAAGCCCACATATGGTGTCTGTTAGCCATTATTAACATACAATTTTTTGCAAAGATAAGGATAATTCCGTACTTTTGTAGGCAATTTGACAGAATAATATATAAATGGTCACCTTTATACTCTCTTTCTTGCTCCTCATTTTAGGCTACGTTCTTTATGGAGCATTTGTTGATAAGGTTTTTGGTGCTGACCCTCAGCGACAGACACCATGTTACACTTTGCGGGATGGCGTCGATTATACACCAATGCCTACATGGACGGTTTTTCTCATTCAGTTCCTGAATATAGCAGGCACAGGTCCTATCTTCGGTGCCATTCAGGGTATCTTGTTTGGTCCTGCCGCCTACATATGGATTGT
>CADAEK010000038.1 GCA_902786925.1 uncultured Bacteroidales bacterium
GCATTATGCGGTAACAAAACAGACTGCTGCCGAGATTATCTATGACCGTGCGGATGCAGAACGCCCTCATATGGGTTTGACAACATGGAAGAATGCTCCAGACGGAAGAGTTGTGAAATCGGATGTTACGGTGGCCAAGAACTATCTGAGCGAAAAAGAAGTGGATTCGTTAAATAGGTTGAGCAATGCCTTCATTGACATTGCAGAGCAACGCGCAGAAGACCATATCCTAATGACAATGGCTGACTGGTCGGCTCTCCTGCAACGCTATATGGACTTGAACAACCGTCCCTTACTTCCAGATGCTGGGCGTGTGACTCACGAACAAGCGGTAAAAAAGGCTTTCACAGAATATGACAAGTTCCGTGTCATTCAAGATCGCGAGATTATGAGCGATTTTGACAAACAATTGAAACTGCTGTTTGGAGATAAGAAAGATTGATAATAATAAATCCAAAGTTCCCCCATACAACTACCCATACAAGTACCCCGACAAGTTTTATTCACACCAATAATAAAAGTATTATTAGATTAGTGAAGACTTTGGGTGAAGAGCAACTCTCCGTCAAAGAATGCCACAGGGACAGGTGATACGATGTCTGAAGTATGAAGTCTGAAGTAAGATGGAAGATGTATGATGGCTATTAGATAACTGTATAATTATGAAAAGACTAATTAATTGGGTGATGGCCGCCACCCTCATTTGCGTCGCAAGCATGTTCATAGCATGTACGTCAGCTATTGCCGATAATCCTGCCGCTAATGATGATGGTCAGGCCCAAAAGGCACTCCTGGTCATTCTCGACGGATGGGGCATCGGCGATAAGAGCGAGGGTGACGTTATTTATCACACCCCCACGCCATACATCGACTATTTGACAGCCAATTATCCGCACTCCGAGTTGCAGGCTTCTGGTGAGTACGTGGGGCTTCCCGACGGACAGATGGGAAACTCGGAGACAGGACACCTTAATATTGGTGCTGGACGCATAGTCTATCAGGACCTTGTGAAGATTAACCACGCCTGTGCCGACAACTCCATTGTAGAGAACCCCGAGGTCAAGTCGGCTTTCGGATATGCAAAGGCTAACGGCAAGAGCGTTCATCTGATGGGCTTGACCTCCACTGGCGGCATACACTCATCATTCGCCCATCTGCTGAAGCTCATCGACATCGCCAAAACCTATGATATTGAAAACTGCTATGTACATTGCTTTATGGACGGTCGCGACACCGACCCAAGGTCGGGCAAGGGCTTTATCGCCGACTTACAGAAGTACATGGATGAGGTTGGGGTAGGTGCAATCGCTTCTATCATTGGCCGTTACTACGCTATGGATCGCGATAAGCACTGGGATCGCATCAAACTGGCTTACGACTTGCTTGTACATGGTGAAGGGCGTCAGGTGACCGACATGGTGGAGGGCGTACAGTCGTGCTACGACTCACATACGGAGGAGCATAAGAACACCGATGAGTTTATGGAACCGCTTGTTAACAGCAACGTCGACGGCTGCATCAAGGAGGGCGATGTGGTCATCTTCTTCAACTTCCGCAGCGACCGCGCCAAGGAGCTAACCATCGTGCTTACACAGGAGAATTTGACGGAGCAGGGCATGCAGACCATCCCCAATCTGCAATACTACTGCATGACGCCCTACGACGATACTTTTACTGGTGTACACATCCTTTTTCCAAAAGATAATCTGCATAACACTCTCGGCGAATATATCTCCAGCAAGGGTCTGAAACAGTTACATATTGCCGAGACTGAGAAATATGCCCACGTCACCTCGTTCATCAATGGCGGGCGTGAAGAGCCGTTCGAGGGCGAGGATCGCATCTTGGTGAACTCACCCCAGGTAGCTACCTACGATTTGAAACCCGAGATGTCAGCCCTCGAAGTGAAGGACAAACTTGTAGAGGCGCTCAAGAGCGGCAAGTACAACTGGATAGTGGTGAACTTTGCCAACAGCGATATGGTGGGCCATACAGGTGTTTATACTGCCATCGAAACTTCAGTGAAGACAATTGACAAGTGTTTGAACGAAGTGGTGGAAACAGCCACGAAGATGGGCTACGAAACTATCATCACCGCTGATCACGGCAACGCAGATCATGCCCTCAATGCCGACGGCACGCCCAACACTACACACTCCGTCAATCCAGTTCCTTTCATCTATGTGACATCTAACAAGAACGCAAAGGTGCAAAACGGCGTCTTAGCTGACGTGGCTCCTTCCATTCTCCACATCATGGGACTGCAACAACCCGAGGAAATGACAGGCAAATGCCTTATCGACGACTAAATTCTGATAAATAGGGGGGAGCCAAAATAAAGGTGCCACAGGGACAGGTGACGAGAAAAGAATTCATAGTGTAGCCATACTCTAGGCTTACTCTAGGCTGCTTCTAGCCATACTCTAGGCTGCCTCTAAGCTTACTCATGAGTATGGCTAGAGTATGGCTAGAGCGAGAGAAGAGCGAGACAAATGTATAACTGATAGTCGAATAAAGACAGTTTTGAATACAAAGACAATATTGCAAATTTGCAGCCAATATGGCAACATGGACTAAAATAGAACGGTTTACAGAGGTGTGCTTGGCATGGGCATAACGCATAGCACGGCGGGCATTAAGTACGGATTAGTAAGAATAAGTAGGTTTTAGTCGGGCTTTGCATACGCTTTAGTCATGTTAATGTTATGTAACAAAAAAGCCGTAAAAAAAGGGGGAATAAGCACATAGAAAACATGAGCCTATAAAAAGTAAATGGCGTGTAACTCACCAGAGCTACACGCCATTTGATAGTGTTTTGTTATGCCTTTACTTATGCGTCTCATTTGACCTTCTCAAATCTAAACACTATTGTGTATCAGATGTTTACAAACACACATGAACGATAAGAGAATGTAAAAGTGGCTGTTAAGCCAAACAAATATAGAAATCCCAAGTAAGGGACTATTTGTTCTATAAATCCAAACTATCCTCTTTTAGAAGGAAATCGAAAAGACCTATTGTCAGTATGCCTTCTTCATTGCGACGTGGCATGATGTGGTCCTTCACAATGATAACCTTTTTGAAAGAATCATTGATGTTCGTCAGAGAACGAGATTCCTGTATTTCCTTTTCTCTGTCAGGTATAGACAATGCCGACTGCACATAGTATTTCTTACTGCCAAGACTGGCGATGAAGTCCACTTCAAGTTGGATGCGAGACCATTTTCCTTCTTTGTCGGGTTTCCTAATCTCTACCATTCCAACATCCACATTATATCCACGTGTGATAAGCTCGTTGTAGATGATGTTCTCCATGATGTGCGTCTCTTCCTGTTGGCGCATATCAAGGATGGCATTTCTCAAACCGATGTCAGAGAAGTAGTATTTGGAAAGTGTATTGATATACTTCTTACCTTTTATATCATAACGTATGGCTTTATTTAGCAGGAACGACTCTGACAAATAGGTGAGGTAATTTGCTATCGTCTGACTACCAATACTCACATTTTTGACGCTTTTAAACGTGTTTGACAGTTTTGTGGGATTACAAGGCGCACCTATTGACGATGCTAAAATTAGCACCAACTCACGCAGTTCATTATCATTTTTGATTTTGTGACGTTCAATAATATCTGCCAAATAAACAGTTTCGAACAGTCCCTTCAAATAGTTTATCTTCTTCTCTTCGGTTTCAAAAGATTGAATGAGCGGCAAACCACCATAAGTATAGTATTCGCGCCATGCATCTTGTTTGTCACCACCTATAGCAGAATAGAACTCGGAAAAAGATAAAGGATTCACATGGATAGTCTCTCCACGGCCACGGAACTCTGTTGGAATATCCGAAGACAGGAAGTGGGAATTACTGCCTGTCACGTATGTGTCTGCATTATCAATATGACGGAAACTATTCAGCACATCAACAAACTCGTCCATCAGCTGCACCTCATCAATGATGATATAATAGAGGTCATTATCCTTGATTCTGTCATGAACATAGTGGAGCATTGCATCTGGATTTCTCAGCTCCTTGTTCATGCGGTCTTCGAGATCAATACGAATGATGTGGTCATCTGCCACTCCATTATCTAATAAGTAGTGATAGAACAAGACGTTCAGCAGATACGACTTGCCACATCTACGAATACCTGTTACAACTTTGATAAAGCCATTTTGACGGCTATCAATCAGCTTTTTTAGATATCGATCTCTTTTTATCTCCATTGTTTACATTAAATTTTTGTCAATATTGACGTTTTTACAATACAAAGATACAGTTTTCAAATTCAATCCTACAAGATTTAACGTTAAAAAGTTGTCAATCTTGACACTTTTTTAAAAAGAATCACGGGACGGTTCTTTGATCCGCTGAAGATGGCTGAGGTAAGAGGTATGATGTGAGACATATGACTTAACTGACTATCAATGCGTTAGCACCGGATGTTGCACACATGTCGCAAAAACGGAAATAACCATTGATAATCAATCATGTTACAAAATCACCGCAGAGGCATGAATTTCTCCCCAAACAACCAAAAGAAAACACAGAAAAAATCACAAAATCAGGAATTCACACTTGGCAGCACCGTATTATAGAGTGAAGAGCGTTAAAAAATGTAAATTATTCGCATGTGGATGAAAAAAAATGCATATTTGTCGCGACAAATGCAGAAAAAGGAGACGCTGCGGATTTGTCCCGTATGAAGTTAACTGAAAAGAGCTCCTCAACTTTAAAAATAAAACACATCATGAAAAAAGTATTTGTGCTAGCAGCATGTGCATGTCTCTTTGTATCATGCTCAACCCTGAGAAAATCATCTGTTTCCACAATGGATGTGGCAACAAGTTTGAACAGCAGAAATGCAGTAGACCTGGTGGTGTCGCCAACCAAGATTTCCTACACTTACATTCCAACCGCTCAGGATAAGAAGACAGGTTTGAAGAATGTTGTCAACAACGCCGTGACCGATGCGCTGAAGCAGAATGGTAATGCTGATGTGCTTGTGCACATGACCTACGACGCAACGCTGAAAAAGAGAGGGAAGGTGAAGAAAGTTGTCGTGTCAGGATACCCTGCAACTTATAAGAACTTCAAATAAGGACCATTCAAAACGTAGCATATTATGAAACTGTATAAGATATTAATCATGTCCACTTTGGTGCTCGGTCTTACGGCATGCGGCACTGTGCGCAAGACATCCCCGAAGTCAGTGGATGTGGAGACCGCCGTTGTTCAGTATCCGACCGTTGCCGACCTGAATGTGCAGAGCAAGGTGGAGAAGCGGATTTCATGGTCATGGAACCCGTTCAAGAGTGAGAATGTCTCACTGGCCAAAAGTAACCTGATGGCAGATGTCCTGAAAGAAGCCAATGCGGATGTGCTGCTGGAGCCTCAGTACACCTATACCAAAGTGTCATTTGGTCAGCGCACACTGACGGTTACCGGATTCCCTGCCACCTTCAAGGATTTCCGTAAGGCAACAGCGGCAGATCTGGAAGCCCTGAAGATTATCTATGCATCTCCAGAAAGCAAACCCTCCATTTACAACGTGTCAAAACAATCAAGGAAACATAAGAAATTCTTAGGAATATTCTGATGTTCAACTAACAATCACTGTCCGCCACACATGGATTGTTCCGTGTGGCGGGCAGTCTCTTTTAGGTTCCTTAAAACCAGACTGCTATGCAAGATACAGAAACCCCACATAAGCCCATTTACAGAATCTTGGGCGAATCCGGTTTGGTGGCGGACGAATATGGAGATATTTACGACGTGACTGACGTCTGTGGGGATGAAGAACCTGCAAACCCAGTTATAGGCGGACCTATGGCCGAAGATTCCAAAAAATCGTCATTTGTGTCTTCGCTCGACGATAAAGCAAATCCGGCTTACTGGTATTATCACTATGACGAACGCTATTGTGGCTGCAGCCGTGAGGAATATATGGAGAAAATGGCTGAGCAATACCGTCGTAAAAAAAATCACGAACAAGAGGCGGTTCCTTCAGATGAGACGGTTCCTTCAGATGAGACGGTTCCTTCAGATGAAGAGAAAGCAGATCCCGAATACTGGGACTTTTACTATGATGCGCGCTACTGTGGCCCCAGTCGTGAGGGATACGTGGGGAGGATGGTTCAGCAAAACCGTAGTCGAGAACGGAATCGGGAGAGGAGACAAGCCAACAACGGCGAAATTTTGGTGACGGTTCGTAAGGTTGCTGACCGAAACCAACAAAAGGTTGAATGGGAAGGAATACGCCCAGACTATCATAAGTATTTAAATGGCTTGAACACTTACGGTCTTATCAACGGAAAGGGCGAGACCATTGTAGAATACGGAAAATATAATCTCATTGGCAATTTTCGCAATGGTCTGTCCCGTGTTGTGAATAAAAAGACGGGTAAGTATGGATTCATCAACCCTGAAGGGATGGAAATCATCCCCTGCGTTTGGAAATCAGCAGGAGAATTCAGCGAGTATTTGGTTGGGGTGAAGGACGAAAACAATAAGTGTGGTTATGTCGATGTTTCTGGGCGGCAGGTCATTCCGTGTACATGGGATGAATCATGGCCCTTTCAGGATGGGTTGGCCAGAGTGATGAACAACGGAATGATGGGCATGATAGACCGTCGTGGCGAACTGGTTGTTCCCCTTGCCTGGAAGGGTATAGGTGATATAAGCGAGGGACTGATCGGTGTTCAGGGTCCTGACGGGAAGTGCGGCTACATCGATAAAACCGGTAATGTTGTTATCCCTTGTCAATGGAAAAATGTTTGGGCTTTCAGCGAGGGCAGGGCCGTCGTTCAGGATTTCAATGATTTACATGGATATATTGACGAAAGCGGAGAATTGGTGATCCCTTGTCAATGGAAGAAAGTTGAATTCTTCAAGGACGGAAAGGCAAAGGTGCTAGTGAAGACCCATTTCTTCCGAAAGGATGAGTGGATATATATAGACAAACAGGGACGTGTTGTATAAATTATCCTGAAATATTAACCTTAAAACCTAACTGAAAATGAAAAAGAATTTGTTATTATTGACGTTGTTTCTTTGCGGTGTCACTGCAATTGCCCAAATTTATGTTGGAGATACATGGGTTCCTATCTTAGACGGCCAGTTCTATGCAATTAAGTCAAAGGCAACAGGTAAATGTGGTGTTTTTAATAAAGACGTATCACCATATGAACCATTGGAGGATCAATGGATAGATCAAATGGATTTAGCGATTGTTCCGCCGATATATGATGATATCGTATTAGTGAATGTTGTTCTTCAAGAAGGTCAATTGTCTTCCGATATCGCCTTCGGTGCGATGAAAGATAATAAATATGAACTGTTTGATATGGAGGGCCATAGACTGACGGATGGCCAATCGGGAAAGTATGGATGCTTTGCAAAAGCCCTTGGAACTTGTTTTTGTTCAGCAGCTGTGGCTCGGGCTGATGGAAAGGGTTATGATATGCTGATTATCATGGAATGGCCCACTCTCAATACATTGGTAAAAGGCCCCTTTGATCTTTTCTATTATACAAAAGTGGATATAGGTGATAAAGAATACTTCTATATCAAGGCTCGCCGTTATGGTACAGAGGATATGATAAATTTAGACCCATTTGGCAATCCTTTGTCTTCCGAAAACATCGCACATCTTGATAAATACTATGAGCAGCAGGCCAGCATCTTATCGAAGAATGTTCTAAGTTGGCCAAAGGGCAAAAAACTTCCAGAGAACATACAAAGAGAACTGTATCAAGCAGCTTCGTATGGTCATCAACCCCTTATTAATGCATTAGCTAAAACCTGTTATGAAAAAAAGATGTATGAACGCTTGCTGAAATGGGCATGGGGGCCAGCTTCCAGTGCGAAATGTGGTAAAGCCCTGTTTTACGCAGCTGAATGCTATCGTATGGGGCTGGGAACAGAGGTGGCTATCAACCATGCTAAATATTTGTACGAGAAGTCAAAAATGTATGGCTGTGCCGATGCGAATGCGGGTTTGATGGCTATTGAAAAGATAGAACAACCTATAACAGTTAAGCCTGGAGATCCATCAAGAGATTTCGATATGATGAAGAAGGAAGAACTGGAGGCATTGGCCAAGGGGGGAGATATAGAGGCTATCAAAACATATTGTCATCAGGCCACCTTCCATTCGTTTGGTTGTGCATTCTTTGATGGCGAGAATGCTTTTTCTTATTTTGATGATGGAATAGCAGTAAAAACGCTACCTCTATTGCTCGGTGCCGCTCCCCAAGATGCCAATTGCCAACTGATGCTCGCATGCATATATGCAGGACCAGAAGCCGTTGGCTGTGAACGAAAATATACATATAGTTTTCGAAATGTTGAGAAAGCAAAATATTGGATAGAAAAGTTTGCTTCTAATCCTAAGCGTAATGATGCACGCGGTTGGGGATACGAAAAATCTAAAATAGATGAGATCATCAAGCTGATTAGGAATATGAAGAAATAAATGGTCTTTGTAGTGACAGTTTTGGATGATTTTTTTTGAAATATATTTTATAATTTGAAAATGATCGCTTATCGTTTGCAAACGAGGATACAATAAACTCCCATATCCTCCAAAAAACAATCTTGAATACTAACGCTGAATTTGGGAGTAGAGGAAGCAAAAAAACAGAGTTTACTATGAAAAAAATTATCATGTTCGGAGTGGCATCAGTAATAGCTCTTGCCTTCTCAGTTACTTCTTTTGCAGGTAGTAAAGCAGAAAAAAATCATCATCACGATGGTGTTTGTGTAGAGATGACCAGTCAGGGACGCGGTCCATGCACTCATTCAGGATGTAAGTGCACCGCATTTAACCAACGCCCAGGTTACTACCAATGTTGGTGCGGTCATCAGAGTTTCGTACATAAGTAATGTAGCATAAAATACCCCGACAGTTCGTGTCGGGGTATTTTAGTCTTTGTCACTTTCTACTAGAATCACGGGACGGTTCTTTGATCCGCTGAAGATGGCTGAGGTAAGAGGTATGATGTGAGATGTATGATTTAAGAGAACAAAAAAGAGGTACAGCAATAAAACTGTACCTCTTTTTACGATATAGATAAAATCTATGTTACTTCACTTCTTCAAAGTCGGCATCCTGAACGTCGTCAGCACCATTGGACTGAGCGCCATCGTTAGGTTGAGCACCGCCTTGGAAGCCTGCGCCTGCACCAGGCTGGCCTGCACCGGGCTGACCTGCGCCTGCGGCATACATCTTCTGAGAGGCTGCCTGCATGGCTTTGTTGAGACCATCGATGGCAGAGTCAATCTGGGCTACATCGCCGCTGTCCTTGGCCTTCTTGAGGGCTTCGATAGCAGAGTCGATGGCTGGTTTGTCATCAGCTGGAATCTTGTCCTTGTTGTCGTTGAGGAAGTTCTCGGTCTGGAAAATCATGCTGTCAGCCTGGTTCACCTTGTCGATACGCTCGCGCTCCTTCTTGTCGGCATCTGCGTTAGCTTCTGCTTCAGCCTTCATGCGCTCGATTTCTTCCTTAGAAAGACCAGAGGATGCTTCGATACGGATTTCTTGTTCCTTGCCAGTTGCCTTATCCTTGGCAGACACCTTGAGGATACCGTTGGCATCGATGTCGAAGCTGACTTCAATCTGTGGAACACCACGACGTGCTGGTGCGATGCCGGTAAGGTTGAAGATACCAATCTGCTTGTTCTGGTTCGCCATTGGACGGTTACCCTGCAAGACGCGGATGGTCACTTCTGTCTGGTTGTCGGCAGCGGTTGAGAACACCTCTGTCTTCTTGCATGGGATGGTGGTGTTCGACTCAATCATGGTGGTCATCACCTGACCGAGTGTCTCGATACCCACGTTCAGAGGAGTCACGTCGAGCAGCACGATGTCGCCCACACCTTCTTCCTTGTTGAGGATAGCACCCTGGATAGATGCACCCACAGCCACCACTTCATCGGGGTTCACGCCCTTTGATGGAGCCTTGCCGAAGTAGTTCTCCACGAGCTGCTGCACAGCTGGGATACGGCTTGAACCACCCACGAGGATTACTTCGTCGATATCGCTTGTTGAGATGCCTGCATCCTTGATGGCAGCCTGACATGGAGCCAAGCAAGCC
>CADAEK010000039.1 GCA_902786925.1 uncultured Bacteroidales bacterium
CATCGGTGACGACGAGCACGGATGGGACGACGAGGGCGTGTTCAACCTCGAGGGCGGTTGCTACGCTAAGGTTATCAACCTCTCTAAGGAGAACGAGCCAGACATCTACGGCGCTATCAAGCGTGACGCTCTCCTCGAGAACGTGACTGTAGCTGCTGACGGCAAGATCGACTTCGCTGACAAGAGCGTGACTGAGAACACTCGTGTATCTTACCCAATCAACCACATCAACAATATCGTACAGAAGGTGGCTGGCAAGAGCGCTGGTCCTGCTGCAAAGAACGTTATCTTCCTTTCAGCTGACGCATTCGGCGTGCTGCCTCCAGTGTCTATCCTCACTCCTGAGCAGACTCAGTACTACTTCCTCTCTGGCTTCACTGCAAAGCTCGCAGGTACAGAGCGTGGCATCACTGAGCCAACTCCAACCTTCTCTGCTTGCTTCGGTCAGGCATTCCTCGAGTTGCACCCAACTAAGTACGCTGAGGAGCTCGTGAAGAAGATGCAGAAGAGCGGCGCTAAGGCTTACCTCGTGAACACTGGTTGGAACGGTACTGGCAAGCGTATCTCTATTCCAGATACTCGTGGTATCATTGACGCTATCCTTGACGGTTCTATCCTCAAGGCTGAGACTAAGAAGATCCCATTCTTCGACTTCGAGGTTCCAACAGCTCTGCCAAACGTGAATCCTGCTATCCTCGACCCACGCGACACTTATGCTGACGCTTCTATCTGGGAAGAGAAGGCTAAGGATCTCGCTGCTCGCTTCATCAAGAACTTCAACAAGTACACTACTAACGAAGCAGGTAAGGCTCTTGTTGCTGCTGGTCCAAAGCTCTAAGCCGAGACTGAAGTCGATAACAAGATTTTTTATCACTACAGATAGCGAAGGCGGTGCTCGAAAAAATCGGGCACCGCTTTCTTGTATCGCTTTTTTTGTCTATCTTTGTAGCCATTAACACAGAGATAATGGCAAAACAAAAGTTCTATGTAGTGTGGGACGGAGCGGAAGACGGGGTGTACACCTCGTGGGAAGCTTGCAAGGAGGCTGTGGAGGGTTTCTCCGGAGCCAAGTACCAGTCGTTTAAGACGGAAGCAGAGGCTGAGGAGGCTTTTGAACTGGGGTATGAGAAGTATAAGGAGCGGGAGAACTCGAAGAAGACGTCGCTCCTGTCGGACTCTCCCGAAGCAAGCGGTGCAGCTCCTGCCCCTGCTGTTGCTGCTACGAAGCCTGCTGACTCTTTTTCCCTTCCCCCTGTAGCCATCAATGAAGCCATTGCTGTGGATGCGGCATGCTCGGGCAATCCGGGGAAGATGGAGTACCGCGGCGTGTATCTGCGCACGGGCAAGGAGATATTCCACTATGGGCCGGTGTGGGGCACGAACAACATTGGCGAGTTTCTGGCCATCGTGCATGGCTTGGCCTTGCTGAAACAGCGCGGGCTGGACACGATGCCCATCTACAGCGACAGCGTGAATGCCCAGCTGTGGGTGAAGCGCAAGAAGTGCAAGACCACGCTGGAGCGCAATGCCAAGAGCGAAGGGCTCTACCAGCTCATAGAGCGTGCCGAGAAGTGGCTTCGGGACAATACCTATCGGAATCCTATTATCAAGTGGCCCACCGATGAGTGGGGCGAGATTCCGGCGGATTTCGGGCGAAAGCATTGACGTTGTTTTCGCCTTGGAAGGGCAAGGGATGCCGAAGCGAGAGGCGAACGGACATCGGTGAATAAAAAGCGCTAAAAAAAGTCTTGCATCGTGTTCCTAACTCCTAACTTTTCACTATCTTTGTCCCCAAATCAATAACTACACATATCTAATATATGGGAAAAGTTCTTATCATTGGTGCAGGAGGCGTTGCCTCGGTGGCTGCACACAAGGTCGCACAGAACAGCGACGTGTTTACGGATATCATGATTGCCAGCCGCACGGAATCTAAGTGCAAGGCGCTGGTGGAAGCAATAGAAGCCAAAGGACTGGTGCCTAAGGGCAGCATCAAGACGGCTCAGGTGGACGCTGACAATGTGCCTGAACTGGTGGCACTCTTCAACAGCTACAAGCCCGACCTCGTGATGAACCTCGCATTGCCTTATCAGGACTTGACCATCATGGAGGCTTGTCTGCAGAGCGGCGTGAGCTATCTGGACACAGCCAACTATGAGCCTAAGGATGAGGCGCACTTCGAGTACTCTTGGCAGTGGGCGTTCAAGGAGCGTTTTGAACAGGCGGGTTTGACGGCTATCCTCGGTTGTGGCTTCGACCCAGGTGTGACGAGCATCTACACGGCGTATGCCGCTAAGCATCACTTCGACGAGATTCAGTATCTGGACATCGTAGACTGCAATGCTGGCGACCACCACAAGGCATTCGCCACGAACTTCAACCCTGAAATCAACATCCGCGAGATTACCCAGAAGGGCCTCTATTGGGAGAATGGCCAGTGGGTGGAGACGGAGCCGCTGGAGATTCACAAGCCATTGAACTACCCGGAGATTGGCCCTAAGGAGTCTTATCTGCTGCATCACGAGGAGATTGAATCGCTGGTGAAGAATTACCCAACCATCAAGCGTGCGCGATTCTGGATGACGTTTGGTGAGCAGTACCTGAAGCATCTTGACGTGATTCAGAACATCGGCATGAGCCGCATTGACGAGATAGAGTACACCGCAGAGGCTGCTGACGGCAGTGGCCCTGTGAAGGTGAAGATTGTTCCGCTGCAGTTCTTGAAGGCTGTGCTGCCTAACCCACAAGACTTGGGCGAGAACTATGAAGGCCAGACTTCTATCGGCTGCCGCATCCGTGGCATCAAGGACGGCAAGGAGCGCACGTACTATGTGTATAACAACTGCTCGCACCGTGCTGCATACGAAGAGACTGGCATGCAGGGCGTGAGCTACACGACGGGTGTGCCTGCAATGATTGGCGCAATGATGTTCATGAAGGGCCTCTGGAAGCGTCCTGGCGTGTGGAACGTGGAAGAGTTTGACCCAGATCCATTTATGGAGCAGCTGAACAAGCAGGGGCTGCCTTGGCACGAAATCTTTGACGGCAACTTGGAACTTTAAGCGGAATGGCATTGAGCAGAAGAGGGTTCGCCTTTCGGACGAAGCGCTTGGCTCATCCTTATAAATAAGATAATTATGGCAAAAGAGACTAAAGAGGCGAATCTGACGCCT
Source organism: uncultured Bacteroidales bacterium (assembly GCA_902786925.1). Classification (GTDB taxonomy): domain Bacteria; phylum Bacteroidota; class Bacteroidia; order Bacteroidales; family Bacteroidaceae; genus Minthosoma. Next base: position 3,174 of record CADAEK010000039.1, read on the forward strand.
CAGCAGCAGAAGATGAAGGCGCTTCAGGCTGCAATGGAAAAGATAGAGAAGAACTTCGGTAAGGGCGCCATCATGAAGATGGGCGAGGAGAACATTGAGCACATCGATGTGATTTCATCGGGTTCTATCGGACTGAACGCTGCGCTGGGCGTGGGCGGTTACCCTAAGGGCCGTATCATCGAGATTTTCGGTCCTGAATCATCAGGTAAGACCACATTGGCTATCCATGCTATCGCTGAGTGTCAGAAGAGTGGCGGCATTGCTGCCTTCATTGACGCTGAGCATGCTTTCGACCGCTTTTATGCGGAGAAACTGGGCGTGGATATTGACAACCTCCTCATTAGCCAGCCTGATGACGGTGAGCAGGCATTGGAAATTGCGGACCAACTGATTCGCTCCAGCGCCGTGGACATCATCGTGATTGACTCTGTGGCTGCCTTGACTCCTAAGGCTGAGATTGAAGGCGACATGGGTGATAATAAGGTGGGTCTGCATGCTCGTCTGATGAGCCAGGCGCTGCGCAAACTGACGGGTACCATCAATAAGACTAACACGACGTGCATCTTCATTAACCAGTTGCGCGAAAAGATTGGCGTCATGTTCGGTAACCCTGAAACCACCACGGGCGGTAATGCCTTGAAGTTCTACGCCAGTGTGCGCATCGACGTGCGCAAGAGCACTGCGATTAAGAACGGTGACGAGATACTGGGTAATCTCACGAAGGTGAAGATTGTGAAGAATAAGGTGGCTCCTCCTTTCCGTCGCTGCGAGTTTGACATCATGTATGGCGAAGGCATCAGCAAGAGCGGCGAGATTGTGGACATGGGTGTGGATACTGGTATCATCGCTAAGAGCGGCAGCTGGTTCAGTTATGAGGGCACGCGTTTGGCACAAGGTCGTGATGCTACGAAGCAACTCATGATTGACAACCCTGAATTGGCCGAAGAAATCGAGAAGAAGATTATGGCTAAGATTGCCGGCAAGGACTATGTGCCTACGTCAAGCGACGATGCCGAAGAGCCACAGGCTGAATAAGATTAATCCCGTTAAATACATACGACAAGCTCCGGGATGCCACCAGGCATTCCAGAGCTTGTCTGCTATACAAGAAAAACTTACAGATGTACAAGATTCGTATTGATTGGAAGAATGAGGTGGAGGACTACCTCTTCATCACGTTTGGTCTGCTCATGTATGCAGTGGGCTGGACCGTCTTTCTCCTGCCTTATGGGATACCCTCAGGCGGACTGACGGGTGTGAGTGCCCTTATCTATTATGTGACGGGTTTGGAGATGCAGGTGACCTACCTGATTGGCAACGTCTTCTTGCTGCTGTGCGCAATGAAGGTGCTGGGCCTGAAGTTCTGCATCAAGACCATTTACGCCGTGCTGTTGCTCACTTTCTTCTTGTGGGGCATGCAGCGCCTGTTGCTGGCGCAGGAAGGCGACGGGGCAGTTCAGTTGCCTCGTTACTTAGGGGATGACCAAGGGTTCATGGCTGTCATCTTCGGTTCCTCGCTTTGTGGCATGGGGCTGGCGCAGTGTTTCCTGCATCAGGGCAGTACCGGTGGCGTGGATATTGTTGCTGCTGTGGTGAATAAATACCGCCATGTGAGCCTGGGGCGTATGCTGCTTTATGTCGATATTTTCATCGTTAGCGCATCGTATCCTCTTCTGCATGACTGGCAGCGCCTTGCCTTCGGCTTTGTCGATATGTTTGTGTGCAACATGGTACTTGACTATGTGATGAACTATGTGCAGCAATCGGTGCAGTTCTTCATCATCACGAAGAACCCGCAAGAGATATATGAAGGCATCAGCAAGGAGCTGGATCGCTCTGCCACGCTCTTGCCGGGCACAGGCTGTTATAGCCAACAGCCCGTTAGCGTGTTGATGGTGGTGGCCAAGAAGAACCAGTCGGTGGCGCTTTTCCGATTGGTGAAGGCGATTGACCCGACAGCCTTCATCTCGCAGACGAAGGCAGAAGGCGTGTATGGCGAAGGGTTTGCGAAGTTGAAATAAAGAATTGCGGGGCATGAGGGCTTCGTTAGACACGCAGCCCATGACTCGTTTAAAAAGAAAGAATCGTAGCAGGTTATCGACCTGCTACGATTCTTTTTATTTCATTCAGCTTATTCAGAGCCTCTAAAGGTGTGAGGCCATTGATATCGAGGTTGAGAATCTCGTCGCGTATCTGGCAGAGGACGGGGTCATCGAGTTGGAAGAAGCTCAGTTGTACTCCGCTCTTGCTTACGGTCTGTATGGACTCGGTCTTAGGGCGACTGATGCCGTCCCCTGAGTTGTTGGCCTCCAGCTCTTTCAGCACCTGTTCCGCACGTTTCACTACATTCGGAGCCATGCCTGCAATCTTTGCCACATGGATACCAAAGGAGTGTTCGCTGCCACCAGGCACCAGCTTGCGCATGAAGATGACTTTGCCGTTCACTTCCTTCACGCTGACGTTGAAGTTCTTGACTCTGGGCATCATCTTCTCCATCTCGTTCAGTTCATGGTAGTGTGTGGCGAAGAGAGTTCTGGCGTGTGCTTGAGGGTTCTCATGGATATGCTCCACGATGGCCCATGCAATGGAGATACCGTCGTATGTAGACGTGCCGCGCCCTAGTTCGTCGAAGAGTACCAAGGAACGTGCGCTCAGATTGTTCAGGATGCTGGCCGCTTCGTTCATCTCAACCATAAAGGTGGATTCCCCCATAGAGATATTGTCGGAAGCGCCAACGCGTGTGAAGATTTTATCCGTCAAGCCAATTCTGGCGCTATCGGCAGGCACAAAACTGCCAATTTGCGCCATGATGGTGATGAGTGCGGTCTGTCGCAGCAAAGCCGACTTACCAGCCATGTTAGGGCCTGTCAGAATGATGATTTGTTGCTTATCGGAATCGAGGTAGAGGTCGTTTGCCACATATTCCTCACCTACAGGCATCTGCCGTTCGATTACGGGGTGACGTCCTTGCTTGATGTCGATGATGAGGCTCTCATCCACAACGGGGCGATTGTATCGGTATTCTTTTGCAGCGAGAGCAAAGGACAAGAGGCAGTCCATCTGGCCTATCAGCGTAGCGTTTTGCTGAATCTGCGGAATGTAGTTGGCGGCATCTATTACCAAGTCGTTGAACAAACGCATCTCGAGTGAAAGAATCTTCTCCTCCGCACCAAGAATCTTTTCCTCATATTCCTTCAGTTCCTGAGTGATGTAGCGCTCCGCCTGTGTCAGTGTCTGTTTGCGAATCCATTCCTGTGGCACAAGGTCCTTGTAAGTGTTGCGGACTTCCATGTAGTAGCCGAACACGTTGTTGAAGCCAATCTTCAGGCTTTGAATGCCCGTAGCCTCAATCTCCCGCTGCTGAATTTGTAGCAGGTAGTCTTTCCCTGAGTAGGCGATGTTCCGTAGTTCATCCAGTTCTGCGTTCACGCCATTGGCAATCACGCCTCCCTTGTTCACGAGTATCGGTGGTGAGGGATTCAGTTCTTTCTCGATGCGTTCACGCAGAGGGATGCAGGCATCCAGACGTTCACCCAAACTGTGGAGGCTTTCGCTGTCCGTCTGCATACAGAGTTCCTTGATCGGCTCTATCGCCTTCAGCGCCACCATCAGCTGCACCATCTCGCGTGGGTTCACACGTCCTACGGCCACCTTGCTGGCAATGCGCTCGAGGTCACCAATCTGGTGCAGCAATTCTTCAATGCTGTCGCGCAGTTCGGGCTTGCGGAAGAAGTATTCCACCACATTCTGCCGTTCCGTAATCGCCTTCACATCCTTGAGGGGGAAGACGACCCATCGGCGCAGCATTCGAGCACCCATCGGGCTTACCGTCTTATCGATGACCGACAAAAGACTGTTGCCTCCTTCGTTCATCGTTCCCAGAAGCTCAAGGCTCCTCACCGTGAACTTATCCATCCTCACATAACGGTTCTCCTCAATCTGTCTAATGCTCCGTATGTGTGAGATGTGTGTATGTTGAGTCTGTTCCAGATAGAACAAGATAGCGCCAGCGGCAATGACACCATTCTTCAAATGCTCCACGCCATATCCCTTCAGGTTCTTGGTGCCGAAATGTGCGAGCAACTTCTTCTTAGCCGCGTCGTCGGTATAAATCCAGTCATCTAACTCGAACGTGAAGAAACGTCCTCCGAAGTTCCCTTCGAACATCCCCCTTTTTCCACGTTCAAAGAGCACCTCCTTAGGGGCGAAATTAGCCAATAGCTTATCGACATAGTCTGTTGTACCTTCGGCACAAAGGAACTCGCCTGTCGAGATGTCGAGCAAGGCAATGCCGCACGACGATTTCCCCAGATGGATGGAAGCCAGGAAATTGTTCTCCTTCGTGCTCAGCACATTGTCAGCCATTGCCACACCAGGCGTCACCAGTTCTGTGATGCCTCGCTTCACCAGCTTCTTGGTCAGTTTAGGGTCTTCCAGCTGGTCACAGATAGCCACTCGTTTGCCTGCCCGAATCAGCTTCGGCAGGTATGTATCCAACGCGTGATAGGGGAACCCTGCCATGGCTGTTCCGCTGGCCGATGTACCTGCCACGCTGCTACGTTTCGTCAGTGTGATGCCCAAGATGTCTGCGGCCACCGTTGCGTCTTCGTTATAAGTTTCATAGAAATCTCCGCAACGGAACAATAGCAACGCATCGGGGTGCTTTGCCTTCAGGTCGTAGAACTGTTTCATCATGGGCGTCAATGCCCCTTTCTTCTCCATAGGTATATAGGATAGCTAAGTGTGGTAGCAGTGGAAATGCTTCGTATTGAACAATATATTTTTAGAATGTGAAGTCGATGGCAAAGCGCACACCGTCTTTATGCAGTTTGTCGCCTCCGTAGATGTCAGGCATGTCGTTGTAGCTCAAGCGACGCACATACTGCACGGTGATAATCTTGAAGATGTTGCTGATGCCCACTGAAAGCTCCATGTATGGCTTGTCGCCCATGACGAATGACGTAGGATGTCCGTCTCGGGTAGGGAAGCGCAGCAGTTCATT
>CADAEK010000040.1 GCA_902786925.1 uncultured Bacteroidales bacterium
CTCGTAGTCGCAACGCAAGGAACGGGCATCCATGTTGCTGGAACCGACCGTGCAGTAGCGGTCATCCACCATCATGATTTTGGTGTGGTGGAACCCTCCATGGAAGAGATAAACCTTGGCACCACGCTTGGCCAGATTGTTGCCCACATAGTGGGAGGCTTCTGGCGTGAGCGGTATGTCACTCTTGGCAGAGAGGAGTATCTGCACATCCACTCCCCTATCGATGGCACGCTTCAGAGCCTTGCGCACCCGATGGGTAGGCACGAAATAGGGATTGATGAGCAGCACCTTATGCTGTGCCGTATTGAGCATCTCCGCGAAGAGGTCGCGGATGGCATCCGGGGTAATCCTTGTATGGCGGTCAATGACAGCGAGGCGCTGATTCTCCGGCTGAGGCTGTCCCAAGGGGAAGTATTTGGCATCCGGCAGGAACTCGCCTGTGGCCTTGTACCACATGTGACGGAAGATCTGATGCAGTTCGTTCACCACCGGACCCTCGATGTGCATGTGCATGTCGTGCCAGTCACCAATCTCCGGGATGCCCTCAATATAGTAATCCGCCACATTCATGCCTCCGGTGTAGGCAATGCGCCCGTCAATCACCACAATCTTGCGGTGATCGCGCGGAATGATATGATTGACCCACGGGAACCGGATGGGGTCAAACTTCACCAGCTTGATGCCCAGCGCATTGATAGAATCGTGCATGTGCGTCTTGATAGGCTGATTATTAGAAGCATTGCCAAAGGCGTCATACAACGCCCGCACTTCCACTCCCTCAGCCACTTTCTGTGCCAGAAGATGAAAGAGGAGTCCGGCAATGGAGTCGTTGCGGAAGTTGAAATACTCAAGATGAATGAACGACTTGGCATTGCGGACCGCATCAAAGAGGTCCTCAAACTTGTCATGCCCCGTCGTGAGCAGATGGACAGAATTGCCATCATAGATATTCACGCCCCTCGCTCGCAGATGAGCCGCCATCAGGGAGTCGGAAGTCTGTGCCCGCAAGGAGCAGGCACACATCAGCAGCAGGAGAGGCAGCAATAGAGATTTCTTCATCATCAGTTTATTTTTTCTTCTTTGAGGATTTGGCCTGTTTGATGGGCTCAACCATCTTTGTGACAGCAGTCTGCAGTTTCTGGACATTCCCTGGACGCACAAAGGCATCCACCTGTTCCGCAATGGCTTTCATGCCCGCCACAGAGGGGTGTCCCTGCTTCTTCTCAATGTCATGCAGCACGATGACAGGCACCTTGTAATGGTCGCAGATGGTGAAGACAGAAGCGTTGATGGCATCAGACAGTTCGCTGTTGAGAATAAAGTAGATTTCCACGCCCAAGTAGCGCTTTGTCATATAATCCAGCATCTTCGCCAATGAGGGACGGAAAGACTTGAGGTCCTCCTGGGTCCATCCGCTATACTTATATTGGCCCACAGGCGATGGCACCCACGAGTCGTTCGTCGCGCCAAAAATGAAGATGATATCAGGATTGCCCAGATTCGTGGCACGAGTAACAAACGAGCGGTCAGTATAGTCAGCTCCGCCATAGCCCGACGAGGAGATGGTAGAACCGCTGTACGAGTTGTTCATACACAATTTCCAGCCATTCTTCTTCAGAAGCTGGTGCCACCATGTCTGTTCCACCGCAATGACATCATTGTCCCGCTGCTTCCGGTCGAGGAAATACCACGAGAGGTTATGTTCGGGGGTAAGAAAGCCCTCGAACGTAGAGTAGCTATCGCCAAAGATAGTAACGGATTTCGATGCTTTCTGAGCGAAAGAAACGCCAAAAGCAAAGATAGAGACAAAAATTGCTAAATAAATCTTTTTCATACGGTTACCAATCAATAGGTTTTATATTATGCTGTTGCAGATACTGGTTGCAAAGACTGAAGTGGTGATTGCCAAAGAAGCCCCGATAAGCAGAGAGCGGTGAGGGGTGTGCAGACCGCAGCACACAATGCTTTGTACTGTCAATGAGCGCCGCCTTGCTCTGTGCATAACTGCCCCACAAGATAAACACCACGTGCTCGCACTCAGCGCTCACCAAGCGGATGACCGCATCCGTGAAGCGCTCCCACCCATGCTTCTGATGGCTGGCAGCAGCATGCGCACGCACCGTCAGCGTAGCGTTGAGCAGCAGCACTCCCTGTTCCGCCCAGCGAGTCAGATTGCCAGAAGCAGGAACCGGTGTGCCCAAATCCGTCCGTATCTCCTGGAAGATGTTACGGAGAGAGGGAGGAAATGGCACTCCATCGTTGACAGAGAAGCAAAGTCCATGCGCCTGTCCGGGTTCATGGTAAGGGTCCTGCCCGATGAGCACCACCTTCACCTGAGGCAGCGGGCACAGATTAAACGCATTGAAAATCAAGTTCCCAGGAGGATAGCATGTACCCTGTGCATACTCCCGTCTGACGAACTCAATCAGTTCCTCAAAATAAGGCTCGTCAAACTCCTGCTGGAGCTTCTCCTGCCACGAGGTCTCTATCTGTACTTTTGCCATAGCCTATCCTTCTTACTCCACGATACCCACTTGTCGCCACGAAGCCAACAGCCCCCTCACATCAGTCAGGGCCTGCTCCTCCCCCACCTCATATTCGCCACACAGTGCCTGCACAAGGTCTTCCTCCTGGAAATCCTTGTCAGCCACCTGTCTCCACAAGAAAACAGCAGACTCATTCAGGGTAATCAACTTCGTGAAATCCACATTCTCGGCACCGTAGGCAACAATGATGTGCTCCCCACAAATGTCTCGCAATTCAAAACCGCTCTTCATTCGCATTGTTTCAGTTATTTAGGCTTCCCCATTCCCTATTGAGGAGAATGTCAGAAGCATGAATATAAATCCTATTCAAACCTCCCTATTCAACGCCTCAGGCTCCACCTCTCCACTTTCAGCCATAGATGGCGGTAAGAAGCCAGCAGATAGCGTCGTATGGGCAATAAGCAGCACCACACGGTGGAGTACCACCTCCAGCAACGAGAAGAAGCCAAATCATACAATTTGCCCTTCCGTTCTATCTGCACCACCTTCGCCAGCACATCCGTCCGCTTCACGATTTCCACACCACGCACATTGCCATCTCCACGCAGCGTGACCACCTCACCTTCCATCCGCACGATGCGATGACAGACATAACTGCCTTCAGCATATTCAGCCAGCACCACATCCCCCACCGCAAAGGCTCCAGGGACATCAAATACCAGCATATCCCTGCCATCCTCCACAAAAGGGCGCATGCTGTAGCCCTTAGCCAGAATCTTCACGCGATGCCCCTCACGAACCAAGCGCACCACCTCAGGGAGAAAAACCCGATTATCCTTCGTCAACGTCTCCATGGCTCTCCAGTCATCGCTTCGTAACTCATGCGCACAGCAGCCTCATCAGGCAGATTCTCCAAGAAGAACACAGGCACCAAAGAAAGAATCTTCGCCACCGTGTCGTTCGTTCCCAGATAGTCACGTCGATCCCACTTCATGACAGAGCACGAAGGCATCAACGAAGCGTAAGCCTCCACGGTGCCCAACCGGCATATCTTATTGTAAGGCGCTTGCTTCAGTTGCAAGAACGCCCCCACAGGCGCTTCCACCTGACGGTAACAAGGCGTCTTCCCGCTCCATGGTGAACCATAGACACGCACCACGTTGTCACTTCCCACACGCACCACAGGATTGTCATCATTCATCAAGTCCGTCCCCTCCACATATTTCAGCCAGTTCTGCGTATGCGTGCTCTTACCCGTGCCGCTCACCCCCAGACAGAGGTAGCCCTTCCCGTCCTTTCTCACCACCGACGCATGCATCAAGAGCGTCATCTTGTCAGCACCCGCAAAAGCGTACGCCATCATCAGCGCACAATTCAGCATCGTAGAATACCCCTCAGTGCCCCCCGCCAGGTGCACATGAACCTTCGAAAAGTCGGATGAAGCCTCCAGCACACAAGCCGCCTGGTCCTCCAAGGCATTCATGGCGATATAGTATGAACCATCCTCTGCCTGACGCACATGGTAGTGGTAATCCTGTTCGTCGAAGGTGGCAATCTCCCTTCCTGATTCTCCAGAAGCCTCATCGGTATCCACCCACATTTCAAACAGCAACGGAACAGGCGAGACGGGAGTCTGCTGAAGACGGAAAGGCTCGCTAGAAGAGAGCAACGCCATGATATCCACCTCCGGCGTTCCCTGCACACTATACATATGCTTTCCGACCTCGTAATAGACCCGTTCCATCCTCGTATTCTCCGTACTATTTCAAATCTTCACTCCCTTCGTCCACAACGGCATTCCATACGGTCTGTCCCCACTCCGTTGCAAAATACGACAAGTCATACCGAGCCGAGTTATTGACATAGACCTCAAAAGGAATGGCCATCGAGATGCCGCTGCATTGTGAAGGGATGACAAGCACAAAACCACCAGATCCTCCTCTTTGATTGGGCACACATACAGAGTACCACCAATCCGTCGCCAAACAGGTCACGAATGCATTCAGCTTCTCCCTCCATTGCTCATACTCATCCTCCGGCAACACAGTCTGCATCACAGCCTGAATGTCCAGACAGTCAGGGCTAGTTACTCCCCATGAACCATAGACAAAATAGCTCAGCAATGGCTGCTTATTCAGGGCCAACAGTTGAGATTTGTATCGCTGCACAATATCACGCATCTCTGCGGCAAAAGCATCCAATGCCTTCGTTTCAACCGCAGAAATGACGACGCCATACTGACTATCATACAGATAAGCATTATAATAGGCAGAAAGCATTTGTTGTGCATAATTCTCCTTTTGGAACATCGCAGGAACCATCGTGGAGTAATCAGCTCCTGGACCTGGAATCTCCGCAGGCGAAGCAATGATGTACTCCGTCGCATTCCGCAAGGCATAAGCCACCTCAATCGTCTGCATGGAACAAGCATCAAAAAACATGAAATCCACACCACCTTCTGCTTCTATCGCTGCAGCCATATCCTTGATTTCCATCTGATAGCCATCATTGACAAAGCTATTCTTTTGATTATCAAGGCCAAAAGAGCGTCTCTTGGCAGAACTGCCACTTGTCTTATCTCCCGCATACGTAGAAGGAATCCACCCTGAAGCATGCGACCACATCAGCAGGCCATAGCTCTCTGCCGGATAATGGCGTTTGACATAACGAATGAAATCAGCCAACTGATCCGCAGATGCAGAATTCACATCCTCCTTGTAGGTATAGACAGGAGTGAGATCAGCCAATCCTGTACCCTTCTGGTTCTTCTTCAGTTCGTAGATGCGAGGCAAGCCATTGTCATCCACATACAAAACAAGACGGTCTCCTGAAATATTATTCAAGCTTCTCCATCCTCGAAGAATCTCCGTGATATCATTCCTTAGCTCAGGGCTTCCCAAAGAATTCTCCGCCACCATATACACCATGACAGTACGTCCATTCTCCGAACCTTCATCCGGTGTCTTTCCCGCATCGTCATCATCCTGAGCACAGGCTAAAAACAAACAAGTTGCAACAATGAAGAAAATCACTGTTGCAACTTTGCCACATATGCCTGTGAATACCGTTCTATATGTCGGGATGCTATTTTTCATGCGAGAAAGAGTCCAAAGGGTGTTTAAAGCGGAAACGAGTATCATCAAGCATCACCACCCGTGTGTAAGAATTATCCAGGTAGCGTTTTTTAATCTTGTAATACTTCTTGGAAATCTTCTTGCGTTTCGAAGAATAAAAGACGCATGCAGTCTGATACCTTCGCTGAAGAGTCCCCTCCATATACTCCTTGAGCTGAATGCTGAACTCAGAACGGAAAGGCAAGAACTTTGTTTTTCTTTCCAAGTCGATGCTATCAATCTCTTGAATAGACGTGATATAGACCA
>CADAEK010000041.1 GCA_902786925.1 uncultured Bacteroidales bacterium
CGAATCTCAAACGCCTCAATGTGCAGGTGAGGGAACTGCAGACGTGCCTCAATGCTAACGCTGCCTGTGCAGAAACCGATATCCCAAAGCACTTGTCGTTTGGGCAGGTCGAGGGCTTGAAGGGTCAGCAGCCGTATAGGCATCTTTGTAATCATCTTCTCCCGACCGTCCAGCAGCGCGAATTCCTCCTCGGGGAGGCCCCATCTGCGGGGGTGACTGCCTGTAAGAATGAGGCAATTAGGCATGGAGAACTCCTGTGCGGAAGCCTCTTCCAACGAAAGAGCAGAAACCTTCTCGATGGTTGGATTGCCGAGATGCTCGCCCACACACATCCGGTAGTTTGTGAAGCCATAGTCAAGCATACGTTGGGCAATGGTGGCAGGAGTATGCTCCTTGTCCGTCAACACTCCGAGTTTTGTGGCACCTTCCATCAGGGCGCGGTCAAACTCCTGCCAGGGACGCCCTGTGAGAGAAACGATGCGCATGTCGTGATAGGGCATCACCAAGCGGTGCGCCAGCATCTGCAAGGAGTTGAAGGTAGGGAATACCTCTATCTCCGCATCTGGCATCTTGCGCTTGATGGTATTGGCAAAGCCAAAGAACAGCGGATCGCCCGAGGCAAAGACGATGACAGTGGACAATTGACAGTTGGCAGTTGACAGTTGATACTGTTCAAATACGGCATCGAGCGGAACGGTAATATCAATCCATTCTGCATCTTCGGGCAACAATGGTACCACAATCTCGTGGTGGCGCTTGCCGCCCGAGAACACCTTCCCCTTCCTGATGACCTCCAGCACTTCGGGCGGAAAGAACGGCTTGGGGCTGTCGGTGATGCCAATAACGATGAATTTAGTCATAATGATGAACTTACTATTGCCCACTATCAATTCTTAATTACTTACAAGTCCCGTCCCGGCTTCAGTTGTTCCGCATCGTCGAACGTGAGGATAGCGTTGCACAGCGTGGCAGCCAGATTTGAGCCGCCCTTGCGCCCTTCGACAATGATTTTCGGAATGTCGGTGAAAGGCTTTACCATGTGCTTCGATTCCTTCACATGCACAAAGCCCACAGGTGCGGCGATGATGCCGGCTGGGTTCGCCTTGCCCTTGCGGATAAGGTCACACAGTTCCATCAAGGCGGTAGGTGCATTTCCGAAGGCAAAGAGCGCATCGGGGTGCTCCTCCACAGCCAGACGGATACCTGCCTGAGTCCGTGTGATGCCCAGTGAGGTAGCCATCTCAGCTACACGAGGGTCGTTCAGGTAGCACTTCGCCTCCATGCCAAGGCGTTGCAAGGCCCCCTTGCGGATGCCGCTCGTCACCATTGTCACATCGCTCACGATGGTGTTCAGTTTGCCTTCCTTAATTATATGATATAATGTAGAAACAGCGTCCTTATCCGTGTGGAGAAGATTCTCCATCTCGAAGTCGGCCGTGGTATGTATGGCGTGGAGCAAAGCCCACTTGTGGTCAAGCGGATAATCTTGCCCTTTCAGTTCCGAAGCGATGGTGCGGAAGGACTCCATCATGATTAAGGCCCCCTTCTTCTCTGCTTTGGAAGCTTCAGCCCCCTCTCGGTAGTAGCCTCGTGGCGTGATGAACGTGTTGTCCCAATTGTACGATTGCGAGTTGCCAATGAGGACCACCGTGAACATATCCACCTCCTCTGGGTCGAAGTCCGCGAGGCTGGTCACAGTCACCTCCTGCTCAGCACGTCCAGCCTGTCGCACATAGCCCACAGGAGTGTTCTCGCTTCTTCCCTCCGCAAGGAAAATCTCCTTCAGACGGTAGAGTTGCCAGTAGCGGCCATGCGATTTGGGGTTGTACACCGCTGTCACAAAGTCGCCGATGGCTGCCGCCTTGATGCGTCGTTCTATCACCTCCCAAGGTGTCATGAGGTCGGAGAGCGAGATAACGCAGAAGTCGTGTCCCACAGGTGCACCCAGCAGTGATGCCGCCTTTTGGAATGCCGAGATGCCCGGAAGCGAATGCACCTCCAGGTCGCTGCCCCGTTCGCGTTTCATCTCGTAGATGAGTGGAGCCATGCCGTAGATGCCCGCATCGCCCGACGAGATGACCACCACGGTCTTGCCTTCCTCTGCCAGTTGGAATGCCTGCTCAGCACGTTCGCGCTCATGCTTCATACCAGTGTCGATGCACTCGCACCCCGGCTTCAGATAGGGTGTGATAAACAGGAAGTAATACTTGTAGCCAACGACGGCGTCAGCCTCCTTGACTGCGTTGATGACTGCCGGCGTGATGTCGTCAGGACTTCCCGGCCCGATGCCTGCAACAATAATCTTTTTCATACGAAGGCAAAGTTACTAATTATTTTGATACGCGCCAAGTGCGCCGTCATTTTATCTCTTTTTTCACCTCTCAAACAGCACTTCCTGCACCTCTCAGGCGGTGTGACTCAGACCGAGGGTGCCGGTGTGACTCAGACCGGGGGTGGCGGTGTGACTCACACCGATTTTGAGGCTTGCGGTGCCCTTCATGCAGGGTGTCCCATGATGTGACTTTCTTGGGCTGTATATGCGCATGAAATAGCATGAATTTCGTTTAGGGGGGGTAAAATAATTGGTCATATTGTAAGAAAAGGCATATCAAAAGTGAACCAATATTTAGTGAATAGTTGTTAAAATAAGAATAGATTTGCTATTTTTGCGCTCGAAACCACTATGAATGGCGAACATGTTGCGTAAATCATGGGTAAAAGAACACACATAATATATTTATTATTTTTGGTGGCAACCGTCGTTCGTGCCCAACATGCTTTCATGTTGAGGCACAACTTGCTTTATGACCTGACCCTAACTCCAAACATCAGTGCTGATGTACGCATCGCGCCTAAGTGGACTGTGGGAATGACGTTAGGCTATAATCCGTGGTCGCACAGCGCACTGGACAAGAATCATGGCATTTTCCGTCGTGGTGATGCCCATGATGCTGCAGATGATGTGCAGTGGCGGCATCTCTTGGTGATGCCAGAACTCAGGAAGTGGTTTGGACGCCAAGACCCGTACAGTCAGTTCTGGGGTGTCAACGTGCTCTGGACCCATTATAACGTGGGCAATGTGCGCTTCCCCTTTGGCGTGTACAGCGACCTGCGCTCCAAGCGGCGCCAAGGCGATGCCTATGCTGTGGGAGCCTCTTATGGGCGTATCTGGCATCTGACAGGTTCCCTCTATCTGGAAGGCGAGCTGGGACTGGATGTGGGTCTGGCGCGATACACAGAGTACGAATGCCATCATTGCGGAGAAGAATTGGCCAAAGATACCAAGCCTTTCCTGCTGCCTAAAGTAGGTCTGAGCCTGGTTTATGCACCGACCAAGAAAGTGGAGCCGGTAGAGCCGCCTGTTGTACAGATAGACACCGTTCCGGAACCATTCCATCCCGTCCTGGCCGTTGTGCCCGAGTATGGCGGAGTGGCCGAAGCCCTGTCAAAGACCCATCCGGTGCTGAGAGAGCGCTCTCAATACCGTCCGTATGACGATACCCGCATCCTGCGCAAGGAAGAGGGCGCGCTTTATGTGCATTTCCCCGTCAACAAGTCCGACCTGCGTCGTGACTTCCGCAACAACGCTTCCGTGCTTGACCAGATAGTGGACATCACCCGTCTCATCATGGCCGACAGCACTTCGTCAGTCAGCTGCATCCAGATTATCGGTTTAGCCTCAATAGAAGGCAGGCAGACACTCAACGAACGATTGTCCAAAGCCCGTGCACAAGCATTGAAGACCTATGTGCAGCAGCATGTGGATGTGCCCGACTCGTTGTTCGAAGCCGTGAGTGGCGGTGAGGCGTGGAACGAGTTCCGCGACCAGGTCAATGACCTCAAACTGGCGCTTGAGGCCACAGGCAAGGGAACCAAGTATGTGGAAGGCGAAATCTCGCAAGGCGAGCTGAAAGAAATACTTACCCTCATAGATACCGAACCCAACCTGGACCGCAGGGAGCAAATCATCCGGGACATGCGCTGGGGATGGACCTACAAGTACCTGCGTGAGCACATCCTGGCCGACCAGCGTAACTCAGGCTATCGCAGACCATCAACCGGGCCAGTCAGTTGTTGCAGCAGGGACAGAACGAAGAGGCTTTGCGCCTCATGCAAACGGTGAAGGACGACCCGCGCGGATTCAACACCATGGCGGTAGCGCTCTACCAAACGGGACACAAGGCCGAAGCGCTGGAATACTTCCGAAGAGCCGCGGCCAATGGCAACACCGAAGCTCGCGAGAACCTGAGAAGGCTAGGCGTGAGGAAGTGATAAAATGACAGA
>CADAEK010000042.1 GCA_902786925.1 uncultured Bacteroidales bacterium
AGATGTTTCGATGTTGCATATTTGTTTAAATTCATTATAATTATGACTTACATTGGTATCGACGTCAGCAAGGACACTTTCGTTGTCGCTTATTCTCCAAACAAGAACAGCAAGACGAAGTTATTCAAGAACACTACCAGAGGTATTCATGAGTTCATCAGGACTATCTCCAAGGAGGATCACCACTGTGTCATGGAAGCGACAGGCAATTATAGTGCTCTGCTTGTCTATCTGCTCTCTGAGGCTGGTATCACGACAAGTCTGGAGAATCCTCTTAAAGTGAAGAATTTCGCCCGTGCAATGCTATCCACCGTTAAGACAGATGAGATAGATGCCCGTCTGATTGCTCTCTATGGAGAGAAAATGCAGCCTGCGCCCTATAAACTCCGCAGTGATGCTATTCTCACGCTCAAGCAAAAGCGTACAGTCATTCGCCAGCTCAAGAAACAACTCATTGCCACAAGGAACCTTAAAGGCTCAATGGAGGCTCTGCCGTTCTTTGATGCCAAGTGCAGGAAATCGGTCGAAAAGACTATCGCATTCCTTGAGAAACAGGTTAAAGACCTCGAAGAGGATCTTGCATCTCTTGCCAAGTCCGAGTACAAGAAACAGATGGATCTGCTCACCTCCGTAAAAGGAATAGGCATCACCCTTGCTGCTGCACTCATTATGGCCACTGGCGGCTTCACTTACTTTGATAATGCCAAGCAACTCACCCGTCATCTGGGATTGTCGCCGACTTATCAGCAGTCCGGTACTTCAGTCAATTTCAAAGGTCACATTAACCGCAACGGAGACTCTTCTTTGAGGAGTCAGCTCTACGTGGCAGCATTCTCTTCCATAAGATGCAACACTGAATGCAGAGCCTGTTATGACCGCTTGCGGTCTAAGGGCAAGCCTGGGAAAGTCGCTGTCATTGCAGTAGCAAATAAACTCATCCGGCAGGCTTTTGCCGTTGTCACTCAGGAGAAACCCTATGTCGATGGTTATGTATCTTCAAAGAAATAACTCCTGCATTCTCCCGAAGTGTATCAGGTTAGAAAACCTAATACCTGAAAACACCGAGGGGTGTGGGGGCGAGAAGCCCCCATAAGAGAGCACGTGTTAGCATCATGTGCTAAATAACGTTAACCATATTCATTTTCTTTATTACAGTTCATAACTATTCTTCTCGGAATGCTCGTATTGTTCGGAGTCGTTTGTACCATACACATAGAGTCTGCCACCAAACTCCACTGCTGTGGGGTCGGCAGTAAACACATGGTCAAGAATAGGATTGGCATATCCTGTTCTGAGCTTAGGTGAAACTTGTGCAGAGCAATGAGCACGAAGCTCCTGTGGCAACCATACGGCCATAGAACCAGAACCACGGTGGTTCCAAGCATAATAAGGAATGAGGTTGACCTTGACGGAACGAGTCTCAAGTGCACCTTCATCATTGAACTTCAGCACCTGAGCATCGGTAGTGAGGGTAGTGATAGGGAAGGCGTAATCCTTACCGTCCTTCTTATAGGTAAGATCCTTGCTGCCAACGATGAACTGAGGATTCTGGTTGACGAGGATGCTACGAACGTCGAAGCCTTCATTGTCGCAGAACTCTGCACAATATACCAGCGGACCACGCTCTACGCTGATACGACCACGGTCAGCCTCTACCTTGGCATTGGCACGTACTACACGTGGCTCCATGTCGAAGTGAATCTGCACCTTGTCGCCAGCCTTCCACTTGCGGTCGATCACCAGATAACCTGCCTCATTGACCTTGCTCTCTACAGGAGTGCCATTGACTGAAACAGAGTAACCGAGGCGCTTGCCATCGACATAGGTATAGAGGTCGCTTGGCACTACATCGCCACGTACCCAACCTGGGATGCGGATGTTCATGGCAAATGGAGCACTACCCTTCTTGACAGTGAGCTGGATGTCACCATCGTAAGGATAACCGGTCTGCTGCTCAAGGGTAAGCTTGCGGTTAGCTACACGAAGCTCTGCGGTATTGCCCATGAAGAGGTTGACAAAGAGGTTGTTATCCTTCACTGCATAGATGTAACCTGGGAGCGAAGGGATGAAGCGGCAGATGTTGCTTGGGCAACAGGCGCAACCGAACCAAGGCTGACGCTGGTGCTGGCCGATGCTCTCCAATGGGTTTGGATAGAAGAAACCGCCACCATCGAGCGAAACGCCTGAGATAAGACCGTTGTAAAGTGAACGCTCAAGCACATCATAATACTTTGACTCACCATGGAGGAGGAAGAGACGGTAGTTGACATACACGTTACCGATGGCTGCACAGGTCTCGCAGTAAGCCGACATGTTAGGCAGCTCATAGTTCTCGCCGAAAGCCTCACCGTTAGAGGTGGCACCAATACCACCGGTGATGTAATACTTCTTCTCGACGATGTTGCTCCAGATACGGTCGATGGCGTTGATATAAGCAGTATCGCCAGTAAGAGCGGCAACATCGGCCATACCTGCATACATATAAGAAGCACGTACGGCGTGACCTACAGCCTCATCTTGCTCAATGACAGGCTTATGCGCCTGACTGTACTCATCAGTGCGGGTGGTATAGCCACGCTTGTCGAGGAAGAACTTAGCCTGATCGAGATACTTCTTCTCGCCAGTAACCAGATACAACTTGGCCAGAGCCATCTCGGCAATCTGATGTCCAGGAACACGTACTACCTGATCGTTACCCTCACCGATTTCACGGCAGACACAGTCGGCATAACCACGGGCAATGTCGAGGAACGTGCGTTTGCCGGTAGCCTGATAGTGAGCGATGGCGCCTTCGACCATGTGACCGAGATCGTAGAACTCATGACTGAGATCCTCTACGAGTTCCCAACGATGCTCACCTGCCCACTCATGAGGGTGTTTAGGGTTCATGGTACGACTGGTATAGAGATAGCCGTCAGGTTCCTGAGCTGCCTTGACGATGGCCAGGACACTGTCCATGTACTGCTGAGCAGGGACGATATCTGTATGACCATGGCGCTCGATGGCCAGTTTCAGGTTAGGGAAGGTCTGCAAGAGGTATGAGCAGCCTTCGATGGTCTTATAGACATCGGTATCGTCGAAAGCAAGTCCGCCGACGGTAACGGTATCGGTGTTGACACCCTGCAGGTGCTGTGCTGCAATCTCGAAGTTGCGGTAACGACCCGTCTCTTCGCACTTAGAGAAAGCGAGAGGTACGGTGGTCTCACGGCTGGCATCAAGACGCTGACCCCAGAAGGTCTGAGGGGTGATCTTTACCGAGGTAAAAGGTACTGGGGTGATGGGATAACCACCCGATGAGGTGTTCTGTGCGACGATTGGCAATGCTGAGAGCAGAGCCATAGAAGCGAGAAGTTTTTTCATAAACCTTAATTCCGCAGCACTATAACATTAATCATATTTTAATATCCTGAGCAACAAAAAGTTCTTCGACGCGCGAAGCGGCAAAGCCGAGCGGCTCAGGATTTTGCCATGTCAGATTTTTCACTTATCTTGAAAATCACACCTTTTGGTGGAATTTTTCCAATTATGGACGAATTTAACCGAGTTTTGAGCGGAATTGTTGACTCGACACTCGGTTTTAGATGCAAACTTTTCGGCTATCAGTACAGCGAAATCATCCGCTCGCTGATGTGCGTGTACTTCTGTGGCGGTACCTGCATCGAAGACCTCAGCAAACACATTATACCTTGTGTGTCCCAGCATCCCAAACTCCGTACTTGCAGTTCGGACACGATACTACGCGCAATTGAAGAACTAACCGAAGGCAATGTCTCCTACACTTCAGACAATGGCAAGACTTATGAGTTCAACAAGGCAGAGAAGCTAAATAATCTGCTCTTGGAAGCATTGCTGACAACAGGACAGTTGACAAAGGGTGGCGAGTATGACTTTGATTTCGACCATCAGTTCATCGAGACAGAAAAGTATGATGCGAAAACTACCTACAAACATTTCAAGGGATATGGTCCCGGCATTGCCGTAATCAATAACATGATTGTCGGAGTCGAGAATCGTGATGGCAATACCAACGTGCGGTTCCATCAGCAGGACACTTTGGAAAGAATGTTTCTCGGCCTAGAAGACAAAGGATTGAAAATCAATCGAGCGAGGATGGATTGTGGATCCTGTTCAGAGGAGATTGTCAAGATGGTAGAGAAGCATTGCAAGCATTTCTATATCCGCGCCAACCGATGCCCCTCTCTCTATGACGACATCTTTGCGCTGCGAGGCTGGAAGAAGGAAGTGATCAATGACCTGGAATTCGAACTGAACTCCATTCTGGTAGAGAAATGGAAGGGCAAGGCATATCGTCTTGTCATCCAACGCCAGAAACGTATCGATGGCGACCTTGACCTTTGGGAAGGTGAATATACCTATAGATGCATACTAACCAACGACCATTCTTCCTCGGTCAGGGAGATTGTGGATTTCTATAACCGGAGAGGAGGCAAGGAGAGAATCTTCGATGAAATGAACAATGGATTCGGATGGAGCCACCTTCCAAAGTCTTTCATGTCACAGAATGCAGCTTTCCTCTTGTTGACAGCACTCATCTACAACTTCTACAAATACATCTTCTCTAAGCTCAAGGTCTCTGACTTCGGGCTGAAGCCTACAAGCAGAATCAAGACATTCGTATTCAAGTTTGTCTCTGTAGCGGCTAAATGGATCAAAGCCGCAAGGCAAAATGTCCTGAATATTTACACCAGTAATCAAGCCTATGCCAAGTTGGATTTCGGATAATGCCATGATTTAGTGGTTTCTTGGCGTATTGCCTCAAGTCGCTTTGTGGGGTAAGGGGGAGATTGGGTTTAATTTCCTCGAATGACGTATCTTGAAGAGGAAACTATAGATTCACCCCCGCATTTCTCTGACATTTCTGATTGTCAAATTAATCTGCGGATTTGAGGTTAGTAATGAATTAGCAAGGGGTTCGCTGAGAAGCGAGCCCTTTTGCTATTTAAATATTTGGGACTGTCCTAGGCACTAAAATCCAGAAAAAAACCAAAAAACATTTGGTTATATCAGATTTTTGCTGTACCTTTGCACCATCAAATTATTGTCGAACTTAAAAATATCATTATGAACAACACCGATTCAAACACT
>CADAEK010000043.1 GCA_902786925.1 uncultured Bacteroidales bacterium
TCTCTGTTGAGACAAGGAAGAGAAAGGACAAGTATGTCCGTGAACTTAAATCCATCACAAAGCGTAATAATGGCAAAGGCTTCTTATGGCTGAAGCAACGTTTTACGGATTATGTCCATGGTTGGATAGAATATTACTACATGGAAGATATGAAGTCGTTCCTTCAAGAGACGAAGCAATGGTATCATAGACGCCTGCGTAGCTATATCTGGAAATTTGGAAACGAGTTCGCACCCGATTCAAGAACCTAATGAGATTGATTTCTCACAGTTTGAAGGTAAGGTGTTACTGATTGTCAACACAGCCAGTAAGTGCAGTTTTACATCCCTGTTTACAGGATTGAGGAACTGATTTCCAAAGCCTCTAGCGGTCACACTACAACCTTAGCACCATTGGCTTTGCAACCGGCTTCGTACTGAAGATGGTGCTCGATGAAGTAATGGGTTAGATTATTGTAAAATTATGGTAAAAATTGAGTAAAACAATCTTTTTATTATGTAGTCTGTTTTTCATGATACCGATACGTAGTAACGGCATGACAGGCTTTCCTAAAGTTTCAGAAAAAGTCCATACCAATTGGTTCCCGTTGGATAAGGCTACGATTTGCATTGATGCGAGTGATTATAAAGTGGTGAATATTGCCACACAGATGCTGGCAGACGATTTGGAACGAATTATGACAATCCGTCCTGCTATAGCATTGGCAACATCCCTAAAGAAACTCATGGGGCAACCTTTTATATTTACTTTTGCCATGTCATTGATGATTTTTGCATGTTTCTATTTGCAACACTAAGGTAAGTGAAAAATCTGATATGGTAAAATCCCGAGCAACTTTTTGTTGCTCAGGAACTTATAAAGAAAGTTAAACTAAAGTGCTGCGGAATTTAGGTCCTAAAGATATATTAAAATGGTGTCAGTCCCCTTTTTATTGTGTCATCGTCACTCATCTTCCTTTTCAACATATTTGGATTCATTATCAGTGAAGAATATGAAATCAATAACCTTTTCCTAAATCTATTTGATGCCGGTATTTACATTAGCACAGAAAGAGTCGGAGGTTGACAAAAACCATACACTTTGTATCCCAAAACCGACCTCAAACCGGACGACCGGAAACGTCATGACAAATTGCGGCTCTATACTGCCGTGCAAGACATAGAGATTAAAGTCCTGCCACGTGTAAGGTTCTCTATACGTGAAGTGCCGTGGTCGGATATGACCGTGACTGGTGACCATCTGGCACTCGTGGGTGAAGAGTTTGCTATCCTAAAAGCCGCCTTGCAGGAACCCTTTTCTGTGGTGGTGTGAATGAAGCCCGTGAGATTGAAGGGAACCCAAAACTTCAGGAAGCATTTGAGCTGGGCAAGAACATATAATAAGAAAAAGATGAGGGTGTGTCTATTTGACACACCCTCTCAACAGAGCGTCACACTTTCCTAAGCGTAAAACTAAAGCAGGCGTAAATGTTTATTTCTTCATTTTCTTTGCCACCCACAGCACCCACTCGTCGATATTGTCCGTCAACTCTTCAGGATAAGGCAGTGGGATGATGACATCAGGTTTGTGGCCAGGATTCTTCTCCTTGCATAATTCTTCGAAGATGTCATCAACGGTCATCGGGCACACCAATGTGATATTGCTGTGGGGCAGGTGGAATTTGTTGATATTGCCGGTCTGGTCACAACCATTGGTACGTTCACGGCCATAGACCTTGACACGGCTCTTGGGATATTCGCGAATCCACCTCACAGGCGATTCACCGGCACTTGCGGTGTTGTT
The DNA here is from genome assembly GCA_902786925.1 of uncultured Bacteroidales bacterium. Lineage (GTDB taxonomy): Bacteria > Bacteroidota > Bacteroidia > Bacteroidales > Bacteroidaceae > Minthosoma. The sequence goes on from CADAEK010000043.1 coordinate 1,783, forward strand.
GTCAACGATGATGGCACCTCTCTTCACAAGTGACGTTCTCTCATTGCTCCCCTTGGGCACGGTCAACCAGTTGATGAGATTGCCTTCTTCGGTTACCAGAGCCTCCTTCATCACGTCATCATGCCTGTACTTCTTCAGTATGCGGTTGTTCTCAGTGCTTACCATATAATAAAACTTTGCATCCTTCTCCATTTTGCCTTCGCACATCAGCCAAGTAAACAGCATACTGATATGGTCGCTGCCGCCTCCGTTACCGCGAAGGTCGAGGATAAGGTATTTGCAGCCTGACTGCTTGAACTCTTCCTCTTTCTTCAGCATCCATTCGTAGGTTGGCACGTCACCCATGCACGACGGCAGACGCAGCAGATAAGTCTCGTCATCTACCTTGCAGCCGACAGGTTCGGGGGCGTATTTGGGGATGAGTTTTTCGTAGTCAACGATAACATCTTTCGTCATGTTCCAAAACGTTGGTGACGAGCATTGAGTGTGTCGGTCAAAGTTTTTATAGAACCAGAACACATAGCGGCTCACGGCTTCATCGCTTGTCATCTCACCGCGCATCAGCTGTGACAGCAGCGAGTCTTTCATGGCCTTGTATTCCTCCTCATAGCCATTCCGCATGAGGACGGGGAAGATGGCGTTGTTCTTCTCATTAGCATCGACAGCGAAGTCGAAGGTCTCGAAAGCCTTGTGGATAGAATCGGGCTGATTGCCGTAAGTCTTCTCGAAGCCGTCAACCATGAAGCGTGAGATGTCCTTCGTCATCTGTGGTACATCTGTGCCGAACACCTCCTGAATATTCTGAGGCAGACCGCAGCGATCCCATATAGTGACAGACGGACGCCCCTCGCTGTCGTTAGTGGTTATGGAGATAGTCTCGCTGTCAAACCAGTGCACGACGAAAGTGTGGTTGTCAATATCATAGGCATATTCGCTCAGATAGGTACAAGGTGAGAAGCAGCATTGCAGATTTGATCTTGGGAAGGAGGCGTTGCCATAGACGGTGACCATCTCGCGGCTACCGAAAATCTGATATTCTTCCTGATCTGCCCTTTCTGTCCAATACTGCGAGGTGGCAATGTTGGTCTGCTGCTTACCACGCAGTTTCCACACGCCATGCAGGCGGTGCTTCTTGACGCCAAGCTTCATCTGCAGCAGATTATATGAGCGCAGCATCACGTCGTCGGAGTCGTTCACTTGCTCGTAAATCTCGTCGATATTCGTGCCGTATGGGAACAGATGTTCGTTGAAGGCACTGCGGTCGTTGAACCAGCGCAGCGTAAATGTGCTGTCGGAAGTGCTGAACAGCTGGATGCCCTTATTTTCGGTCTTTGACAGCTCACCGGTAAACTGCAACGGCTTTCCGTCAGGATTGGAAAGTCCGAAATCCACAGGTTCGCTGGGGAATATCACAGAGTTGTAGCCGACTGTAAGCGAATACTTATCCAAACAGAACTTATACTGCTTGAACTGTGCCTCCAGATGTTTGCCGTCCTGATGAATTATCTCGGAGAGTTTGTAAACTCCATTGGAAACCTGCGACTG
>CADAEK010000044.1 GCA_902786925.1 uncultured Bacteroidales bacterium
TCTTCAACATTTCCAGTCTCAATGGGCATCTCCATACCCTTGCAACTACTAACTTAGTTAGTTGTTTAGATACTGCAAAGGTACGAATTATTTGTGATACAAGCAAATATCGAATCGAATTAATATCTAGTCTCGATGATTTTTGACAACTTTCCCTTTATTTCAATGAATCGCTGCATAAACAAATCGTAATTATTGGAAAAGTAATTGAGTGAGTTGCGCAAGATTTGTCCGTCTGGAGAGATGGTAATATAATGTGGAATATTTCTGAACTGAAGCAGTTCCTCCAATTGATCCAGTTCTTTGCGGCTCACAGGATAGCAGTCGGCACCAAGCAGGTTACCCACGACAAATTGCTTGTAGGTATCGTTTGTTTGGGGATTGTCCTCTTGTGCGATGAAGATGAGTTGGAGATCTGGATTGTCTTTCAGGCTACGGCGCAGGTCGCGGCTTTTCTCAATGGCTTGCATGCATGGACCGCACCACATCGCCCAGAAGTCTATCAGCACGATCTTCCCACGATAGGGTTTGATGATTCTTTCAAGTAAAGCCTTGCCGTCGCCTTCTGGTATGGGATAGGTGAAAGAATCGTCGAATGTGACGGCAAAGAGACGTTCTGCCTCCTTGCGGAGTTCGGGCTGTGTAAATCCGTCTAGTGCACGATGGTGAACGGTGTCGAGCGGCACGTAGGCTTTTTCCCATCCTACACGGTCTTCCGCTGTCAGCATCGTGTCTGCCAATGCTTGCAGCCGGTGCTCGTATGCTTCTTTAGCAGTAGTGAGTCCCCTTGGCAGGTCTTGCATCATGGCCATCTGTGTCAGCAGGTTGTCCTCGTCGCCCATCATGCGGTTCATGGCCTGACGCAGTAACTGCTGCTCTTGGGCATAATACAAGAAAGAGGATGCCAACGCACAGACGGGTGTTTTGGACAGACTTCCTACTAATCGTGAATAGCTGTAAGGGACAAAGAGAATGGGGTCGTTCAAAGGCAAATACTTCAGCGGCGCATAGTTTTCGGGGGCACATAATTCTGCATTGAATGTGCTGTCACTTAACGCACGCATCAGGTCTTCGCGCATTAATGAGCCGTGCTTGAAAAGGAAGCCTGCGCAAATCATGCTTGTGGCCATCGTTTGAGCCAGTTGCCGCTCGTATGAAGTGAACTGTTTGGCGTCAGCCAAGGCATTAACTCTGTCGAGGGTTGTGCGAATGAGGCTGTCGCAAATGGCAGTGTGGTGTTTCAAATCGCTCTTGTCTGCTAGCATCATACGATATTCGTTCGTGAAATAAAGATTTTCTTTTAACAGACGCTCAACTCTTCTTGCCGAACTCCCTGCATTGTATCCACAAGTCCAACGCCCATCGGCATCTTGCCTCAGTTCCATGTGCAGTGTCTCACCAGGCACGAGGTAGTACTGCACTTGTCCGTTCTCCGAGAATATCAGCGTGTTGAGAACAGGGTGCTGCAACTGCATCCGACAAGTGAAACTACCATCCGCAGCTATATCGACCATATTGTCCTTGGGGATATCTGTCAAGGCGTTGTTCCATTCCACGTATACCTGCTTAGGCATAACCTCAGTCTTTACACCAACTATCTTTCCGATAATGAATGCCGAGTCTGTGCGAAAAAAAGTCTCATTTACTTGTGCCCAACCCGTTATTGCAACGAAGGCCAGAAAAATAGTTGTAATGGTTTTCTTCATATTTGCTTTGATTATGTTATCGTACATTTTAATATACGCTCAAAATTGGTAAAATATGGCGCATATGGTTGTTAATTATTTCTAATTGGCTTAAAACAATGAGACTCCCTCTGCTCGAAAGCAAAGAAAGCCTCTCAATTATTAATCTTCTCGTCTCATCATTAGTTATGGTCTATTGGAGATTAAAACTACCATCCAAATATATCAGCATGGGTGCCAGTTTCAAGGAACAAAAGCGTAAGTTGTTTATCGTTCTGTTCCCAGGTCATCAACCAGTTTGGCTGAATGTGACATTCCCATTGCCCTTTATGATTGCCTTTCAATTGATGAGGACGGTACTCGTCTGGAAGTGTACCAGTTTCTGAGAGAATCGTAATGGCTTGCTTGATAGCATCTATATCCAAGCCTCTCTTGGCACACTTTCTTAAATCCTTCTTGAACTGATGAGTATAATCAATACTGTACATTAGCCAAGAATTTGATTAAACATGTCGTCTACACTACTAGCGTGATAAACACGTCCGTTCTTGACATCGTCCATAGCTTCTTTGTAATGGGCAGTCTTAGTGATGTCATCAATTTTAGGAGCTGATTTCTGTACCTTGACAGAAGCCACACCCATCAACATCTTACAGGCCTGCTTCACTTTCGAAACAAGGTTCTCATCAGGAACTTGTAATACTATTGTTGCCATAATCGTTATTTCATTTACTTTTTCGGGTGCAAGGCTGCGGTTAAGCGAGAGCAATCAAACAAGTTTGAATTGCCGAGCGAAAGCAGTCTCGCATCGTTTCACGGTGCAAAGATACAAATAATTCTGGGAAATTATTCACTATATACGCTAAAAGTATGTGGAAAATGCTAAAAAACAAATAAGAGAGGTATGTAATACCTCTCTTAGTGATTCCGGCGGGATTCAAACCCACAACCTTCTGATCCGTAGTCAGATGCTCTATTCAGTTGAGCTACGGAACCTCTGTTCCAACTATTCAAGTGTCATATCCTTGAAAGCGAGTGCAAAGGTACGGACTTTTTGCGTAACCACCAAATAAATTCCAAACTTTTTTCGAAAAAAGTGGATTTTTCTTTGGTTTTGGTTGGAAATAGGATATTTATTAGTCAGTTTTCTTGTTCGTTAGAGGTCTTGCACCAGAATTTGGCGTGCATCACGCAGATAG
>CADAEK010000045.1 GCA_902786925.1 uncultured Bacteroidales bacterium
TACCAGATTACACGCGGCTCGCTGCCAAGCATCGGGATGTCGGTGAACGGCTCCGGGGTGGTGGTTAGCGACCTCGCACTGGGCAGCCTGCAGATAGGTACCCAGACCACGGTGGGGCAGTTCTGTCAGGCCATCATAGCGAACAACGCAGGATGGCAGGTGGGCGACCAGTTGACATTCTTTCTGGGACGGCAGACGGTGAACCCCGTGACCAACATCCCGCGTGCGACACTGACACCGAACAGGGTGGTGATGGACCTAATAGATGAAACACCACTGTGGAACGTGTGCGGTCAGGAGGGTTTCACCTCGGTTCAGGGTGCTGGAGGTTATTTCCTAGGTATGAATGCAGTGCTGCTGGCAGGTGCCGCAGCGTGGGTTCACAGCCGTGAGGCCGGACAGGGACAGCTGAAGGTGAGCACACAGTTCTTCTACGTGGAGAATGCGGCTCTGGCAAGCTACCAGACTAGTGCAGCCTTGGTGACCAGCGCGAACAGCTACGGTGGTATTAACACCGGTGGGGCGTATCTGCAGCCTGGTGTGGCGAATGGAACTTCGCAGCGCGGCGGAAATACCGCAAGCGGTAACGATAACGTTAACGAAAACCAGAGCGGTGGTGGTTCCTCTAACCAAAACGAAAACCAAAACCAAAACGGAGGAAATGGTGGTTCTCAGACAGGTGGTGATCCTTCGACAGGCTCAGGACAGGGCGACAATCCTCCCGCAGGGGATGGCAGCGGTGATGAAGGGTAATGAACTTCGTGATGTCTGATGTAAGATGTCTGATGTAAGATGTAAGATGTCTGATGTAAGATGTCAAAAGTCAAAAGTCTAATGTCTGAGGGCTGAAGGCTGAGTTGATAGTTGACAGTTGATAGTTGACAATTGAGAATTGGTGGGGCTGACTGGCAGGAATGCTGGTCAGCCCTTTTTTTGTGGGCATCAGCACTAGCAATCGGCTTGGTGCTGTTTGTCTGTTGCAAGTTTGAATGCAAATGGAAACTCTGAACCATGGGCTTCTATGGCATATTTCTTGGACATAAGGTAAAAAAACTTGCAGAATTTATCTGACATATCAAAAATTTCAGTAACTTTGTCTTCGGTGAGCATAGTGATTATTGTATATACCACTTTGTAATTGATTGGAGAGGAGGTACAATGTTTTTCACAAATCGCAAAATATATGGATAATTATATTCCGTAGAACTTGTGTTAAGAAATGGAGTTTGGTTAAGAACTGAGTGATTCAAAAGAACAATTGAAATGAATATACTTACTTTTGATGTAGAGGAATGGTTCCATCTGCTTGCGTTTGATAACACCCGTACAGAAGCGCAGTGGGGAAAGTACGAGTGCGCATATATGAAAATGTGGACCGCATTCTTGATATTTTGGAGCGAACCAACACGAAAGCTACCTTTTTTATTATTGGATGGGTGGCAAAGACCTACCCGGATGTGGTGAAAAAGATTGCCGCAAAATACCAGATTGGTTCACACACCATGAATCATCAGTTGGTGTGGCAGCAAACACCGGAAGAGTTCCGCAAAGATGTTGAGACTAGTATAAAAATGCTTCAAGATATTACAGGACAACCTATTGAGTGTTTTCGTGCTCCAGGCTTCTCCATCCGGGAGAGTGAGTCGTGGGCTTATGATATTCTTGCAGACTTAGGCATTAAATATGATTGTTCTGTATTCCCCGCTCATCATGCCCATGGTGGCATGGCAGGATTCGGAGCGCCAGTCCCTTCACTCATAAAGCATGGAGATGTGGAGATGAAGGAGTTCCCTGTAACTACAAAAACAATTCTAGGTAAAAAAATCGTTTTCTCTGGTGGCGGATATTTTAGGCTAGTGCCTTATCGATTGTTGAAATCATGGAGTGCAGAGTGTGCCAATGGCTATGCTAATCATATGGTTCCCCGAGTTTGGCATGATAAAGCTGGAAATGTGGTGATGGGCGATGACGGATTTCCCGTTACACGTAATGTGGGTTATCTTTTGTCATACATTCACCCAAGAGACCTGGATGGTGGACAGCCTATGTTGGAAGGCTTGCCTTTAAAACGAAAATTCAAGAGTTACGTTGGGGTGAAGGGAGCAGCAGAGAAACTAAGATATTATCTAAAAGACTTTAAGTTTGTTGATGTGAAAACCGCAGCGGATAATATATGCTGGGAGAAGGTGCCGGTGGTGACAATCTAAGAAATCAATGAACCCGGATGTGATGAGTATGAATTTTGTGGAATTGCCGCTCTGTGATGTTGAAGATTTTGATTATCCGGAGATTGCAAAGGCTGCAATGAAAGGATTGATTAGAGAATAATTAGGTGGCAGTACTAACACCTAATGGCTATATGCAAAATAATAAGACGGATCTTTATATAGAATTGCTGCAAGTATCCTTAGGCATGCGGGATTGTTTGTCTCGTGTGCCTTCTTCGTATGAATGGGAGAAGATTTTTAAGGAGGCCAAGAGGCAAGCGATTATTGGGATTTTGCTGGATGGCATTGCTCGACTGCCTCAGGAACAATTACCACCCCATACATTGAAATTGCAATGGATAGGGATGGTGCAGATGATGGAGGCGACATATCGGTTGCATTGTGAGAGAGCTGGTGAACTGACAAAACGACTCCGTGAAAAGGGATTTGAATCATGTGTCCTAAAAGGTGTGGGTACGGCTCAACTGTATCCTCATCCTGCTCATAGGCAGTACGGAGATATCGATTTGTGGGTGATGAATGGACATAGAAAGGATTTGATGCAGTGTCTATGTAGTGAGTATGATGTGCATCATGTTACATGGCACCATATTGAAGCCAAAATCTTTGATGATGTGGAAGTTGAGGTGCATGTGCATCCATCTTGGCTATATAATCCTATTGGTAATAGAAAATTGCAGAGGTTCTTTCATCAAGAAATTTTAGCTCGACGTGAACCATCCAATGGATGGCACGAGTCTTGTTTGGGATTCAGTGTACCGTCGGTTGAATTTGAGGCTGTTTTCTCGTTGGCGCATTCGTTTCATCATCTCATAGAGGAGGGTATAGGATTGCGTCATATTATTGACTATTTCTATATTCTGCAGGCATTGCCGGCAGAGAAAAGGGAAATGACGTTGAATGTGTTGAAATGCATTGGGCTCGGAAAGTTTGCGGCAGCGATGATGTGGGTGATGAGGGAAGTGTGTGGTATGCCAACATCGGATCTTTTATGCGAACCCAATGAAAAGGAAGGGATGTTTTTGCTTTCGGAAATGATGGCAGGAGGGAATTTTGGACAGGAACGGAATGATGGCAAGTTCCGGAATTCATTTAGCCGCTGGATGATGATGGTAAAACATTATCCTAGTGAAGTGTTATGGATGATTCCATGGAAGATTTGGCATAAAGGGTGGATGATGAGGGGACAGTTGACAGTTGACAGTTGATAGTTGACAGTTATTGCCATGCGGCGTGTTTCTTTTGGGCACACAGATTCCGTGGATGACACAGATTTTGGAGCCTCGGATGGCTCGGGGTGCGGATTACACAGATTTTTGGAGCCTCGGGCGGCTCGGGGGATTGCTGCGCAAGAAATCAAACAAATTAATTTAAATCTAGGGGCAGAGCCCAGAAATAGTGGGAGCCTCGGATGGCTCCATAAATCTGTGTTCCATTTAAAACTATCATATTCTTTTTTGAACACGAATTACTCGAATGACACGAATAAGAGAGCCACTCTTGGCTCTGCCATTTCAGGGCTTTGCCCTAAGATTTTTTTAATAGATTTTTGATAGATTTCTATCCGTAGGATATAAAAGAGATTGCCGCAGTAGGCGGCTCTTGCTGGGGGATTGCTTCGCAAGAACCTTTAGCTCGACGAAGTCAAATCACTCAAAAAAAAATGAAAATCCAGGGGCAGAGCCCAGAAATAGTGGGAGCCTTGGCGCGGCTCGGGCTGCAGCTCAATAGTGAAAGGTTCAACATAAATTTTAATGATTAATTATATGGAGTGATTAGATGATAATTATATGTTTATTCAACATTAATTTGCCGTTAATTGGAACATATGTCTAATGTCTAATGTCAAATGTCAAATGTCTGAGGGCTGATGTGTGAGGGATGTTTTGACGAAAACGAAGGCAGAGGGATGATGAAATTCACAGCAAATACTTAATAGGTAAGGAGTAATAATTGATAAGAAATGCAATTTGAATGGCGTAAAAACGTTAATTTTGCAGCCAAACTCCCGAACGGAATTGCGCCAAACTCCCGAATGTAGGGTGTAAATTATTGTATGGAAGGAAATTACAAACATAGAGTAGTTGATGCTTTGCTTGAGCGTAAGTTGCTAGGCAAAGGGGCTGTGCTAGTGGAGGGCGCCAAGTGGCATAATTTAGTTAAGAATTAAAAGTTAAAAGTGATGGCTGCGCAGAGCATAGTAGGTGAGGGAAATGAAACGGTGACAAATTGTCACCAGTTGAAATTTAAAGCCCCCGACGGCAAGATGCGCATAATTTAGTTAAGAATTAAGAATTAAAAGTTAAAAGTGATGGCTGCGCAGAGCATAGTAGGTGAGAAGAGTCTGGCTTTCGCCAAGAGGATTGCCAACCGACGAACGAAGCAAGAGCAGAGATAAGCTTGCTTAATCTATGCCTTGCAAGGAGGAGGAAGACGATGGTCAATTGCTATGTTTTCCTGAAGGAGAAGAAAGGCGAGACTGTGATGTCGAAGCAACTTCTGCGCAGCGGAACAAGTATAGGTGCCAACGTGCGTGAGGGCCAGTACGCACAAAGTAAGAAAGACTTCATCAGCAAGATGAACATCGCTCTGAAGGAAGCTGGCGAGACAGACTACTGGCTTGACGTGATTCATTCCGCAGGTTACTTCAACGATGAGGAATACTCCTCACTTGATGCTGACAATAAAGAATTACTGAGGATGCTTGCATCCATTGTGAAAACCTCAAAGCAAGGGTCAGATTAACTTTTCACTTTTCACTTTTCACTTTCAACTATTCTGAGAGAAACAGGGGTTCATGATTAATGGCTAATGGAGATTGAGGCAGGTGGTAAGGAATACTTACTAACTGATAATACGACAAATGTGGATGTCACAGATTGTGATACCCTTTTGAAAGAGAATAAGATATGAAAGAAGAATTACAGAATATAGTTGTCGGTTCGGACTCAATGCCGTTTGACAAAGAATATGCTCAGTGGATAGCTGAGCTTGCCAAGCGCTACCGATCTAGCCAGATAAAGGCTTCGATAAAGGTAAACGATGAGATGCTTCGCTTCTACTGGTCAGTAGGAGAGGACATTGAGAGGCGAAAATATGAAAACAGGTATGGATCCCATTTCTACGAAAATGTCAGCCGTGACTTGAGGCATGTTCTGGGATTGAAAAGGGGCTTGTCGCCTACCACAATAAAGTATACGCACTATTTCTATTGTCTTTATAATCAGGTGTTTGGAAATCGTCAAGGGGTTGTTGACGATTCTTTGCCCGTAAATCGTCAAGGGGTTATTGACGATTTTGAGAGTATCTTTATGATCCCGTGGTCGTTGCATATTCTCATTATTGATAAGTTGAAGAACGACCCGAAGAAAGCAATGTTCTTTGTCAAGAAGACGATAGAAAATAATTGGGGGT
>CADAEK010000046.1 GCA_902786925.1 uncultured Bacteroidales bacterium
TAAAAGGGGTGTTTGTCCCTCAAATTTTAATTGGAACAACTGGAACTGGAACAGATTGGCCGTGATTACTTACTCTTCTATGAGGCCCTTCAGTCCTTGGCGCAGTTCACGGTACACCTCGAAGGCGTAGTTGTCAACACTCAGGTTAGCGCCAAGCTCTGGCATCTGTTTCAAGTTAGGGCGATACGAGCCATCATCCTTACGAGTGATTGTGACGTACTGCCCGTTGAACACATGGGGATTGCGCTTGCCGTTCGTCGGAGTGGCTATCTCCACAAATGTGAAATGCTCCTCGCTGTCACGAGTCAACACACCCGGGTACGGCTTGTTCAACTTCGCCATGCGCTCCATGCGCAACAGCGTCTTCACATCCACACACAGGTGGGTGTTGCGATTCAGACCCTGAAGGTCTGGGTTTGATACATTGATCATTTTTTTTACTGCATCAAATTGCCCTCTTGCACTACACGATGATATAGATAGGCGTTCTTCATCTCGTGTTCGGAGCCATGCCAAGTTTTTGACTGCTGACTGACATCTAAAAAAGAATGCAGCAGAAACTCCGATTAGAAATTTCTGCTGCAAAAGTACAGATAAATTGCTATCATTCAGTTAGATAAAAAATTGTTATATAACAATATGCCTATCCACAAAATATATGCAAAACCCGTTATGTCATCAGCGTTGCTGACATAATGGCACATCCACTTGCACCTCATATGCCATTCACATCATCCTTGTCAGTAATTTATTTCCAGCCATCACATCATTTTTTCCTCCTTGAAAGTTTATCATCTCCTAAATATCCCGTATTTTTGTGGGCGATATATTCTACTGACAAATTATTAAGATATGATTACAGGCGAGATAAAGAACAAGATTGACCAGATATGGGATACCTTCTTTGTGGCTGGTATCACCAATCCCATCACAGTATTGGAGCAGATGACCTATATTTTCTTCATGAAGTTGCTCGATGATAAGCAGCTGCAGGAGGAAGAGAATGCTCGTGATTGGGGTGCTGAGATTCAGAATCCTACATTCCTTGATGGGCAGCTGTGGGTGAATCCAGAGGCTGTTTCAGAGGAAGAGAAGAAAGGTGTTCCATACGAGAATCTTCGTTGGCATGTATTCAAGAACTTTGGTTCTGACAACATGTTTAGGATTGTTCGCCAAAGCGTGTTTGAGTTTATCAAGCATATCGGAACTGGTGAGGAAAGTGCATACAGTCGCTATATGAAGTCTGCCATATTCCTTATCCCTAATGCTCGTACTTTGTCAAAGGTTGTTGATGGCGTTGATGCCCTCGATATGAACAATCGTGATGCTATGGGTGATGTATATGAACTCCTCGCCACATCATTCGCATGATTGTAGAGATGATGAAGCCAACACCAAGAGACTATATCTGCGACCCTGCAATGGGTAGTGCTGGATTCCTTGTGGAAGCTGTCAAGTATATCAAGGAAAACTATGAACAATCCTTCTTTGTCAGCGATGATTTAGCCCACATAAAGACAAGCATGATAAATGGTTACGATACGGACCAGACGATGCTCCGTATTGGCGCCATGAACCTGCTGCTGCATGACATCAGCAGCCCTAACCTGGCTTGGCGCGACTCCCTGTCAGAACAGAATGACGATCAGAGTTGCTATACTCTCATTATGGCTAATCCACCTTTTGCAGGCAGCCTTGATAAGGGTAATGTAAACAAGAATATCCTTGCCTATGCCAATACCAGCAAGACAGAGCTCCTGTTCCTTGCTCAGTTTGTCCGCTCTTTGGAGGTAGGAGGCCGTTGCGCCAGCATCGTTCCAGATGGCGTTTTATTTGGCACCAGCAAGGCCCATATTGCCATTCGTAAGGAGTTGGTGGATAATCAGCAGTTGCGTGCTGTCATCTCTATGCCAAGTGGTGTCTTCAAGCCATACGCAGGAGTAAGTACAGCAGTCCTTGTCTTCACAAAGACGAATACTGGCGGTACTGACAAGGTATGGTTCTATGACATGAAGGCTGATGGCTTCAGTCTTGACGATAAGCGAAGTGCTATCAGCGAGAATGACATTCCTGATGTAGTAGCTCGTTTCAATAACCTTAAGGCAGAGGAGTCTCGTTCTCGCAAGGAGCAGAGTTTCTTTGTTCCTGTAGAAGAGATTCGCCAGAACAACTACGACCTTTCTATCAATAAGTATAAGGAGATAGAGCGGGAGAAGGTAGAGTATGAACCAGTAAAGGATATCCTCACTCGTCTTGAAAAGACAGAAGGCGATTACCTGAAGGGTTATAGCGAACTTTATAAGATGTTGGAGGAAAAGTGACTTAAAGAAGCCTATGAACAAAGAGACCTTTGAAGCCCGTAAAGCCTTCGCAGGCGAGAAGAAAGCCTCCATGCTTCGCCGTTGCGTGGGGCACGATTACACCAATCGTCAGATCTATATGATAACGATGGTGACAGAAGGGCGCAGGCCTCTCTTTGGTCAGGTTATAGGCAGGAGTGAAGCAGAAGCTGGCAGCCCTGATGAGCCTCGTATGGAGCTCTCAGCATTAGGGCAACGTGTTGCTGACGAATGGTGGGCAACAACATCCCACCATCCTGAGGTGGAGGTGCTTGCCCTTCAGATGATGCCTGACCATCTGCATGGCATTCTCTTTGTAAGGGAGAAGATGGAGCAGCCATTGGGGATGGCGCTTCGTGGCTTCAAGCAGAGCTGTAATCGCCACTATCGCGAGCTGGTGCTTGGCTTGCCTCCTGTGTCGTATGTCGCGTTGGCAACGCAACAAACTGAAACCCAAGTAACGCAACAAACAAAACGTGACCGCCGAGGTGAAGACCGTACACACGGCATGCTCTTTGCTCGCGGCTATAATGACCGCTTGCTACTGCGCTCTGGGCAGCTTGACACTTGGCTCAACTACCTTGCTGACAACCCACGACGCTTGCTGATGAAGCGCGAGCATCCTGACTTGTTCAGAGTTAAGCGAGGAGTGGAGTTTGCAGGACAGACCTTCTCTGCTCTTGGTAATATCTTCCTGCTTCAGCGTCCCACGCGCTTGCAGGTGCAATGCTCCAGAAGGCTGACAGATGCAGAGATAGAGGAAAAGATTCGCCAATTTTTGGAATCAGCCAATAAGGGAGCGGTCCTTGTTTCGCCTTCTATCTCCAAAGGAGAGAAGAACGTGATGAGGGCAGCTTTTGAAAAAGGTTTCCCCTTGATTTACCTTCAAGAGAATGGTTTTTCAGATTTGGCGAAGCCAGGTGGAGCGCGAATGGAAGCCTGTGCGCGAGGTCAGCTGCTCATCCTTGCCCCTTGGGAGCATCATAATGAGCGGGTTACAATCAGTCGTAATCAATGCCTGTCGCTTAACGAAATGGCAAAGATTATATGTGAAACGAATAAAGAAAACGCATGAGAGAAAACTGGACATATAAGAAATTAGGAGAGGTTGCTACTTTTAAAAGAGGGCTTACATATTCAGGGAAAGATGAAGTTAGTTTCTCTGAAAATGTTGTCTTGCGTTCAAATAACATAGATTTAGCTACAAATGCACTAAATTTGGATGAGTTAAAGTATATTTCTTCTGATATATGTATCCCTGAAGATAAAAAGCTAAAAGCTGATTCTATCTTCATGTGTATGTCAAATGGAAGTAAGCAGCATCTTGGTAAAGTTGCTTTTATTGAGCACGATATGCCATATGCATTTGGTGGCTTTATGGGACTTATAATTCCCCAAAAGGAGAAAATATATCCTAAATATTTGTATTTTTATTTTTGTTCTCCACAGTTCAAGGATGTGTTAAGTTCTATTGGGAATGGTGCAAATATCAACAATATACTCAGTTGAGTGACCTTGATGCTCTTGCTCAAAGCATATTCTATGATATGTTTGGTGACCCCATCGAAAACGAAAAAGGATGGGAAGTGAAGAAAATGGGAGAAGTGTGTTCTAAAATTGGTTCTGGGGCAACACCAAGAGGTGGTAATGAGTCATATAAAAAGACTGGCATAACACTTATCAGAAGCCTTAACATTTATAATAACAGTTTCAGTTATAAGGACCTCGCATTCATCGATGAAAACCAAGCAAAGCAGTTAGAGAATGTAGAAATAAAGCCAAATGATGTGTTATTGAATATTACAGGAGCATCTGTTGCTCGTTGCTGCATTGTCCCTAATCATTTGTTACCTGCAAGAGTCAATCAGCATGTTTGCATTGTTAGACCTACGAAAGTGTTAGAACATGTCTATTTAAGTCGAATGTTAACTAATGATAGTTATCAGAATTATCTCATAAGACATGCAAAAAGTAAAGCAGCGACAAGAGAGGCATTACCCAAAAGTATAGTAGAAAACCTCATAGTTCCTCTTCCCCCTCTTTCTCTTCAGCAAGACTTTGCAAAGAGGATTGAGTTGATAGAGCAGCAGAAGGCACAGATCAGTTCTACTATAAAAGACCTTGAGACTTTGCTTGCATCACGAATGCAGTATTGGTTTGACTAAAACATAAAAGTGATATGAAGAATTTTGACTTTATCCAGCTTATAGCTCAGCATATTCCGAGCTTCAGCAAATTGCA
>CADAEK010000047.1 GCA_902786925.1 uncultured Bacteroidales bacterium
AAGAGGCTGATGTGCTGAATGTTGCAATGTTTGGCATGACTGCAAAGGAGTGGCGCGATGCAAATCCCGACAAGAAGGGTAACATACGCGACTATGCAAGCATCAACGAGCTCATTTGCCTCTCGAATATGGAGAACATAAATGCCGTGCTCATCAACGACGGTATGCCTCAGGGCGAAAGGCTCGTCAAACTTAATAAGATAGCCATCCAGCAGATGCAGGTGTTGGAAGATAATGAAGGTAGGAAGTTGTTGAAATAGATTGTTATGAAGGAAAAGAAATATACACAGACTCAACAAGTCATAGACACTCTGCGGCAGCAAGGAGGATATGCGACATTGGGAAATTTGTATCAAATAGTTGATACTTCGACATGGGCAACAAAAACTCCACAAGAGTCAATTCGCCGCATAGTTCAGCAATCGCCCGTTTTTTTCAAAATTCGGCCAGGTCTATGGGCGTTGGAGGAGTGCCGAGATGAAGTGATGCGAAAATTTGAATTGAAGCCTGGCAGCAAGCAGAGCGAAGAACAATTTAGTCACGGTTATTATCAGGGCTTGCTCGTAGAGATAGGGAAGTATCGCCGCATGACCACCTATGTACCAGCCCAAGACCAAAACAGGCTTTTTATCGACAGGAAACTCGGAGAAATAACGGACACAACAGATTTGCCCGATTTTACATACGATGAGTTAAAGAGAAAAGCTCGTACGGTGGATGTCATTTGGTTCAATGAACGTCACATGCCATCTGATTTTTACGAAGTGGAACATACAACCGACATTAAGAACTCGCTGTCAAAATTCTATGAACTTCAAGACTTTAATTCAGGCTTCTTTATTGTGGCAGATGCTAACCGAAAGAAGGAATACGAGGATAAATTACATGTATCAATGTTCTCACCAATAGAGAAACGAGTGAAGTTCCTGAATTATTCACAAGTCGTGGAATTGTACGAAGGCCTGAAAAAGGTTGAAGTAAATATATGGTAACTTAAACACTATGGAGATATGGAATCTACAAACGAACAGGCTTTAGAAAGAAAATTGCACCAAGAAGCCAGATACTTGCATATATCCATCCCATACGGTGAGGATGAAGGCAACGAACTTATAACCTTTGATGATGGCTTAGCAACAGAGTTACAATGTGAGACGGATTTTGTTCCTCCGATGTTCAATAATGAAAACCGCACTTTGGAGGTGATGGTAGATTTGGCCGAGCACAAAGTTCTTGGCTGGAGTGAAGAAAAGGGCTATATCCACATGTGGGGCAAGGTCATTGACTATGGCACATACACATTGTTTGATGCCAGCATGAAACCGTTGTATCAGATTCGCGGGTATGTTCCCAGCGCCTTGATTCCACCTTATGAGAGAGGCTTTGGCGATTATTTGGAGTTAACAATCAATCCAGATGGTTCACTTCCCAATTGGAAAGATGAGTTGGACTTCTCTAATTTTGTCGAAGATGGTCATGAACCTCTGCCCATTCTGAATTGTCAAGACGAAAGAAAGGTAAATCCAATGAACGAATACATAATTTTCACAACAGAGGGTCATACCACCGCGCCCAACGAGAACATTGAGGTGGAAAACTGCCAGATACTTGGGCGTGTTCGCGGAAACAATCCTGAAGAGGCTAAAATCAATCTGCTGAAGGATAATCCTTGGATTGCAGAGGCTGGCTTCGACAGGTCTGAGTTCATTGTTGAGCAATTACTGACAAATGAAGAACGAGCAGCTATTAAGGAGGTGTTAGATTATCTCTGGGATGATGAAGAAAGGCATTATGAAGAGAGTGGGAAGCCAGATAATCATATTTTCCCTATATTGAGCCGTCTAAAAACATCTATTTTAGGATGATGCTCATTACTATAACTACGAGTTGATGAAGCAACTCAATGGTGAAAACAAATGACTGACGTGTGGCGCCTGCCAGCTATTGCCCCTTGGGAAAAGAAATGCACTAAGCATCCCACGCAGAAGCCCTTGGGATTGCTGAGTCGCATCATCATGGCATCAACAAAGCCTGGTGCATGGATTCTCGACCCTTTTGCTGGCAGCAGCACTACTGGCATCGCAGCAAGCCTATTAGGTCGCAGGTTCCTTGGAATAGAACAAGACGAGACGTTTGCCAAAATCAGTAAGGCTCGTCGCGAAGAGATTGAGGACATCAAGACGTTTGCTACTTACAAAAGGAAAATTCCTGATATAGTAAAAGCTGAAGACACTCAGACGGACTGCTTCATGTGTCATGAGGAAATTGAAGAAAGATTGCCCTTCTTGGAGGATGAGTGAGGATTGAAGATGCAAGGAGATAGCTTGACAATTAGGGGGTGGGCAGGAACTTTGATTCACGCTAAGGAGTTGTATCAGTTGACCTTTCCCTCGTGATTTCTGGGTATATGCCTGGGCATTATATCATAGTAAAAAACCAAACAGGTGGAAATTCACATTCGATAAAGACAATGTTTGACAGCTTAAATAAGAAATGAAAGAGGTAAAAATCATAAAGAAGGTGATAATATGGACATTGCTTGCAATCGTGTTTTTACAC
>CADAEK010000048.1 GCA_902786925.1 uncultured Bacteroidales bacterium
AAGAGTTGGCTGAAGAGCGTGAGTGCTTTTGCCAACACTTTGGGTGGCTCGCTGTTCTTCGGAATAGACAATGATGGTAACGTTAAGGGGCTGGATGATGTTCAGCAAGTGACAGAAACCATCAGCATGAAGATTCGTGATTATATGGATCCGCTGCCGGACGTGGAGATGATTCCACTGGAACAGGAGGGAAAGCATGTGCTTCAGCTGAAGGTGAAGGAGGGCTTGTACACTCCGTATTATTATGTGGGTGACGGTCAGCGTGTGGCCTTTGTTCGCAATGGTGACGAGAGTCTGCCGGCAACAGGAGAGCAGATGGTGAGACTGGTGCTGAAAGGTACGAACAGGACGTATGACTCATTGCATACGGATAAAAGGGTGGAAGATTATTCGTTTGCTATCCTGGCAAATACGTTCAAGGAACGTGTGCAACAGGATTGGGACAAAAAGTATCTGCTGTCGTTTGGACTGGTGACGGATGATGGCTACCTGACGAATGCGGGTGCTCTGTTTGCAGATGACTGTTGGTTGAGTCAGTCGCGACTGTACTGTACACGGTGGTATGGTCTGGAGAAAAGTGATGCCATCAATGATGCGGAGTATAAGGGGAATATCCTTTTGTTACTCCGTGAGGCAATGAACTTTGTGAAATCGAACACAAAGAAAGGGTGGGAGAAGCTGCCTGACGGCAGGAAGAACAAGCCCGAGTATGCAGAAAGGGCTGTGCTGGAGGCTATGGTGAATCATTTCATTCACAGGGACTATACGGTGATGGGCGGTGAGGTTCATCTGGACATCTATGATGACAGGATTGCCGTGACCTCGCCAGGCGGTATGTATAGCGGTCAACAGGTGCAGGATGTTCCACTGGAGGATATTTCTTCGTTAAGACGTAACCCTGTGCTGGCAGACGTGATGGCACAACTGGACTATATGGAGAAGCGTGGTAGTGGTCTGAAGCGCATCTGCAACGAGACGAAGGCGTTGGAGTCGTATAAGGATGACAGACGTCCTGTGTTCAAGTCTTCGCCCAGTCAGTTTATGACCGTGATTTACTCGATGGAGTATGGACAGGGTACAAGTAGTGTACCAAGTAGTAATCAAGTAAGTAACCAAGTAAGTAACCAAGTAGAAAGACTAAGAACACAACTCACACCTTTGCAGAGCAGAATTGTTACTTTTTGCATTAAGCCCAAATCTGCTCAGGAGATAATGACTGAAATAGGCATTACCAATCAATATAATAATAGGCAAAGGCATATTGTTTCCTTAGTGAAAATGGGCATTCTTGCCATGACACAACCAGACTCGCCTAAGAGTCCTACCCAGAAGTATTACCTGACGGAGATGGGGAAGGCTTTGCTGAATAATAAATAATCTTCTGTCAAATGGCGGATTAAATGGCGGATTAAACGGCACATTAAGTGGCACATTAAGTGGCACATTAAATGAGAGGCAGAAGAGTGTATTAGATTTTATTGCTGCCACTCCAGGTGTTCAGGCTCAGGTTCTCATAGATAAGCTTTTGATACCTCGTGATACGTTGAATAAAATTATAAAAACACTGACGGATAGAGGATTGATTGAACGTCGTGGTAGTAAGAAGACGGGTGGGTATTATGTGAAGTGAGATGAGGGCTGAAGACGAAGGCGAAAACGAAAACGAAAACGAAAACTATTTCCGCAATGTGCGGATTAAGGCTACGATTTGTTTTTGTCCTTTTTCGTCTTTTCGCGCTTTTTCGTGATCTGGATTTTATTGCGAAAGAATGCTAAAATATCGAAATACGCGAAAACTTGTTCTTACTGATGATAGACCTCTGGTCTGCTTTATTATAAATAAAGGTTTTATTTTGTTTGATGAATCTTGAAAGTTCACTTTCAGAAGTTCATCCAATAAAATCAAACTCATCATCAGTAAGGATTATCCTATTTGTTTTTGTAATCTTTTCGTAATTTCGGGCTTTTTCGGAATCCAAAAACACTGGGACAGGAAACTTTGTTTGACGAAAACGAAGGCTGAGGGATGAGGGATGAGGGAAGAGGGATGAAGGATGAGGGATGAAGTCTGAAGTATGATGGCTGATGTAGGAGGGTTCGACATAAATTTTAATGATTAATTATATGGAGTGATTAGATGATAATTATATGTTTAGTCAACATTAATTGCCGTTAATTGGAACATTAATTTTTCATTAATTATAAGGTCTAATGTCTAATGTCTAATGTCTGATGTCTAAGGTCTAAGGTCAAATGTCAAATGTCTAAGGAAGGAGAAAATTCTCAAATTAGCTACGCTGAGAAAAGTTCTCTAATTCTTGACCTTATTGTTTGTTTATTTGATTTTTTTGAACGAAAGTACGCATATATATAAAATATTTTTGGGATTATGTTGTTATTTAAGGCGGTGACCGGGTGGGTCATCGCTTTTTTTTTCATTAACAACTATCATTTTTAATTAATATGAAAAGATTGTTTTTCATGGCAGGATTGGTCCTGCTGTTTGCTGCATGCAGCAAGGAGAGTGAGGACATGGTGAATGATGCTCAGATGGAGGTGGCTGTGGCACCGGTGAAGGTGCATGTCAGCGGCTTCTCTGTCAGTCAGGAGGATTTCCCTACAACGCGTACAGCACAGAATCTGGCTGACTACACGGGTGTCAAGGCGGTCACGCTGGCATTTTACAATGGTAGCACGGAGGTGCTGAAGCATGAGCAGGTGAGGGGAGCCTTGGAAGAGGGCGAGACGTTTGGCGAGTTTGAGTGCTCGCTGCCTATGGGCAGCTACACGCTGGTGGTAATTGCCCGTGGCCAGGGTGAGGGTGATGTGTTTACGCTGACTGGTCCTACCGAGGCTGCTTACACCAGTGACCACTCGCGTGAGACTTTTGCCTATACGCAGGTGGTGGACATCAACAGCACCAGTGCGGTGGATATCAGTGCAACGCTGAACCGTGTCGTAGCGAAACTGGAGGTGCATTCCAGTGATGGTCGTGCCGCTAATGTCACGAATGTTCGCATGACCTTTGCAGCTGGTGGTAAGGCATTCAACCCCACCTCGGGTCTGGCCACTGCCAATACGGGTTTTGTCAATACGGTGCCCATCAGTGCAGCAGTAGGAAGCACATCCAATTCTGTCAGCTACCTGTTCCTGGCCACTGACGAGCAGGATATAGATGTCACCATCGAGACGCTGGATGGCGATCTTCTCGAAGACCGTTCAGAACGTGCCCTTCAAGCGTAATCGCGTCACCAAGCTTACCGGTGCCATGTACACCAACAATGCCGTGAACGGTAGCTTCAAGCTGAATGCAGATTGGCTCCCAGATTATGCAGACAACTTCTAATGGCGAGGCCTAATTTAGTTGACAATCTTAGTTAGTTGACAGTTGACAGTTGACAGTTGACAGTTGGGCTGGCGCGGCCTAATTTAATTGACAGTTGACAGTTGACAGTTGACAGTTATTGCCATGCGGCGTGTTTCTTTTGGGCACACAGATTACGTGGATTACACAGATTTTGGAGCCTTGGCGCGGCTCGGGGCTGGCGCGGTGTTTGTTTTATTGCTTCGCAAGAAATCTTTCTAAATCTGATTTAAATCTTGGGGCGAGGCCCAGAAATAGAGTAGAGGAGCCTTGGATGGCTCCATCAATCTGTGTTCCATTTAAAACTATCATATTCTTTTTTGAACACGAATCACTCGAATGACACGAATAAGAGAGCCACTCTTGGCTCTACCATTTCTGGGCTTTGCCCTAAGATTTAAACAAGATTTTATATGATTTCTTGCGAAGCAATAAAAAATACCTAGAGCCATCCGAGGCTCTAAAAAATCTGTGAAATCTGTGGAATCTGTGTGAGTATTTCAGGACGAAGTCCTTTGATATTGAAATGGATTTTGTGGGATTTCTAACCGTAGGTTATAAAGAAAGTGCCTTGGGTACTTGAACTATGCCGAGTCGCGCCCAAACCTCAGCGAAGCTAATTGATAATTATTTCCATGCGAGGCATGATGAGTCGAAAAATCATGATGTTTAGCGTGGCGTTCGCGTTCATCGTGATATGTGCTACGCTTGCGCTTCTGTCCTGCGAGAAGGTCAATGTTCCTGATGGTGATGGGGCTGTTGTTGTCAAAGGGAACCTCCGGGTGAGTGTGTGTGAGATAGAAAAGACGCCTTTTGCGAGTCTGACTCGTGGTATGGAACCGGTTGCAAATGTCTGCACACGTCTGAATTTTGCCGTCTATGATATGGGTGGTTTGCGACTGAAGCAGGTGAACCAGGAGAAGGGCAATGCCAACTTTGGTGTGGCGGGCTTCCAACTGGAAGAGGGCGATTATCAGTTGGTGGTCGTTGGCCATAGTGCCAATGGCAATCCGACGATGACGAATCCGGAGAAAATACAGTTTACGAATGTAACGGGCTATACGGATACCTTTCTTTGTTATGGTGAGGTGAATATCGGTGAGGAGCAGGTGGACTATGAGGTATCTCTCGACCGTGTCGTGGCACTGTGCAGGTTCATCATCACTGATGATATTCCTGCGGAAGTCAAGAAACTGCAGTTCTACTATACTGGTGGCTCCGGAGCTTTCGATGCAACTACAGGACTGGGTTGTGTGGGCAGCAAGCAGACGGTGACGTTTGACGTAGCGGCTGTGGGTGAAAAGCAATTTGACCTCTACACCTTCTTGCACGACTTGTCGGGCAATATCGCACTTACGGTGACGGCTCTCGATGCCAGTGGCAACGAGCTGTGCTGCCGTCAGTTCGATGTGCCGATGCAGCAGAATCATATCACGTGGCTCTCGTGTGCGTTCTTCAATGGCATCGGTTCGTCGTCGACGACCATCACGGGGGTGACGGTGAATACCGACTGGGCTGGTGAGACTCATCTGAGGTTTTAGTTAGTTGACAGTTGACAGTTGACAGTTGACAGTTAGCCATGCGGGGTGTATGGTAATTGACAGTTGACAATTGACAGTTGACAGTTTGCTTGACTCTGCTCTCGCTGCTACAAACGTTGACAGTTGACAGTTGGGCTCGCGCGGTGTTTGTTTTATTGCTACGCAAGAAATCAAACAAATTATTTTAAATCTGGGGGCAAAGCCCAGAAATAGAGGAGCCTTGGATGGCTCCATATAGGCTAACATAAAGTCAAGAATTAGAGAATTAGAGAATTTGACTTAAACACAACCGTGTTCGCAAAAGAAAATTCTCTAATTCTCAAATTCTTGATATAATCTGAGACAGTGGTTTCTCGATAGACACTTTTTAATAGTTGGGATGGCGACTCAGAGTATAGTGAGTGCGACAGCGACCGAGAAAAACAACTATTATCTTGAACCACTAGAAAGATTTATCCGTAAAACTCCTTATACCATTGAGCAAAAGCTCTCAACCCCTCTCTCAATGTAATCTTAGGCGTGAAACCGAAGTCGCGCTCCAGAGCTGTGGCATCTGCGTAAGTGACTGGAACGTCACCTGGCTGCATGGGGACGAGCTTCTTGTGCGCCTCGAAGTCGAAGTCTGCTGGAAGAACACCGGCACGAACCAGTTCCTCTTGCAGGATGTTCACGAAGTCCAAAAGGTTCTCCGGCTGACCACCACCGATGTTATACACAGCATATGGAGGGATAGGCAGACCATCTTCACCTTTTTTGCGTTCAGGTGCACCCTGCATCACACGCACGATGCCTTCTACGATGTCATCGACGAAAGTGAAGTCACGACGACAGTTTCCGTAGTTGAATATCTGAATGGTTTCGCCCTTCAGCAGTTTGTTGGTGAAACCGAAGTACGCCATATCAGGACGTCCAGCTGGACCATAGACTGTAAAGAAGCGCAACCCCGTGGTTGGTATATCATACAACTTACTGTAGCAATGGGCAAACAGCTCATTGCTCTTCTTCGTAGCCGCATACAATGACACAGGATTATCCACACGGGAGCTGCTGCTGGCGTAGACCAGGTGTTCCACACCAGCATAGGTCTGAGGTCTAAGGTCTGAGGTCTGAGGCTGGCCTTCGTCTTTTGACTTTTGACCTTTGACTGCGTCACGGCTGTGACGACAAGCTTCAAGGATGTTATAGAAGCCAATCATGTTGCTCTGAATATAAGCATCGGGATTCGTAATCGAATAACGTACACCAGCCTGAGCAGCCAGATTTACCACCACGTCGAACTTATGCTCTGCAAACAATTTGTCAATCAGATTCTTGTCTGCCAAATCGCCCTTGACAAATTGATAATTGACAGTTGACAATTGA